>DAONFG010000004.1:0-17395 GCA_035403465.1 Spirochaetota bacterium | reverse complement strand
GAAGCGATGTTTCTATATTGATTGCCTTCATGCCTCGCAGTGACGGTATGTATTCTAATTCAATCGAAATATATAGTAAAACAGGATTAGCAGAAATTAAATACTAAAACAACAGGGGGCCGCAATGGAAGCAGCAGTTCAGGCACAGGAGATTAAAAAAGAGGTTTCTCTCAAAGACCTTACACCGGAACAGAAAAAAAAGGTCGATGAAATTGCAGCGCAGATCGACATTAATGACTCACAGGGCATCATACAGTACGGTGTAGGCGCACAGAGCAATATATCCAACTTTGCCGACAGCATACTTGAACAGGTCAAGGCCAAGGACGCGGGAGAAGTCGGCGGGACACTTACCGACCTGATGCTCACAGTGAAAAAGCTCGATGTGGATTCCCTTTCAGGTGAAAGCTTCATGTCCAAGATCCCCCTTATCGGCAACCTGGTCAACAGCGCCAAAAAGTTTGTCGCCCAGTACCAGTCGATTGAGCACCACATGGAAGAGATCATCGACGAGATGAACAAGGCCCGGATGCAGCTTCTAAAAGATATCACGCTTCTTGACGCGCTCTACGACAAGAACAAGGATTACATGAAGGAACTTGAGCTCTACATACTGGCCGGCGAGATAAAACTTAAAGAGCTGACCGAAAAGACCCTGCCCGAACTAAAAGCCGCGGCAGCAGCCTCAGGCGATACTCTTGACGCACAGAAGGTCCAGGACCTTTCGCAGATGATAAACAGGTTCGAGAAAAAAGTCCACGACCTGAAACTGAGCCGCATGATTTCAATCCAGTCGCTACCCCAGGTTCGCCTTATCCAGAACAATGACCAGCTGCTTGTTGAAAAGATTCAGAGCTCAATACTAAACACCATCCCCCTGTGGAAAAACCAGGTTGTTATTGCAATCAGCCTCTTCCGCCAGAAAAAGGCAATTGAACTTCAGAAAGAGGTCACAGAGACCACTAACGACCTGCTCCAGAAAAATGCCGACCTGCTTAAAACAAGCAGCCTGGACGTAGCAAGAGAATCCGAAAAGGGAATCGTGGAAATTGATACACTGAAAAAAGTACACGAAAGCCTGATCTCTACAATTGATGAGACACTGAAGATCCAGGCCGAGGGTAAGACCCGCAGGGCACAGGCTGAGGTTGAAATCACCAGACTTGAAAATGAACTCAAGGCAAAGCTTGCCCAGGTCAAAGATTCGGGCGCAGCGCTTAAACTTTAACAGTCTATGTCATCCTCGCGAATACAGGGATCCATTTCAGCATGATAATATTAATGGATTAGCCAGGGCTCTTCCGAAGGTCGCCCGTCTTCACAGGAATGACTAATTTGATCGATAATCATGAATCAGGTATTTCACTTAAGAATGAGATACTATCACAATTATTTGGAGGCTCACTATGCCGTTACTAGTACCACTTGCTGAAGGTTTCGAGGAGATTGAAGCAATCGCAATTATCGATCTGCTGCGAAGGGGCGGTGTTGAGATCGTAACAGCTTCGCTGGGGAAAAACCCGGTCACGGGATCACACAAAATCCCTGTGACTGCAGATACCGTACTTGGCCACCCTGTCAGGTTCAGCGGTATAATCCTTCCCGGCGGCGCCCAGGGGACTCAAAATCTTAAAAATGACCAGCGGATTATTGATCTAATCCGGGTGATAAGCAGCAGCAACGGGCTCACGGCTGCAATCTGTGCTGCACCTTCAGTGCTTGCCGAAGCCGGCATAATGAAGGGAATAAGATTCACATGTTACCCCGGCTATGAAAATGAAATAACAGACCGTGGCGGATTACATACCGGGAGCCCGGTGGTAAAAGATGGTCATATCATAACCGCAAAGGGTGCGGGTTGCGCTATTCAATTCGCCCTGGCACTTCTTGAGGAACTAAAAGGCCCTGAAACCGCTAAAAGTATCAAAGATCAGATAATGACTCCCTGATAAAGCAGACAATTTCATGGAATAGTACAATTCCATGAAATTGATTATAATCTTGACAATTTCCTGCCGATATATTAACTAGATTAATATTCATCCATATCAATTTTTTATATCATAAAGAGAATAATTCGGGAAGTTGACCATATTATGGCGATAAATCCATTTAAAGAATCCAATCTACAAGATCTGCAGAAGAACACACGCCAGTTCTTCATAGATCATTTTGACACAACTTTTACAAAAATCCGCATATTCTGGACAAAATTCAAAAAAAAGGGGAATGAACGCATCACTGTGATGTTTATACCCCATTCTGAAAAGAAGATTGTTAATTTCCATATATCCATATTTACAATATCCACAATTGTTGGAATCGTTGTAACAATAGTTGCCATCACTTCAATCCTTATCATCAACCACTCCTCCACTGTAAAAGAGGTTTCTATCCTTAAAAAATCCGGGGAGGATTCTGAAATACAGGTAAAAATCTATAAAGAAGAAATTGCCAAGCTTTACGATATCTTTCAGAAATTCAAACCTGAAATAACATACCTGTATGACCTTACCCCTGACAGCAACATTGATTCGCTCTGGGCAAAAGGAGGGGAACCGAATCCCAATCCCAATCCCGTTAATATCGAAAATGATCCGGGTATTCCCCCTGATGAACTCCTCAGCATCCAGGAGGTCAGGCAGGAACTTGAAACAACAAAGCAGATTATAGGGAAGATTAAAAATTTCCTGAATTACAAAAAGAAACTCATCGAAAATACGCCTTCTATCTGGCCTGTTGACGGATTTGTCGTTTCAAGGTTCGGATACAGAAATTCGCCATACACCTTTGAAACTGAATTCCATTACGGGATCGACATCGAGGCTTTCCCCGGTGCAGAGGTACGCGCAACCGCACCCGGAAACATAAAGGACATAGTATGGGACCCGGTCCTGGGACTTACAGTTTCAGTGCAGCATAAATACGGCTTCGTTACTTCGTACAGCCACTGCCAGAGGGTCTCTGTTGAACCGGGACAGAAAATATCAAAAGGTGAAGTGATAGCGTTTGTGGGCAGAACAGGCAAAACTACGGAATATATATGCCTCTACCAGATCAGGATCGGCACAGAGTATGTTGACCCGATGCCTTACCTGAACAGGATATCGCGATAATTCAGATGGACATAAAAAAAACCGCTAAGCGGTTTTTTTTATGTCCATCACAGGTCATCCTCGTTTCTGCTTGAGGTAAGGAGTTCATCCGGCACCTCGTCGATCCTTTCACCGATCTTGACTGCAAGCCTGTTCGACACAAGACCGGGTGTGCATTTGTATTTTTTTCTGCCGCCGATCGAGAGCACCATATCATCTCCCAGCTTGGTCTCGGGCAGTTTGATTACGTCGCCCCTGCGCAGCCCCAGGACCTCCTGCACCGTGATGTTCACGCTTCCGATCTCCGCAATTACAGGCAGCGCAACATGGTCAAGTCGTCCCTGGATAATGCTGAGGTTCTCGTCTGTTACGCCCTTCCTGATACTTGAATACATGTACTGCGCGGAAAGCTTTGTGATAATCGGCTCGATCGAGATATACGGGATACAGAGGTTGGTCATGCCCTCGACCTCGCCGACTTTTGTCTCGAGTGTTATAAGTACAACCATGTCGTTCGGCGGAACTATCTGCGCGAACTGCGGGTTTGTTTCAATGTTTCCGAGCCTTGGCCGTAGGTCGATTACGTTGGACCATGCCTCACGCAGGTTGCCGAGTATCCGGACTATGATACCCTCCATTACCGAAAGTTCGATGTCAGTGAGTTCGCGGCTTATTTTTGTGGCCTCGCCGAGTCCCCCGAAGAGCTTGTCTATGATTGTAAAGGTTATTGAAGGGTCAATTTCAAGTACAGCCGAACCCTTGAGCGGGTCCATGTTTATGACAGCAAGGGTAGTAGGGTTCGGGATTGAGCGTATAAATTCCTCGTAAGTAAGCTGGTCAACGGAAGCAACGTGTACGCCCACAAGTGCGCGGAGCTGGGCCGAGAGCGCTGTTGTTGTAAGACGCGCGAATGTTTCATGCATCATCTGCAGTGTGCGGATATGGTCCTTGGAGAACTTGTCAGGTCTCCTGAAGTCATAGATCTTAACCTTTTTCTGTTCCTTGACCGCCGTATAGTCCGCCGTGTCCACCTCGCCGGTGGAGATAGCGGTCAACAGGGCATCAATTTCATCCTGCGATAATATCTCTGTCATTTTTTAACTTCCCTTACAACGGTAGCTTCAAGTCCTGCGACCATCCATATATAATCATCAATGCTGTTCTTTTCAAGTCTGTATACGTACCTGTACCTGTCAGGTTTGACCAGGCTGTTGCGCGACGCAACAACCGAAACGTATGAAACAAGCCCCGATGGTTCAACTTCTTCGCTGACCACCTTAAAATCAATCAGATAATCGCTTCTTTTTGAAATAAAGTAACGGATAAAATCTTTTTCAATGATTTTTTTATCTGAGGCATCTGCCAGATCGTACTTCCTGGAAAAATCCGGGTACGAATGTATAAATTTCTCTATATCGATGAACTTGATCGCCCTGTCCCAGTATCCATCCTTCTCTGCATTCATCAGAAGAATAACCACCTCCGAAGGCACAAGCCGCACCCCTTTTACATCAGCCGATTTATACGGCTGGTATTCCCTGTCTCTTGAAATCCTGACCTTCAGCTCGTTATCGCTGACTGATATCTTATCCTCATCAGGATCACCTATGAACGGAAAAAAATGCAGTTTTATCCTGTAATCAGTATCGCTCTGCAGCCTGTACATTCTCCCCAGGTTCAGGGTACGTGTAAAGCTTTCACCGGGTCCCAGTCTAACCTCACGCCTTGTCATCCACGAGAGTGTCTCTTTCGCGTCCCTGCCCGACACGATATATGGAACGATGAGTTCAGCACTCCTGCCGTTCATGTCATACATGACCGGTTTAAAGGTATTATAATCAGCCGTGTCGCCGCGGTCCCTGTTGAACAGGTCTTCACGCCCAGGTGGATCAAACACGTAGAAGGATGCGACTTCATCGGTGATGTTTTTTATCACAACATGAAGAATTACATCCTCACTGCTGTAGAATTTCAGCTTCTCCATTTTCAGGTATACGCTGAATGAATTGATATCACCTTTGCGCTGTTTGCCTTTGCCGGGCATTTTGTCCTGGCTTAAAGTCGGCATTGACAGTAAAATCGCTGCTGCAGTCAGGGCTGCGTATATTTTTAATCTTTTCATATCTCTACCGGGTATATTACTATCTTTTTATAATATCGACATAATCAGGTTAATAAGTTATGAATTATTTTTATCCCCTGGTATTCAAAAATTGCTTATGGAAAATTATTCAGCCTTCAAAACTCTTTTAAAGAACACTACGTATTGCTGTAAAAAAAATTCACACATCTTTGATCTTCGAAAGAATCTGTTCTGCTAAATCCGGGTATAACCTGTTCAGACAATCAGGACATATACTGTGCGAAATTTTACTCGGCAGGTTTGATTTAAAACTATCTGTTAATGAAATCCATTTGTGTTTATCCACCTTTGCTTTTCCGCAGTTTGAGCAGAGTGTAAACATATACTCCCTTTTGACTGATGCAGACTTTTCAATCAGTTCAATTATCGCATCGATAGATGTGCCGCTTTCAGCTTCTTTGCCAAGGTCAATTACTATACCGCGCAAAACAGCAGGTGTGTCGTCCGGCTTAAATTAAATTACTGTACCCCGGTCCATGTACCAGTGATAAACTGAATTCCTGCCCCTGATCCTGTAATCAACCTGGTACAGCCCTGTCTCGTTTCTTAATACCCGCTGCATTGCATCCATGGCTTTCTTGTGATCATCAGGGTGCAGCAAATCAGTAAATGCCTGGTAACCTTTATTCTCAAAATCAGCGGGATCATAACCGAGCATGGTTACTTTGAGATTATTAAATATGACCCGGTTGGAAGCTATATCCCACTGCCACCATGCGAAAACAGAATTATATAAAAGCTTATTAAAATATTCATGTTATCCATAATTATCCCTCTAAGAATTTTTTAATTCAGGCTCATGATTGGTTAACCCGGTAAATTCATTACCGATCTTTCTTGCGCGTACAGGGCAGTCAGGGTTTATGCCCGACGCAATACCTGCCTCGACAAGCAGGTTCCAGCCGATGGCCAGCTGCAGATACGGCGCGCATCCGTAAATGTGTGGAATACGGATCGTAGGAAATACTGTTTCTCTTTCTGAGACGGCTATTACCGAAAGACCCGCACCCTCAACGATGACACTCCTTATTTTTTCTTCCTGCGATTCAAATGGATCAAAAAGTATGACTACCTCGCCTTTATTCATGACCTCTTCCACGCCGTGGACAGCATAGGTCCCTTCAAGGTAGTCGGATTTTTTCCGCACTATCTCGTTGGTTTTCAGTGCAAGTTCCTCTGCCACGCCGTTGTTCCTTCCTGAAAAATATAGTACCGGTGCAGCAGCAGTCATTGCTACTATCTCCTGCGGAATATCCATGGTGAGCACCTGGTGCATGGCATCGGCAAGTAGTTCAAGGTCAAGCGGCGGCTCACCGTTTATATGCCTGAACAGGATATCATAAAAGAGCGCCTGTTCCATGACTGACTTGTTTGCAGAGACAGCCTGTTCAGCGCCGCAGGTAAGAATATAGGCTGCCGAGGATTCAAGAGCAACCGGTGTACCCCGGGTACCGGTAACAGCGGTAATATCACTGTGCCCCTTTTCCCGGAGAGAGCGGATCAGGTGAATGACTTCCGATGTCCGGCCTGAATTTGATGCGACAAAGACTGAATAGTCCGACAGGTCATATTCCGCTGCCTGCATGCAGTTCTCGGTGATGATTCTTTGGCTATATCCCGGTACGAGTGAATTGCAGATGGTATTCTTGGCGGGAAATATACGCGATGACCCTTCCCCGGCCAGGAGGACTTTCTGTTTGTTGACACTGAAAGACTGGATTTTACCAGGATCAAGCCCTCTTATAATCTGCGGTGTCTGCAGCATCTCCTGTACAAGTACAGAATTTTTATACCTGCTATCGGTTACATTCATGCACTAAACCTCCCTGATCCCTATAAAACACCCATTTCATCAAAGCTGCCTGTTAACGGCGCCAGGTACTTTATAAACTCTTCCGATACATAGGACCCGGTGCTGCTTATAAACTCATCAGGCATGGGCCTTGCCCGTACAGCAACCTCGTGAAGTGCTACGGTCGTATATTCAACCTCATACGGATCAGACGACAGCCGCCTGATCGCAACCATTAAACCGCTGTTATCACCAAGCAGCAGGTCAACCCCGGATACACCGCATGCCAGTGCTTCGGCACGGTCAACCGGGCTGGCCCTGTCTGCCGCGCACATCGCAAGTGATTCAGGTATCTGGAATTCGCCCCTGTATCCCGTTTCCCTGCTGATGAGGGAATGGAGATTCAGAGCGGCGCTTGCACCTCCGGCAGCGCCGAATTCAATGTTGGAAAAATCGTCCCTGCCGCTCCCCGCCGAAACCGGTGTCCCATCACACCAGCGCACTCCTTCACCTGCTACGATATGGCACCAGCCGTAATCACTTATTGCAGATTCCACATCACCCAGAACCTGCTCCCTTGACAGCGGACGTTCGGGAATATATATGAAGTGCGGCGCATCCCCCTTCACTTTTTTTGCAAGTGCCGTTGAAGCAGCAAGCCACCCTGCGTCGCGTCCCACGGTCTGCATGATTGTAAACCGGTCGACCCTCTGCATGCTGGAGGCAAGACGTCCTCCCTGCCGGACAGAGATAATGTTATATCTTGCCGCAGAGGGATATCCCGGGGTATGGTCTGTCCCGAAAAGGTCGTTGTCCACAGTTTTTGGTATACCTATTCCCCGCAGATCATAACCTGATTCCCTGCAGTATCTTTCAATGCGGTTGACCGTATCCATGGTATCGTTCCCTCCGATCATCAGCAGGGCGCGGATTTCGTGCTGTTCCAGAAGCCGGAGTAGAACAGGGAGGTCTTCATCCTTAAGCTTGTAGCGGGATGAACCGAGCGCCGATCCCGGAGTGTACTGAAGCAGATCAAGTGTACGGGCACTGCATCTGCTGAAATCCAGTATTTCATCGTTCATAAAACCTGCTATACCGTAGCGCATCCCCAGCACCCGGCCGAAACTCCCGATGTTCATGGCACGGCTCACAACGCCGTAAAGGCTTGCATTAATGACAGCAGTGGGTCCGCCGGACTGACCTACAAGAAGATTTCCCTTTACCATACGCGCATCACTCCGGATCACTGTTATAACGGCAGCGGCGGACGCAGCTGCTGGAACAGATAGGGTTCCCGTACCGCAAGTATTGCAAGATATACAGTGGCCCCGCTCCAGAGATGCGGGATACTTGTCCTGTTCTGGATAATTTTTTTGCCTTCACTCTCAATCCATAGCCCTACCTCGCCATAGGATCCGGTCCCTTCGACAGGGACATCGCTTACCAGTACACGCAGGATATCTTCTTTCAATTCATTATATTCTTTTATGCCCGGGGTGCTGGCCGCAAAGGTAAAGAGCTGTTCACCCAGGTATCCCACGCCACCGCATTTACTTAAGGCTTTTCTGCGCATATCATACGCAAGTCTTTTCAGCAGCGGCAGGCACTGACCCGCACCGCTTCCGCTGAACAACGGAGACGGGAAAAGACTCCACTGGATACCGCGCCACCCGGTCTGTTCAAGCGCCTCCGGATCATTCACCCTTTTCAGCATCCCCTTTTTCAGAGCGGCCGCTGCTGACAGGCAGTTTTCCCTGAGAGAAGAATCAATCCCCCATTTTTCTGCAAGGTCTGCACCGCAGGCAAGCGCAGTCAGTACTGCACTTGCACCGTGAAAAGTTGCTTTCAATTTATAGTCATCATCTTCAAATGCTTTAGTAAGCCATCCCCTTTTACGGTCAACAAAGGGAAGAATCGCATTCATGGCAAGCAGCAGTGTCCCGGAAAACTGCGCACGGTATTCATCAGCCTGTTCAGGCGGGATATATTTTCTGTGACGCCAGATGTCCCAGACCAGCAGTGAAGTCTCGTCAATCTCAAAGGGAATTATCTTTAGAGAACCCGGCGAACCGTCACAGTTCATGTTGGAATACCAGTGTCCCCTTGGACTGTAAAACGGGGGCTGGAGACTTAGGAGTTTTGCAATGGTAAAAGCCGTTCTTTCTTTTCTCTGTGTGTTTTTATAAAACAGGAGGTGTCTGTCAACAGACTCGCGCATGCCTGCAAAATCGAGTGCAAGGTCAAAAAAAGCGCCGTCACGGGGCCAGTCGCAGCAGTAACGCGGCTGACGCACAGGTGATGCCGCTATTGCCCCTGTCTGTTTATCCTGGCCCAGCAGCAGGTTGGTAATTGACCTCTGCGCCGCGTTTACATACGCACTATCAATTCCCTGTGGAATATACACGCCGGATTTAACACGCTCCCATTCAGGCAGGGCTTGTTTTTTCAACCATGCATGCCCCTTAAGCTTTGCATCCTTAACAAGCGCTGCAGACTTTTCAGGGCTCTCTGCAACTGCAACAAAAACTGTAACCTCGCCACTCCCCCCTGATAATGGAATCTTTATAGCTCCGTCAACCGGTCCGCGCTGCCGCATGTTGTTCTCAAGACAGCAATCCTCCGCGTCGGCCCTGCCTGCTGCCGGGAATTTTTTCAGACTGAACCTTCCAACTCTGTCCGCACCTGCCTGAAACTCCGAAACCGGCTCAGAGCATGCCATTGCTATAAAGATCCCTTTACCCCTGCAGAGCCCCTGCGCATCATGTATATTCATGATACGGCTGAAACCGTCTGCAAATCGTCTGCGGTCAGTATCACCCGGATACATCCAGAGCATAATTTCATCTTCCACACAATACACAGCGCCAAATCCGGCCTTTCTTGAATCGGGATTGTGAAAGCCCGCAGGATTGGTCATCCATGGTGCAAAAACAGCGTGGTAAAAAAATGCATCATACCCTGCTGCATCAATGCTGTAATGCTGGACCAGTATGTCAGTCCCCGGCATGACCCACTGGCTGATTACCATTTCTGCACGCCCCTTGCCGCTCTTTTCATCAGTGACCAGCCTTGTTTCCAGCATATGTGACCATTCTGGCAAATACCTGCGGCTGCTTTTCCAGTACGGCTGGTCCTGCCAGGTCATTCCCCCTTGCGCTGAATAGAGACCTCCACAGGCACCCAGTCCTTTATATTTTTCATACGGCCTGCCGTATTTACGCCAGTCTGTGCATGGCGCATCAATACCGTAACGCATATTCTTAACGTTCACCAGCCCATGAAGAATGTGATAGTTCTTTGAAACATACCTCAAATGGTCATATTTTGAAAGGTCAGGCCACCTGAAGTAGACAATCTCCGCCCAGGGACTTATCCCTGCGGTAAGCCGGCTGTTGCCCAGGGCACATACTGTGTTTGAGCCGCCTCCGATTGTCTCTGAAAAAAGGTCAGAGATAATCAGTGGATCCTTGATGCCGTTAAATGTTCTGTGTATCAGCTTCATGTATTAATACTACCCATTGGAAAGACAACTGTCCATACAATCCGTGAAATATACAAATTTTCCGGCAAGAAGCCGATAATTCTCAATAAAGTGTTATTTTGTTGACAGCCACGCATTTACAAACTACACATATAGGAGTTAATACAAACCTATGGAACATGCAGATGATACATAAAATATTCTCATCTTTACTTTCTTCACTCATGATTATATTCATTCTTTACTCTGCTTCTGCAGCTGCTGAACAGGAAGATATAAAAGCTGTAAAAACTTTTGAAGATTCAATAACAGTAAAGGCACTCCTTGTCGCCCCCATAAGAGGATTGCGCATACAAATTGATAAAACAGCATATGATTCAGAATACTTTGAATACACTGCAAACACAGTCGGTGCTTTCGGTATTGATATATCTTTCAGGGATTTTAATTTCAGGTTTACAAGTGGTACTTTTTTCAATTCCTTCGAAGATGAAAACGGCAAAACCGATTATTAAAACAGTAACATATCCTATTTTCACAATAATCTCATGGCCAAAGCCTACTACCAGCGTATAAAAGGTTTTTACATGTCAAATCCATCCGGTATATACCCCTCCTGGTCCTCCAGCGATGACTACCCGGTAAGGAGAGATATATCCTCTAACGATGCAGGCATTAGCCTAGTATATAAGTTCTCTGAAGATTTTTCATACCTCGCAGCAAACACACAGCAGGAACGACAGGAAAAAAGCGGTGGAACATGGTTCATCGGCACCCAGTATAATTACCTTGGACTCAGGTTCGACAACAGCCTTCTGCCGGCCGGTACTGAGGCGGATTACAGTCCTGAAGCAGACAGGTTCAGGGGTGGTGACTTTCATTCCCTGAGTGCTTTTTTCGGCGGGGCATATACACTGGTTTTCTTTAAAAAATTTTATGCATCGATTAGTCTTGCGATTGCCCCGAGTTATTCATACCAGAGATGGAAATTAAACAACCAGATCAAAACAGCACACGGCTGGACATTATTAGGAACCGGTTACCCCGGCTGGGCAACCGTGGGATTCAACGGAGACAGTTTCCTGTGCGGTCTTAATTATAAATATATGATCGGCACCAATAACCTGCACAACTCCAGCATGGGTATAGGTATAGACGAAGTTATGAATGTTGACATAGAACTGTTTGCAGGGGGAAGGTTCTAGTTTAACGAAATCTTTCCAGCATTTCAAAAAGGGACGGTCAGGATCAGCAGGATTTTCTCACTCACTTTTAAACACATATCAACAAAAAGGCTGCCTTCCGGCAGCCTTTTTTGAATAAAGTAATCTATCTAAATAACTATCGATCTTATTGCCATTTAGCATTGTCCCACTTAGCGTTATCCCATTTTACGGATTTGGGATTATCACTTCCCGTACCACCGGACCCGCAACCGGTAATAAACATTAGTGTTGCAGCAATCATAGAACATATAATATATTTTTTCATATATGGCCGCCTGATTTAATCAGCTTTTATGATATAAAAAACATAGGCGTTTTTGGGGCGATTATCAGAACCTGTTGGCACCACTTTCGATGCATCAAAATAAATATAACCGCTGTAAGTATCCCCATTTCCATTTGCACCTAAGCCATAATATGCAGAGGTCTGATAAAATGCACCCGATTTGAAAGTTGCACTATCATCAACATTACCATCAAACTTACCGGTAATATTCCTTATAGCATCCTCCTGGTAGCTTCCTACAACATTCCCTGCACTCCCGCCATTTAAGGCAGTTCTTGCAGCATTGTCAGAATCATTACCTGCATCACCGTCAACACCACGCAGAAACCTTCCGCGAAGATCAGGCAGGTTGAATGTACTGTCGCCGTCACCAACTCCCCATGAAGTTCCAAGAGCCGTAAAGAGCTCGCTGTATTCAGTCCTGCTCACTGCTGCACCGTTGCACTCCAGCCAGCCTTCCGGTATCACTGATCCTGCGTATGCAACAACCGTACCTGCAGGCGTATTGGCATTGATCTGTTTGAAAAGATTTGCGAAATTTTCATTCACTTCAGTTGAAGAAATCACAGTATCAGGTTCGAATACATGCAGTCCAAAGTCTGCAGCCTTTGTGATCACAATGCTCATAACAAAGCACATTGTGAGAAAAGTGATGATGTTTCGTTTTGTGAATAAATCCTTTACGCGTGTAATAAGCTTATCATCAATGTTAATTTCAATTTTCATTATCAACTCCGAACATTAATTTATCTTTCTCCCGGATAGGATGTAGAGTATATTATGATAATTTGGAACAAAAAGCCCGAATGAGTCAAGCTCTTTTATTAGTTTAAATACAAAATAAATGCTATTATTTAATAGTTGTATTTGTATATAGAATCAACAATCTAGAATCATGGTTCAACAAAAAAGGCCGCCCGCAAGGGCAGCCCTTTTTGTTGAACAAGGGGCTTCAGCCCCTTGCCCGATGTTAACCTTACTTATTTTTCCATTGAATTGTAAACATATTCTGCAATGTCAAAAGTTGTGAGGTTCTGTATATCAAGTTCAGAAGCACCGTCAGAAAGCATGGTGAGACAGAAAGGACATGCTGTACATATCTTTGTCGCACCGCTGGACTGTGCATCTTTTGTTCTGAACTGGTTGATCCTTGTTCCAAGATGCTCTTCAATAAACATCCTCGCTCCACCTGCACCGCAGCAGAAACTTGTTCTGTGGTTACGGCTCATCTCAACAAAATCAGTACCCGGGATAGCCTTGATTACATCCCTTGGCTGTGCGTATATCTCGTTGTACCTTCCGAGGAAGCATGAATCGTGATATGTGATCTTTTCGTTAAGGGCTTCTTTAAGTTTGATCTTTCCGCTCTTGATAAGTTCATCTATCACTTCAGTATGGTGGAAAACTTCAAATTTAGCTTCAAGAGGATTGCCGTCTGAACCAGTACCGACCGCTGCAAACTTGGCGTATTCCTTCTTCAGCATGTTGTAGCCGTGAGGACATGTTGTTATGATCTTCTTGATACCATAAGACTTGAAGGTCTCAAGGTTCTGTGTAGCAAGTGAATGGAAGAGGTATTCATTACCACCCCTCATTGCGGCGTCACCGCAGCATGCTTCTTCAGCACCGAGTATACCGACTTTAAGTCCGGCTTTCTTCATTATGTTAAGAAGAGCTATTGCAACCTTCTGGCTTCTCTTGTCGTAAGAAGCTGCGCATCCTACAAAGTATACATAATCAACTTCCGGATCCTCAGCAATGGTTTTTACGCCGAGGTCTGCAGGGAGCCATGCACCCCTTTCAGCAAACGCGAAACCGTAAGGGTTAAAGTTTGTTTCCATGTTCATGAAGGTTGTCTGGAGCTCGGGCGCCATGTCGCCTTCCATGAGGACCTTGTATCTCCTCATGTCGATCATTTTGGGAACGTGTTCAATGTTAACCGGGCAAGCTTCCATACATGCCGCGCAGTTTGTACATGACCAGAATTCCTCGGGCTGAACAGATCCTGAACCTTCAGAATCATCACCTATGAGAGGCTTGGTCTCAAGGGCTGCCTTGTCTTCTGCAAGCATGAGCTGCGGGATACGCTCGTCCATGTTGTCTTTCACGTCGTTTATCATCTTCTTAGGTGAAAGGGGTTTCTCTGTAAGGTAAGCCGGGCAGTTATCCTGGCAGCGGCCGCAGCGTGTACAGGCGTCGCCGTCCATGAGCTGCTTCCATGTGAATTCTTCAACCTTGCTTACGCCGAAGCTTTCTGCAACTTCAAATACTTTAGGATCGATTACAGGAACCGCATATTTTGTTTTTGCTGATTCGTTGTCAAGGTTCATGTAATAAATATTAAGGAAAGAAACAACGATGTGCCCGATCTTGTCAGAAGCAACAAGCCCTATGAAGCTGAATGCCGCAAGCATGTGCACCCACCAGTTGATCTTGTGACCAACTTCAAGCACTCCATCACTCATAAGACCGAAAGGCAGTGCAAGCACATAGCCTACAGGTGAAGAAATTGTTTCAAATTCGGGGAATGCTGTGTATGCAATCCTCATTGCTTCGTTGATGAAACCTGTCACGATGATCAGTGTAATCAATACAAGTGCAAATGTGTCTATCGCTTTTGTATCGAGCCTTGTGGGCTTCAGTACATACCTTCTGTAGATCGCCATACAGAGGCCGATAAGTACCACTAATCCGAAGAGGTCACCAAAGAGAGACCAGATGATATAGAAATCACCGTGGATAAAGTGATAATGCAGGAAAAGACCTGTGAAGTCCTCCTGGACAACAATTATCATTGTTACAATGAATAGTCCGACAAATCCGAAGAAAAGCGCGCCATGAAATAAACCTGCATATTTCTCCCTGAGCACTTTCATCTGGAGAAAAGCATACTTAATTACCGCTATAATCCTCTTTTCAGGGAAATCTGTCCTTAATTGCGGCTGTCCCTGTCTCCATACTTTTACTTTTTTAATAACAGTAAAAAGAAGATAAAAAACCGCAATGAACATGAAAATGTAGACTCCCCATCTCATAAAACCATGAGGGCCGCCCACGTTAAAATAAAATTCGCGGGTAACCTCTTCAGCTGGTATACCAAAAGAACTGGCAATACTCATTTGGGTATCCTCCTAAAAAATATCACTACTATAAAGTTATTTATAGTTGGTTGCATGCTTATAACAGGCCTGTTCCGGCAAAACCTGCTTTTATGATCAATGTATATATTTATGTCTATTTTCAGGTATGATATTGCTTGTAAAATGTCAACTCATAAATATTGAGCGAATCAGGAATATTTTGGTATGATAGCTGAATGCCGGGTACATGGTATTCCACCATTGGGCGCATCCCTCTGCACCTGCGGGTGTGATATACTTTTTGTTATTACTGAATTTAATGATTCATCATTGTGCAGTTCCCATTGCACCGGGCCGGGCTGCTCCGGGTTGCGCTGTCGCTCCAGCCCTGCGGGCCAGGCCCTGCACATCCCTTGCGCGGTGTGGCAAAAAATATTACTGCTTCATTGTGCTGGTGTTTTCAAGGAACTTTATTTCTACTGTCCCAAATTAGTCAACCGGTTGACCAATTAATCTTTCTGCTATATTGCCCTTGCCAGGCCTTTCTCAAGAAGTTTCCTGTTCAAAAGAGTTCCCTCCTGAGCTATCCTTACTGCGTCTGAGCAATCTTCTTTATAAAATACTTCTGATTTATTTTCCATTTCATCACATTATTTAACAGTTTGTCCGCAATAATTTATATTCTTCTACATTTTTTATTCATCAATTCTTTTAAATGTTTGCATTCAGGCTGTTCCGCACTCATTCATTTTTTGTTATTTCCGATTTACTTTATATGAATACCTGTAGAAACCGTTACCACACCTCAATCAAACTGTCATACAAAATGGACCTTCTTCCTCCTGAAACTGTGAAAATGATTCCAAAGTCCACCCTGCACAGGTTCAAATATTCCGACTATTCAAACATCTTCGGTATCGAGTTAGCCGAAGCTCTTGAGCGCAATGAACTTATAATCAAGGAACTTCTTCATTGCAAGGCTGCACTGAATGCTTCACGCGGTATAATTAAAATCAAGAACACAATTATAAAAATCAGGGAATCGGCATTATCCGGGTTCCAGAAGATAAAAGAGGTTGTTTCTGTTATCAATGATACAAAAGATTCCATTGGTCTTGATGCTGCATGCGGGCACTTTAACATTTCACGTTCAACATTTCATTCATGGCAGTTCCAGGTCAGGCATTACTGTTATGATTCTTTTGCCGGTAAATGCCTGCGGCGCTGGCCGGGCCAGCTATCAGTTGCATCTGTGGAAAAAATCAGGTCCCTTTGTGAAGATGAACAGTTTAAAGGATGGCCTGCAGTTTCCATTGCGCATTATGCCCGAAGGTCCGGACTTCTCAGTATTTCTGTTTATACATGGTATAAATACGCTAAACTCATTGGAATTTTTTCCAGACCTCCACGTTGTTTAAAAAAACAGAGAACCGGAATAAGGGCTGTCATGCCTCACCAGTTCTGGCATGCAGATGTAACTTTGTTCAGAACTATGGATAATGTCAGGGCTTATATCTATCTTGTTGTTGATAATTACTCAAGGGCCATTCTTTCATGGAGAGTTTCACTTAAGCTTTGCGCAGAGACAAGACTTGATACAGTCAGGGAGGCATACGATAACCACATTCATGATTCATCCGCTGACGTTCAGCTCATTGTTGACGGAGGAAGTGAAAACAACAACTCTGTTGTTGATGAGTACATAGGGTCACCCGGTATTTCAATAAAAAAGATTATTGCCCAGCAGGATATTCTTTTTTCAAACAGCATGGTCGAGGCTGTGAACAAAATTGTAAAGTACCGCTCCCTGTTTCTTGACAATATTCCAAATATTCATGCTTTGCAAAAGCATATGGAGAAATTTGTACCTGTCTACAATGATGTACGGCCTCACTGTTCCCTTAAAGGGCTTACACCATCAGAAGTTCTGGCAGGACTGCGTCCTGATAATCCGGAGCATCTTAAATCTGTTAATTTAAGGAGAGAAAAGACTGAAAAAGTATTGAAACAGGAGATTAAATGTACTGTATGCTCAGAAAAATGAATTGAATGTTTTCAAGGATCACTGAATCTTTAGTTTATCTTACCGGTTTTATGCCGGTTTAGGATTTTCCGGTTTATACATGGATACCTGCACTGGCCGGAATATTGCGTTCCATTTAAGGAACCGTATAGTCCAGAATTGCCAAGGGTTTGGCACTGCCATATTTTATTATAGCATCATACAATGCCGGATGATTAGTTTTAATAATTTTCTCAGCCCTCGGTGATTTGTCAAAGTTCCATTTTAAA
>DAONFG010000003.1:0-120060 GCA_035403465.1 Spirochaetota bacterium | reverse complement strand
AGCTTGCAGTCATCCTTGCTGAAAGGTCACCGGTACTGACAATCCTTTCTTTCCCGGAAGAAAGCAGTTTGCAAACAGGCTGGGTATGGAACATCTCGATCCGCTTATCAGATGCAAGTTCACGGGCGTATTTTACAATCTTACTGTTTTTAAAGATAAAAGTTTCGGGAAATGATATGTCAAGATTCCTGTTCATCTGTTCGGGAGAATAAAAGCGTCTCATGAGATCTGCAACCTCTTTGTCATCCTGCCCGAGCAGGTACATTGCAGATATGAAATAACTGAATGAAGAGGAATATATACTGTCAAAAAATTTCCCGCTATGTTGAAGATCGACAAAGAACTGCGCAAGGCATATTGAATCGAGCGAAAGGCTCTGCACAGCAAGCGACCTCCCGGGAGATGTTATCTTTTCAATAAACGGTTTTATCCCGGAACCTGCCGCGGCATTGACCAGTGATTCAACATCACCCGTCTGTGCATAATTCCTGTTACTCTCAAAAGTAAGCCCGCCGATAAATGCGCCACGCTCACCTGACAAGTATTCGTTCCTGACATAGAAAACGCGCTGAAAGTCGATAATCTTTTCATCAAAGAGATTATTCAGTTCGCGGGTCTCCTTCCTGCTGCCGGTTAATGAAAAAATCATGTCTGATCCGGCAAATACCGCATCCCGGAGATTGTCATCAGTATTTGAAAGGTCCGCGATTATGTACCTGAACCTGCGGGAAAGCAGAAAAAGCAAGGGACCGATGATCGAGGGATCAATCCTGACCCTGGAAGAATACGTCAGGTTAAGAAGATAGAGCCCATCCCTTACATGGACAAGCCTGTCGTTGACAAGTGACTCTGCGGCAGGTCCGGCCTGATCTTTTTCTGAAACAGGAGCTGTAAGCCGGCGCTGAAAAACATCAAAGAGCGACTTGCCGGTATATGAAATATCGAGAATCACAGTATCAGCAGCTGAAAGAGCCAGCCCCAGAGTAGAGGCTAAAGAGGTCTTGCCGGAGCCCTGCCCAAGACCGAATACAGAGATTACCCTGCCCTTTAAATCAGAATACCTGCGCCCGGTTTCGGTCATTTCAAAGCCCATGGAGGTAATCATCCTGATATAACCCCTGAGCGCCTTGTGATACTTCATGAAGAACCTGTAGATATCCTCTTCATGAATTATAAAAATTGTGGAATCAAGAAGAGCCCTTACGTTTCCGCGTTTCCTGCTTTCTACAAACGGTAATGAACCGAAAAAAGAACCCGAGGTAAAATATACAACCTCGACATTACCGATTGTTTCAACTTCAAAAATCCCGCTTATTACAATATTGAGAGAACTTGTTTTTTTAAGTTCTGCATACTGGCCGCTTTTAACTGTGACAACACGGCCTGACCTGAAGAATAGATCAGATTCCTCGATGGTGAGATGTTTCAGGAATGGTACTGTTCTACGGATTGTTTCAAAAGGATTCATTTTATCAGATTCTTTTCAGGAGCTCAACCAGTTCGGCCTTACCCCTGATGTCTATGGGTCTTGTGTTTACAAACTCCTGGGCTTTGGGCGAAATGTCACCTGTTGTAATAACCAGAATTCTTGTGGCATTACGGGGCTTCATGCTTTCATGAAGCTTCCGGAAATAGGACTCCTGCAATGTCTCAGTAGTCCTGAGCACACGGATGATCCTGTTGGACTGTCTCGTATTACGCCACTTGCCTTCATTTTCCGTGGCGGTAATTTCTATTTCAGTATCGTTGATTATTTCAATATCCGTAATGTTATAGTTCATGCTTGCTATCATCTTGCGCGTCATGTGCTCAAACTGCGCAAGCCCCGCGATCATAAAGTCCTTGATCCTGTCATCCTGCCTGAACTCGGCGTACATGCCGAGTTTCTGCTGTACATCGCGGAACTTCGGGTTTACCTCGACAATCTTTTCCCAGTTAATGATGGCGGAATGTACGTCGCGCATCTTCTCCTGGCACTCCGCCATAAAATACCGCAGGCTCAGCTCAATATCGCTCCCCTTTTTTGCAAACTTAAGACCGCGTTCAAATTCCATAACAGCTTTTGGAAACTGTGATTTTTCCATGAAGCAGCTCCCGCGGGCAAGGAGGCTTTTTACCTTGAGTTCGTCGCTCTTCATGGCAATCTCGAACTCCTTTAATGCCCACTCAAAATCTCCAAGCTGGCGAAGCACCAGTCCCAGAAAATAATGCGCCTGGTAATTTGTGGGATCTATTTTAATTGTATTAAGAAAACACTGCTTTGCATCGGCTGATACGCCGTTTTTATAGTAAACCTGCCCCAGGTAAAAGAAGGACATGTCGTGCTTCATGTTAAGCGATGCGCTTTTCTTGAAATAGTTTATTGCCTTGTCTGTCTGCCCCATGTTATACATCATGAGTCCGAGTTCGTAGAAATTTTCAAAATTTGCCGGGTCCAACTTGGTAAGAAGCATATATTCGTTACGGGCATCTTCAACCGATTTGCGCTCTTTGTATAACCCTGCAAGAGTTGTCCGTATATAAATTTCATTAATCTGATCGTCAAACCTGCCGAACTTCAGAACCTGCCTGTATTCAAGAACCGCATACTGGGGATTCCCCTCAGCCTTATATGCCTCTGCGAGCAGAAAATGCGCATAAGGGTTACGGTCATCTTTTTCAAGCATCTCGGAGAGCTTTTTAATCGCAAGCTTGGTCTGACCCGACTCGATCATTATTTTAATCTCATCAAGCTGTTTTGGAAAAACATATACACTCAGCAGATAAAGAATTATTATCGCAAGTATTATACAGAAAAGGAACACAAGGACATAGGTAAAAATCATACATTAACCTGGATAAACATTATTCTTAACTCTCAAAACCAGCTTACTCGGCTTACACAGACTACAGATTATATAAAGCATTTTTCTTTATTACCTGGCAATAATTTATTGACAAAACCCGTCTTAAAAAAAATAAAGAAGTCAATCGGGGGCGTAGCTCAGCTGGGAGAGCGCATGAATGGCATTCATGAGGCCAGGGGTTCGATCCCCCTCGTCTCCAGATAAACTCACTATTATTCTTCAATTTCAGTCCCATGAATTGTAACAATCTTCAGTATCCTGTATTTCCGCTTACCGGCAGGAATAACGACATCAACAGTCTCGCCTGCGAACCTGTTCTGCAGGGCAACACCAATGGGAGATGAAACCGATATCCTCCCTTCAGCCGGGTTAACCTCATTCGACGAAACAAATGTAAAAACGATTTCATCTTCAGAATCGAGATCAAGAAGCGTAACCGTGGAACCGTAACCTATCCGGTCATCGGCAATTTCTGTTACGTTCAGGTCATTGAGTTGGTTGAGCTGGTCAGCAAGCTGCGCAATGCGCGCCTTCACGAATGACTGCCTCTCCCTTGCCGCATGGTATTCGGCATTCTCTTTAAGGTCGCCATATTCCCTTGCTTCAGCAATCTTTTTGGGGAGTTCCACCTTGAATTCATGCTTCATTTTTTCAAGTTCATCCCTGACCTTCTGTTTCTTTGCTTCAAGCTCGGTACTCATTAAAATCTCCTTAAAATATAAATCACCGGATAATATCGCTTTCGTTTTCTTCGGATGCCACTTTCATCAGAAGTTTGACTTTCCTGTCTCCGTCCTTCATAAGAGTAAAGCCGCTTTCCTTTAAAGTTTTTTCAATTTTATAAGTCATTAAATCAACTATTTTTTTTGTCATATGTTCTTCCCTGAACTGATGATGTTATTACCATCCTTGGTAATCTGTTATGCATGGTTAGAACTATTTTCGGTAACAATCCTGCAGTATTTAAGGATATTAAACCTCAACCTGTGAAAAAACAAGCTTTAAATACCCCTGTTCAGAGTTTTTCCTCAATTATAATTACGTTTCCGTATTTTGAAAGCTCCTTTTCAATCTCCTTTTTACCTACAACAACGGTTACAAGCCCGTTGGCAAACAGCTTTCTGCTTTCATCGGCAATTTCTTCAGCTGTGACAGCGGCAATCCTCGAAGTGTACCTGGTGTAATAATCAGGCTCCAGACTATAATATTCCATGGTAAAATACGCGGCCAGGATCTGTGACACTTTTGAAAAAGTAAAAACATAGCTGTTTATGATCGAATTTTTTGCCCAGGCAAGTTCATCGGCAGGAACCGGTTCACTGTACATGCGGCTGATGTTCGCATTCATGAGCGACAGAACATTCCCGGCCTCTTCATTCCTGGTCTGGGCGAAACACAAGAAGAGTCCCGTACTGTACCTGCCGGCAACATATGAAAAGACGCAGTACGCAAGCCCCCGCTTCTCCCTGATCTCTGTCATCAGCCTGGAACCGAAAGAGCCGCCCCCGAGTATATAATTCATCACCTCAATGGCATAATTACCCTTGTATTTAACATCAGGGGCTGTGACTCCGCAGATTATCGTGGCCTGGTCAAAATCCGCAGGAATAAAATAAATATTCCGGCTCTTCGCGGACACCTGTGACCTGACAGTCTCCATATCCGCAGAATAGTATTCCCTGGTTCCTTTTTTTAGTGCGCTGAAACTTTTCCTGCACAGTTTACCGATACCTTCACTTCCAAGTGATGATGAAACTGAAACAATAATATTCCCGCCCGTAGTATGCCTGTTCCATATATCTTTCACCGAATTTTCAGAAATTGACGAGATGCTCTGCTTCGTTATATCAGCCCCGTAACCTTTTCCGTTGAAGATAACGCTCCTCAAGGCCGCCATACCCTTTGCAGCAGGATCGTCCATCCTCCTCCGGTTTTTTTCATAAACATAATTGGCTGAATATTTTATAGTTTTGCTGTTGAAAAGCGGGTCTGCCAGGAGATCGCCGATTATATCAAACGCAAGGTCCGTGTGCCTTTCCAGCACCCTTACCTCAATGGTTATGCTTTCCCAGCCGGCATCGACAGAAATGCTTCCACCAGCAGATTCAAGTGTACTTATAACGGAATCTCCGGGATACTTTGCAGACCCGGACAGGAGAAGCGTATTGGCAATAACCTCGGACATGCCGGCATTGTTCATATCCTCAAAGAGTTTCCCGTAGGATATTGAAACAACAATCTCTGTTCTTGGAAGATCATCATCAATCGAAAATACCTTTACCCCGTTATCGAGTATAAACGATTTAACATCGGGCATGATTGAATCAGCACTGCCCGATCCGGGATTAGGCATAAACAGCGCGCAGCAGAATACCATGAATACAGCAGCGGCTTTCATCGGAACCAGATTTTTAAATTTCATTTACTCCCTCTCGAATCCCTTAATATTACCACTGTCCTGTTATCATCTTTCATATATTTATCCATTGCACCGCGGATCATATCCATGTTTATGCTTTTTACCATGTCTAAGTAAGAAACAAGGTACCTCCAGTCTCCAAAAACAGTCTGGCAGTAGCCCAGCTGACCGGCAATGCCCTCGTTATCATCCAGCATGAAAACAAATTCCGATTCAGACATGTTTATCACGCGCTCGATCTCGGACGAGGTAATGCCCTCCCTGAATTTTTTTATTTCGGCATAGATCTCCTGTTCAAGCTGCTCAGGTGTAACCCCGTCTGCCGGTGAAGCGAATATACCGAAAAGGTTGTCGTACCTTGCACCGGGTGCGCCGTTCCATGCATAGATATTATTTGCAATTTTCCTGTCGATCACGAGGTTTTTATACAGCCTCGAGGAGTCACCCGATCCCAGCGCCGAAGCGATTATATCAAAAGTAAAGTCGTCAACAGAGGGGACTGCCGGTTTCTTCCATGCAATTAAAATCATCGGCCTTGATGCCATGCGTACCACGGCCCTGCGTTCACCCAGCTGTTCAGGTTCGATAATTTTTATCTCGCCGGGTTCAGGCTTCGGCTTCATGGTGCCGAAATATTTCTCAATTATACTGAAAGTTTTTTCTGTATCGATTTTCCCCACGACAGTGATGGTCATTCTTGAAGGGATATAATAATCCCTGTAAAACCTCCTCACATCATGGATCGACATATACCTGACATTAGACCTCCAGCCGATTACAGGGTGCCTGTACGGGTGTGCTGTAAAAGCCGTCGCATAAAGAGACTCATAAATCACCCTGCCCGGGTTTGATTCATAGGTAAGCCTCTCTTCATATACATTATCCCTTTCCCTGTAGTATTCACGCAGGACAGGTTTCCTGAGACGTTCTGATTCCATCTTTGCCCAGAGTTCCAGTTTGTCAGACGGCAGCTGCACCACGTAGCTTGTCATATCCTTGGATGTCCCGGCGTTAAAACCCACACCCCCGTTTATTGAATAGACCCTGTCATACGTACTGTTGTCACTATACCGGGCCTGCTGCTCCTCGAGTGATTTAAGTTCCGCCTCAAGCTGAGGGATCCTGGAATTACCGGGATCTTCAAGCCTCAGCCTGTCTATTGTCTCCCCCACAGCCTCGATCCTGTTGAGTATTTTTCTCTCGGAAGAATAATCCTTTGTACCGAAATCCTCGGTCCCCTTGAAGAGCATGTGCTCAAGAATATGGGCGGCGCCTGAAGTATCATAGCTTTCATCAACCGAACCGGCCCTGAATGCAATTTCAAGGGAAACGGTGGGTGAATAGCCCCTGTTCATCAGCAAAACAGTAATCCCGTTGGCAAGCTTCTTCTCGACAACATTGTTCTTCAGGTAATTACCGGCCATATTTACCTCTGCAGGGGAATTGGCTCCAGCGGTAAAAATAACAAGTGTAAATACTGCAGCGGTAAAAATCCTTCTCATATCATTCCTTTTCTGTTTTCTGTTCACGAAGTATTTCCTCAGCAAAAATCCTGAGTTTGGGATGAACTTTTATTTCTATCTCAGCAGTATCCCGGGAAGAAGTTTCTTCAGGCTGCTGTGTTATCATTTTTTTGAAAGCGAACATCATGCGTGAATAGATCTCTTCGATCCTGTCCTTGCGGTTTATCATCCTGTAAAACTTGAGAGCGATCAGCGGCTGCTTTTTGTCATAGTAATATAAATCGGCGATCCTCATAATACCGTCGCCGTAGTTTGTCTGAACAAAAAGTTTCATGGCCTCATTTATTTTCCCCTGGTTAAAAAGCTCATTTCCCTTCCTGATAAGGCCGGCTCTTTCCTGGCTATCCATAAGCAGTCCTCGCATTTATATCTGCAGCCGGTTACCAGTTCCAACCAGAAGCGTATGATGAACAATCTGCATATTAAGTCTGTATAATTATATAATATGATGTTAAAAGAATTTCAGGGACACCCGGAAAACGTTGCTTTTTGCGGGTAGAGTGAGCCCTGAATGGCTTTTTTACGTTAAAATACATGTTCACGAATTCAATCTTAAAAATTAAATCTTGACAAGGATTTTTTATGAATCATATCTTCAATGCAATGCTGATTTCTTTACCTTTTGATATAAAAGTATAACTTCAAAAAAGACTTTTTGTCAATGCTGATTTAACGGAGATATAAATGTATCCAATATTATTCAACTACAAGCTTATTACAATCGGTACCTACGGTCTTCTGCTCGGAACAGCCTTTTATGTTGCATTTCTTCTTATGGAAAGGGAATTCAGGATTCACGGTAAAGATCCTGACCTGGCATACAAGCTTCTGATCGCAATAATACCATCGGCTATAATCGGTGCCAAGATATTCCATATCTTTGACAATATATCCGAATTTTTCAAGGACCCTGCGGCAATGATCTTCTCAGGTGCAGGGCTTTCGGTTTACGGCGGTTTTCTGCTCTCCTTCATCGTAGCAGCCATCCTGATCAGGAAGAGTGGTGAAAAAATACTTAACATATTCGATCTTGCCTCTCCTGCAATGGCGCTTGGCTACGGAATCGGACGACTTGGCTGCCACGCGTCGGGTGACGGCTGTTTCGGCATTACCACCGATTCAATTTTCGGAGTGTCATACCCGAATGGACTGGTTCCTATTTCAGCAAATGTATTTCCAACACCTCTATTCGAGTCATTCCTTTCACTTGGATTTTTCCTGGTACTGATGAGACTCCGGAAAAGAGAATTAACAACAGGAACAATATTCTTCATTTATCTTATAATGAACGGTACAGCAAGATTCCTTGTGGAATTCATAAGGAGAAATCCTTCAGCCATGTTCGGACTCACACAGGCACAGCTCATTGCTTTTGCATTTATTGCAGCAGGTGCAGCAGGAATTATCTTTAACATGAAGAAGAACAAGGTACAGGCCGCATAAAACATATATTTAACCTGCCGGCCTGTAAATTCTGTAAAAATCAGGCCGGTGACCATCATATTTTGAAAATCCCCATCCCCTTTAGGCAGTTTATATTCTATAAAAAATTATTGACCCATATTCAATATAGTATCTAATACCGGATAACGTGATTTCTAAACACTATTATACTCTTAAGGAAGCACAAAAAAGCATAATGAATGATACGACCAACAATGAACGTGTATTTACCGGTAAAACGAAAATTTTAGAATTCGGGACATGGATACCGGAACAGATCATCGAAAATGGAATAGTGCTTGCGCCGCTTTTTAAAGCATTATCACTGAACCTGGATGATATGATCCGGAAAACCGGGGTAGCGCAAAGATGCAAATCCGATGATTCGGTATCAGTCCTTGACATGGCTGAACATGCCGTAAAAGATCTGATGAGCAGGACAAATACAAAAGATATAGCCATTTCCGAAATTGACACAATTATCTATGCGTCAGTGACCCGGATGATGGCAGAACCCTCCACTGCAATAATGCTGCAGAAGCGCCTTGGTATTGAATCGGCTATCAGCTTTGATATATCAAACGCATGCCTCAGCTTTGTTGACGGACTGATTGTTGCGGATTCCCTGATATCAGCAGGAAGATCAAAGCTTGCGCTTGTTGTTTCGGCCGAGAAAGGTGCCCGTGTTGCAGAAATGAGCCTTGATGCAATGACAAACAAAGAAGCGGGTATGGAGTGCATGGCCGCCCTTACTTTAGGCGACGGTGCTGCCGCAGCACTTGTTGCAGCGGATGATTCAGCCTATAAAGGCGCGATCGCACTCCGCGCATTTACCCGGGCCAGCAGGTCCCAGTATGCACACTGCTGCACCCTGCAATCTACAAATGAACCAATGATGACGGATTCGAATGCAATGTTTGAAGGGGCCCTTCTGAATTATCCTCCAATGCTGAAAACTCTTATAAAAGAACTTGGATGGAATATTGAAGACATTGAAGCACTTGTACCACACCAGGCAAGCCTTAAAGTAATCCAGACCGGTCTTAAAAGTATCGGGTATCCTATTGAAAAAACTATAATCACCCTGGACCAATTCGGCAACATGGCTTCAGTATCTGTACCTTTCACTATAAGCAGACTGCTGGACCAGCAGAAACCTGCTACCGGATCAAAGATTGCAGTTGCAGCTTTCGGTTCCGGGCTGTCATTTTCCATGCTTGCGCTGGAGGTATTATGAAACGACAGAACGAAAACAAACTGATACTCGGCGTAAAAATACTATTTTATACAATATCTATACTTTGTGTTTTTACAGGTCTTAACTACATACTAAGGGGTGACTTGATGCCGTACCACTACAGTTACCTTGGCAGGACTAAAGACCAGATCGAAGGCAAAACCCTCGTGTTACTAATTTCAGCAGCACAGGTTATCGGAGGGATGATGCTCGGGTTTGGTGCAGCCTTCGGCATGATGACGCGAAACATTGGAAAATCCGGATCGAAACTTTTGCCGGTAATGACTGTACTTGCTGCTCCGCCCCTTCTGGTATCATTTCGCGTGGTTTTAAGGATAGGTGAAGTAATTCCCCGGGCTCTTATAGCAATGCTCATAATACTCTTTACAGCGGGTTTACTCATAATGTATATAAGAGAAAAAGAATAGTTATTATACCCTGAAAATACAAAAAGGGGCTCCCGGAATGACTGGATAGCCCCTTAATTATCTGCAAAACATCCGACGCAATGCCGGTTAAGCAGCAATTTTACTTGATATTGTATTTCTTTTTGAATTTTTCAACCCTTCCGGCTGTATCAACAAGTTTCTGCTTCTTGGTATAGAACGGATGACAGTTTGAGCAAACCTCAACCCTCATATCCTGAACTGTAGCCCTTGTATGTATCTCGTTGCCGCAGGCGCATTTGATTACTGTTTCTTTGTAATCAGGATGAATTCCCTGTTTCATTTTATTATAGTCTCCTATATGGTAAAAATTCAAGTATCGCAGGCCTATGAATTCATGGCCTTGAAAAACGCCTTGTTATTCTTGGTTGCCTTCATTTTCTCAACAAGAAGTTCCATCGCCTCTGAGGCACTCATCGAAGCAAGAGCTTTTCTTAATACCCATAATTTATTTAGTTCTTCTTCGTCAAGCAGTAATTCTTCTTTCCGTGTACCTGATTTATTAATATCTATGGCAGGGAAAATACGCCTGTCAGAGAGTTTTCTGTCAAGGTGGAGCTCACTGTTTCCTGTACCCTTGAATTCCTCGAAGATAACCTCATCCATCCTGCTGCCTGTATCAATCAGGGCAGTAGCCAGAATTGTAAGGCTTCCGCCGCCCTCTATATTCCTTGCAGCTCCAAAAAATCTCTTCGGTTTATGCAGGGCGTTCGAATCAACACCTCCTGAGAGTATTTTGCCGCTTGTGGGTACCACCTGGTTGTATGCACGAGCCAGCCTTGTAATAGAGTCAAGAAGTATGACAACATCCATCTTTCTTTCAACGAGGCGCCTTGCCTTCTGTATGACCATATCAGCTACCTGGACGTGCCTTGTCGCCTGTTCGTCAAAGGTGGATGAAACAACCTCCCCCTTAACCGAGCGCTCCATGTCAGTTACCTCTTCAGGACGCTCATCTATAAGCAGAACAATAAGGTACACCTCAGGGTGATTTTTGGTTATGGCATTTGCAATTCTCTGCAGCAGTATGGTTTTACCGGTTCTTGGCGGCGCAACAATCAGCGCTCTCTGCCCTTTACCAATAGGAGTCATGAGGTTCATGATCCTCATTTCTATTTCGTTGCTCTCGGTCTCAAGGTTAATCCTCTGGTTAGGATAAAGAGGAGTAAGGTCATCGAACATGACCCTTCTATTCAGGTTTTCGGGATTCTCGAAGTTTATTGCCTCGATTCTGAGCAGGGCAAAAAACCTCTCATTATCTTTTGGCGGCCGGATCTGACCTGCGACTGTATCACCTGTTTTAAGGCCGAACAGCCTTATCTGGGATGGTGAAACATAAATATCGTCAGGACCCGGAAGGTAATTGTAGTTCGGGGAACGCAGAAATCCGTAACCATCAGCAAGTATCTCAAGTACGCCGCTTGCAAAAATTAGCCCTTTCTGTTCAGTCCTGCCTTTGAGTATTTCAAAAATAAGATCCTGTTTTTTAAGCCCGGAAATACGCTCAAGCCCCATATCCTTGGCAATCGTATAAAGTTCGTTTATAGTTTTGGACTTAAGATCACCAAGGTCCAGTTTGTTTTCTGAGTTTTCAGGAACGGGTTTTGCCGTGACACTCTTCTCATCCATGATTATGTCATCAGGGAACTCATCCAGGTTGCTGTTCATTTCTCCAGTTTTTGACATAGATAATCCTTAATTTATTTTTATTTGTTTTATTTCAATGCCGGAGTAAAAAATTGAAAAAAGCCTCTCCTTCTGAATCTTCCACAACATTTATGTTTGATTGTAAAAATTAACGAGGATTCCGGCGTGCAAAATCGATAGGCACTTCAAATTCATGAACAAATTAACAGGCAACGGCAATACTGTCAACAAAAAATATACATTTATTATTATTTTTACTTTTTCAAATTAGCGATACCGAACTTCTTTATTTTTGTTCCAAGGGCCTGCCTTGAAAGATTAAGGCTTTCTGCTGCCTTTTCATTGTTTTCATGCTTCTGCAGGGCTTCAACAATCATGTGTCTTTCGACAGAATCAAGTACATCCTGCAGGGACTTGCCTCTTAAATCAACACCCGGAACTGTAAAAGCATTATCTGAGGAACTCTTGTTATCAAAAAAAATAAGAAAACCGGACTTCCTTCCTCCGCTCAGGAGAGGGACCTTTTCGTAAAACATCCCGAGTTCAGTATTGTAAAAATAAAGGTCATTATCATTTATCTCAGCAAATAGTTCATTCTTTGAAGGATTACTGAGCAGCTTTTCCACATGCTTAGGATCGACTTCATTTTTCAGTTTTTC
Source organism: Spirochaetota bacterium (assembly GCA_035403465.1). Taxonomy (GTDB): domain Bacteria; phylum Spirochaetota; class UBA4802; order UBA4802; family UBA5550; genus JAAYBQ01. The sequence goes on along the minus strand of DAONFG010000003.1, from coordinate 107,840 downwards.
AGTATAGATATCCTCGAAATGGCTGTTGTAGAATATGGTTGATCCCTTACTGTTCAATGCATACAGGGCACGGGGAATGTGTTCCAGGATCAGGTATATCATCCATTCGAGCGCCTGGTCCTCCTGCTGCTTTTTAATTTCGGATTCAGGCGCAGTTCCGCGTGAAGTATCGCATGCCGAGAAGAGCTGGAGCCTGCTCCACGTGCCCTGTTCTTCCCCGAATATATTAATTACTATAAATTCCTTTATTTTACCGTAAGGCAGCAGGTCATCAAAACTCATCCTGGCCGCAAGACGTGTTATGAATTCGTCAATTTTAAGTTTTTCCACGCGCTCTATATCGCTGAGTTCCGCTATCACAGATTCCTTGCGAAGAACACCAAGCAGCATACCCCTTTTTGAAACAACGGGGATTACAGGAACATCATGAAGATAAAAAAGCCTTACCACATCTTCAGGGCGTTTATTCTGGTGATCAAAGGGATTCTCGTCGAATTCCTTTGTTTCACTTTCAGGATTACTGTTCTGTTCGTTCATCAGATCCCCAGTACATCATACATCGAGTATAGCCCGGGCCCTTTCCCTTTCAGGAATTCCATTGCCGCTACTGCGCCGCGCGCAAGGGTCGACCTGTCCGCAGCCCTGTGTGTCAGTTCGATTCTCTCATCCATCCCGACAAAAAAAACTGTATGTTCGCCTATAATATTTCCGCCCCTCATGGCGTGCATGCCTATTTCATTTGATGACCTTTCACCTGTAATGCCCTCCCGTCCATTAACGGTTTGCGCGGATGAAAGCCCCTTCATGTTTTCCTTTACAATTTCCAGCAGGCGCTTGGCAGTTCCTGACGGCGCATCTTTTTTAAACCTGTGGTGTGACTCGAATATTTCGACATCATAATCAGTTGTAAGGGCCGAAGAGGCAAGTTCAGTAAGCTTGAACAGGAGGTTTACACCAAGCGACATGTTCGGCGAAAACAGCACGGGGATCGATAATGACGCATTTCTAATGACATCAATTTCAGCAGGGCTGAAGCCTGTTGTTCCAATAACAAGCGGTTTTTTTACAACGAGCGCCTGTTCTATAAGTTTCATTGTCGCGGCAGGTGCAGAGAAGTCTATGACACCATCGGTTTTTGAAAGTGAGGATTCATCTGAAACCGATATCATGCAGTCCGCAAGCCTGTCGTTTACTATGTTCATCGCATTAGTGGATATAAGGTTTGATCCGGGAGCGTCATATGCAGCTGCAAGCGAGTGCCCCCGGTCCACCATTATCCTCAGGATAGCACACCCCATCCTTCCGCCTATCCCGCATATTCCAGTATTCATTTAAGTTTGATCCCGTATTCTGTCATAATTTTTTTAAGAGCAGCCCTGTTGTCATCGCTGATCGATGTCATGGGCAGCCTGAGTTCGCCGCTGCATTTACCCATCATCTCCATTGCGGCTTTAACGGGTATCGGGTTGGTTTCAAGAAACATACCCCTGCATAGCGGCAGCAGCCTGTAAAATTGTTTCCTGGCCTCATCCGTTTTATTCTCGTTGTAAAGAGTAACAACCTTTTTTATGTCAGCAGGAATTACGTTCGACAGTACGGATATAATTCCCTTGCCGCCGACTGCAAGTATGGGAAGAAGGAGGTTGTCATCACCCGAAAGAACAGTCATCCTGTCTCCGCAGAGTTCAATCAGGCGCATAATCTGACCGATGTCTCCCGAGGCCTCTTTCATTGTTTTAATATTTTCCGTCCTGTTAAGCAGTTCCTTCACGCTTTCGGGAAGAAAATTAACACCGGATCTTCCGGGTATGTTGTAAAGTATTATAGGAAGTTTTGTTGATTTTGCTATTGCTTCATAGTGTGCGATAAGGCCTTTTTGTGTCGGCTTGTTGTAATACGGATTAACCGAAAGGACACCGTCAACACCTGCATCTTCAGCCTGTTTTGTAAGCCAGATTGCTTCGCTTGTTGAATTTGCGCCAGTGCCTGCAATCACCTTTATCCTGCCGTTCACTATCTTAACGACTTTATGGATAAACGCGTCATGTTCCTCGAAAGAGAGCGTGGGTGACTCGCCCGTGGTACCTACGGGGACAATTCCGTCAATACCTGCCAATACCTGGTCTTCAATATTTTTTTCAAGAGATTCCCAGTCAATTCCATCATTTTTAAACGGAGTTACAATAGCTGTATAGGTTCCTTCAAACATATATGCATCCTGATTTATAAAATTGTTTTAAAAATAATCTATTTACTCTTACCCTTTTTATTTGCTTTTTTTACAGGTTTTTTCTTTTCTTCCGTGCTTTTCTTATCCACTGAAGCCCCGGCCTTTACAACTATTTTACCAAGTTCCAGGTCAAACTTTTCCCGGTTAAATTTATTATCAGGAAAATCATCGGTAAACATCTGAAGTATCAGGAAACGAACCGATTTCAGGAGATCGTCATTAGCCCTGTACGCATACACCTTAACCCACTCGTCACCTGTTACGATAATAATCTTTACCCTTTCACCTTTCTCGAGGACAAGATCATTCCTGTCAACATCTTCAAGCAGGATATATTCCTGGTATGAACCATTGACGGATTCATACATCTTGAGTTTATCAGCATCCTCGTCAGGAATAAATGTTGAACAAGCCGTAATTATTAAACCCTGGGTTACGGCAAAAAACAGCAGTATTTTCTTCAATCAGATACCTTTAAATTATAAAATGTCGCACACCAGCGGAGCACTTTATATTGCTGGTGCCATGAACCAGTATAAAAAACCTGTATATAATTGTTGTCAAGGAATTATTATGTCTTTTAAATCAATACACCCTGTATTCTAAACCATATAGCATCATGAATTATACTCCCTGCGCCGGTATACAGGCAAGCTGAAAAAAAAAGGCTGTTCCGGATTGGAACAGCCAAAGTAACGCAAATCTTTAATGTTAGATTGTTAAAAACAAATCCTGTGAACAGCACCCCCCGGTGAATGCCCCGCTCATTTATTCACCGGAAAACGGATTATTTCAGAGCTTTTTTAACCTCTGCAATAAGGTTTTTGGGATCTACGGGTTTCTGCAATACACCGTTAAAACCCTGTTTATTGATATCAATATTCAAATCTGTCGCGCGGCCTACGCTGCTGAGAAGGTAAATGGATACATTTTTATCCTCTTTCCTTATCATCTCTGCGACTTTGGAGCCGGCATCAACTTTTTCCATCATCATATCACAAAGCACCATGTCGGGTTTTTCACTTTTAAACTTTGCCAGACCATCTTTCCCGTCAGTTGCTGTAACAACAGTGTAATTTTCGGATTTCAGAACAACAGTTACGGCATCCAGAATATCCGGATCATCATCTATTATGAGTATCTTTTTGTTAGACATATAGTACTCCTTAATTATTTGTTCGTTCAACAGTAAGCATATCATTCAGCCAGTTCAACAGAAATCTGTATGCTTCGTTAAAATTATTTTCAGCCTTTGAAGTAAGACCGACTTCAAAATCCCATTCGTATCCCTTAATGCCCAGCACGTATGCTTCAAGTTTGCGGTCATACAATTCCGCACACAGGGCAAGAACAGACTGCGGAGACATTGAATGTGTTGTAAAGGTAATCTCGGCAGAGGGCTCAATTTTACCAAAAGAGAACGGTTCGCCGGCATCAAGTGATGCATCAACAAAAACCACAACATCGTTCTCAGCGACAGAATAAGCATCCTCTATATTAAGCTGATAATTACAATCAGTTACAACACCCGGAATTCTTTCGTTTTCCAGTCTTTCAATTATGGCCGGACCAAGGCCGTCGTCCTGACGGCCCGGGTTGCCGAATCCATATACTAAAATACTTTTATCTTTCAAATATCTTATTTCCGTTTCTGATCGATAACATTGCCTTCAGAATCCACAAGGGAAACTTCAAGCGGCATCTGTCCCAGTGCATGTGTAGCGCAGCTGAGGCACGGGTCATACGCCCTTATTGCCATCTCAACCTTGTTCATCATACCTTCTGTTATAGTTTTCTGGCCGTTAAAGTTAGCCTTTGCAACATAGTTAACAGCGTTGTTCATAGGTATGTTGTTGTTTGTTGTTGATACTATAAGGTTGCCCATTTCGATCTGGTCAAGGTCATTGATCCTGTAGTGGTGGAACAGTGTTCCCCTTGGTGCTTCAACAAGGCCCACGCCTTCTTTCTTCTTTTTACCTGTTGTAACAAGGTTGTCATTCTGGAGATCCTTATCATTAAGCAGGTCCCTGATAACCTCTGCAGAGTGGAGAAGCTCGATAAGCCTTGCATAGTGCATATGCATTGACATATGGTTCGGCTTGCCCTTGGTGTACGCCTTGTATATCTCGAATTCCTTCTGTGCAAGAGGAGTCGGAATAAAATCACAGGTGTTAAGCCTTGCAAGGGGACCAACTGTGTACCAGCCCTTATCCATGCCAAGTTTCCTGATGTAAGGGAACTTCATGTAGCTCCAGTTTTTAACCTCTTCGCCGATGATCTTGTAGTAATTCTGGTAATCAACGTCGTTGATTATTTTCTTACCATCAGCGTCAACGCATCTGAGAACTCCGTGGTAAAGATCCATCGCTCCATCCTTCCTTACAAGAGAAAGGTGTGCTGACGGAAATACTGAAAAGTTGTCAATATAGTCTTTATTCTTTGCATGGAATCCCTTGAAGAAATCAAGCGCGCCCTGTGACCATTCAATCATTTTATCTATGTTGAGAGGATCGGGTCCCTTGAGGAACTTGTCCCTTTCCGCAATTGACAGGTTCTTGTTGATACCGCCGGGGATTGCGCCTGTCCCGTGTATCTTTTTGCCCGCAGTGGCAAGGATTATCTCCTGGCCGAATTTCCTCATCATGACGCCCTGAACTGCAAGATCTTTATGCATTAGGGCAACACCTATAACGTTCCTTGTTGCAGGATCACCGTCAAATCCGAAGAGAAGGTCAGGTGATGCGAGGTGGAAGAAATGCAGCGCATGTGACTGGAACATCTGCGCGTAATGCATAAGTCTTCTCATTTTTTCGCCCACTGGTGTAAGGCCGTCGCCTGTGCCCGCTCCGACGATTACGTCAAGAGCTTTTGCAGCTGCAAGGTGGTGGCTTACCGGGCATATACCGCAGAGACGCTGAACAAGTACCGGTGCTTCCCAGTATGGACGTCCCTGCACAAATTTTTCGAAGCCGCGGAATTCGACAACATGAAGCCTTGACTGGGTTACGTTACCCGCGTCGTCAAGCTGTATTGTCACTTTACCGTGCCCTTCTACCCTTGTTACCGGTTCTATAGTTATTTTTCTTCCCATATTTGGCTCCAGATTAATCAAACTTTAATACTTCGTAAGGAATATTGAGAGGCTTGCCTGTTACAAGCGCCACAAGAGCTTCCCATATAAGATCCGCCCTGGGTGGACATCCCGGCAGAAAATAGTCAATCTTGACTATTTCGTGACATGCATAGACCCTGTCAAGGATCATGGGAAGTTCCTCATCATTGGGGATGATCTTCTTTTTATTTTCGTCAACGGTCGGCCCGTTAAGGTATGCCTCTTCAAGACAATCCTTGATCGGGATTCCGTTCCTCATTGCCGGGAGTCCGCCCATTATTGCGCACTCACCGAGAGAGATGAGTATCTTGCAATTCTTGCGGAATTCCTTGAGCACATGAACGTTTTCACTGTTGCAGCATCCGCCTTCGATGATTCCGATGTCACACTGCTTTGTGAAAGTTTTTATATCATCGACCGGTGATTTATTAAATTCAACAAGGTCGATAAGCTGTAATATTCTATCGTCAATGTCAAGTAATGACATGTGGCATCCGAAACATCCTGCCAGTGACGCTGTGGCCACAACCGGTTTACTCATTTTTAACCTCCAGGTTCTCTTTAAATGCTTTATCTGCCTTCGATTTCAGAACCGATAGGCTTGCTGTCAAATTTTCTCTGTCCAACTGGAATCTTGTATCCTACTCCCTTGCGGAGGATACATCCCACCGGGCACTGTTTCATTGCTTTTACCGCCATGTCCTCGCTGAGTTTTGCAGCCAGCGCGGTATCTATCGTGATAAGGGTTTTATCGCCCCTGTTTGTAACTGCAAACACGTGCTTGCCGTCAGCTGTTACAATGTCCCTCACACAGCGCAGGCACTGTACGCACCTGTTTCTGTCAAGATAGAGCTTGGGAGTATCGGCAATAACTTCGCGTACTGGCCACAGGTACGGGAACCTGGGCACCATCATCTGGTACCTGTATCCAAGAGCCTGGAGTTCGCAGTTTCCGCTCTTTTCGCATGTAGGGCACATATGGTTCCCTTCAACGAAAAGCATCTCGATAATTGATTTCCTCATGTTTTCAATTTCAGGAGTCATGCTCTCCACAAGCATACCCTCTGCAACAGGAGTTGTACAAGCAGCCATAAACCTGCCGCCGACCTTTACTGTGCATATACGGCATGTACCTGCAGGCTTCAGTCCCTCAAAGTGACAGAGTACAGGAATGTAAACGCCGTTAGCCTTTGCGGCTTCAACTATTGTCTGGCCGTCTTTCGCAGTACAGGCTTTTCCATCTATCGTAAATTTTATATCACTCATCTTAGTGTCCCTCTACAATTGGTTTTCTGCCAGCAACCTTACATGAATCTTTCACTGCTGCAGCCATGTCGAATTCCGTTACGAAGTCACCCTTCTGCAGTTTGGCTTCATAAAGTCCCCTGAAATTCTTTATAGTTGTATATATAGGATTGGGAGATGTCTGGCCAAGACCACATCGGCTCATGCTCTTAACGGTTACACACCATTCCTCAAGCTCCTTGAGATCCTGGGCTGTTCCGTGGCCATGAACGATTTTTTCAAATTTATGCAGTAGCAGCTGGTTGCCTGCACGGCAGGGTGTACACCATCCGCATGATTCCTCAACAAAGAACTCCATGAAGTTGTGGACCACGTCGAACAGGTTCCTGTCCTTACCGATTACTATTACCGAACCGCCTGTGGCAAGTTCATCATAGCAGATCTTGTTGCCGAACCTGGACTTGTCTACGCAGTTTCCTGAAGGTCCGCCCACCTGTACAGCCTGTGCGCCCTTGCCGTCACATTCTGCAAGAAGCTGGTCTAATGTCATGCCGAACTCAACTTCGTATATACCGGGCTTTTTGCAGTCGCCTGATACAGAAAGAAGTTTTGTTCCCTTTGACTGCATTGTGCCCATTTTTGCGAACCATGCGCCGCCCTGGAGCATTATTCTTGAAGCACAGCAGAAGCTCTCTACGTTGTTGACAGATGTGGGTTTACCCATGAATCCGCGCTGTGCGGGGAAAGGCGGCCTGTTCCTGGGCTCTCCTCTTTTTCCTTCAGCTGATTCGATAAGGGCGGATTCCTCACCGCAAACATACGCACCTGCGCCCATCTGTATTTTTATGTCAAAATTGAATCCTTTTTTTCCGGTAGCATTTTTGCCAAGTGTGCCGTTCTTTCTCATTGTTTCGAGTACTTTCTCGAGATAATTTTTCAGGTACATGTATTCAGCCCTGAGGTAGAGAACGCCTTCGTCTGCGCCGATAGCATACCCGCCGACTGCCATGCCTTCAAAGAGCATTTCGGGCAGTTCTGTGAGTATTACCCTGTCCTTGAATGTTCCCGGTTCGCCTTCGTCTGCGTTGCATACGATGTACTTTTTGTCGCCTTTGGACTGGCGGGTGTAGTCCCACTTCATGCCCGTAGGGAAACCTGCGCCGCCGCGTCCGCGGAGTTTTGAAGTTTTCATCTCTTCGATTACACTTTCAGGAGTTTTTGACACTGCAGCCTTAAGTGCTGAACCCGGAGTGAAAGGTGCGAACAGAACAGCTCCTTTTTTACGGATATTGTTTTTAACCATAGACTTGATAAGCGCATCCTGGTTTTTACCGTCGCCGGTCTCATCTGCCATAGCCTGAACTTTTTTGTTTGCCTTCATAGCAGCAACAATTTCCTTAACCTTTGCCGCTGTAAGATTTGTGAACATTACGTCGTTGATAATCGCTGAAGGTTCCTGGTCGTTGAGACCGATGTCTGAAGTCCAGTAGAGGCGAATTTTGCCTTTACCTGAAGCATCACCGAATTCACACCCGGTTTCCTTTTCAAAAACTTTCGCAATCTCGTAGCAACCCTTCATAACAGCAACTGCACTGTTGTTCAGGTAAACAGTGTACTTGCCGGCAGGATTTTTGGAGAAAAAGTGATAGAATGTTACAACACCCTCTACGTCAACAGTGGAGACTTTCATCTCCTTGGCTATCGCGGCGATAGCTTCATCAGAAAGCTGTCCATTAGCTGCCTTGACATCTCTTATGACATCAAGCATTTTAGTAGGGTCTTTCCGATACTTGCCTGCGGCCTGTTTTACAACATCAGATATATTACCCATAGGGCCCTCTTTGTTAATAAATTTTTTTATATATGTACTAAAAAAATGCATAATCAGATGCATTATACAGATTGCGCATAATGCTTTGCATTAGTATGTATAAATAGCTGCTGTATTCCCTGCTCTTGTAAAACCGGCTGAATCCTCAGGATCAATATTATTGAACCCGGAATTTCTTTTTTTTATTTAATATGTCATTTTAGACGAAATGTTTTATTAAAAATTTTCTATTGCCCTTTTTTCCACATAATGTATTTATAACCGGATATATTATCTTCAACCCTTAAATTAATTTCAATAAACAGGCATTGTTATACAAGTATAACAATGTTGTGATATTTAAATAACGGTAAAGATTTCTACTTGCAAAATGAAAGATATAAATTTATCTATTGTTTTTAAGTTGATGGTATTACCCTATGACAACTGATGGCGGTATTCATCTTGAAAGATTTAATTACAATTTTAAACTATCAGCAGTTTCTTGATACACTGGACAGTTTATACCTGATCCTGAGTCCCAAAGGGCGGATACTGGCCATCAATGAAGCGTTGAAGAACTTTGTTATCGATGATTTAAACAGAAAACGTCCTGATCTAAAAGGGAAAATTGAAGGATTGACATACTCCGATCTGATATTAACCGGGAACTGGGGTGAAATCATTTTAGATGGGAGGGTCAAGGCGTTTAAAGAGTGCATAGCTGATAAATGTAAAAAACGTTTTGTGGATATCAACCGTGATGAAATTTTAGAAGGATTGATGACTCCCATTATTGATAATAATGTAGTGCGTTATGTTACAGTGAACATTGAGATAGTTACCGGGAACAAAATCTTTGAGTTAAGAAAAAATCTTTCTTTCTTTTCAATAAAAGAGGTCCTGTTTCTGAACGAAATAGTTAATGCCAAGTCCGAGTTTGAAATTTATTCAAACACCGAACCTTTCCTGGATTTTTATAATCTTAATTTTTCCGAATCGACAAAAAGGAAAATAGACAGGTCCTTGATGAGTGATTCAGGTGTTTTTAACCGGAGTGAATACGTAAAAAGAATCAATTTTAAAATAATAAAACACATTATTGATCTTAATGAATTTCTATTATGCATGAAATTCAATAATATGCGCCTTGAAAAAGAACCGTAAAAATCTGTATAACAGCTGAAATTTCTTTTCTATTTAAGAGCTTTTTTCACCTGGTCCTTGAGTGTAGCAGGATCAACAGGTTTCTGGAAAACCCCGCTGAAACCCAGCTCATTGACACTTGCATTTGCCTCAGTTGCACTGCCTATACTGCTAAGGAGGTATATAAGCGCTTTTTTATCCTCTTTTTTTATCATTTCAGCAACTTTCATCCCCGCGTCAACATTCTCCATCATCATGTCAGAAAGTACAAGGTCAGGTCTCTCTTTCTTAAATTTATCAATACCGTCCTTACCGCTTGTTGCCGTAAAAACTTTGTATCCTTCAGAATTTAGAACAGCGCTGATAGATTCAATGATATCATGATCATCATCTATAACGAGTATCTTTTTATCAGACATGGCATTCTCCTTTTTTATATGTATATGAATTAATAAAAAATAATTTCAGCGGGAAAGCAACAAAAAAATTCAACAGCCCCTGATTTAAAATACCCGCATATGAATAAAATCAGGTTATGTTGATACGCCAGTCCCCGGAATAAACATTAAACCGCCCGTTTCTCAGGAAACCAACAAGAGTTATCCCCTTACCCCTTGCCAGTTTTACAGCAAAGGATGTAGGCGCGGAAACTCCGGCGATCACAGCCACCCCTGCACGCGCACCCTTCATGACCATTTCATAGCTCAACCGTGAAGAGAGCATGCAGAAGACAGCATCCTCAAGCTTATTATCAATCAGCAGCTTGCCCACACATTTGTCCAGGGCATTGTGCCTGCCGACGTCCTCCGCATAGGCCATACTTGAACCCGAAATATCATAAATGCCCGCAGCATGTGTAGCCCCTGTCTCATTATATACATTCTGCCTGGAAAAAAAATCATTCTGCATATCGAAGAGAAACCGGGCGCTGCACCGCACATTACGCGCATCATCCAGGACCCTGCTGTCATCAGATGCAAGTACACCGGCAGAACTGCGGATAATTCTTATTTCATCTGAATTTTTACACCCCGAATCATTAAGTGCGATACTTACCGTTGATTCATCCTGCTGTTCAATGCTTATAATGTTTTCCGGTGAACAGATTGTACCATCATTAAAGCAGAGCCCCGCAGCCAGCTCCCTGTCCATCCCGGGCATGCGCATGCAGTAGTATACAGGTTTACCGTTTACAATAACAGTCAGGTTGGATTCAACTGCGAGTGTATCCATCCTCTTTGTAAACTTACCGTCAGAAAAAACCAGAACGTCTGTCTTGTCAGTATTCAGGGCAGCACCTCGCTGATTATCATTACTAAAAAATTTACCGTTTCTATCAGAGTCATTCTACCCGGAAGATATACACTGTAAATAAAAAAACCTCCCCTTTCCAGGGGAGGTTTTAACTTAAACTTCAATTTGAATTTTTACTTAATTTTATCGATCCTGACAGCACATGCCTTGTATTCAGCTGTTTTTGTCTGGGGATCAAAGACGTTATTGCAAAGCCAGTTAGCGTTCCCTTCGCTGAAGTGGAATGACATCCATACAAGCCCTGCAGGTATTTCGTCAGTAACCTTTGCCCTGACCTTTACAGAACCGCGGCGCGAGCTTACCTTAACATATTCACCATGCCTGATGCCAAGTTTTGCAGCATCAGCAGCTGACATGTCTGCAGTCTCCTCTGCCATCATCAGGTCCAGACCGCAGCGTCCAGTCTGTGTCCTTGTGTGGTAATGGAAAAGGCGTCGCCCGGTACTTAACACAAGCGGATACTCGGCATCAGCAACCTCTGCCGGCGGAGTCCACTCGATGCCTACGAATAAACCCTTGCCGCGTGTAAACTTCCCGTCCCTGTGGAGGAATGTCGTTCCGGGATGTTCTTCATTTGGACATGGCCACTGGAGCCCGTCATTTTCAATCCTGTTGAACTTGATGCCCGCGAATGCAGGGGCTTCTTTCGAGAATTCATTGTCGAATATTTCCTGCCCGCTGTTAGACGGCCATTCATGCCCGAATCTTTTGGCTAACTGTTTGAATACCCACCAGTTAGGCATAGCCTGTCCCGGTGCATCCTTGATTTTACGTACACGGTTAAGCCTGCGTTCGCTGCTCGAGAATGTTCCGTTATCTTCACACCATGCTGCCGCCGGGAAAATAACATCGGCAAAACGCGTTGTCTCTGTCTGGAAAATATCGTTACATACAATGAATTCCGCAGATTCAAGTTCATGTTCCACATGGGTGATATTCGGATCTGTCCTTGCCAGGTTCTCACCGAAAATATAGAATGCCCTTACTTTTTTAGAAGGAAGTGCGGCCATCATATCCGGAATCATGAGCCCCACTTTATCGGAAAGATTATTTACTCCCCATGCCTTCTGGAACTTTTCGCGTATTGCCGGGTCAGTTACAGACTGGTACCCGGGATAAACGTTCGGCAGTGCACCCATGTCACATGCGCCCTGTACATTGTTCTGGCCCCGGAGAGGATTAACTCCCGCGCACTCCATACCCATGTTTCCAAGAAGCATCTGCAGGTTCGATGTTGACATAACATTATTTTTGCCGCAGGTGTGTTCAGTAATGCCGAGAGTGTAACAGAGCATGCCCGGTTTAATCTCGGCTATTGTATGTGCAATCTCTTTAATCAACTCAACTGATACACCGGAAATTTCAGCTGCTTTTTCCGGAGGATACTTCATTACAACAGCCTTCATCTCTTCAAAACCTTCGGTGTTCTGTTCAACAAAGTTTTTGTCGTAGAGATTTTCAGTGATCAGCACATGCATCAGGCCGTTGATAAACGCAACGTCAGAACCTACTTTGATCTGTGCGTACAGGTCAGCTTTTTTGGCAAGTGCCTGGTAACGCGGATCAACAACTATGATCTTTGCGCCGTTAAGTTTAGCCTGTTTTACGAAATATGATGCTACAGGGTGAGCCTCTGTCATGTTTGTTCCAATGAGGAAGAAAAGTTTAGCCCTGGAGAATTCACCGAAAGAATTTGTCATTGCTCCTGAACCGAATGTAGTTGCCAGACCGGCAACAGTTGGAGCGTGTCAGGTCCGGGCGCAGTGGTCAATGTTGTTTGTACCAAGTACCGCCCTGAAGAGTTTCTGCATATAGTAAGAGTCTTCATTGATGCTTCTCGCACAGCTGACACCTGCGATCGCATCAGGACCGGACTCTTTGATTATCTGTTTGAATTTGTTCGCGACAAGATCAAGTGCTTCATCCCATGACGCTTCCTCGAATTTTCCGTTTTTCTTTATCAACGGAGTCGTAAGCCTTTCTTTTGAATAAATGAAATCGTAACCGTAGCGTCCTTTAACGCAGAGATGACCGTTATTCGGTTTTGCGCCTTCAACACCTTTTATGCGCACGATCTGGTCGCCTTTAAGATGTAGTTCCTGCTGGCAGCCTACTCCGCAGTACGGGCATGTTGTCCTTACTTTCCTGATTTCCCATGGACGCCCTTTGCCGACAGCTTTTTTCTCGACAAGAGCTCCTACCGGACATGCCTGGACACAGTCGCCGCACTGGACGCATGATGATGCTCCCATCGGCAGGTCATTGTCACATATTACATGTGTATGCCCGCCGCGGTTTCCCATTTCAAGGACTTCGTTTACAACCATGCGGTTACAGGCTTCAACGCACCTTCCGCACTGTATACACTTGTTTCCGTCCCGTATGATAAACGCGCCGGACTCATCCTTCTCTTCACGCTCCGGAACAGCAAATGCCGGGGTTTCTATTCCAAGACTGTATGCGGCTTCCTGCAGCTCACAGTCTCCGTTCCTCTGGCATATAAGGCAGTTATGATTGCCGTTTGCAAGAAGCAGGTTAACCACCATTGTGCGGGCTTCAATAACACGCTCGCTCTTTGTTGAGATCTTCATCCCGTCAGCAGGTATCATGGAACATGATGTCTGCAGGTTCCTTATTCCATCCACTTCAACAACGCACACCCGGCACATGCTTGCAGGTCCCTGTTTCTTAAGATAGCAGAGTGACGGAATGTATATACCGTTCTCACGAGCTATCTCGAGGACGGTTTTAGTTCCATCGATGGCAAATTCTTTACCATCGATAAAAATCTTTTTATCCATTTTATCTTCTCCTCCTTTAAAATTTATCGTTTCACAAGGGCTTCGAATTCAGGCCTGAACTTGCTTACCATTGCCTGGATCGGAACCGCGAACGCTTCGCCCGTGGGGCAGAGTGTAAGGCCCCTGATATTTTTTGTAAGATGCAGGATAAGATCTATATCCTCCATTTTACCTTTACCTTCAACGATATCGTGAAGTTTGTGCTCAATTACCAGCGAACCCTCACGGCATGGGACACACTGTCCGCATGATTCATGGTGGTAGAACTCTATTGTACGCAGCGCGAGCTCCGGGATTGAAACTGTATCGTTGATAACCATAATCCCGCCCGAACCGAGTGCAGTACCGGCCTTCGCGCATGAATCGTAATCCATGTTAAGCCCTTCCGCCTCTTTCGCCGTGAGAATGGCCACTGAAAGCCCGCCCACGATCACGCCCTTGAGCTTCCCTTTAACTCCGCCTGCAGCCTCAAGGATCTCCTTGAGCGGTGTACCCATGGGGTATTCGAATATACCCGGCTTGTTCACGTGTCCGGAAACGCCGAATATCTTGGGACCAAAGTTATTTGAAACACCGATCTTCTGGAATGCAGCAACGCCGTTCTGAACTACATAAGGTACACACGAAAGTGTTTCCACGTTGTTTACAACAGTTGGGCATCCGTATAACCCGAAGTTTGCAGGGAACGGCGGTTTAACGCGCGGGTTGCCCCTCTTTCCCTCGAGTGATTCTATCTGTGCTGTTTCATCACCGCATACATACGAACCGCCGCCCCTGTGAACAATGATGTCTACATGGTTGAGCTGTCCGTCTTTCTTTGCCTCTTCTATTGCGGTATCGAGTATATCTGCGATCCAGTCGAATTCACCCCTGATGTATATGAATGCTTTCTTCGCGCTGAGGGCAAAGGCGCTGATTGCTATTCCTTCAACAAGAAGATGGGGATTGAATTCCATTATCTGCCTGTCTTTGAATGTTCCGGGCTCGCCTTCATCCGCGTTGCAGATAAGGTAAACAGGCCTTGGATCATTTTTAGGAAGGAATGTCCACTTGGTGCCTGCAGGGAAGCCTGCACCGCCGCGTCCGCGTATTCCTGCTTCTTTAACCTCTGCAACAATCTGCTCAGGTTTCAGCGACAGCGCTTTTTTGAGTGACTGGTACCCGCCGTTGCCTTTATAAAATGCAAGTGTACGGCAGTCCTTCTTTGTGCGGTCATTGAGCAGTATCCCGCATTTGGAAATAACTGTCATCGACGGATCATTTTCCGGCTCTTTCCCGCTTTTAAGCGCATCAATGAGAGCATCAGTTTTTTTGATCGTCATGTTCTCGAAGTAGCGGTCATTCACCTGGATAACCGGGCCTGTTGCGCATGAACCAAGGTCCTGTACAGCGCCGAGCGTAAACATGCCGTCTTTTGTTGTTTCACCGGTTTTGATGCCGAGTTTTTTCTCAAGATGCTCGAGAATCTCATCGGCTCCGTGAAGAAAACCGGGCACGCATGTATCAACCTGCAGGTGGAATTTTCCCACGGGCTGTGTGTTGAACATGGTGTAATACGTGGCTATGCCGTAAATTTTACTTTTACTGCAGCCTATCGCTTTCGCAGCGGTCTCCACTGCCCTGTCATCAAGGCGGTTATTATTTTTTTTCTGGAGATACTGCATAACCGGCATTACAGCCGAATCCTTCTTCGGATACCTGCCGATTATTGTTTTAATCATGGTGTCCTTTTGTGTATCCATACCTCACCTTTTAACATTAAAGATTTGCCGAATCCACCTTTGAATGCGCAAATTGCGGCAGAAAAGCGTTTATATACCGGCAATTTATGTGCTAAAAATAACACAAAATTATAAAAAGTATATATTTCTTTGTATTGTCATCCATGGCATATTAAATCCAGATGTCAACTTGAAATTGAAGTATCATGTCCAGGGGAAATTGCATCTAACAGTTGGTGTGTTGAAATTGAGATTCTGATACTGCAGGCAGTCCAGTACCCGGATGCATCACAAACAGATAATACAACCGGGCAGGATTTTATTATAGCAGCCGATGAAAAGATTTTATTTTATATATGGGGATTCACCTGCACAGCCGCGGCATTTGTCTCCGTGTCTTGCAGGATAGGACTCGCCGCATACCGGGCATATGGCAGAAGGCCCTGCCTTTTTCCTGGCCAGGCTTTCAGGATTAACTCTTACCTTCTGCATGCTGAGCATTGAATGCCCCGCCTCTTTTATCTGGCTCATGAGCAGGTCATAATCCTGTTCCTTTTTTGTCTTAAGCTTCAGGAACCAGCTGTTCACCTCGGGGTACTTCCTGAGCTTCTCCATGTCAAGGTAGACCCTGATCCCGTCACCGCTCTTCTTGTCGTACAGGGTCACGGCAAATTTCCCGAAGTCCAGGACCGTGAGCCACCCGTTACCGAAAGTGCACGGCGTGAGGAGCTGTACAGCGTCAGGCAGACATACCGGTGTTTCACAAATTGAATCGAAGAATTCCCCTTCGGGGCGGTTCGCCAGGGCAAGGTCAACCATGAATCCTCCAATAATCACACCCGGTGCCGCAAAGCCGTGGAATGAAATGACGCGCTGAACATACTCTTCGTATGATTGGGTGCCTATATTCATAATGAAACTCCTTTATCCTGTATCTGCCGTTTTCCCGGCTTTACCTGGATGACTTTTTTAATCCGGTACACGGACCAGATTTCAAAATTACCACTGCAGGCTGCCGGAACTAAAGCAGATTTTATTAAACTATTCTTTATGCTATTTTTAAGATAAGTAAAATCAAGATTATTTTTTTATCGTCATTTGCGGCATAATAAAAATACAGTCAAGAACTTTCACTGCCGACTGCACGGTCAATGTCGAGGCTGGTAAATTCATGCAATTGTCATGATGCAACAGAACGATGTATAAACTAATAAAGTGTTTTAAATAACGGGCATTTTTTAGCAGCATGAATACTTTTTGTCTTGAAAAAAAACTATAAATTTCAATAGTTGAACAGAAAGTATACGATTGTTTAGCTGAAAGAATTTTTATATATAAGCATGAAATACTGATCACATGATCTCTGAAATAATGAAATAATGGCTGTTATGATGAAAATCTGTTTTGTCAGAGTATTCATGATTATACCTGCGACTGGATAATCAACCTGCAGATTAATAAACATTCCGACATACCAGCCATCGCAAATCTTTAATTAAATCCCTATGCCTGTTACTTACAGAAAAATATAAAGAAAGAAGGGAGATTGTTATGAACAAAATCCAGCTCACGATCGATGGGGTGGAGGTTAGCGCGACGCAGGGCCAGACAATTCTCGAAGTAGCGAGAGAAAACGGCTTTGACGTTCCTTACCTTTGCTATCATCCCAGGATCAGTAAAACCGGCGCCTGCCGTATATGTATTGTCCGGGTAAACGGCAACATGATTAAAGCTTCATGTACCGAACCCGCAACACAAGGTGCAAAGATAATAACTGAAGATGCGGAAATTTTCGCTCTCAGGAAAGGAATCCTTGAAATGCTCCTTGCTGAAGGGGATCACAACTGTCTCTACTGCGAGGCAAACGGAAGTTGTGAACTCCAGGCGCTCTGCTACAGGTATGGTGTTGAAAATCCTTCAGCAGATTTCCCCAAAAATGTACGCCAGAGAGACGTAACCTCAAGCCAGGGTCTCAGAAGAAACGAAAACCGCTGCGTGTTATGCGGAAGATGCGTAAAAGCATGCGCAGAGATCCAGGTGCAGAACGTATGGCAGTTTGACGGTCGCGGATCACACGCGTGCCTTACATCAGACATGTTTGAAAAAATCGGCGATTCTTCATGTGTACAGTGCGGACAATGCGTTCAGATGTGCCCCACAGGCGCTCTTTCATTCCAGACAGTCCTTGGACGCGGGCCGGAATGGGAACTGAAAAAAGAATCGAGTATCTGTATATACTGCGGTGTGGGATGTAAGATTGATTTCTACACCAACAAACAGGGACAGCTGGTCAAAGCCATGGGTCACGAGGATGGCCCCAACAGAGGACACCTCTGCGTAAAAGGCCGTTTTGGTTTCGACTTTGTTCAAAGCGAAAAACGTATTACAAAGCCGCTCATCAGAAAGAACGGCAAACTGGAAGAAGCTGAATGGGGAGAAACTCTTGATTATGTTGCAAAGAGATTCTCTGAAATTAAAAAGGCGTCAGGACCTGATTCCATAATGGCATTCTCATCTGCCAAGTGCACAAACGAAGAAAACTACCTGATGCAGAAATTCATGCGCGCGGTGATAGGAACGAACAACGTCGACCACTGCGCCCGGCTCTGACACAGCTCAACAGTCGCCGGTCTGGCGGCTACATTCGGTTCAGGCGCAATGACAAACTCGATCAGGGAGATTCCCCTGACAGAGTCATTCCTTGTTATCGGCTCAAATACAACCGAAAACCACCCGGTTATCGGCTCAATGATCAAGAACGAAGTAATCAACAAGGGGAAAAAACTCGTTGTAGTTGACCCCAGAAAAATCGAACTTGCAAAACATGCGGATATACACCTGCAGATTAAACCCGGTACAAACGTTGCCATCCTTAACGGATTCGCACATGTGCTGCTTAAGGAAAACCTTTACAACAAGGAATTTGTCAAAGAAAGATGCGAAGGCTTTGACGAAATGGCGAAGACCCTTGAAAAGTACACTCCTGAATATGTGGCAAAAATATGCGGACTTGATGATCCATCAAAGATAGTTGAGGCTGCACGGATATTTGCCGCAAGCAAACCAATGGCTCTCTACTACTGCATGGGTATTACACAGTTTAAATCAGGCGTTAACGGCGTTAAATGCTGCGCGAATCTGCAGATGCTCCTTGGCAACCTCGGTATACCGGGCGGCGGTGTCAACCCGCTGCGCGGGCAGAACAATGTACAGGGCGCATGCGACATGGGTGCGCTCAACGCGACATACCCGGCATACCAGCCTGTTGCAAATGAAGACAACCGGAAAAAATTCAAGGAACTCTGGAAGACCCAGGTAGAACTTTCAATGAAGCCCGGTCTTACAATAGTTGAATCCCTTAATGCGGCGATTGCCGGTGATGTTAAAGCTCTCTACGTATTCGGTGAAAATCCGGTAATGTCAGACCCGAACCAGCACCACGTAATCGAGGCGATTGAACATGCTGATTTCGTTGTCGTACAGGACATCATTCTTACCGAAACAGCAGCACTCGCAGACGTGGTTCTTCCGGGACGCGCTTTCATAGAAAAAGAGGGAACAGCGAGCAACACTGAACGCCGCGTACAGCCGATGCACAAGGTTGTTAAACCAATGGATGGGACCCAGGATGACTGGTGGATCATTATGCAGATTGCCAACCGTATGGGTGCAGACTGGAATTACACATGCGCTAAGGATATCTTTGAAGAGGTCAGAAAGGTTACGCCTTCTTATGCCGGTATAACCTATGAAAGGCTCGAAAAAGAACTTATCCAGTGGCCATGTCCAAACGAGGAACATCCCGGCACACAGTATCTACATAGAGAAAAATTCAACAGGGGCCTGGGTCTTTTGTCCGCGATAGAGTTTACTCCTCCGGCTGAAGATGTAGATCCTGAATACCCGATGATCCTTACAACTGGAAGGATCTTACAGCATTTCCATACAGGTACGATGACCCGTAATTCAAAAATTCTTGATGAGATCGTCAGTGAAGGCTTCATTGAACTTCACCCGAATGACGCAAGCAACTATAACATCTCTGACGGAGAGGTTGTCTCCATCTCAACAAGAAGGGGAAGTATCCGTATGAAGGCAAGGGTAACAGATAAGCCTAAACCCAACGTAGTATTTATGCCGTTCCACTTTGTCGAAGCTGCTGCAAACAAGCTGACCATCGATGCCCTGGATCCTACATGTAAGATCCCCGAGTATAAGGTGTGCGCCTGTAAAATTGAAAAAGTGAACGCATAGGGGGCGGATTATGAAAACTGAAATGATTTCAAAAACAATAAATAAATACGGCAACAGCCGTGAGCACCTGATGCTGATACTCCGCGATCTTGAAACTCTGTCAGGAAAGAATGTTCTTGAGCCTGCGACTTTAAACGAAGTTGCAGAGCAGATGAACATCCCGAAAAGCGCGGTTGCAGGTTTCCTTGGTTTCTACACAATGTTCAAGAAAGAACCAAGGGCCAAGTACCTTATCAGGGTGTGCAAGTCCGGTCCATGTCACGTAATGGGTTCAACAGACATAGTCCATGAAGTCGAAAAGATCCTGGGAATCAAACCCGGCGAAGGCACAAAAGACGGAATGTTCTTTCTGGAAAAATGCGAGTGCCTGGGAGTATGTTCGGTTGCGCCGGCGATGATGGTTAACTACGACATACACGGCAACCTCACCGCTGCAAGCCTGAAAAAGATATTCGATGATTACAAAAAAAAGGAACCGGTTGACGGTGAAGCATGCGGCCCTGAAGTTGAAGGGAAGAAATGCATCATTGAGGGCACAAAGCAGACAAAGAGGCTGCTCGAGAACATGGGTGTTGTTGATCCGCTGTCGATCGACTCTTATGCTTCAAAAGGCGGATTCGAGTCTCTGAAGAAGGCGGTATCAATGGAGCGGGCGGATATCATCCAGGTAATGAAGGATTCAGGACTGCGCGGACGCGGCGGCGCCGGATTCCCTGCAGGCATGAAGTGGTCTTTTGTAACAAAGGGCAACATGCAGAAGTATGTAATATGCAACGCTGACGAAGGCGAGCCCGGAACATTCAAGGACCGTATACTCATGGAGGAGAATCCCCAGGCTCTCGTTGAAGGCATGGCGATATGCGGACACGCAATCGATGCTTCAATCGGATACATTTATGTGCGCGGCGAGTTCAGGAGAGCGATA
The DNA here is from genome assembly GCA_035403465.1 of Spirochaetota bacterium. Lineage (GTDB taxonomy): Bacteria > Spirochaetota > UBA4802 > UBA4802 > UBA5550 > JAAYBQ01. Next base: position 87,282 of record DAONFG010000003.1, on the reverse strand, counting down.
ATAAGGCTCCAGAAAGCTATAGACCAGGCAAGGGCAAAAGGCTTCCTTGGTAAAAACATATTCGGTTCAAAATTCAGCTTTGACCTTTTTATTAAAGAAGGGGGCGGAGCATATGTCTGCGGCGAGGAGACTTCCCTGATCAACTCCATGGAAGGGAAGCGCGGATACCCCAGGTTTAAGCCCCCGTTCCCGGGCGGATCAGGATTTATGAACAAACCGTCAAATGTGAACAATGTTGAGACGCTCATGTCAGTTCCCATGATTATTGAAAAAGGCGCTGACTGGTACAAATCTGTCGGTCTCCCGGCATGTTCAGGAACAAAACTCTACTGCCTGTCAGGAAAAATGAACCGCACAGGACTTGTCGAGCTTCCCATGGGCGTAACCCTGCGCGAAATAATTGATGTTCACGGCGGCGGATTAAAATCGGGGAGCAAATTCAAGTTTGCCCATGTAGGCGGAAGTGCGGGTGGAATTCTTGGCGAAGACCTGATGGATATTCCGCTTGACATAGACAATCCAATGAAGCATGGAGTAACCTTGGGTTCAGGAGTTGTCCTTGTAGCTGACCAGAACACATGCGCGGTTGACTACCTTCTCCAGATACTCAGTTTCTTTGAGCATGAATCATGCGGACAGTGCGTACCATGCCGTGCGGGTACACCACAGCTGCATGCCCTTGCTAAAAAATTTGCAGAAAGAAAAGCCGTTCCGTCAGATATTGACCTGATGATAAAAAAATCAGAAATAATGAAATCGGCTTCACTGTGTGCCCTGGGCCAGTCTCCAATAATGCCCATAACCACACTGCTTAAATATTTCAGGAAAGAATTTGAAGCACACTGCGACCACAACTATAAATGTGCAGCCTGCGACGAATCCCTGAAAACTTATTACAGCGCAAAAGGTCATTAAGTCGCGTGTGTATTTGACTATGACTTTGATTTATAAAAAAACAATTTATATGGAGGATTTGAGTAATGAGTAACGCAAATCTCGACTCAAAAAGATGGGTAATAGCCATTGCGGGAACATGTCTCCAGATATGTCTCGGAACAGCTTATGCCTGGTCATTTTTTCAGAAACCACTCAGTACAGCTTTCGGCTGGTCACAGAGCATGACAGCATGGGCCTTCAGCCTTGCGATATGTTTTCTCGGCCTTTCTGCAGCTGTAGGCGGAATTCTAATGCCTAAAGTCGGCCCCAGGAAAATGGCCATGATAGGCGGCTTACTTTTCGGTCTCGGCTACATTTTAGCATCATTTGCCCTTAAGGCACAGAGCCCGGCGCTCCTTTTTCTTACCTATGGTGTAATAGGAGGATGCGGTCTTGGTACAGGTTATGTAACTCCTGTTTCAACTGTTGCAAAATGGTTCCCTGACAAAAAGGGTTTTGCCACAGGTATGGTTGTTATGGGATTCGGTCTTGGCGCTCTCTTTATGTCAAAAATTTTCGCACCGATGCTTTTAAACGCTTTTGCTTTCAGCCCGGCTCTTGATCAGGCTGCACAGCAGGCTATACTTGTAAAAGTATTCCTTTACCTCGGTTTTATTTTCCTTATTCTCACAATACCGATCGGATCACTTATTACACCTCCGCCTGCCGGTTATGTTCCTACAGGATACACACCCCCTGCAGCAACAGCAGCTTCTTCAGCACTGGATGCACTTCCGGCTAAAGACGCTATCCTTACAGGAAGATTCTTTGTCATATGGCTGATATTCTTCTGCAACATTACAGCTGGTATTGGTATCATAGGATTCCAGTCTCCGCTGTTCCAGGATCTCTGGGCAAAGGCGAACAGTATTGATATGAAAGTTCCGGCTAACATAGCAATGCTTGCTGCATACGGTGGAACTCTTATTGCTGTAACATCAATATTCAACGGACTCGGCCGTTTCTTCTGGGGCGGCATGTCAGACAAGATAGGGCGTGTTCAGACTTTCAGGATCATGCTCGGCACACAGGTTCTCTGCTTTGTAGCCCTTGTTTATACTTCCAACCCGTGGATTTTCGCGTTAATATTCTGCTATGTTCTCCTCTGCTACGGCGGCGGTTTCGGAACTATGCCGGCTTTCATACTGGACGTATTCGGTGCAAAAACACACGCGATCGTTTATGGAACAGTACTTACAGCATGGTCAGCAGCAGGTATTGTAGGACCCCAGATGGTTGGTATGCTTAAGGATAAAATGGGAGCAAATGCTGCATTCTACACATTCTGGTTTGGAGCAGGTGTACTTGCATTCGGTTTCCTTGTAACTCTTCTTGGAAGCAACAAACCTTATGAGAAAAAATAGATCAACCGGTTTAATTAACCGTTTGTATCTTAAACTGTAATTTATTCAATCCCTGCCCATTCCGGACAGGGATTGTTTTATTGCCTCAATCTATACCTTGTATTATATTACATTGTATAGAACACAGAAACCAGCATTGCCTCGTTACATATTTTAAAAGGAGGATAAACGTATGGGTGACAAAAAACTTGATTACCTGCTCGATGTGGCAATTCAGAATGAAGTAGATGCATATAATTTTTATATGGAACTTCACAAGAAAATGACAGACCCGCAGGTAAAGGAAACTTTAAAATTTCTTGCGGACCAGGAAACGAAACACAAGGAGTTTCTTGAGAAGTACAAAAAGGGCGGGTTTGGCGCAAGCGCGCTTACTCTTGATGTGGTGATCGATTATAAAATCGCTGAACACGCAGAAAAACCTGATCTGCAAAAAAACCTGGATTCAAAAGATGTTTACCTTGTTGCAGCAAACAAGGAGCTGAACTCCTATAACTTCTACAAATCACTTTCCGACGTTCAACCTGCAGGCGAAGTAAAGGACATGCTCCTGAAGATGGCGAACGAAGAGTTGAAGCACAAGGAAAAAGTGGAATACCTCTACAGCAATTCCGCGTTTCCTCAGACTGCCGGGGGCTGAAAATCTCCGGAACATAAACTCATGCCCTGTACGGGTCATGAGTTTATAACTTATTCATCGGAATCAGTTCCAGCCTACAGATGCGAATGTTCTCTTTATACCCCTGTAGTATTTAACAGCCGGGTAACCCATTATAATGAAAATCCCCTCCCTGCTCTTGTATTTTATACGGTATTTTCCCCTGAATTTTTTTGCAGCGCTGCCATTCTGTATCATGGGATGAATGGCGCCCAGCATGCATGTGCCCAATCCCAGTGATTCCGCAGCTATCATCGCGTATGTAGCAGCAACAACAGGGTCCGCAGGATCAGAGTAAGGTGATCCGTAAAAATAGAGTGCTGCTGGAGCGTCGTAATTCACCAGGTTGATCCCTTTCTTCATACTTCCCGTATATATCTCCAGGCATGGTCTGACAAATCCCCTGAAAAGCTCATCATTTGCCTTACCCCAGAAAGGACGCATAAGCGCGAGGAACCAGTTTGAAGTAAACCACTTAATTCTCTCAAGATAAACGCAGAAATCCTCAGCGAATCCCCGCACCTTCTCCTTTGAATCAAAAACCAGGACATTAACATCAGAGGGGGGCAGCCCCATTGGAGCCGTCTCCGCGGCTGTGATTACCTTTTTTATCAGCTCACCGGCAACAGGCTGATCTTTGAACTCACGTATGCTCCTCCTGCGCTGCATCAGCGAAAGCATTGAATCGTAATCAGCCGCTGTTTTTTTATCGGGAAGCCTGATAAGGTCTGAAGGATCAGCGCATCTTCCAGATACAGTGATTGCACCCCGGGGGCATATGGCCATGCAGTGCCCGCAAGCTATACATCCGAAAACAGGTGTGCCTGAAATCTTTGCTTTTCCGTTCTCAATTATTATACTGAAATCCTTGCACACGGAGACACATAGTCCGCAACCATTGCATGACTTTTCGTTAATACTGATAGTGCCGTTTTCTTTTGTTCTTGTTGTCGGTATTGCCATCCTGGTCACCCGCAGAATCCGTTTTTTTATATCCTGGAACCGGTACGCATAATAAAGCTTTTAAAAATAAAAAAAGTCAGCTGAAAAGCTTCGCAATAACCCTGTTGTATTTTACAGGCAGGAGTCTCTGGAGCCTGTCGAGCAGACGCGCGTCTGATCCTATGCGCACACGGGCTTTCTTCTTTTTCATACCATCGATTATTGCCGCAGCAGCCCGGGATGCTGTTGTTTTTGATATTTTATCAAACCTGCGTACAAGTTTTTCAGTATCCCTGATCAAAGCGCCATTTTTTATAAAACGCGCGTTTCTTGCAATATTGGTTTTTATGCCGCCGGGAATTACACTCATGATATTTACAGGGAACGCGTAGAGTTCATCCTGCAGCGCTTCGGTTAATCCGCGCAACCCGAACTTGGTCGCGCAGTATGCACTCTGGTTGCCTACCCCTATCACACCGAATATGCTCGCTACATTCACCAGGTACGAATCCTTCTTCTCTTTAATAACCGGGAGAAATGCCTTTGTCATGTAAATTGCGCCCCAGAGGTTGATATTCACAATCCATTCAAAGTCTTTGAATGAAAGTTCGTCAAACTTTCCGAAAAGAGTAACCCCTGCATTATTAATAAGTATATCAATGCTGCCGTGTTTCTTCATGACATCAGCCGCGAACTTTGTCACCTGTTTGTTGTCGGAAATATCAAGCTTATATGCAAATGCCTCCCCACCTGAGCCTTTTACCATCTTTACCGTTTCATCAAGATTTTTTTTGTCATAATCTGCCGCAATTATAACACTCCCCTCATTGGACATCTGAAGCGCAAGTTCCCGGCCTATTCCCGAAGCTGCTCCTGTAATTACTGCAACCTTATTACTGAATGAACTCATAATATATCCCTCTCAATTGATTTCTGCCTTTTGCGGAAAACTACCGGCAAACATGCTTATATGGCAACAGACCGGGTAAATAAATCAAGAAAAAAAAGACGAACGTCCGTTTAATTTAAATCATTATTACCTGCACGCGGCCGCCTGCGGTCTCAACCTTTATCCAGAGCATGATCAAGATCACCGAATGAAAGGAAAAGTTCAACTTTTTCATCAATGTCTGCACTGCCCACTATTTCTCCGTAATGTTTCCCGGTCACAATTTTTATATTTGATTCATAAAACATCGATAACACTTTTACAAACTCTCTTACATCATCATCACTAAAACTGTTTATCTCTCTTATATCGAAGATGCAGATTTTTCCACTAATGCTTTTCATGAAGAAAGGAGTAAATAATGTGTTTATTGCAGCCTGGAATTCCTTTTCCCTTATCCCTCCTCTCATCGTGATTAAAACCATTTCACCCTTACGTGAAATTTCTATTAATTCATCCAGGTTCTGGAGTTTTCTGTTAAGGCCGTAATGAATTGCTGATTTTATTTTTACACTGAGCTTGTTGGGATCATAGGGCTTTATTATATAGTCGATGGCTCCTGACCTCAACGCATTGATTGCGGTTTCCTTATCCTTGTTGATTGTCAAAATTACTACCGGGACTTCTTTTGTCAGTTTATCCCTACGCAGTGCCTGCATTACTTCAAAACCAGTCATCAGCGGCATATTCAGGTCAAGAAGAATGACATCAGGCGGGAATTCTTTTGCAAGTTCCACACCTTTAACAGGAGATATTTCTGTAATTACCTTGTAACCGAGCATATTAAGCTGGGACTCAAGAACTCCAAGAGTTGTTTTATCATCGTCTATGGCAAGCACAGTATACATTATATTACTCCTGATTTTAGCAATAGATCCTGATACAATCCGGTTAATTTAAATATAATAACAACTTCAGGATTAGCAAATATTATTACATGGTTATAAGCATCATCCGGATGTCTGACCGATAAGTCGTATTGAAAACGCGCGTTATAACAATATTCCAGGATACGGGATTTATATTTAAAAAAACTTGTTATTCATACCACATATGCTATATTATAGTATAACCGGTTTATACAGATGCAGAATAATGAACATTCATCGGGAAACAACACTCCTGCAGATACGATATACAGCCCGGAAACTTTCTCTTTCGGCGATGAAAGTTTTCGCCGTATTGTTGAAACGATCCAGGATATAATTTATGTAAATGATTTGCACGGCAATTTTCTCTACATGAATCCGGCCGGGTTTAAAGCACTGGGTTATTCTCCAGAAGAATTCTACCTGATGAATTATGAAGATATTTTCCCCGATGAATTTAAAAACCAGGCATTTGCCTTTTACAGCACACAACTGAAGTATGGAGTTGAAACAACCTACCAGGAGATCCCCATTCTATGCAGGGATAAAAGCCTGCTATGGTTCGGCCAGAATGTTATACGGGTCGAAGAAAACGGCCAGGTGTTTTTTTACGGTCTTGCCAGGAACATCACAGACCGCCTTAAAATAGAAGAATCATTAAGAGAGTCCGAGGAAAAATACCGTTCAATACTGGAAACAATGGAAGAGGGCTATTTTGAAGTAGACCTGTCAGGTGCCTTTACCCTGTTTAATAAATCTTTATGTGAATTGATCGGCCGTTACACCATGGAAGAATTCAGGCATCTGAATTACAGGCAGGTGATGGACGAAGAAAGCTCCAGGCAGGTATTCCATGAATTCAACAAAGTCTTTACCACGGGAAAGCCCTGTGAAATAAAATTTTCGGTAATCAATAAAGAGAATGCAGTACGCAGGCTTGAGGCGATAATCAGCCCAATCAGGGATCAAGAGAATAACACTACCGGTTTCCGCGGTATTGCACGCGATGTAACAGACAAAGAAAAGATGCTGGAGGACCTGAAGAACAGCTTAACCGAAATTGAACTCAAAGAAAAAAAATACAGGCTCCTGGCGGAAAATTCCATGGATATAATATGGGTCCTGGACCGGGAAACGTATAAGTTCACCTACCTGAGCCCGGCCATTGAAAAGATGAGGGGCCTTACAGTTGAAGAGGGCATGAATGAAACCCTTGACAGGGTTTTTCCCCATGAAGATATAGTCAGGGTATTAACTGTATTTAATGAAGAACTGGAAAAAGATAAAACCGGTTTATACGATCCGGACCGCATGATCACCATTGAAGCCAGGCAGTTTAAAAAAGACGGCCAGATGATCTGGGTGGAAATTAGAACAAAATTTCTCCGTGACGAAAATGGTGAAGTTATCGCAGCACAGGGATCCACGCGTGATATTTCTCACCGTAAACAGGTTGAACAGGAACGGGATAAATTTGCCGAAGACCTGACTGCTGCCAGGCTTGTCCAGCAGGAGATAATTCCCCAGAAGCCCCCCTCTTCGGACCTGGTAAATATTGCCTTCCGATACCTCCCCCTGGATGAAGTCGGCGGCGACTATTTTACCTTTGTTGACTTCAGGGAGTATAACAGCCTTGGCGTATTTATCGGTGATGTATCAGGTCACGGAGTCCCGGCAGCATTGTATACCATGACGGTAAAAGCGGTCACAGACCGTCTCTTCAGGAAATACAATCTTAACCCTTCACGTTTCATGGAGGTGTTAAACAACGAGATGCATGTGGCAATGTCCAAGCAATTCCTGACCGGCATCTACGGGTTCTTTTCTTATGGAGATGATACAAATTCAGTGAACTTCAGTTTTTCAAAGGGCGGGCACCCTTACCCCGCATTTTACAGCACAGAAAAGAGATGTGCCGAATACCTGAAATCTTCAGGCAGGGCCATGGGTTTTTTCGAAGATGAAAAATTTCCAAACCATAATATCATTTTAAGCAAAGGTGACCGGATTTATTTATACACCGACGGACTGATTGAAGTTACGGACAGGGAGCAGAAAATATTCGGGTTTGAACGTTTCCTTGATCTAATCAATGATGCAAACAGCAATTACCGGCCGCTTGAGGATACCCTGGACTATATTGTTAAAACAGTTAATGCATTCAATCCCCACTATGACCAGGAGGACGACATGGTTATTATAGGGATAGAGGTTCGCTGATTATTTAATCCTTCTGCCCTGATCCGGTTTCTTTTGAGCCGCGGATCAAGTCTTCAAGTTTCCTGCAGGCATCGCCATCCTCCCGCCATGCGTAACATGTATTCTTCAGATACGACAGCATTCCCGATCCTTTCTTTGACCGGTCCGACTTTTCCCCGGTTTGTTTCTGGTAGCTCACAGCAAGGTACCCCTGGACAATCGCCGGCCCGGCAGCAGTGAGCAGCGTAACAAGGTGGGTGCACCCTTTTATGCCGCCGCAGAGACTGCGCACGTTCGCAGTGAATCCCCTGGTTACCGAAAGACCGATCAGCGGTTCAAGACTTTTAGTGACATTATTACAGTCGGAACGGGGAACTGACATCATTGCGACCTCGATATCCTCGATCACCAGGGATGGTGTTTTAATCAGAAGCACCACCTCCATGTCATGCAGAGTCCCTGACCCGACCTTTTCACCAGTGAGTTTGTAGTAATCCTTAAGCCTGGCGTCAGTAAGCCTGCACTGTGTTATCATGTGGCTCTCGCCCGACTTGTATGTCTTAAAAGTCATATCGCGCGTGTGTGCGGCTTCACCAGCCAGTTCCATGAGTCTGCTCATTGTAATTCCTTTTAAATTATCTTTTCTACGTACGCCGATGTAGGCATCTGGCGCATTCAACAATCAAATTTCAAGCCCCGTATGCCCTGTCACGGCCCTCTTCTTTTGCGCGGTAGAGCGCCTTGTCCGATTTGTCCTTCAGTTCCTCGGCACCGGCTGCGTGATCAGGCAGCGTCGCATACCCCATACTGCACGTAAGCCTGATCTCCGGGTGCTGCGCAAACCTCATCTCGCGCATTGCCGCGCAGAGCGCGTCGCATTTGACCTGGGCTGCTGCAGAATCCGACCCTGGAAAAATAAAAATAAATTCATCGCCGCCGTAGCGCACCAGGATGTCCTCCTGCGCAAAAACAGCACGGAAAACAACAGATGCCTCTACGATAAGGCCGTCACAAAATTCCTGGCCGTACATGGTGTTCAGGGAACCAAACCTGTCAAGGTCAAACATAACAAAGCTTAAAGGCACAGCCGAGGTCTTTGCCTTGGCAACAAGCCCGTCGAACGAATCCTCAAGGTACCTGCGGTTAAAGAGGCCTGTCGCAGGGTCCGTTATTGCCCTCTTGCGCGATTCCTCGCCCCACTGAACCATCTGCGTAATAAACGCTCCTGTCTTCATGAGCCTTTCGACAATTATCGAAAGCATCCGTTTCATGATCCTGGATGAGGCCTGCGGCATGTCGTGCATTATATGCAGAAAGTCGTCAGCATGCAGTTCAAGCAGTACACAGTCCGATATTACCCTGCAGGCTGCTGACCTGTGAGTATGGTCAATAATTGACATCTCGCCTACGTAGCTGCCGGCCTTGATCTCGGCAAGCACCACCTCTTTACCTTCATGGTCCATTATGAATACAGTTACCGCCCCGCTGATAACCACAAACAGCACCTCGCCGGGATCACCTTCGCGGAATATCATATCCCCGGTATTGTACCGGCTCATCTTCATCTCACCGGCAATCATGCTGCGCTGTTCATCAGTAAGTTCGGAAAAAATCGCTATGTCCTTTAAAAGTCTGCCGTCAATGTTAGTGTTATTCATTTGTTCACATCCTCCGGGAAGAGGATTACATTTCCGCCGAGCGCACGTCCGGCAAGCGGAAGTTCATGCGCCTTCAGTATAAGATCATCGGCAACGTCTGCATGATCGGGGAAAACCGTCGCACCTATGCTCATCGAAAGGAAGACCTCTTTGCTTTTTGTTGCAGATGATATGTCAAGGGTATTAAACATTCTCATGATGGCGCGGGCCTCTTCATGCACCGCATTGCGGTCACAGCCGGGCAGCATGACACCGAGTTCGTTCCCCATGTAGCGCAGCACTGTCCCGCGGTCAGCCATAAACCTGTTCAACGCGCCTGCCATGAGCACAAGGGTAGCGTCCCCTGCCTCGTGCCCGAATGTGTCATTTATCATCTTGAAATTGTCGGGCTTCATTAACAGCAGGCCCACGGGAACAGACCTTTTTTTCAGGAGCCCGGGAAGTGTCTCTTCGAGGTAAGTCTTGTTGTATAAACCGGTTAACTTGTCGCCGTAAACCTGGCGTTTGAGTTCCTGCACAAGCGCCGAATTATCGCGTACCAGTACATTCGCCTTACGCAGACGTCTGGAAAAAACCTTGAGGAATTCATAAAGCATACCGGCAGCAACATCCGGATGCTTCTCAAGGGCATCTGTAAATTTTGCACCCTCGCCGGGAATGCGCAGGAGAGTTGTATCAGTAACTGTTTTAGCGGTTGCATTGAACTGCGAGGCTGTGAAAAACTCGAGTTCACCAAGTATCTCCCCTTCGACCAGCTCTGCAATAACAGTTGATCCGGCATGTGAACCGTTCCCGTTCTTTAAAATCTGCACATTACCGGTAACTATAATATACAGGACACCGCCCCGGTCACCCTCGGAAAAGATTATCTGTTCGGGCGGCAGGGAACAATACTCCGAGTAACCGGCAACAAGATCCAGTTCCCTGTCACCCAACGAGGAGAAAATCTCGGTCCTTTTAAGCCATTCTTTCTTCGCTTCAGGCATAGAATCTCACAAAATCTGTATTTGCACGGCGCTTAAAATTAAAACGCCGGAATTTAGTCAAAAACAATCAGGATGTCTGATAATTTATTATTCGCGGGATATTTCAAGCAGAAAATGCGTCCGCGCAGGTATTCCCGGGCATCCCCCCTGCTCATATGCCTGGTAATAAAACAACCGGACCCTCCTGAAGCAATCCCGAAGCATTAACGGAGCGGATAGCCGCCCGGCTGCAGGTATACCGGGATTGATCACAGGCTGCCTGTTCAGTGATGCATCTCCTTTCAGGTAACCAGATATAAAAAGGTTGTAGCCGCTGTACGGTTTACCGCATGCACGTTTATTAAACATGCGCTTTACACCTCCAGGGAGTTCCCTCCATTCCTTAACAGCACGCGCAAATGTACGGCGGTTCAGCTTCTGCGCAGGAGTGTCCGGGTTACGCGGAATCACATATGACCTTGCGCATAAACGTCCCTGCCTGCTGTAGTAGACCATATTGCCTGTTTTACCGGTTAAACCTCTGAACATTGGATCCAGTTGAATTCCTGCCATTCACAATCCCCCCTGTTAATACCTGTAAGTACTACGAAATTAACGTTTAAAAAGTAAAAAGTTTTTGCTATAGGGCGGGAAAAATTTTACAAGGGAAACGGAAGGAATGCAAACAATCAGAACAGTGCGGGCGGGTTCTATGATGGAAAAAACACCAGGCAAAAGCAGGGGCATAATATTCTACATTTCGATGATAGGTTTTTTAGCTATATTTACCTCTACAATATCAAAGAATCCGGTACTGCCCTATCTGGTTAAATCACTCGGTGCGGGTGACCAGGTACTTGGACTCATATCTTCAATCTCCCCCATAGCCGGGATTGTCTTTTCATTCCCTGTTGGTTTCCTGGCAGATAAAATAGGTAAGAAGAAAATGCTTATTATCGCCTCCCTGATTTTTCTTAGTGCGCCGCTGCTGTATCTCCTGGTAACCAATGCCTTCTGGCTGATACCTGTCAGGTTTTTTCACGGAATGGCCACTGCAATCCTTGGCCCTTTAGCCTCTACAATTATCGCAGAATCATATGACAGCAACAGGGGGGAAAAGCTTGGTGTTTACTCCTCGGCAACATTGATAGGAAGGACACTCGCACCTCTTACCGGTGGTGTAATAATTTCATATTTTGCATTTTATGGCGAACTGACAAGTTACCGCGCGGTTTACGTCGCCGCATTTTTGATGAGCATACCGGTTGTTATCGGATCATTCATGGTGAAGACCGGGGAAACCTCTGTAAAAAAAAGCGTTTCCGTGAAAGAATTTTTTATCAGCATAAAATATATTGCAGGGAATAAGCTTATTCTTGCAACAGCGCTTGTAGATCTCTCCACATATTTCTCTTTCGGTATTTTTGAAACATTCACTCCAGGTTATCTGAAGAATAGCGGATACAGGCCTGAAATTGTAGGACTGATATTTTCCCTCCAGATACTGTCAATCGCCCTTACAAAACCTTTATTCGGGCGGGTTGCCGACAGGATAGACAAGAGAATCCAGATAGCGTCCGGGCTGTTCATACTGGGATTATCTGTTGCGATTATACCGTTTGTTACCTTATTTATTCCTGTCCTGGCAGTGAGTATGCTTTTTGGACTTGCAATGTCATTCTCCACTGTTGCGACCAGCGCCTTTGTCGCGGACGTCGCAGAAAAAGAACAGCTCGGAGCATCAATGGGAGCGCTCTCGTCGATCATGGATGTCGGCCATTCATCAGGACCTCTTGTTGCCGGGACTGTAATTACACTGATATCTGTTAAAGCAGGTTTTCTTTCAGGATTTATCCTTGCATTGCTGGTTTCGGCAGTGTTTGTCATCTTCGCCTGGGGGACAAAGAAATAATTAATTCACAGCATATGTCCGGCAGCATGGTTTTAAGCAGGGTTTAAAGAGGTGTCCGGGAAAGAAAAAGAGGGGATATACCCCTCTTTTTAATGATTAAAAAAGGTCCGTTACAGTCTTTGTTACAACCTGGGCTACGGTTTTGGGTTTCGCCTTGGCTTTAGCTTTTGCTTTTGCCTTGGGTTTTGCTTTTGCTTTTGCCTTAGGTTTTACTTTTGCTGCTGCTTCTTTTTTCTTCGCTGCTGCAAGTTCGCTGGTAAGCTTTGCAATTGCTGCTGTCTCAGCCTTTAATTCTTTCTGAACCTTTGCTGCTTTTGCTTTTTTAACCTTAATAGCATTAGCAATCTGTTTAGAAGTTGCCATAACTACTCCTTATTTTTTTATTTTCAATTCAATAAATACTAACAATACAAATATCGGTAAAACACTCTTTACGCTTGAATTTTATTCCACAATTTACGTCATAACTGAAGATTCGGGCCTGCTGATTTTAAAATAGAATGATATGGTTTTACCGTCTAACACACATCAAGCACAAGCAGGCACAGGTCGTCGTTGAATTTATCGCTGCTGCAGAAATCTTTCAGCTCATTAATAAGCCTTGCCGAAAACATGTCCGGTTCCATGTGCGAATTTTCCAGTATGAAATCCTTAAAACGCTCCTCACCAAAGAACTGGTTACCGGCATCCATGCATTCAGTGATACCGTCGGTGTAAAAAACAACCCTGTCTCCCTCTTCAAGATGAATCTGTTTTTCAACAAGCTGCAGATCCTCAAACCAGCCTAAAGGTTTGCCCTTTGCTTCAAGCTCAAAAAACTCTCCTGTGGTTTTCCTGTACAGCAAGGGGTAAAAATGGCCTGCATTCGCATATTTGAGTATTCTCGTTTCCCTGTCAATAAGGCAGAAGAAAGTCGTCATGTAAATTGAATTAACAGTGGAATTGCAGAGGATATCATTCAGCTGGTAAAGCACATGCGTGCATGAACTTTTCACATAAATGCTGTCATATGCCATCTTTGCTATCATTGAGATAAAAGCGGACACAAGCCCGTGACCTGAAACATCGGCTATAAATACTTCTATTGAATTACCGTTTTCCTTAAAATCATAAAAATCACCGCCAACCTTATCCATTGGTATATACGTTGAGTGAAATTTATAACCGGCAATATCAGGAATATTCTGAGGAAGGAGCCTGTGCTGGATCATTCGCGCGATTTTCAGGTCTTCCTCAATTTCATTGTTCCTTTTTTCAATCGCGTACTCATAGTTCCGGGTCTTCAGCAGCATTCTTATGCGAGTCAGAAGTTCTTTTGAGTTAAATGGTTTTGTCAGGTAGTCATCGGCCCCGTACTCGATCCCTTCAATCTTGCTTGAGATTTCAGATTTTGCCGTAAGCAGAATAACAGGAGTACGTTTGAGGAGTTCATCCTCCTTTATTCTTTTTGTCATTTCGTAACCGTTCATCACGGGCATCATAACGTCAGACACAATGAGGGCAGGCTTGAGTACTGAAGCGGTTTTAATCCCCTCCTCTCCGTTTCCGGCGATGTAGACATTGTAGTACTTCTGCAGAATAAATTTAAGGAAATTCTGCATGTCGGGATTATCCTCAACAACAAGTATATCTGTACCATAGTCATGGTTATTGTATTCAGCCACATGACGGCTCTCTTTTTCAAATCTCAGGTCGGTCATTTCTCTCATACCGGCAAAACTGTAATCGGATACAGATTCCTCAAGTTCGCTGCCTTCAGAAATGTGAATGTTATCATTTTCCTGCAGGTGTTCTTTCCCCCTGGGTATTGTCACTGTAAAGGTTGTACCGTGATCTTCCGGGGTTTCATCTATGAACCTGCTCTCGACAGTTAAAGTTCCGCCATGCATATTAACAAATTCCTTTACAAGCGCCAGCCCGATGCCTGTTCCCTCATACTTCCTGGTGGAGCCTGTATCGACCTGTGAAAAGCGGTCGAATATTGTTTCATACTTATCCCGTGGTATTCCGATACCTGAATCTTCAAAAATGATATAACAGTTTTTATCATCCTCCTTTACAAGGATCCTGATAAATCCCCCTTTATCGGTGAATTTCAGGGCATTTGAGAACAGGTTCATCACGATCTTATCCATCTTTTCAATATCTATATGAAGACGGATTGCACTGCTTAAAGTGACGAAACTTAACGAAATCCCTTTTGATTCGGCCGCTGAATGAATTGCCGTTATATAATTCCGGATGAAAATTACAATATCGATCTCCTTGATATTCAGGTTCATATGACCGGCTTCTATCTTTGAAAAATCGAGCAGGTTATTTATCAGCTTGAGCAGCTTTATGGCATTTCTCTGAACGTTCTCAAAAAAACTGTTATCCACCTCGCGGCCGTAATCCCCCTGCAGTACCGACTCTACCGGGGAGAGTATTAGGGTAAGGGGGGTCCTGATCTCATGGGATATATTGGCAAAAAAGTTTGATTTGAGCTTATCAAGCTCCTTCAGGTCCTCGTTGGCCCTGTTCAGCTCCATGGTGCGTTCCGCAACTTTTCTTTCAAGGTCCTCTGTGGCGCTCTTCTGAATTTCAATAGTCCTCAGCTGGGCTGTTTCCTTCTCTCCCTTGAGGATATTGATCCTGTCGCCCAGAGCAAATGACAATAATACAACTTCTGCGGCCGAACCGGCCTGCATGGCGTATTGCGTAACTGTGTTGAACGGAATATATCCTGTTGCCTTCAGGGCAAAGACAAAGCATCCGAGAAGGAAACATGTCCAGGCAAGCAGGTAAAAACGGGCAGACCTGTTCCCCTTGATAACGCTGAATATACCCACCAGAAAACAGATTGTTACTGCAATTACAACAGTTAAAGCCGACAGCCTGATAGCCATTGAATAATCAATAATAAAAGACAGGACCATCCCGGCAAAAGCCATCAGCATCATCAGCTGAACGATCCTGTCACTTACTGCAGAAATCTTTTTAAGTTCAAGGAATGAACGGACAAACTGGCCTATGGTGAATATGCCGGAAAAAATCAGCAGGGGTACGCTGACTTTCTGCCACCAGATACTGTCAGGCCAGAAGTTCTGAAATCCCATTCCGTTTAATGAAAATGAAAACAGGATAAATGATGTAATATATGATATGTAATACAGGTAACTCCGGTCGCGGACTGAAATATAAACAAAAAGATTGTACAGGATCATTACGAATAAAATGCCGTAATACATGCCAAGTACAAGATAGTCAATAGTGCTGGTTTCGACGAGATAATCCGGTGTCTGAAGAATAAGCGGGAATGTTACGGTTCCTGAAGATTGTATCATGGCATAGTAAGTATTTTTCCCCGGGCTTAAACTGATTTTAAAAACAATATTCCTGTACTGAACTTCTCTTTCCTTAAAAACATAATTATAGCCCGCTGTTCTCTTCTGATACCGGCCCCCTGGTTCAGGCATGTATAATTCGATCAGATCAAGATTCGGATAGCCGGTTTCAAGGTACATCTCCCGTGGAGTATTGAACGGATTGATTATTTCAAATTTAGCCCAGTATGTGGAACGTGAAAATCCGTAGTTCGGAGCATCTGCTTCACTCCGCGTAAAACGGCTGTCATATTGATGTTTCATGATACCATCAATCGTAACATCGCCGTTACGGTCTTCAAGAATATACAGGCTGCGGCCGAGGCTGTAATGTTTTCTTCCCTCTTCAAGCGTTACAACTGAAGATTCTGCCCATACTGAAAGTGGAGATAAAAATAATAATAACAGAACCAGGCATTTTTTAAATGAAAATTTTTTTAATTTCATCACCTACTCCAGGTACCGGCATTGATCAGGGACGCAAAAAAGCTGCCTTCTTTTGTCACATTATGTGCTGATTCACTTATCAACATACAGTGGATGATAAATTGATAATAAAGGCCTGAATCTGAATTTCAAGCAGAAATATTTTAAAACGTCAGTTTCTCACCCTGCAATTCATAACTGTCGGTTACCCTGTTCTCCGCAGACTCCGTGTTATCCTGCATTTTTACCGCAGACCTCAGGGTTACCTCTGTAATTCTGAAGAAGTGATACCCGTTTACAGAAAGGATTACGGCAAGGGCGAAATTACGGGGATTTATCATCAATGTCTTTACAAGGAAATGAATATACCTGAAACAATACGGTGAAAAAGCCATCAGTAAAAATGATTTTACAAATGCAATGATATCCTGTACCCTCAGCCCCCTCTTTTTGTACACGCTGTCTGGAATTCTTGAAATCAGGGCCAGGGACCGCTCAAAATACCTTACTGGTGAATATATCGTCCCCAGTACTTTTTTATACCCCTCAATGATTTTATCCTTATCCATCACAGGTATAAAGTTCAGGTCAAGCATGTTGGTATTATTACCGCAGGTTTCATAAAGTATGCGCCCATCTCTTTCAAGACGCCGGTAAAGCCGGGTACCTGGCAGGGCCAGCATGAGCCCGACCATTGCTACAGGTATTGCCGCCTCCTGTATAAAATTTATCTGCCGGTCGAATATATCCCCTGTATCTGTGTCAAAGCCGAGTATGAATCCGGCTATTACCTCTATGCCGCTTGACTGTATGCTCTTAACGCTTTCGAGTATATCATGCTCCACATTCTGTCTCTTGCCTGCTGAAGAGAGCGTATTTGCATCGGGTGTTTCAATTCCTATGAAGACCCTGGTAAAGGCGCATTCAACCATGAGATCAAGTATTTCTTTTTCAGCAGCAAGGTTGATGCTGGCCTCTGTTACAAAGGTGAACGGGTAAGACCTGTCGGCCTGCCACTGACTGAGTACGCGTAAAAGCCCGATCACACTGGATTTGTTTCCGATGAAGTTATCGTCGACGATATTGACCAGCCCCCTGAACCCGGCGGCATATACTGCGTCGAGCTCCCTGATGAACTGTTCCACTGATTTAAGCCTTGGTTTGCGGCCGAACATCTCTATTATATCACAGAATTCGCAGTTAAAAGGGCACCCCCGTGAAAACTGTACAGGCATCGATCCGTAGTCTTTTACGTTAACCAGGTCAAACCTTGGTACCGGTGTTTCCCTGATGTCAGGCTTTTCTTCAGATCTGTATATGCGCGCTGGTTTTCCGTTTTCCAGATCGTCGATGTACCGGTTAATAACAGGCTCAGCTTCTCCAAGAATGAAATGGTCCACTCCGCCGATCGCACCGCATGATGACGTGGGATAAGGGCCGCCTGCAGTAACCGGTCTGCCCAGCCTGATGCATGCATCTACCACATCCATGAACGAATTCTTCTGCACTATCATGGCTGAAATAAATACCATGTCAGCCCACATAATATCCTCATCCCTGAGATCTGCCGTGTTCATATCAACCAGTTTGATCCTGTAATCCGGCGGCAGCATGGCTGCAACTGTCATCAGGCCGAGCGGAGGTGTAAGGGATTTTTTATTTACTATCCTGAGTGTATGCTCCAGGCTCCAGTATGTGGCAGGATATTCAGGATATACCATAAGTATGTTTTTTTTCATTGTCCGGCACCCCGTGTTTTTGCGGTTTAAATACAGCGGTATGGAATAGTGAAATAAACAGGGTGCATATAAACACACTCTATTAAGGGATGCAAGAAGAAAAATTTAATTGTAAAAGTTTAAATAATAAATATTTTTTATTCCATTCTCCCCCTGCAGCAGGGGGAGAATTATCGCTCCCGGGCCGGGATTCGATTTTATTTCATATTTTTATATGAACCGTCAATAATTTCAGACTCAGGCCTGAGCATGTCAAGCTTGTAGCGGTCCGCAAGGTAATTCAGCGCGTCAGCGAGCTGCTGGGGCTGCATTCCGGCTGCAAGGGCAAATGGCCCCGCGAAAGCGTTCATCCCGAACTTCACACCGTCATCAACGTCCTTGACCGAAGCGGCTATCCCTTCTTTCATTACCTTGACAGCCTCGTTCACCTGCACTGCCATGAAATGTATAGGGGTGATCGCGTCTGTGTCGCCAAGGTCTGCGATCTGCGCCTTGCCGTTAACCCACTGGTATATACCATGTCCTGTCTTCATTCCAAGTTCATTTTTCTTTACTTTATCCTCAAGGAATTTACCGGGCTTGTACTGCGGGGAGAGTGTGCCTTCATAATATGCCAGCGTGTGACAGAATACATCGAGACCCACAAAATCCGCAGTTTCGTACGGCGCCATCTTGATTCCCAGTTTTTTCATTTTCATGTCTACCTGTTCAGGTTTCACCTTGCCCTCGTCAAGTATTGCGCTCAGAAGTGCCTGGTTTGGCGCGTTGATCCTGTTTACAATGAACCCGGGGCGGTCTTTGAGTACCTTGACCGGAAGTTTATCACACTTTACAGATACTTCGCAGAGAAGGTTCGCCGTATCATGCGATGTGCTCTCTCCGTAAATGATCTCGACAAGTTTCATGCGGTTTACCGGGTTAAAGAAGTGCATGCCTATAAAGCGTGCGGGATTCTTTACGACACGGCCGATTTCAGATACGCTCATGGTTGAGGTGTTGGTTGCAAGAATTGCATCGGCACCGGCAAGTTCTGAAAGTTCTGCAAATACCTTCTTCTTCAGGTCCATAACTTCGGGCACAGCCTCGATAATGATCTGCGCACCCTTGACTGCTTCGGCAGTATCAAGCGTTGTCGTGAGTCCCTGTGACATTATCCCCGCGCATTCATCAGCACTCATCTTGCCCTTGCTCACAAGGATGTCCAGGCTCTCCTTTACTTTTAACATTGCACTGTCAAGGTACTCCTGCTTTACATCCTTCATTACAACATTGTATCCCGCCGCAGCGCAGACCTGGGCTATACCGTGTCCCATTGCACCTGAACCTATTACTGCTATTTTTTTTATATCTTCAAGTTTCATCGTATTCTCCTTTTATTATAAATTTCCTGCCATGTACTCAAAGGGGTGCATCACCTTTTTACCGGGAAGCCCCTGCTGTATATAGAACCTGCACATGGGGCACTCGGTAACAATGATATCCGCACCTGTTGAAGTAATGTCATCAATCTTGGTTTTTCTCAGCTTTTCGCTCATTTCTTCATTGTCCATATAGAAAGTCCCTCCTGCGCCGCAGCAGCTTTCAGGGTTTTCCATGGAAATATACTTAGCTGAACTCTTCTGCAGCATTTCAACAAGATTTTTTTCAGATGACCTGTCACTGTGACATGGAACATGCATAGTGAATGTTCTCGAGCTATCCTTTGCCGGTGCAATAATTCCCTTTTCCAGCAGGTACGAGGAAGGCTCCCTCAGCCTGGCGATGACTGTTTTTATTTTTTCCTGGATCGGGTCTTCTTTATCAAAAAGCTTCGGCGCTTTCTTTATAAACATCATGCGGCATGATGTGCAATCCATGATAACCGCTTCCGCATCTATTGCTGACAGAATTTCAATATTCTGCCGCATCATCTCAGCAGCTCCATCAATATCGCCCTCAGATATAAGAGGCAGGCCGCAGCAGGAAAGAGTTTCCGGCACCACGGTCTCTATACCGTTCACGGCCAGGACCTTGACCACTGAAGCGCCGACATCAGGAAAAAGAAAATTTGAGCCGCAGCCTGCAAAATATACCACCCTGCCGCGCTGCTCACCTTCAGCCTTAACTGTTCCTTTATAAATACTGTCAAAGGGCTTCGCCGAAATCTGCGGCATGTTCTTCCCTATTCCCAGCTTACCAGCAATACCCCCGGCAATACCTGCCATGCTGCGGAAACCCTTCTCTTTCAGGACTTTTGACATGAATCCGCGTTTCATAGCGCCGAATCCCTTTTCATTTTTTATGAGTTCACTTCTCGCGGAAATAACAATCTCGTCAATTGGAACAAGACTGAAACAGTTCCTGGTGCAGTTGCCGCAGAGCAGGCACTTATCAATTATCTCCCTGAACCTTGCGCTGTCCGGGGCTGTCTTATCAAGCAGCACCTCGCGTATCATGTTCATCCTGTGCTTTGCCAGAAAGTTTTCAGTTCTTTCAGCCTTGAATGAAGGGCAGTACTCCTGGCAGAAACTGCACTGTGAACACCTGTTGATGATTTCAGAATAGTCAGCAAGTTTCATGAACGCGCCTCCTCGATCCATATTTTACCTGGATTCATTATGTTGCGGGGATCAAAAACAGATTTTATTTTTTTCATGATACCCATCTCCACAGCACCATGTTCAAGTTCCATAAACTTATTTTTATGAATGCCGATGCCGTGTTCCCCGGAAATTGTTCCGTGCAGTTCCAGGCCCGCTTTTATTATCTCCTCAATAGCCTTTTCAGCTTTTACAGACATCTTATCGCTGATTTCAGTGTGAAGTATTGTGGGGTGCATGTTCCCGTCACCTGCGTGACCAGCAAGTCCTATGAACGCGCCGGTACTCGCAGCGATTGCCTGCACCCTGCGCACAAATTCAGGAATGGAATTTCTTGGAACAGTTATATCCTCGGTAATAACACGTTTAAAAATCTGCAGCATCCCCGGGTACAACCTTGACCTGGCCCACCAGTATGTCGCGCTCTCGGCTTCGTCAGTTACGACTCTCACGTCAACAGCACCCATACCGGTACAGATTCGTTTAATGTCACGGGTCTCATCCTCCACCTGCGAAACACTGCCGTCAATTTCCATCAGCAGGTAGGCCTCACCCAGGAGCGGCAGCGGCGGCGAGATGTATTTATTCAACACGGTAATCGCAAGTTTAATAAGGAATTCGAGCATTGCAGGGGTTGCACCCGCGGCAATTATACCGGAGACTATCTCTGCGGCCTGATCCACTGTAGTGCATGTGACAACTATAGTTCTCTTTGCCGCGGGTTTTGGAAGCAGCCTGAGGTGCGCTGAGGTTATGACTCCGAGAGTTCCCTCTGACCCGGTCATGAGGTGTGTAATGTCATAACCGCTCGACATCTTCATAACCTTGCCACCGGGAGTCATCACTGAACCGTCAGGCAGAACAACTTCAAGCCCCATGACATACCTTTCAGTTGTTCCGTATTTCACACCGCGCGGTCCGCCTGCCCGTGTGGCAATATTTCCCCCCAGCGTGCAGACACTCATGCTCTGTGGATCGGGAGGGTAGAACAGCCCCTGCTTATCGATCGCTTTATTAAAATCATTCAGCACAACCCCGCAATCGACAGTTGCCGACATATTTTTATGATCAATGTCTATTATACGGTTCATCCATTTCATATCAAGGACAATGCCGCCGTGAACCGGTGTGCATCCCCCGGCCAGGCCGCTCCCTGCGCCTCTGGGCACCACGGGAATTTTATTATCAAAGGCATATTTAACAATCTTCGAGACCTCTTCAGTGGTCTGCGGAATTGCCACCGCATCAGGGGACTTTTTCGCGATATAAAACGTTGCGTCATTTGCGTAAGCAGAAACATCTTCAGGCAGGTCAAGGACCTGTTTCTCTCCAAGTATTTTCCGTAAATCTTTACCGATTGAACTCATAGTACCTCCAGAGTGTTTGATACTGTCTTTCCCCCGTACTGCTTTCTATTTCTTAACCATCTCCATGCCGGCCCTGAACGCTGTCATGTTAATTGCTATTTTCGATTCCGAAACATTCCCCCTGAGGACTTTTTCAAAATCATTTTCATCAAAAGGAAGAACGCCCAGGCCTGCAACTGCACCGATCATCATCACGTTTCCAAGAATAGCGTGCCCCAGTTTGACCGCCTCATCAGTTGCAGGGATAAAATGCATCTCCCCGCACAGACCCTCAAGGCTCTGCTTTATCTCGTCAAGCGACGGGTAGTTCTGTTCACCGCATATTACCCCCACGGGATAGATCGATCTTGTGTTCGACAATACCTTTACGTTCATGTTGCCGTAACCCGCCATGACACGCAGGGATTCTATGGGTTCCAGGGCCACAACAAGGTCCGCCTGCCCCTTGGGAATCTGCGGGCTGAACACGGTCTTATCCGAAATACGCAGGTGGCTCATTACAGAACCCCCTCGCTGTGACGCACCGAAGGTTTCACCTATTGTCACGTTGCATCCCTTAATTGCCATTATATTTCCAAGCATGCGCGCAGCCAGCACGTTCCCCTGGCCGCCGACACCTGTAATTATTACATTGTACGGATCTTTCATTTCATCACCTCGCTTCGCCTGATCGCGCCTGCCGGGCATATGTCAGTACATACACCGCAGCCCGCACATAAAATCTCGTCAACCTGCGCATGGCCTTCAGCCTTGTTCCATACAAGACCAGGGCACCTGAAAACCCTTGTGCAGAGCCTGTCGCAGCCGCAGTCAGTCCCGCGGCATAATGCAGTGTCCACCCTGACTTCATATTTTTTCTTTCCCTTTTTCTCGGGACTCAGGGCACATATCTGCCGAAGTATCATTACCCTGGCTCCTTTGCCGTTTTCAAGGGTATCAAGAAGCTTTTCCTGTGTCCCTGCTATGTCAAAGGGATCAGATGTGACCACCTCCGCGCCAAGCGCCCTGCACACACCTGCTATGTCAGTGGCCTCTGCCTTGTTCCCCATTGCGTCAACTTCGAGTCCGGGGTGCGGCTGGAAACCGGTCATTGCTGTCCCCCTGTTGTCCAGGATAATCATGAGCATGTCCGAACCGTTATGGATGGCGTTAACAAGCGGCGGCATCCCGGCGTGGAAGAAAGTCGAGTCCCCGCACACCGAGACCGCTGGCTGTTCCATTCCGAACATCTTCAGTTTCCCGAAACCGCTCGCGATGCCCGTACCTGAACCCATTGCGTGGGCAGTCTTGATTGCGTTAAAACCGGCGCCGAGTATGGCCATTGTGTAGCAGCCTATGTCGCCGCACACGAATCCCTCCCGGTTGTCAAGTGCCAGCGCGTTGTGAATAGACCAGAACGACGCCCTGTGCGGGCACCCGGGGCAGAACGTGAGTTCACGCGCCGGGGCTTTGGTGAACATCGTGATGTTCGCCTTCTGTTCGTAATCTGCAGGCATCCCGGAATATTCCACACCAAGTATACTCACCAGCGCCCTGATAACATGGTCAGGATTCATCTCGTTCACTGACGGAATGGTTCCGTTGATTTTTCCGTAATACTTTTTAATTCCGGTCTCCTCGATGCCGTCAAGAGCAATGACCTTTACATTCTCCTCGAGGAACGGAAGAACCTCCTCGACAAAAAGTACGGCACCTGCTCTTGCTATATGAGATTTAACAAGCTTTTCCGGAAGGGGCCACGTAGTACCCAGCTTAAGTATACCCACACGGTCACCAACACCAAGCAGGCTCACTGCCTCGACCGAGTAGAGGTTGCACGCGCTGCTTGTTATGATAAGCAGTTCAGGTTTCTCCGGGCCTGTATAAGTGTTAAACTTTGATGTTTCAAAAACTTCAGCTATCTGTTTAAGTTTCTTCTGCTGGTTGGCGTGCCGCATGGGCACAGGCGCGGTGATTACTGGACCGGTCTGCGCATCAAGCAGGTTGCCGTCAAATTTAAAGTATGCTTTTGTGTCGGATTCGGGGAGTTCGCCAAGAGTTACATTGCCGCTTGCGTGCGAAAGGCGCGTAACGCTCCTTACCATAACAAGCGTCCTGAACTGCTCCGAGAGCTCAAAGGCCCACTTAACCATCTCCCGCGCCTCCTGGAAGTTGCCGGGCTCAAGAAGCGGCACCTCGACAAGCCGTGCAAAGTGACGCGATTCCCCTTCATTCACGCTGGATATTGATCCGGGATCATCGCATGGAATGAGCACCATGCCGGCGCGTGTTCCCGAAAGGGCCAGGTGCAGCAGGAAGTCCGATGCCACGTTGACACCGTTCTGTTTCATAACACAGAGCGAACGCAGGCCTGCGAATGATCCCGCAGCCGCAACTTCAAGCGATACCTTTTCGTTTACAGACCATTCAACGTATATGTTTCTCTCGCCTGCAACTTTTGCAAGGTTTTCAATAATATCAGACGAGGGTGTGCCGGGATAACCAGCAGCTACCTTTACGCCCGCTTCGAGCGCGCCGCGTACCAGGGCCTCGTTTCCCATGAGCAGTGCTGTTGTACCCGCATTTTTACTTGTAAGAACTGACATATGACTGCTCCTCCTTATTTAGTTTCCAGCTTTTTTAAAGTTTCGCTGTTCACGCGGAGGAGAGATA
The DNA here is from genome assembly GCA_035403465.1 of Spirochaetota bacterium. GTDB lineage: Bacteria > Spirochaetota > UBA4802 > UBA4802 > UBA5550 > JAAYBQ01. Next base: position 62,702 of record DAONFG010000003.1, on the reverse strand, counting down.
TCCCCTCTGCACTGTTTATCTTCTGCCCGGCCACCATTTTAGCCAGCGCCCGTTTCTTCTTGTTCATGGATGCCGATGCAAGGGCTGATACATCTTTGTCTGTAAGAGTTTCCGCCTCGAGGAATCCCGCGGATATCGCGGCCTGTACAAGTTCCTCACCGCGTTTAGTGCGGGTTACAAGTATATTCAGCTTATCCTTGCCTTCATATACTCCAACCGATATATCGGCAAACTCTGCAGTCATGTCGTGACAGTACGAACATGATTCAGGGATCGCGCCGCGTATTTCACCTAAAGGTATATCGACTGTGCCTGTTCCGGACTGAACCTTCATCACATCAGCAGGAGGAGGCGGTATATCGTATCTTTTTATTGAGGCTATATCTGTTTTACCTTTAAGTATCTTTTCAAAACTAAGTGTGTCCAGGGCCCATGTGCAGAAAAGGCCTACGACCATCCCGGACGGATCGCTGAAACCTTCAGCCTCCATGGGATTGGCGCGCATCTGGGTCACTGCATTCACCTGGCACGGGGTACCCACGAACCCGATTTTTTTGTATCCCGCGCTCACCGCTTCGTTATATCCGGAAACAACAGGCGAGGCGGAATAACCGGTTGCAGCGTATCCCGGAATCTTTGCCGGATCAGTAACAACCACCGGTTTCCCTTTTACGCCGTCACGCGCGGTCACCACGGCTGAATCGATATACCCCTTGTTAAGGGCAAACATCATGAGGCTGCTGACTGTACCTGCTGTCTGGAAAGCCTTAAGCCCTGCTGCCGCACCCGCTTTTGACGAACGCACTGTAATTATATTACCCATAGGTTCGCTGCTGTACGGTTTACCGTAAAGAAACTGCGACATACTGTCCAGGTCGACTTCAACTTTGGGACAGTGGGCAAAGCATCTCCCCTTCTCCCTTGAACACTGAAAGAGCATTACTGTCTTTCCATTGTGACATTTAAAGTAAGGGCATAACGACACGCACGCGCCGCACCCTATGCAAAGATTATTTTTGATGACACCGGAGACAAGCTCCTTTGAACCTGCAAGCTGCATATATCCCTCCTTTTACTATTGTTTCTTCTTTAATCCGGCTCCAGCCCTGTATCCCATCTGTTCGGATATCCTTGAGCCCACGTATTTAACCGCGTTGATTATCTCGTCGCGTTTACTCTCTATCCTGAAAGCGTTACCGCTTAATGAAACCGCGGCAATGCAGACTCCGTTGTTGTTAAACACCGGGCCCGCGATACATGACAGCCCCGATACTGTCTCCTCGAGGTCAAAACCGACACCGGCCTTTTTGACCTTATCAAGCTCCTTTATAAAATCAGTTTTATCAGTAATCGTATGATCGGTGAATTTTGCGAAATCACAGTTCGCCAGTATCCGGTCGCGCCTTGAGTCGCTCATGTGCGAAAGAAGTACTTTGCCCAGTGAAGATGAATGTACCGGTATTACGGACCCGGCCTGCGGGAAGACCATGTAGTTGCTGTCGGCCTCGACCTTCATGACCACTGTAAGCTTCTCGCCCATCATTATGCCGGCCTGCGACATCTCGCCGTACTGGGTGCAGAGCTTTTCGAGCCATACGCGCGCGATCATGGTAAGGTCCATTGAATTGGCGTATTTCATTCCAAGCTGGAAGAGCACAGGCCCCAGCCTGTACTTCAGGGTCATGGGGTCCTTTTCAAGGTAGCCCATATCCTCAAGGGTCGAGGCCAGGTTCTGCACAGTGGCCTTTGGCATATCCAGCGCCTTTGAAAATTCGGTAATTCCCAGGCTCTTCTCTTCGTCAAGGAAGAGATCAAGAATCCTGCCGGCTTTTACTAAAGAAAGTATGGATTTTGACATTTTTATCCTTTTGTTTATTATAACACTTACTCACCGTCGCCCGGGCGACGCAGAACCTTAATTATATACCTGATATATTCAAAAATTGCCAATATTATCAACATGTGTTCAACATTGTCGAACACATTACATCATTATTATAAAAAGTCAAGAAATTAATGGAAATTATAGGCAAAAATCAGGAAGTGTCGGTATGGATTTTTCATGGGGATTGCGGATTGTTACTGCTGGTTAAGGTCTCTGCAGAACTAAAAGATGCGGATGTATGATTACGGTTCCGGCCTGCAACCGGTTCAGGCCGGAGTTTATGCGTTAATCTTAAACTACTGGTTCATTGATATAAAAGTTTTAAAGCCAAGGGATACACCAATACCGCTCATGGCTGTATCTGCAACTTTTTCACCGTCTACTTCATAATCAGTCATGTATGTGTAATCAAAACCAAGCACTACGGCAAACTGCTGTGTAACAAGTATATTAAGTCCAAGCCCGAGCTCAAAGGTCATACCTGTAGTTTCTTGCTCTAAAGCACCGTCGTCAGATGAAAAATACCCGAATGAACCATGTGCATCAACAAGAAGGCCCTCAGATAATGGTACATAGAACTTGATTCCAGGAGCAACAAACACGCCTTGCGAAGGATTAGTCAATTGATCATTCTTATAATAATAAAAGCCCGCATTTAATCCCAGTGCAAGACCATCTGCAACAAAATATGCAATTCCGAATACAGGTGCTGAAAAATCTGCACTAGCATGATCATATGTATCAGCGTATGTTCCAATAACGATTTGATTAAAAGTCATATCATCATTCCACATCCTGTCATATGATACGACCTTGCCTATACCAAGCTCCAGAGTTCCAGCCGCAATTGGTGCCTCTGCATAAAGGCTGCTGCCTGCAAGCATCATTATACCGCATATTATTCCTGTTAATTTTTTCATTAGTAAATCTCCGTTAAATTAAAGTTTTATACAGGAACAGTCATACCTGAAGGCGCAGGGCCCGGTTAATTTCCCCTCTTCCAGACTGTGCCGGAACTGCCTTTTTGCACACTGTCACTGCTGCTGTTCATGTTAGTATTCATTATAAGCACAGTATATTTAAATTTCAACGTATTTTTGGTATTTTTTTTGTAATATAAATCCAGGATATACTGAATCCTTCTGTTACGCCCCCTCTGTCACGCCCCCTCTGTCACTGCCCCCTCTGTCACGCCCCCTCTGTCACTGCGTGACATCTCCCCCTGCGAAAAGACAGGTGGAGAATAGAGTCCGGAATTTTATGCCACAACCCTTCACCATCTCATCATGGGGAAGGTGCCCGCAGGGCGGATGGGGCGGAAGGATGAGGCGGGACAGGTGGATAATAGAATCCTGAATTTTATGCCACAACCCTTCCCCATCTCACCATGGGGAAGGTGGCGCGACAGCGACGGATGGGGCGGACTGGCTCTTTCTAATATAAACTTATTTCACTCCTGATTTTACCTATAACATCAGGCATGCTCCTGACAACCTGATCATTATCAAATCGTATTACTCTAAAACCGAGATAACGGATTACATACTCGCGTGTAATATCCCGCTCTTTCTGATTATCATGTATTTTTCCGTCAATTTCAATCACAAGTTTTCTTTCAAGACAGGCAAAATCTGCTATAAAAAAACCAGTTTTATTGTCCATGTGATAAACGATCGGGTGCTGACGCCTAAACTTTACACCAAGCTTTTTATTCCGGATTTCGACCCAAAGACATTTTTCAGCATCAGTAAGATTATTTCTTAAATCCTTGCAAAGTTTCGTTATTTCATTCATAAACCACCTCCTGTTATTAATACGAAAGCATCTTCCATTTTGTAAAAATATTTCTTAAATCTCTGTCACGCCCCCTCTGTCACTGCGTGACATCAATCGAGCTTATCTGGACATCCTGTCCATGCTCGATACAGAAACATCGTGTTTCTAGTCCCCCTGCAAAAAGACAGGTGGAGAATAAATTCACAGTTCAGCCGCATGCCCTCACCTGCGCATTGCTGCCGCTCGCGCGACCTCTCCCGTCTCTGGCGGGAGAGGTTTATCCTGAACTTTTTGTTTTTCATTCAGATAGATGGGATAAAACTTAAATCAGTTCATGAAATCCCTTCTCCCTATTCATGTCATAATAATATTCGGATTTATGCAAATTCATGCAGAAACCATGTTCATGTGCTAAACCCGGGAGAAGGTGCCCGGAGGGCGGATGAGGGCATGCCGGAAAAATGATGGCGCGACAGCGACGGATGGGGCGGTGCGGATGGGGCGGACCTGAAAGTCCGGAATCAATCCCGGAATTAATTTGACAATTCTGTTATACGGACTTATTCTTTTTATATCATAGATAAAAGGACAGTCATCATGGCAATACTTGAATGGAATAAATCTCTCGAGACGGGAATTGAGCTCATAGATGCCCAGCATGAAGAGCTGTTCAGAAGGATAGACAAACTGGAACTTGCCATGTACAACGGCCGCGCTGTTACGGAACTGCGGAACCTGCTGAAATACCTTGAATCATACGTTATTGAACATTTTGCAGCAGAAGAGGATTTGATGCTTCAGATAAACTACCCGGACTATGCATCACACGCGAGGGAACACACCGATTTCAGGAACATGATAAACGGCCTCCTGGCAGACTGCAAAGGCAGAGGCATAGACAGCTACCTGGCCATAGACGTTGACAAACATATGCGCAAATGGCTGGAACACCACATCATGAAAGTTGACATGGCCTTTGTGCCTTTTATAAAAAAGTAGCTTAAAGAATTTCCCTCAGCGGCCTGTACCTAATCTCTGACAGGTCCTCACTTATGGCAACACGCTCCTCCCTGCGGTCTATGTACTCCGCGCGGAAAATGTCCGACAGTTCAGCACCGTTTTTCAGCTCAAGAAGCCCCCTCTCAATGAGCGCAAGCATGTAGGTCCGCATGATTCCGAAACACATCTTCTGAATGTTCATGTCAGGGTGATGCTCGTGGTCGTAAAGCCCGATGTTTACATCAGCCATGATACGCTTATCCAGCAGCCCGTCTATGAGTATCGATGTTTCGACGCCGTAAATCTGCATGAAAGAAACGCTGTTGAAAAAATCAAGGGTACCGGCGCACTCACCAGCGAGCGGATATGAGAACTCCGCAAGCCTGTCCAGCACCGGGTGTTTTATAACAGAGAAGAGCGGCTGCGCGACAAACTTCTTCACGCGGCCCATCTCACGCCAGAATCCCGCCTTGGCAAATTCAGCGCCATTAAGGACCGCACCCGCAAGTCCTGTGACAAAATGTATGCCGAAATGTTCAGGCACAACATCAGCATCAAGAAAAACGATAATTGCATCAGACACAGGCCCTGGATGTGTTTTATTAATATGGTGCAATGTACGCCTCATGTCAGCGCCCTTCCCTTTTTCGCTTCCCATGCCGGGAACCGCAAAATCATTGCTTATGATGATTTCAGTTTCCGGCGCTCTTGATATTACCATGCGCTCTGTCCGGTCCTCTTCTTTTCCTGCGCGCCTGTGGTTAAGGATAAACCTGTCGATCATACCCGCGGGGAGGGTTTTCAGGAGTTCAATTTTGGATGCGACAAGGTCCGCCTCACGTTCACCGAAGGTTGAAAAAACAACGTAGATTTTCCTGCTCCCTTTTAGTTCAAGGATTTCAGAGTGACTAAAATCCGCGTGGTTGTATTTTATTATGCCTGTCATAAAAGTTTTCCTTGTCTACCTGTATGTTATTCACCTGTCGATATCAGAAGATTGTTCTTATCATTGCATTTAACAATCAGATTAGACCCCGTCATTGCGAATCCGTTCGGCTGTGCTCAGGATAAACTCCGTGAAACAATCCGGTCAGGCAGCAATATATTTAATATAATAAGCTCATTCCGGATTATTGGGGGAATCACTGGTTTTATTAAAGACAGCTTTATGCCCGTATTCTCCAGCCCCCTGTCCCCCAACGGGGGCACGTATCCAGAATTATTCAAATGATAAATATTCTTTAAATCATTTCTACACAGGTTCCCTGATATTTAAAAACATTTATTGGCAACCCGGTAATATAAAAAATCATTTATTAATTCTTGTTCCTTGAATCACTAATTGTTTCCATTTACGTGCCCCCTTTGGGGGACAGGGGGAAATCAGCTGTGTTGCTGGTTTTCCCAACATTCCGGAATGAGCCATATAATAAAATGGATATAATCAAAAACAGACTGCCACGGCAGTGCTGCCACGATGGGAGCCTGCAAGCACGAAACATGATGTTTCTATAATGCTTGCTTTTATGCCTCGCAGTGACGTTATGCATACAAATTTATTCGTTAACCGCTACAGTATTCATCCAGCTATGACCTGATGTAAAGCAGAAAAAAATCAGGAGATTTCTATCGACATATGCTCCCTCCGGGAGACCTCACTTCTACCTACATCTACTTTTCCGGCCCCCGGCAGAAAATCGGTGACTTTCTCATATAATTTTTGCTGCCACCTCCGGAAGAGTTTTAAACTTAACCGACATCACACAGAGGCGCAGAGGGCACAGAGGAAGAATTAAGAAAAGTTTCTCGCAAAGGCGCAAAGATGATGGAACAATTAAAGTCAGGTTTTATGTGATGGATAAAGTTTAAATAAGCCCCCGCCGGTGGAAGCCGCCAAAAGTTAATTAACAGTCATATATTTATCGGCCGGGGGCAGGATTAATAGAAGTGATGGCGACTGACTGAAAAAGTCTTTAATATTTTATTGACACCTGAAGCGCCCGGAAGAGTTAATATACAGGATCAGAGGGGATTTTCTTATTCATGAAAAACAGACTTAACACGCGTATACTTGAGATTCTTGAATGGCCCGCGCTCGAAGAGAAGCTTGTTTCACTCTGCGCGTCAGATGCAGGCAAAGGGCTCGCGTCCAGGCTGCGGCCTGTCCCCTTTAACAGGATAGCAGTGCAGCTGAAGAAAATAAGCGGCCTCAGGGAACTTATCGGGAGGGGCGCTCCGCCCTTACTCGCGGGTATCGCCGACATCTCCCGTCACACTGCACTTGCGTCAAAGGGAGGAGTACTTACAACCGAAGACCTTCTCGTGATACGGAACTTCACTGCGGCTTCGGGCAGGATCCGCGGTTACCTGGACAGGCATAAAGAGGAATTCCCGCAGCTTGGCGACGAGCATGACAGGATTGATCCTCTCCCTGAACTGACACGCACACTTGCAGCAGCCATTACCGATGACGGACAGCTGAACGAGGAAAAATATCCCGTACTTAAAAAAATAAAGAACGAGATATTCGGCGCGCGCCAGGATATCGAAAAGAGAATCAGTAAAATCATCCATTCCCCTGACAACGAAAAGATAATCCAGGAGAAGACATGGACCACGGTAAACGGCAGGTACGTGATCCTTGTCAAATCCGGCATGAGGAACAAGCTCAACGGCAACATGCACGACATCTCCGCAAGCGGGGCCACGGTCTATTTTGAACCTGGAGAGCTTACGGGCCTTAACAACAACATTATAATGCTGGAACGGGAACTCGTACTTGAAATACAGAAGATACTTGCAGAGTTAAGCCGGGCAGTTGCAGAAAAAACATCCGAGCTCGAATCCAACCTGCGGGTGCTGACGTACTTTGACTTCATCACCGCAGCCGCGAAACTCAGCATTGCCACAAATGCCACAGAACCCGAACTTTCAGAAGAACCTGTACTTAAACTCTACGGCGCTCACCACCCGCTCCTCTACATGATGTCGCCGGGGAGCATTGTCTCAAACGATATAATCCTGGGCACCGATTACAGCGGACTGATTATTTCAGGCGCAAACACCGGCGGCAAGACGGTACTCCTGAAGACAGTGGGGCTATGCGCTCTCATGGCCATGTACGGCCTGCACATTCCCGCAGGCCCGGACTCTGTAACCGGAATTTTCAGCAGCATCATGGCGGACATAGGCGACGACCAGAACCTGTCGCAGTCGCTCTCGACATTCTCAGGGCAGCTTACAATAATCAACGAGATACTCCGCAGGGCTGACAAAAACACCCTTGTAATAATAGACGAAATAATAGTTGGAACAAACCCGCGCCAGGGCGCGGCTCTCGCGCAGGCCATACTCGAAGAGATGATAAACACCGGCAGCCGCATTGTCGTGACCACACACTACACCGAGCTGAAGGAACTCGCGGTGAACGACAGCCGTTTCCGCAACGCATCTGTTACGTTCAACCTTGAGTCGCTCAAGCCCACGTACGAACTGCGTGTCGGCATACCCGGCATAAGCCACGCTGTCGAGATTGCCCGCATTTACGGCATGCCTGAGGGAATACTCAAACGCGCCGAGACACTTGTCGACAGCAGGGAGTCCAGCGTTGAGGCGCTGCTGGAAAAGGTGCAGCTGTACGAAGAGGAGATCCGCGGCGAACGTGAAAAGGTCCAGTCGCTCATGGATGAACTTACGCAGGAGAGGTCCCGCATCCGGGCAAGGGCTGAGGAGCTCGACAGGCGCATCGCCGAAACCAAAAAGGCGAAGGGGATCGAATTTCTGGACGAGATGAACCGTTACAGGGATATGATCGCAAACCGCATCACATCACTGCAGAACCTGGAAATGAAAGATACAACTGCGCTCCACGATGAATTGAAAAAGATCCAGGACGACATACACTCCAGGCTTAAGGTCGAGGCGCACGACAAATACTCCGAAAGTCTGAAACCTCTGGACACCGGCACTGCGAAAAAAGGGGACCCGGTTTTCATCTCGTCCATTGAGGCAGAGGGTACATTCGAGGAAGCGGACAGTTCGGGGAAGACCGCATCTGTGCTGCTGGGCGGAACGATCAGGTCACGCTTCCCGGTTAAGGATATTTTCATGCTGCCGAAGAGTTCCGGCTCTTCGCGCAGAAAGTTAAAACCCGCGATTACAGGCGCGGCTGAACATTTTATTCCAGTTACGCTTCAGACATCGTACAACACCATAGACCTGCGCGGCATGCGGGTTGACGAGGCGCTGCACCACATGGACCAGGCGTTCGATAAAATGGAAAGGAGCGGCATCAATACAGTAATAATAATACACGGTCACGGTACAGGGGCGATGAAACAGGCAGTACGTGAACACCTTAAAATGAGTATATACATAAGCGACTTTCGACACGGCGACATGGGAGAAGGGGGCGATGGGGTAACAGTGGCGAAACTCAGAGACTGAAAGTAATAAAAAAACCGGCATCGCCGGTTTTTTTATTACTTTCATTTCACCTTGATCTTTATCCGTTTCTGCACTACATACCCGCCGTCCGGCCAGTTAAAGTACACCCTCACTTCATAATCTCCCGGCTCCTGTGAAGCAAATGTATGTGAACCCGATTTCCGGCCTTCGGTATAGAACCATTCGCCGTATGTGCTGTCAGATGTTCCCACAGGCACAAGTGTAATCCAGTCATGTGAATTACCGGGAAGACCTGACCAGGTTATTGTTATACCTTCACTCCTGGAGTAGGTATTTTTATCTATTACTATTTTGAACGGCTTCACAGAGGTATCATCTTCAATTACCACAGTCGTTGTGTCGTCCGTACTGTCGTCAGCCACATCAGACGCGTCACCGGTTTTAAGCCTCTCATTGACAGATGAAAGTATAATCCCTTTCTCGCTTCCGATCACCCGCGCTATAAACTCGGTCTCGCCGTTTCTGACGCGTATAGTTCCAATTATCACTGCGTCAACAGAGAGTATTTTCCCTATCTTTGCTGCAGTTCCCGCATCAACAGCACCTGTCATGGAAAAACTCTGCTCCTTGAGTATCTGGTCAATCCTTGATCTTTCGATTACCGTAAGATCGCCTATCTGCACTATTTCATGAGTAAGCTTTTCTGTGGCATACTTGGCGTATGATGCATCTTTTTTATCGATAGATTCAAATCCGTAAACAGCAACGGTTTTATTGGGAAGTTTCTTTTCAACCTTCGAAAGACGTTCAGCCATCTTTTTAAATACAGCATCTGTTTCGCTGTCGGAATCGGAACGAACAGCTGCCGGTATACAGGTCATAGCACAGAGCAGGAAGAGCACGAGATATTTTTTCATAATTATTCCCCAGGGGCAAGTATGTTTTTAATATAATCATATTGTATAACTTATGTCAAGCAACAGTATTTTTTTTGAATATTCACCCGGTTTTCATTATACTCAATACCAACAGGTGAATATTTATGAAACTGTTTTTTTTAATAATAAAATTTGCCGCTGTAGTTGCAATACTTGCAGGCTGCAACCCGGTTTCTGAAAATATAACAGAAAAACTCTGGAGTTCCCTGCACTCTTCAAAACCGTTCCAGTCCGACTATTATCATGGTGCCGTTTACCGTTTCCCTCATGGAAACTGCGACGAAGTACAGTGCCACGGGAATGACCTGACAGGAGGCAATTCGGGTGCGCCTTCATGCTATACCTGTCACGGCGACACATGGACTATCTTCTCGACAACCCATTTCTCAAACAGGGGAGGCTTCTACCATCATATCGCAGTTGATGATTACCCTGCAGACAGGACCGTAAACACCGGCTGGTTCAATACATGTAAATATGCATCCTGCCATGGATCGACACTTGACGGTGTAACTAGCGCTGGGTATTCATGTAAAATATGCCACAGCGGATTTTCAGGCCTGATACCGCCTCCGGGACACAGTAACAGCGAAGAGGGGAACTGGCACCATTATAATATTGAAAGATCAAAAATCACATACTGCAGCGGTGATGCATGTCATGGCGCAGATGGTGAATCCGGGGGTTCAGCTGTATCAGGTTTTACCGGGCTTACGGGCCACGGGCAGGCATGCGATACATGCCATGACTGAAATCATGAACAGGAATATATAATGAAACTGATGATTAAATACATCACTTTAGCAGCTCTGCTGATCCTGTCGGCGGCAATAGTCACATGCAAATCACGCACTGTTGAGGAACATTCTTACGGTGATGAATGCAAACACTGCCACGGCGAGCAGCTCCAGGGCATTCAGAATATAAAGGCATACTGCGGCGAGTGCCACGATCCGCTTAAAATGAGCATGGACCAGATACAGGTACAGGAACGCAAAGATGCCATCCTTAATGGCGCGCATGTTCATAAAACCGATAATATATTTAAAAGCACGCCTTCATGCTTCTACTGCCACAGGCGGACCGATTTTTAAAAAGGATATCATATATGAAGAAAATCATATTCACCGCATTAATCATGTTATCAATAATTACAGCGGCTGAAGCCGGAAACCTTGTGCCATATGTCTTTGACCTGCCTACTGCGCAGACAAACGGCAGCGGGATATTCAACCTGGACATAGGGCACAGGTACTTCGATGTTAACAGGCACACTACCAACATAAACATTGCCCTGTCATACGGAATATTCGATCCCCTTGACGTATTACTGGCCTACTCATTCAGAAACAAGGACATCATCGGTTCACTGAAGCTGAATGTTTTAAACGACTTTTCCGAAACAGATATTCTGTCACTCTCCGTTTACGGCGGCACCGGTTACAAGGACACTAATGAGGTGAACAACTGGTTTTCTCTAAGTGCGGCAGACAGTGAGAACATCGAAGCCGTAACTACCCTGCAGGACAGCGACAGGTTCTCGTTCTTTACACAGGTCATAATACAAAAGCATATGTTCAGCAACAGGTTCAGCATTGGACTGGTCCCTTCATTTGCATATAACACTAATTTTTACCAGGTCGACTCAAAGGAAGACTGGAGTGCGGGCACTGGGATTTTCACCGAAATATATTTTACCGATCACGCCGCGTTCTGCGGCGAGCTGGTGATGAACCTTGGCGGGTTTGCGTTTAAATACATGACATACAATGCCGGGTTCAAATACGCGGGATACAGGCACACCTTTTCTTTATGGTTAAGCAACAGTAACGGTTATTCCCCTGTGGAGTATATGACAGGCAACGAGGTTCTGACACCGAAATTCTGTGCAGCGTTCACCAGGGAGTTTGATTAATAAAAAAAGGCTGCCGGTTAATGGCAGCCTTTTTTATTATTGCATCAGTATTGATTAACCAAGAGGAAGGATGGTTTTTCCACGTTTCTCGTTAAGAATCTCGCCAAGCGCTGTATAGAATGCACTTAATCCGCAGAAGATACCTTCATAACCTGCTATATGGCCAACAGTCTTGCTTAAATCAACCATACCTTTTGCAGCAAGAATGTCCCTTCCCATCAAAAGGAAGAAGAGAATTGTAAGAGAAAGGAAAATAGTCTGTGTAGCACGGTTGCCGTTCAGAGTTCCGATGAACATAAAGAATGTGTAAACACCCCATAGGCCGAAGAAAGTTGCCATAGCAGTTTCAGATGCTGCATAAGCCGCCCAAACAGGAACTTTAGGTATGATCAGAAGAAATACAAGAAGCATCCAGAAAGCGCCATAAGACATGAAAGCTGCCTGTCCAAAAGTGTTGCCTTTTTTAAATTCCATTGTACCCGCTATAAGCTGGGCCAGTCCGCCGAAGAAAACACCCATTCCCAGGATCATCGCATCCAGAGAATATAATCCCGCGTTGTGGAAGTTGAGAAGGATGGTGGTCATACCGAATCCCAGGAGCCCCACAGGTGCCGGATTTGCGAAATTGTCGTTACTCATAAAAAATCCTCCGATTTATGTTGTTTGTTTTTATATGCAGTTTTCTGACAAACCAGTCCATGCCTGAAACCTCCTGGCAGATCACCCGATGACCCGGCACGTGTTAAATCGTCGATAAATTAACAAGGAATAGTTTCAGAACCGATTTGTTCGAAAAACGCAATTTTGCAATTTTATAACTGACATTTATTTTATCAACTCAAATTTCACCCTTTAAAAGTACATTTTAAAAAAATATTCACAAATTTAAACATAAGAAAAGAGATTCCCCATGAACCTCTTTTCTGAATAACAATGATCATGATGCCTTTCTTATGCAGTTATTACTGCTGTTCCACTGCCGCAACATCTACGGCTACCTTTGATGATATCCCCACGGTAATGGCCACTTTCACTCCAACGTCAACGCCCTTACAGTATTCTTCATTTATGGTAAAATTCTGTTTATCCACAGTAAGAACGAGATAAGTCTTTTTGCCCTTTACCTCTTTCTTTATTTTTTCCACTCTTCCGGTGAGCACCTGCAAGTGGTCAGTCTCGGCATCGGCACCCAGCTGCCAGCTCTTGTTAAAAAAAATAATCATAAAAGGTACGGTCAGCAGGGCAACCATGGCCATGGACATCCCCAGGGCCAGCTTGGTTGATTTGCCTGTAACATACGAGGTGACAAGAAGTGCTGTCAGGGCAGCATCAGCCATTATAACCATAAATCCAATATACCTGAAGCGTCTTACCTGGGAAATGAACCTGTGAGAAAACTGCTCACGTCTTTCACCATCCACAATATCTATGTGTTTGATCATTCAAAAATCCTCCCTGTATGTAACTAAGTTTTAGCGGCTATTACCGGAATTAAAATAAATACTTTTAACACAAGCTACGGCTGGAACATGTATAATATGTAAACAAATTAAACGGATAGCAACAACTTTTTGGGATCATACCAAAATATTGTTTTTGCGGGGCTATAGCTATTAACGATTGGTTTAGTACAATTAACGTCACGGCGAGGCATGAAGGCAGGCAATATAGAAACATCGCTTCTACAGGATGTAATGATGCCGCGCGCAGGACACGGATTATCCGTGAGCGGCCTGTTTCGTGCTTGCAGGCTGCCATCGTGGCTGCACTGCCGTGGCAGTCTGTTTATGGAACTACTAATTTTATCAGATTAAAGACATTCCTGTCAGAACAGATTGCTTCACTACGTTCGCAATGACAGGACAAATTTAATCGTGAAATGCTATAAGTCGCATCAGACACCCTTGCCCCGAAGCATATTATCTTTAAATAATCGGTTGACACCGCCCTGTTTTTATCCGGAACTGCATCAGGGCTGACCATGAAAAAAGACATACGCAAAGATCCTATTTACATCTGCCTTCTGCTGCTCACGATCAGATCGACAGCGGGGCTGCAGGAAGTGTGCCGTATGGGGTGTTCTCCGTGTCTCCGCAGCATTCTTTACCCGGCCATATACAATTAGTGATTAACACAAGAGGTTTACATGAACGAAAAATTATCCGCGGCAGTCGAAAAAGGGAAACAGCTTATTGCATCAGGCGGGTTCGACTTTTCCGAGATCAGGCTCTCGGCAGGGGGCGGCACAGCCATCTCCCTTTCAGGAGAAAACACAGACGCAGTCACCTCGGGCGATTCAGTTGCCGGTTCAGTGCGAGTTCTTAAAAACGGGTCCTGGGGATTCGCCACGTTCAACGACCTTTCATCAATAGAAAGATTTTTCAAAAGCGCTGTGAACTCGGCATCAATTGTTGTGCCGAGGGTAAAGTCCGGCATAGCAGCGGGTAAATCCGTTACAGGAAAATTTTCCACTAAAGTATCAAGGGACTTCAGCTCTGTAAGCGTTGATGAAAAATTCGAGCTCTTGAGCGGCTACAATAAAATCCTCAGGAATGCAGAACACATCCAGACCACCAGGGCTGTTTACAGGGATGGCAATTCAAACTACGTTTACCTTAACAGCGAGGGATCGCACCTTGAGTATGACAGGTCATACTGCGGCATATCCCTCGCTTCAGTGGCAAAGAAGGGTGCGGTTGTCCAGCCCTACAATGAATCGGTTTCAGGATTCGGCGGGTTTGAAATCACCGAAAACCGTGAAGCCCTGGCAGAGAAGGTGGTAAAGACTGCAATGGACATGCTCGACGCCGAACCGGTCGAAGGGGGGCGTTACAGGGTAATACTGGACCCTAAACTTAGCGGTGTCTTTATACACGAGGCTTTCGGTCACTTATCGGAAGCGGACTTTGTGTACGAGAATCCGTCAATGCGCGGTATAATGGTACTGGGCAGGGAATTCGGTCCGCCTGAACTGAACGTGATAGATGACGGCAGCATTGAACATATCGCGGGGTATATACCCTTTGACGACGAGGGGATCATTCCGTCAAAAACATTCCTCATTAAAAACGGCACGCTCTCCGGGCGACTCCATTCACGCGAGACCGCGGACAAAATGGACGAAGAGACAACAGGCAACGGCAGGGCGATGGGAGTGATGAAACAGCCGATTGTCCGCATGACCAATACTTATATTGAAAACGGCGCTCACAGCCGCGACAACATCTTCGCAGCAATGGATGACGGTCTCTACGCAGTGAGCTACATAGGCGGGCAGACGAACCTTGAAATGTTCACGTTCACCGCAGCATACGGGTACAGGATCAAAAACGGAAAACCGGGAAAGATGTTCCGGGACATCATACTTTCAGGGAACGTCTTCACGACATTGAAAAACATATCCATGATAGGCAACGACAGGGAGATGTTCGGCGGGCTTGGAGGCTGCGGCAAGGGGGGACAGGGTCCGCTTCCAGTCACCCTGGGCGGGCCGCATATGCTTGTAAACGACGTACTTATAGGGGGCGGAAAATGATCGAACGCGTAACAAAAACAATGCCTGGCGGGACCAGGTGGTTTGACATAATACATGTTTCAGGGAGGAGCACGCCTGTTAAGTTTAAAAACAACAGGCTCCATTCACTCACAGAAAATGAAAACTCGGGTACAGGCGTACGCCTGAACATTGACGGACACACCGGGTTTTCCAGCACGAATGACGACTCGAACATTGAACGTATAGCAAAACTTGCCGCCTCTCTCTCGAAGTTCGGCGACATTGAAAACTTTACTCTTCCGGCAGACACCAAAAGTCTCTTTGATCCCTACGACCCGGAAATTGAAAACTTTAATCTGCAAAACGAAATCAGTGCATGCGAGGCATCTATAGATGAACTGACACGGCGTTTTCCGGGGATCAGCATAGACATGGGTGTCACCGCATCGACCGGCAGCCTGCGGCTTGCAAATTCCGAAGGCATAGACATTTCTTACCGCGACTCATACTACTCGGCTTCGGTTTCGGCAACCCTTGTACTTGAAGACGGCACGCGCATAGAGACATGGGAGGGTGAATCGCACACAAAACCCGTGGAGTTCAGGGAGATGGCAGGGGTTGTGGCCGATAAGATTGAAAAGGCCCTGACAGCACGTAAAATCGAAAGCGGGATGTACCCCGTGATACTGCCGCCATCCGCGTTCGGCAGCCTTCTTGGACTGGTGATCTCCGGGTTCAGCGCTGTCCCCGTGTGGAAAGGCATATCTCCCATGGCGGAAAAACAGGGGACCAGGGTGTTCAGTGAAAAACTTACTGTAAAGGACACCCCGGTCATCACGGGATCACCATACAGTATCCCCTTTGATGCAGAGGGAGTTAACGTTGCAGATAAGTTCCTGGTCAACAGCGGCGTCGTTGAAACATTTATAGCTGACTTGAAGTACGCCGAAAGGCTCGGCATCGCACCCACGGGTAACGCGTCGCGCGGCTACTCATCGCTTCCCGGACCTTCATTTACCGGGATCGAGGTTAACCCCGGATCAGAGACACATGAATCTATAATATCAGCAATCAAAAAAGGGATTGTTGCCCACCAGTTCATAGGACTGGGACAATCCAACACAATCACAGGAGATTTTTCGGCCAGCATGGACCTGGCATACCTTGTTGAAGACGGTAAAATAACAGGCAGGGTAAAAGACTGCATGATCAGCGGGAATATTATACAGCTCCTTGCAGGCGGGATTGAACTCAGCAGCGACAGGGAACGGAAAGGATCATCAATACTACCGTGGTTATGGCTGCCGCAGGTGAATATTACAGGGTGAAGGCATCAGCCATAAAGTCCGGGACTCCAGATAAATTCAACAATACTTTGGCAGAGCCCGGTTATTGAGAATATTTCATTTTCTGTAATTATTATCTGTGGAATACTTTTATCGAGAATTATTTTCTGATTATTCACTGTTACCTGCATACTGCCCTGAAGTATTATAAGCATTAAGTTTTCATTATTGAGCCTGTAATCATTATACACATCATTTTCATCAATATGCATTAATTCTACACGAAAATATTTTTCCGAAGTCAGGTGGAAGCTTCGCCGTTCATCATTTACAATTTGATCATTATTAATTAAAACCATATTAAATTCCTCAAATGATGTAATCATCTCTTAACATTATTGACCGGCTCATATCAGGGAGAGGTTAAGTAAAACTATTTTAATAATGATTCAATCATAGCAATAAAATCTTTCATTTCTTCAAGCATTGCAGCTACTTCAGTTCTATCGAAATGAATATAAGCATCATAATCACTTTTGGTACGGTTCTGAAAAGCATTCCTGAGGATCCGGCCATAACTGATATCAACAATGTTTCCGGATATAAATACACGGTTAAACCATCCCAGCAGCTGGGCATGCTTCGAGGTTTCAAACATATGCTTCAGCGCAAGCGCTGTTAAAGCATAGTATATACCATAATAAATACGGTTGACTGCTACAGGGAGTTTATCCGAATTAAACAGAAACTCTGAAACAGCTATTGTTTCCTTTGCCTGCTCAAACCTGTACGCTATAAGCGCTTCCCTGTCTGCATTAGAAATCATACATGCAGCCCGCCGGATATGGCATTTACAAATACAGGCTGTCTTCCTCTGGGCGAGTCCAACTCATCAGAACCAAGAATATGCACATCAGTTATTATTCCGTATTCCAGATCAATTTCATAACAAATGTCCGAAATTTCTCTTTCAATCTGCCAGTCCGGTTTTGATTTAAGAAGTATTAAAATGTCATAATCCGACTCACTGTTACTTCCCGATAATTGTGACCCGTAGAGTATAACATCCTGAACATCAGTACCGAATCTTTTTATTAGTTTTTTCTTAAGATCTGTCAGTATTTCGGTATTATTCATCAGTGCACCTGTATTCCCGGGGTTTTGATCTTTTATTATTCTGCACTACTATACATTGAATTTTATTTAAAACAAAGTAAAGTCAATAATTTTTTATCACGGGAGCTGGCGCCCTGACATTTCATCCTCAACCTGCGCAGCATTATAGCTGAACTCATCCATCACCTGCCAGCCATTGTTATCCGGGTCCACAAGCGCCCTCCACTCCACCTTTACATCGCAGCCATCCACAGTAACAAGGACATACCCGTAATAATCATCATTGTGATATTCACATTCGACCTTATCTCCATTACCGTATCTGCCGGACCAGCTCTGCAGCTCCCCGCCGCCTGTACCCGCAGTGACCTGCCATACGGGATTTCCCTTGCTGTCGGGGATTAATGCACGGTTGTAAAAATGGTCATGGCCGCAGAAATAAATCCTCCCCCCGGCCTTACCGATGCTGTCCCAGAACAGGTTGCGTTCATTTGGAAAAAATGAAAGATTATCTTTATGATCAGCCATGAAAGCAGGTTCATGACCGAAGACAAATATATGCTGCCGGTTGTTCGCGGCAAGGGTCGCGTCAAGCCATGCCTGGTTTACCCTGTGCTGCCTGTCTGCATACTGGTCCAGGCCGATTACCAGGGCATTCCGGTAAACAAAGCTGAATGTAAATCCCTCCTCACCTTCCGGCCCGTTCTCCGGAACAAGACATTCAACTATCTGCTCATTGTAGCCCTGCTCCAGCTCCTCAGGCGATCCGGGCAGAAGGTCAAGCTCTTCGGGCAACGGACGCACAACATAAAGCTCGGGCCCGCTGTCATGGTTGCCCCTGACCGGGTAAATTTTTATTCCCGCGTTTAATACGGGATACATGGCCTCTTTCCAGTCAGCGTACTGCCCGGAGTAATCCCTGCCGTCATGCCGCAGCCAGCCGTTCACAAGGTCCCCGGACACAAGGACAAAGTCCGGCATCCCGGCCGCGATATCCACGGCAATGGTTTTCAGTATTTTATCATTAATGCAGGATTTTACATTAACATCACAGTGATCATTCTGCGTGTCGCTGATTACGGCGAATTTCCATACGATGCGGGGTCCGGTTAATACAATTTCAGTTGAACTGTTAATGCAGTCAAAGACCAGCAGCAGGAAAAACAATATCATGGTTATGTGGAATTTTTTCTTCATGTTATCTCTTTAGTTTAAGGGCGTCTCCCTTCGCTTGTCTGAATCTTACAGGCAGTGACCTGCACCTACTTCATGCTCACTATCCCGAAAGCCAGGTCAACCAGCGGGCTCTTTGCTCCGCCGGTAACCCCGGAACTCTTCAGCATGTACTCCGCGCGGGCGATCTGCGGGTAGGTCCTCTTTAAATCATCCCTGGTGAAACGCTTCAGTATTGCGGCAAACTTTTCGCGCCTCAGCCTGCCCCCTGCAAGGCCTATCTTTGCCATGGCCTCTTCGCTGTTCAGCTTATCGTCAATAAACCTGTAATACTTCTCCAGCATGTCGGCCTGGCGTGTAATCATGTTCAGTATTAAAAGTTCAGCTATGCCGTCATCCATGAGCTGTTTAAGGTACGGGAGCGACTTCTTCTCCTTACGGAAGAGCATATCGGTAAAGTCAAACATAGACACATCCTTAACATCACCGGCAAGCTCCCGTATCATCTCTTCGCCTACATGCATCCCCTTGCCGGAATATTCAGCCATGTCGATGATCTCATCAACCCTGCGTATATCGCTCCCTGCAACTTCAATAATCAGGGGAACGACCTTTTCATGGAAATCGATTTTCTTGTCAGTTAGTGTCTTGCGGATGTAATTGAGAAGGTCCTGGTCAAAGTATTTCCAGAACTGCACTATGTGAACCGCGCCCGGGTAATCCTTTTCTATGAAGGCCGGGGGCTGGTTCTCTGTAGAGGTCATAACGATAACTGTTCCGTCGGGCATCCCGGACATCATGTCGCTGAAAGTGTTCTTCAGGCTTTCGTCGAACTTGACGTTATGGATGTTCCGGATGACACACACCCTGACGCTGGAGAACATTGATCCGCCCATGACGAAATCCGCAGCTGCGATGAACTCATCCCTGGCATTTTTATCTTCACTAAGTATAAACCTGCCGGTATTCAGACCCCGGTCCGGAGAATCGCCGAAGACCCTGTCCAGTATGAGCTTCACGGCCTTGTCCTTCTCTCCCTCCTCCTCTCCCAGGAGGAGAAAAAGTTTATGTTTCACACCCGCATGAAGTTCAGTGAAAAACTGTTTCGATGCAGGATACTTTTTAATGGTCATAGGTCCCTCGTGTCCCGCGGACTTGTGTCGACAGCCCAGCCGGTAAGTATTATTGAAAGCACCGCAGCAGATGATCTGTCCGCAAGTTCCCTGTAGACATCATTCATTATCGCGCTGTCAGGATTATACTCCGTAAAGAGATCTGTCTCCTTATCCTTTATGATAATCCTGCCGGTTGATTTTTCTGAAAGTGTAACCCGCACTGTGATTGAAATCCTGCGCAGCACCGGCCTTCCAGTCTCATCAAACCTTACATTCTCTTCGGAATAACGGACCGGGGACGCGTCAAGTATGAGGTCGGATTCGTCAACGGATTCCACAACCGAAAGCCTGCCGTCAAGGTTGATTATTCTTTTAAGCCTTCGCGCGAATTCATTATTAAACTCGGCGCCGTTAGTACCACCTGTAAACGATATGATATAGATAGTTCCTGCGCTGTCCGGTATTATTGTCCCGCCCTTGATCTGCCCGGAAATGGCCTCCCCGTTATGAAACAGGGAACAGCCAGTCAGGAGCAGGAGTAATGAAAGAAGTATAAATAGTTTTCGCATATAATCCATCTTTTATATTGATAAATTTCATCAGCAGTGTTTGTCATTCCGGTTTCGCGTCTTCAGAATATGCGAATACCGGAATCTTTATGAAGCTCACAAGTATTGGGATACACTGACAGATTCATAAAGATTTCCCACAAGGGGACTTCCGAAGGTCGCCGGCACTTCGCTTTCGCGAAGCCTGCCCCGGCGAAGGCCGGGGGCCGGAATGACACCGAAATAATTCATTCATTAACCGCTATAGTATACTTTTTAGTGCTCCCTCCGGAAAACAGGGGGCTTTCCTTCAAATTATTTTCTACAAAACCTGAAAAATAATTCAAGAAATTTAATTACACTGCCGAATATATATTAAGAATTAAATTTTCATTTTACACTCCAACGGGATTCCTTGAAAATTAAGGCAGTCAGGGAAGACCTTTTGCAACAAACGGGATAGCGATATCCCGTATTTTTTTGCCCGGAGGATGCCCTCACCCGGCCTCCGGGTACCTGACGGACATGGAGGGACTAATGTCGCGGCTGCACGGATGCAGTGGAGAGACCTCTCCCATAATAATTCGATCAACTGATTATATTCTGAAATATTTACACTACCAATACCTGACATATCATATTCCGGGAGAGGGGGTATTGTATTAATTCCCTGTTCGCACAGCTCCTGAGACCACAAAAATTTTATACCGGTATTTTCTTTAACTATTACCTCGCCCGCCGAAGACGGGAGAGGTCGCGCCAGTGACAACGATGCGCGGGTGAGGGCACGGCTGCCTGAAGTCCCGCGGCATTACATCCTGATAGTCTCGGTAAGATCATAAACGGTATTAATGTATTCCTGCGCAGGCTTGTCCCAGAAATACGACGCCTTCTCAGAGTTCTCCCGCAGTTTATTGAGCATGATATCATCAGCGCTCCTGAAAAAATCGCTGGCCCTCTTCATCGCGTCAAAAAAAGCCCATGGTGAAAAGTCAGTGAAGAGAAACCCGAATCCCTCGACATTATCGCCCTGCACCGTGACCGGCTTAATAGTATCGCGGAGTCCGCCTGTCGCCCTTGCTATCACAGCGCACCCGGCTGCCATCGCTTCGAGCTGCGAGATGCCGCCCGGTTCGTGCATTGAAGGCATCAGGAAAAAATCTGCGCAGAGCAGCGGGACGCTCACATCCTGGAAACCGAATGAAGCATGCACACTTTCAGGGTAATACTGGCTCAGCAGGTAGAGGCCGTTGGCAATAGTCTCGCCCCTGTTGTCCCCGGCGGAAACGCTGCCTCCTGTAATAACCTGGAATCCCAGCTCCCTGAAAATTCCCTCGGACGCTTCAAGAAGGAGCTGGAAACCCTTCTGTTCCGAAATACGGTGTATCATTGCAGCAAGGATCATATCAGGATCAGCTTTAAGACCACGCTCGATCTGCAGCATCAGCTTGTTCCTCATGCGGGAAACTATCTTTCTTCTCTGCGGGTCGGCGATCGATTGTACAGCCATGTCACCTTTAAGTATTTCAGGGTAGCGGATTTTTATCTTGGCTTTAAGTTCAGAATCATTTTTTATCCTGTCAAGGAGTGCCGGGTAATGGTTCTCGACGAATCCGGACTGCACCATGGATTTGTCGATCTTGCTTCTGAAGTCCGATCCTATACCGTTGCTTATGCCCTTAACGTCGTGAAGTATGCGCTCAAGTCCGTCGCATGCGATCTCAACCTGGCGGGCATACGACGGGCTCACCGTAATAGTCTTTCGCGCGAACCTTATTCCCGTGGCCATGCAGCTTAAACGTCCGCCGAAAACCGGGTCGCAGAAATCCCCGGCGCGCCACGACGGCAGGTTAAACAGGTTAAAGAGGTCAAAACCTTTTTCCATGCGCTCGTAAGCGTCGAAGTACTGCCACCCGCCGTTATGCATTATATGTATAAAAGTACAGTTCCTGAACACAGGGTTGCTGTCGTAGTAATGGTCGCTCCTTATTATGCCGTTAAAAACGCCGGTGAACGCGTCGTTTGTAAATGTGTACTTCGCGTTAATCCCGAAGGAAAGAATTACCTCAGCGCATGCGCGGGCAAAACCTATCCGCTTGCGCAGCTTCTCTTCGGCAGTTACGCCCCAGTAGAGGCCGTTGAAAAACTCGTAGTGGTCCAGCAGGTAATACTTGATTCCCTCAACCTCGCCGTAATGGACGCCGACCTCGTACTCGTTGCTCATGATCCAGAGCTTAACGTTTTTACCGGTGTACTGAATATTGTATTTTTCCAGCGCTTCATCCATCTTGCGCTTCTCTTTCTGGCTCCCGTTCCTGTACAGCGGGGTGATAACATAGACGTCCTCGCCTGCCCTCACAAGCTCCCGCGGGAGTTCATACACCACGTTGGCAAGACCGCCGCTCTTGGAGAAAGGCTCGGCCTCCGCGGACATGAAGACCATGCTCCCCTTTTCATAATGGTGACGCAGGTTCCCTGCAAGCGACGGGAAGATCCCCACATCATTTTCCATCCGGTCAAGACAGGTCTTAACCTTTTCAAGGGTAACTTCACCGTTCCTGTACAGGTGAAAAATGCTTCGTTTAAGCCCGAACTCGACCCGGTCCCTGTTTACGTTTTTATTGGCCAGGAGCCTGTCAGTAATGAAATCAGTAAAATCCTCGTAAGGATCGCAGTGCTTTACCAGCTCGGAGTAAAAGAAATTCGCGTAGATATTTTTTGTATTGTCAAGCTCGCACAACCGCAAAAATGAATCAGCAAGGAATTCATCGTAGTGTTCCGCCAGCGATGTTTTTTCAAGCCTGAGTATCTTGGTGCGGTCTGTGTATGTTACAACCGTGTTGATTCTTGATACCTTGAGTTCCCTTCCCGTGTAATACCTGTAGGTGTGCGTTATTGCCGAGTAGAGGGGGTCCGAGAGTATAAAGGCCTCGTCATCACCGATGTCAAGCACCGGATTGTCGAACTGCACAGATACGTCCTGGTTAGCATCACTGAAATTGAATATGCCCAGCCATACGACTTCGCCGGCGAACTTAAGCGAGGCCGCAGCCATGTTGTTATTTGCCCACACAAGCGCACCGCGGCCCTTATGCCCGGTGTGGAACCTGTACATGTCGCGGTAGAACCCCTCAAGGCTCCGGTGCGACGCGTACTCGAACTGGTTCCAGTTCACAAAAATGTTATCAAGGTAGACTTTCCAGCCCTCTCCCTCGGCGCTCCCCTCGTAGTCCATGATTATGCTGCTCATGAATGACGTAAGTGCGACTGCCGCACGCAGCCCCCTGTGTCCGAATGTGTTCAGGGCGCGGCGTTCGTCATGGTTGCCAAGGATCCCAAGAAGCTCTGTGCCCTCGGGCAGCACTGACGGGAAGTAGTTGTCGTATATATGGTATATTTCGCGCACGTCGCTTTTCCCGTGCGTGACATTTTCACAGATTTTAAAGAGCGATGAGTTATACGGAACAAGGCCGGTGCGGGTCAGGTACTTTTCATGACCCCAGAAACATTCCGCTATGTTGATGAAAAAATCCTTCCCCCTGCTCCTGATTTTCCGTTCAACATTCTGCATCAGGTAAAAATGGAGAGGTACCGCTATCCTGTCCCTGCACTCACAGTCGTAATACCCTGTTGTGACAAAGTGCCCGTACTCCCTGTCATTCACAATAATGTTGCCGCAGAGCATCTCTTCATCGCTCCTGCGCCTTCCATGGACAAAGGGATAGTTGTTCCTCTTCATCATTATCGGGACAGCGTGCGCGGAGTCGAACCTTATGCCGTCAATGTCGAACCTTTCAATGAGAGTGCAGATGGAATCCGACAGCCATTCCCACACTTCAAACATCCTGTAGTTAAGCAGCTTGCCGTCATTCCACGAGCCGTACCTGCCGTCAGTGGAAGCACGCTCGACCAGTATGCCTCCGCCGTCGTACGTGAAGACAGAACATTCAGGTCCCAGTTCGCTGCTTCTCCTGTTAAGGTGGGGAATAATATCAACAATGATTTTAATGTTAAGCGAATGCGCTTTCTCAATGAGCTCCCTGAGCGCCCTGTCGCCCCCAAGTGCCGGCTCGATCGCGGTCATGCTCATGGGTGAGAACGGCGACGGTGAAGTAGCCTCGGGTGCCCAGTCTTCACGGTTAGTGCCCCGCTGCTGCACCCCGAGAAGGTAGATGGAGCTTACATGGTAGCGTTCAGCCAGGTCCTCCAGGTGACAGGTGATATCATCAAGGGTTCCCAGCCTTATGACCTCTCCATGTTCATTGTAGACCAGGCCCGGGTGCTCATCATTATCGCGCCAGTAGAGCCTTGTGTGTCCGTGAATATCAACGAATACCTCGAGTATGATCTCGCCGCGCAGGTCGGGCAGAACATTGATCCTTCCGGAAGTACCGGCGTCATCGACCCATGCGCTTTCATTCTCTGTGCGCGAAATCACGCAGAAGTCATAGTGGCCGTAACTGCTGAAAGTGAATGAGCCTTTAAGCGTCCCGGACTCGTCAGCAGTCAGCGGGACCTCTTCGACCTTCATGCTCCGGAGCGTGTTAAATCCGTCATCCTCAACCGTGGAGTATACTCGCAGGTAATAACCGGAAGCGGGCTTAAAGTCGTGCAGCCTGAACTCGAAGTTGTAAGACTCGCCCGCGCGCATGTTGATAAACCTTGTGGCCAGGGGCGCGTCAAACTCCTTGGGAGAAAAAATCCTCTCGAGGATAATATTCGCCCTGTTCCTTATCTCGTGGATGTCATGCCCCGAGGCTGCCACAAGCAGTTTCACTATCTCGCGGAGAGACCGGCTGGCGTACCCCTTCTTGTATTCACGGCTGAAGTTTTCAAGTTCAAGGACAGCCTCAAGGTTCAGGTCAAAATCAAAATTAAGTTCACTCCCCTGCAGCCGGGCGTTAAGTTTTTCAACAAGAGCAGTCCTCTTCGCGTCGCTCAGTTTTTCAACTGCCTGGACAGGGGCCTCCTCTTTGTACCGCTGCTCGGTCATGGTGGAATATTCAATAACACTGTCCACAAGGTAGTTTATGAGCAGCGAAATCTCTGCGGAGTAGAGGGTGGAGTGAGAGTATCCTGTCTCTATCGCCCTCTCTTCAACTTCAAGGAGGTACCTGAAAGCCTCAAAAATTTTCGGTTCCTGCCGGTTTCTCCATTCATGTATGGCATCAAAGGTCTTGAGACCAAGGTAGATTGAGGGCACCTCCTGCCATTCCGGGCCCTGGCCTACGTGCGCAATAACAGTTGTCTGGCTGGAAATATGATGGAATGTAGGCCTGCCGGGAAGCTCCTGAATAAGTACGATCCTCCTGGTGGATATGAGCCTGTTCCCGCAAAGTGCGGCCCCCCTGTGCAGGTTGGCGATTGCGTTGGTAATCCGGGAGAAGAGACGCGTGTCACCGGCGAGTTTCTCCCTGAAACTTTTACCACCGCCCGCATTGGAATCCATGACCGCGCCGGCCATCTCAAAAAAGCGCTCCCTGAACAGTTCTACAGGGTCCCCGCTCCTGATCCTGTCTATGACGTAATTGTCAGGATAAAACTCGTAGCATCTCCCTTCTTTGTAGGCGGTGCTGATCGATTCCTTTACCGCGGAATCCCGGATCAGGTTCTCGTCTGATATCCTGAACCTGCTCAGGCTTGTAAGTGTGCTGTTTTCCAAAACATAATATCCTGACAAAATATTGTATCCCCTTATGCGGAACGCATGGGGGTTAGATGAACGTCTTAGCATTAAAAATACTGATTTTGATAATAAAAGCAAGTATATATACTATATGTGGAGGATTAAATATCAGGGTATGACGCTAATGCCTGCAATGACATTTAAACATCTTGACAAATATATTCTGTTCAGATCAGATTATAAAGGGAGTAATTTTGCATCCATTTGCTGTCATAATGGAACATAATCACTGGCACAGGATAGCCGGCCTTGATTCAGCAAAGAGGTATTCCAGATCATAGTCTCGTAGATTGTATATTTATTCACACATCAGGCAAGGTGACGGCATGAAAGAAGCAGCAAATGAAATAGTATTTGAAAAAAGAAAGCTGATTGAAAATGATGAACTCTTTTCTCAGGTACTTACGGGCAACAACCGGAGACTTATTTATTCTATTCTTTCGATTTTCCTCCTGGCAAACCTGGCGACCTGTGCAATAAAGCTGGCAGGAAGGGGATCCGAGTATCTTAGCTTTTTCAGCATCGGAATCGAGTTTACTATTAGTATTGCCATACTCGCTGTTACTGTTGCATTAGCAAGGATTTTCCGCGGGAAAAAAATATCCAGTTATACAACAATTACAGGCATAATTCTATGCCTGTGGATATTCCAGTACATAATCTACGGTGCAACCGAACTTTTCGCTGTTAACTACATTGCCCTT
This sequence comes from Spirochaetota bacterium, assembly GCA_035403465.1. Taxonomy (GTDB): domain Bacteria; phylum Spirochaetota; class UBA4802; order UBA4802; family UBA5550; genus JAAYBQ01. The sequence continues at coordinate 35,658 of DAONFG010000003.1, read as the reverse complement.
GCGCTCAGTGTTTTTTATTTCAACTGGAAAAACACGGTATATACTCTTACCCTTATAATTTTTGGACAGACAATACTGTTTGTGCTCAGGCCTGAACTGATCCCCGGCGGACCGGCAAGCAATATCATTGTCCGGTACCTTATATTCATATGGGTCAGCATGGGGGCTGTCACCGGCGCAGTGGCAACAAAAAAAATACTGGAACTTGCAATAATCAAAAACGATGAGGCACACAAACATTCCGAAAACCTTAAAGTGGTCGCAGGAGAAGTGATCAGTTCACTCGCAATACTGAAAAACCAGACAGGGGAACTGCACGGCGTATCTGAAACACTGCGGACAATTTCCCAGGATGAGGCCGCATCCCTGGAAGAGGTTTCGGCATCAACCGAGGAGCTTTCAGCAAGCTCGGAATCGCTCAGCGGAATCGCCAAATCGCTCAACAGCGAACTTGACATAAACATGGAGTCAGTGAATGACCTTGAAAAAGTCAATATCAGGATGCAGGCCGATGCAGGGCAGATGAACATCACACTGGGTGAAGTTGCAGAATACTCAAATAATTCCGCCCGGCAGATTGTAAACACGAAGGAGGAGTTCAACACCCTTAAACAGAAGAGTACACAGATGTCAAACTTTATCGAGATAATAAACGATATAGCAGACAAGGTAAACCTTCTTTCGCTCAATGCTGCAATCGAGGCTGCAAGGGCCGGGGAATACGGCAGGGGCTTTGCTGTAGTTGCAGATGAAATTTCCAAGCTCGCAGATGCCACCACAATGAACTCCAAGGAGATTGCCCGTATAATCAGCGAGAACCATACACTCATTGACAACAGCAGTGCCGTCATTGATAAATCCGTAGGCATGATCAACAACATGAATTCAGCCGTACTGAAAATAAAAGATGAAATAGGCGGAGTCGCCACACTCATGCAGGATATCGACAGGACAATCATGGTCATTAAAAAACTGAATGAAAGGATCCATGATTCAAGCCGTATAATCGAAAACTCGACCTCCGAGCAGAAGTTCTCCACTGACGAGCTGAGCAAAACGACCTATCATATTTCAACGGGATCACAGAAAATAGTAGAGATCTCAAACCAGATTTATGAGGCAATAGGTGTTATCAACTTCACGGCCGCAAAACTCGATGACCTTTCGAATGGTATGGTCGGCAACAGCTGATCATACCTGCAGTCCCCCCGACTTTTTTATTCACGCAGAAGCAAAAATCCTGATACTGTATTATATTAAACAGGGAGGCGTGTCATATATAGATTGCCTCCAGGGAAAAAATATGAAACAGAACTCTCTTGTATTCTTTGAAGAAAAAGACTTAATATCACCGGAAAACTTTTCTGCGAAGGAGAAATCCATTCTTGACTCCATCAACCTGAAGGTTGCGGGCGGCAGGATGGGTCAGGCGGTTGAAAAAGCATTCATCATCGAACAGCTCTCAACCGCAATGTCGTCGTACATGGAAATGCTCAGTTTTGTAAGCCATGAGCTGAAGAATCCGCTGTCGTCCATAATCATGACAGCCAAGACACTCTCTTCGGGTTATTTCGGGGAGATAGGGGGTAAACAGAAAAATGCCGCGGACCACATAGTAAAAAAAGCGGAATTCCTGCTGAACCTTACCGGCGAGGGGAGCATACTTGTATCTGTCTGGAACCGAGGGCCGGGGTTCCCTGAAAGCGAAAAGATGAACCTTTTTAAACGCTTTTCAATACTGCAGACCCCTGAACTGGCGGAAAGAAAAGGCCACGGGGTCGGACTCTATGTAACATGGAAGATAATACAGCTCCACGGCGGCCGCATATGGGCAGATTCAGTCCATGGGGAGTGGGCTGAATTCTTCTTCGAGATCCCGGTAATGATGGACCAGTGCCTGCTGCAGTGAAAGCAGCTGTAGGCTGAATTCAATTTGACAATCAGGGAACTTTCCCGTAAACAGCTGTATGTTCCGGCACCGGAAACCAGAGGAGAAACAAATGCAGCAGAAATACAATAAACTTAAAGTAATCCTGGGCGAAATAGCTGACCTGCATCATACAGCTGCGCTCCTTGACTGGGACCAGCAGACATACATGCCACATGGTGCAGCAGAGGCAAGGGGCAGGCAGATTGCCACAATAAGTACAATAGCCCACAATAAATCCACATCACCTGAGCTGGGCAGGCTTTTGGACGAACTGAGGCCATGGGCAGAAGAACATGACCCCGGCAGCAGCGAGTACCGCATGGTCAAAGTCGCGCAGAGGGACTACCTGAAAGAGGTGCGTGTACCGGCGGACTATGTTGAGGAGTTCAGCATTGTTACAACCGCTGCGCACCACGCGTGGACCGAGGCCCGCGAAAAGTCAGACTTTGCAGTTTTCAGGCCGCACCTTGAAAGAATAGTGGAACTGAACAGACGCTATGTAAGTTTTTTCCCGCCTGCGGACCATCCATATGACACGCTGCTGGACAACTTTGAACCGGGCATGAAGACTGCAGACGTAAAGGCAATCTTTGAAAAATTAAGGCCGCTGCAGGTTAAACTTATACAGGCTATAGCAGGCAGGCCGCAGGTTGATGACTCATTCATGGGCCTCCGGTATGATGAACAGAAACAATGGGACTTCGGAGTTCAGGTGGCCACCGCATTCGGCTTTGACTGGACGCGGGGCAGGCAGGACAAATCCGCCCATCCCTTCACAACTTCGTTCAGCATGGACGACGTGCGAATAACCACCCGTTTTGAGAAAAGCTCAGGCGCTTCTGCCCTCTTCAGCACCATGCACGAAACCGGCCACGCGCTCTACGAACAGGGCATCTCCCCTGCCCTTAACCGCACGCCCCTTGAAGGGGGCGCGTCCCTGGCGATACACGAATCGCAGAGCAGGCTGTGGGAGAACCTCGTCGGCCGCTCACTCCCATTCTGGGAACACTTCTACCCGAAACTGCAGAAGCTCTTCCCTGAACAGATTTCCGGCATAAGCCTTGAAACGTATTATAAAGGAATAAACAAAGTCGAACGCTCCCTCATACGCGTCGAAGCGGACGAGGCAACCTATAACCTGCACATCATGCTTCGCCTGGAACTTGAGATTGCCATGATCGAGGGAAGCATCGCGGTGAAAGACCTGCCGCATGCATGGAACTCGAAGATGAAAGACTACCTTGGGATTACCCCGAACGATGACGCCCGCGGCGTGCTCCAGGACATACACTGGGCAGGCGGTATGCTGGGCTACTTTTCCACATACGCCCTTGGTAACCTTGTCTCGGCGCAGCTCTGGGAAAAACACGCGTCTGACAACCCGGGCATAGATGAGCAGATGCGTAAGGGTGATTTCACGAACCTGCTGGACTGGCTGCGGAAGAATATCCACTGCCACGGCCGCAAGTTTGAGCCGCAGGAGCTGGTGCAGCGAGTCACGGGATCAGCGATTGACCCCGCTGCATACATGCGGTACCTTGACAACAAGTATGACGGAATATACGGATTGTAACAGTATGAAGATTATCTTCCTTGGAACTAACGGCTGGTTTGAAACAGCAACAGGAAACACGCTCTGCGTGCTGCTGAAGACGAGGGAGTACGATATTATTCTCGATGCCGGCAGCGGATTCTTTAAACTGGACAGCTTTATAGACGGAACGAAACCGGTCTACCTCCTGCTGAGCCATTTTCACATGGACCACATCACCGGTCTGCACGGCCTGTCAAAGATCAGCTGCAGCAGGGGACTTACAATAATCGGGCAGAGCGGTACGCGGGATATCATCGGCACAATTGTGAACAGGCCGTTTACGGTTCCGCTGCATGAACTTTCATATAAAACAGAAATACTGGAACTGCCCGCGGACCATGCTGACGTACCTTTCAAACTTGAGTACCTGGCGATGACCCATTCAGATCCATGCCTGGGGTACAGAGTAACAGCTGACGGGAAGAGTGTAGCGTTCTGTACCGATACGGGCTACTGCGAAAACGCGGTGAAACTTGGGCGCAATGCAGACCTGCTGATTACCGAATGCGCTTTCAGGCCCGGACAATCGAACGATGCGTGGCCCCACCTGAATCCCGGGACAGCAGCGCGCATTGCACTTGAGGCAGGAGCATCAAGGCTTGCACTTGCACACTTTGATGCAGCAAGGTACATAACAGTAGACGACCGGAAAGAAGCGGAGCGTACGGCACGGGAAGTGTTCCCCGGGACCGTTGCAGCTTATGACCTTATGGAGATAGAAATTTAGTCAGATATTACCTGCACAAACGGCACCAGGCCGGGAGCCATGACAACCATCGGATCATTCACCACAGCACTCCTGCCCCGCGCAGGAAAAAACAGCATATTACCTGCTTTATTATTATACTGCGGGAAGAAGAATTGTAAAAGTGGTACCGCTCGCATGATCAGAGTCGGCAAATATGGCGCCGCCATGATTCTTAATAATGGAATGGCATACAGTAAGACTAAGGCCCTGCCCCTTCTGACTACCCATATCTTTAGTACTGAAGTATGGGTCAAATATTTTACCAAGCATATCACTATCAATGCCCCTGCCTGTATCATTAACCGCAACCTGGACGTAACTGCCGTCCTTTAACCCTGCCTTTACAGCTGTACCATTCACGGCCACCTGGCACCTGACAGTTATACTACCTCCTGCTTCCACAGCCTCATGTGCATTCTCAAGCAGGTTGCGAAGCACCTGCCCCATCTGCCGCTCATCCGCCATTACCATGGGGACGTTTTCGATGATATCAAGGGTTACCCCGGTCATGCCGGAAGCATTATCCATTTCAACAACGGTCCTGATTAATCCTGAAATATCCAGGGCCCTCATCACAGGGTCACCGCCGCGTGCAACCGTGATAAGCCTTGAAGTAACATCGGCAGCCGCACTGCATGACTGTTCAGCCATCTCTATCCAGTGAAGCTTCTTTTCATCCTGCTCCCTGAGCCTGAGAACTGATAACGAACCAGAAATACCCATGAGCATATTGTTAAAATCATGTGCAAGTCCGCCTGCAAGTATGCCCACGGACTCAAGCTTCTGCATGCGGATTCTCTGTTCGCGCATCCGCCTGGCCTCTGTGACATCCTCCTGCACACCCAGTATGCCTATGACTTTACCATTAATGTCCGTGAGCGGGCTCTTCAGTTTCCTGTAATAAACCTTCTCACCTGAAGCGTTACTCATCTCCTCCTCGTAAAAACCCTTCTTTTCCCCTGAAGAGATTACCTCCCGGTCTATCTTTTCGTGAAGCTCTGACTGTTCTTTCCAGAAAAGATCACTGTCCCGTTTCCCTATTATTTCTCCCGGAGAAGTTAGCATTGCAGAACGCGCGAACTGGTCATTGCACCCGGTATAAACCAGGTTCAGGTCTTTCCAGAAAACCCCCATCGGTATATTATCGAGAACACCCTGCAGCATATTTTTTGATGAACTTATCTCAGCTTCCACCTGCTTCAGGTGTGTTATATCAATGCTGATCCCGCTCATGAGCAGGGCCTTTCCATCGGGGCCTTTTTCAACTACCTTGCCGTGCGATATTACCCAGAGATAATCGCCATTATCATTTTTTATCCTGTATGATGCCTCGTATTCGGGTATTTCACCCTTCAAATGACTGACGAGAGCTTTGTGTGTTTTCTTTTGATCATCGGGATGAAGCCTTTCATACCATTCATACCCTTTCTTAAATGTTACACCGGGGTTTCCTTCAGTCATCCTGCCATTAAAGCTTATGGGAATAAACTCATCGGTAACCGGGTTCCATTCCCAGATAATCTGGTTCACGTTAGAGAGCGCGGCCTGGAGGCGTTCATTCGTTTTAAAAAGTTCCCGCGTTCTGCGTTTCACTTCCGCAGAAAGGTTAAACCTCTGGTAAACAAGGAGCCCGATAACCGCCAGCAGGAAAAGCAGCCCCAGGAGGAGCGCATACGTGGCAAATGGGTAAACTACAATAAATGAATGCGGTTTATTGATTAATATACTCCCCTCAGGCGCTGAGCGTATGCCGTCAACCTGCTGGAAGAATGCGGGGAACGAAGGATTGTATGAACTTATATACAGGACATGCCCCTGATGTGTTTCAGCATCTGCCGGAGCAATCATCGCAAAAAACGGAAAAATAAGAAACAATAATATTTTAAGGACTATGATACGCAACAAATCCCCCCGCGGGTCTTTAATCATTATAATATAACTATTGTTAACAATCAGCGCAATAATTTATGCAATAAAATAATGAAACATCCGCTATATTAGAATTACTTATACCCGAAGGTTGATTATATGCCGCTGTTTATCAAAAATAATATTTTACTGATACCCGGGATAATACTGTTTTTGTCCCGCGTGTTATTCTTTTCCTGCACAGGTGAAAAACCGGATAATGCTCCTGCTCCTCCGGTTGGAGGATACTATGTCTATATGGGCCATATTCATAACCATACAACAGTATCAGGGGCGCAAGGGACACCCGAAGAGGCATATGCCTATGCACGCGACATTGCAGGCATGGACTTCCTGGGCATTACTGATCATGCCGAAGAGATCTCCAGCCGGGAGTGGGCGGATCTTAATGCAGCTGCAGAATTATTCAACGAGGATAACAGCTTTATCGCATTAAGGGGGTTTGAATGGTCATCGACGTCAAACTACGGCCATGTGTCAATAATCGAAACAGCTGATTTTGTCAGGTCAGATGACACTGCAGCAGACACCTTCAACGAACTGTGCGCCTGGCTCAGCGGTACAAACGGCATTGCATTCTTTAACCACCCCGGGCGCGAAGATGACAACAGTACTGAGTTCAGCCATTTCACCACTGCACCCGTAATTAATTTTGCCGGGATGGAACTCTGGAACAGGAACGACGGTTTCAGCATATACTACTACAATGACGGATACGTATCCGGTGACGGCGGCATGGGTTTTTACGACGAGGCACTGCAGCACGGATGGCACATAGGTGCGTCAGGTTCAGGCGACGACCACCGCGCGGCCTGGGGCACAGCGCAAAAGTTCAGGCTTGCTGTTCTTGCGCATGCGAAGACGCGGGATGACATACTTGCCGCATTCCGCGCAAATAGGTTCTACTCCACGCTTGACCGCAATCTCGCGATGTCATTTAAAATTAACGGCAGCGAAATGGGATCCACGGTAAGTGCGGGAACATATACACTGGAGATTAACCTTGATGATGGTTCGACGGACGATATATTCACCGGCATTGACCTGTTGAGAAACGGTATAGTGCTCAACTCCTGGTCACCGGGTGAAAAGCAGGTCAGCATAACACAGGAGATAACGGTTTCTGCAGGTGAATACTACTATGTCCGGGTCAGGCAGGATGACGGTGATGAGGCTGTATCGTCACCGGCATGGGTAGAGTGAAGGTTAAAGAAAAAGCCGGGAGATATACATCAGGATTAGTATTGTACTGTAAAAGAATTACTCAGCATGCACGACCTGATCCGGCAGATGAATCGGTTTTGAAACATCTGCCGGTTTTTTAACCCGGTAATAACTACATCTGCGATTCTGCAAATTCCCAGTTTACCAGCTTATCAAAGAATACGGCAACATAGTCCGGGCGCCTGTTCTGGTAATCAAGATAGTACGCGTGCTCCCACACATCTATTGTAAGAAGGGCTTTCTGTCCATGCGCAAGCGGGTTATCGGCATTTGATGTTTTCATAATCCTGACAGTATCACCATCTGCAATAAGCCATGCCCATCCGCTTCCGAACTGGGTAACTGCTGCGTTCTTCATCTCCTCGATAAACTTGTCATAGCTGCCGAACGCCTTCTCGATTTTAGCAAGGAGTTTCGCGCCCGGCTTTCCGCCGCCGTTTTTCTTCATGCAGTTCCAGTAGAACGTGTGGTTCCATACCTGTGCGGAGTTGTTGAAGATTCCAGCCTTTGCAGCGTCCGGTGCGCTCTTTTTAATTATTTCCTCCAGGGACATGTTCTCCATATCTGTTCCGGCAATAAGTTTTGTCAGGTTTGTAACATAAGCCTGGTGGTGCTTGTCGTGGTGAAACTCAAGTGTACGCGCGCTGATATGCGGTTCAAGCGCGTCCTTTGCGTAAGGCAGATCGGGTAGTGTTATAACCATTGTTCCTCCATATATCCTGTTGTTTATTTTATTTATGATTCAGCATATCAATTCCGCATCAAATAATTGACGCTTCACCTTTATTAATGTTTCAAACGTAATATAATCATTAAGCGGTTATAGTTCCATCACTGATCATTCATAATGTTTTTTATAATTTAATTAAATAATAAACAAACGTCAAGTTTTTATTTGTACAATCCGTTTGGAATTATTAATAATAATCATACTGATAGTGAATAGAGTCGGGTAGTATTCTTTGAGCGTATCGCTGTCAACGTGGAATTCGGATACCAGTACGGCGGGGAGATCACCGGGGATACACGTAATACCGGGATAGCAGCAGGAGCAGACGCTCATTCTGTTTTTTAGCGACGCGCCCTGGTTAGTGCAGCACTACTCAGCCCTCACCCTCTCCACGACAGACCTGGCGTAATCCACATCAAGCTTCAGCTCATCCCTGTTCCATGTAACAAGATCTTTCAGTTTGAGCCGCGCGAGCAGCCTTGACATTGTTTCAGGAATTGTGCCAATGGCCTCGGCAAGTTCGGCCTTTGAAAGGTCTGTTGTGATCATCGGCTTCAGCCCGAAGTGTTCATCGACAAAGAAAAAAAACCTCTCCTCCACGTCGTAGGCATTAAGGAACGCGACGCGGTCAGCAAGGTAGCGCATCTTCCTGAACAGGTTGCCCGTGAAGTAACGCACAAACTCGTCATCTTCGAGCATCTTTAAAAACATTTCGCGCCGGATCGAGTAGAGGGCTGTATCGCGCATTGCCACAGCATTAACAGGGTAATTTGCCGATTCGAATAATATGACCTCCCCGAACATCTCCCCCGGACGGATGTGCCTCAGCACGACCTCGCGCGCGCTTTCAGTAGACTTGTATATCTTGACCAGGCCCTCTGAAACAAAAAAGAACTTTTCTCCCCGGTCCCCTTCGAAGAATATCATCTCGTCGCGGCCGTAACTTTCAGGTTTTGCTGTTTTTTCCATGCGTGCGGTAAGGTCGGGCGACATTCCGCCGAAGAACAGGCTATTTTTTATTGTTTCCTTAAAATCGGGCATTTTCCCCCTTAATTGACATGAGTCAATGTAATACGGATATTAATATAATATATATAATTCATCCTCCTTTAATAAAGGTCGGCTCCTGTGCATCCATGCACACGCCGACACTAGTACATCCGTGTACGTCGGAGGTGGCCGATAGGCCGGAGGATTTTTTCAATGCAGCAGAATGTATCTCAGTTACACTGCGGTGGCCTGAAAATAAATCCCCCTGTCGCTGCCGCGACATCCCCCTTTGTTAAAGGGGGTAATTAAAACTGATTTAGTCAGAAAAAAGGAACGTTTGTCAAACTAATTAAACGGGGTAAAAAATGAAAAGAGACATCATAACAATAGATCCGGACAAATGCAACGGCTGCGGGAACTGTGTTACGGGCTGCCCTGAAGGCGCGATCCAGATGGTTAACGGCAGGGCGCGCCTTGTGAACGATTCATACTGCGACGGCCTGGGCGCCTGCATAGGCAAGTGCCCGGTAGACGCCATTACGATTGAATCAAGGGAAGCCAAAGCATACAGCGAGGCAGAGGTGCTGGATAACATAATCGCCGCAGGTCCTGGCGCAGTAAAGGACCACCTTGTACACCTTGTTGAACACAACGAAACGGGTTACTACGAAGAGGCCGCGGCCATTCTGAAAGCCAGGGGAATGGAAGTGCCCCGGGTGCAGAAACCCCTGCTGCAGGTGCACCCTGCGCATGCCCATGGCCATTCATGCCCCGGCAGCGCCAACATGCTGAAAAATAAACAGTCCGCAGAGGCGCCTGCCCTGCATTCAGGGTACTCGGCTCTGGGGCAGTGGCCGGTAAAACTGAAACTGATCAACCCGCTGTCGCCGCTATTCTCTGCTGACGGCGTTAACATACTTGTATCCGCTGACTGCGCGCCCTACGCATGCGGGACATTTCACCAGGACCACCTTGAGGGGCGCCGCATGCTCACGTTCTGCCCGAAGCTTGACCCATACATGGATGAGTACAGGGAGAAACTCCACTCGCTGTTCAGGGACCGGAATGTCCGTTCAGTACGCATTGTGCGCATGTCGGTACCCTGCTGTTCAGGTCTTTCATACATAACAAGGGAGGCCGTAAAGGATTCGGGCAGGGATATACCGGTTGAAGAGATTATCCTGCAGGCCTGAAGGTTCAGGAATAGCTGATCGCGGCACTCACTGCCGCCCTCAGTTCATCGTAGGAATAGGGCTTTACAGAGACGCCGGCAAACCCGTAATCCCTGTACTGCGACATTACCGGGTCATTGGAATAACCGCTTGAAACAATGGCCCTTATGCCGGGATCAAACTGTTTGAGTATTTTTATGACCTCGCGTCCGCCCGGTCCCCCGGGAATTGTAAGGTCCATTATAACGCAGTCAAACCTGTGACCTGCTTCAAATGCCTCCATGTATACACGGACCGCTTCGTCGCCGTCCTTAACCTTGACAGTGCTATAACCCATCTTCTCCAGCATCCTTGCGCAGATATCAAGAACAAGTTCGTCATCATCCATCACAAGTACCCTGTAGTTCGTATCAACGACAATTTTCTGCTTTCCCTTCCCGACACTTGCAACTTCTTGCGACCCGGGCAGGATGATTTCAAAAACAGAACCTGTATCCCCGGACCGCAGGACCCTTATATGTCCTCCATGTTTCCTGATAATAGAATCAGTCACGGATAGCCCCAGCCCGCTGCCCGATGACTTGGTGGTAAAGAAAGGATCAAAAATATTCGGCAGAAGATCTTCACCAATACCCGGTCCACTGTCCTCAATGAGTATCCTGAGGTAATCACCCTTATCCAGGGGAAGCTCGTCCGTGTCGCAGTGATAATTCGCCGCGCTTAAACGCAGTGTGCCCGAATCCGACATTGCCTGGCGTGCGTTGAGTACAATATTATGTATGACCTGGCTGATTTGTCCTTCGTCAACGTCCGCATTCCAAAGGTCAGCGGCTATGTCAAATTCACACTTGATCCCTGAACCGCGCAAAATAAACTCCGCTGTATCGGAAAGAAGTGTGCTGATAGACGTGACCCTGCGTACAGGAGCCCCCCCCTGCGAAAAGGTGAGCAGCTGCTGCGTCAGGTCCTTTGCCCTCCACGTTGACTTTTCAACGATGTCAAGTATCTGATCTACCTGATCATTGCCGTGGATTTCCATTCTTGCCAGTGAAACATTTCCCAGGATCGCGGTGAGTATATTGTTAAAGTCATGGGCTATACCCCCTGCAAGGATACCGATGGATTCAATCTTCTTTGTGCGGAGCAGTTCAGCCTCGGCCTTCCTGTGCCGGGTCATGTCGTTCATTATAATAAATGAAAAATCTCCCAGCGGAACAACATGGAACTCGATGTCGTGGACTGAGCCGTCAGCCGATGTCACACGGTGTTCGCTGGGACCGTAGGGTTTGCCTGTTCTGCGCATCTGCTGATAGCCTTCGATCCATTCCTTAACCACCAGCTTCCTGTACTCCGGGTCAGGGTATGCCCTTTTCCACCATGTTTCAAGGTCAGGCACGTCATCCGCGGAATAACCGAACAGTTTAAAACTGCTTGCGTTGGAATAAACCATGCGCGCTTCGTTGTTGACAACTGTAATCGGGAGCGGCGAATGGTCTATCATCTCCTTGAAACGCCGTTCACTCTGGAGCAGTGCCTCCTCTGTAACATACTGCCTTGTCCTGTCCTCGATTATTGCGACTCCCCCGGTTATGCTGCCATCGTCACTGAAAAGAGGTTCTGTCCTTATTGAAACCACGATCTGCGAGTCGCCGTTTATGGCGCGGTATGATCCATCATAATGCGCCTTCTTTCCTTTGAGCGGAGTTTCCAGGCAGTGAAGTATCGGCTGGTCATTAATAGTATGAAGGTCAAATCCCGTAAGGGCCTTCTTTGTTGAATTAAAAATCTCAACCAGCTTCCTGTTGAAATGCTGTATTACCATGTTATTGTCGTAGTACATTATACCCGCAGGTGTCCTTTCAAAAAGCAGTTTGTATTTCTCACGGCTCACGCGGAGTGCGGTCTCGGTATTCTTTGATTCTGTAATATCTATGAGTGATACAACCACCGAGAGCCGGCCGGAGTATTCAATAAGATTCACAAAAGCGCTGACCCACCTGGTTTCGCCGTCCTTTCTGACAATACGCATTTCGTATGCCTTTGATTCATCTTCGCCTTTGAGCCTGTTGAAATATCTTTGAAAAAAAGTTTCACGGTAATCCGGGTGAACGAGCTTCTTAATCTCCTCCATTTCAAAGCCCATAAGTTCGATTTCGCTGTAGCCCGTAAGAAGGGCTATTCCCCTGTTGACCAGTACCATTACAGGCGGGATGCCCTGCACAACCGCAATGCTTATGTTTTCATTTTTCATCAGTCCGTCAAGAACGCATGACGCCTCCCGGATTTTTTTCAATTCATCCGGGTCCGGACTGAATGAATAATCAATGGGCCTGCTGTCGCTGCCCATATTATCTATATTGTCTTTTACAGACATCATTCACCTGTCAGCAGGAATTATACTATCCATACAAAATATACAGTATCCCGGGGAATTTTCCATTTAAGCGGTAAAACTGTCAAAAATTGATAAATTTTTCATTGGCATGAGGCTTAAAAAAACATATATATACAATGACCATGAAAAAACTGCGTACCGGGATAAACAATGACAAGGGAAGAGAGAAGCTGGATAATGTACGATGTTGCCAATTCAGCATTTGTGCTGATCATGGTGACAGCTGTAATGCCCGTATTCTTCAAATCAATAGCAGCCGCGGGCATGGCGCAATCGGCCTCAACTGCGGTATGGGGCTATGCAGTCTCTGCCGCCTCACTGATTACAGCCCTGCTCTCCCCATTCCTGGGTTCTTACGCCGACTTCAGGGGACGCAAGAAAAAACTTTTCAGTCTTTTCCTCTTATCAGGGACGGCAGCGACCATGCTTCTCGCCTTAACCGGCCGCGGAGACTGGATATACTGCACAATCCTGTTTATCATCGCCAAGATGTCATGGGCCTCGACAAATGTTTTTTATGATTCATTCCTCACTGACGTCACTTCACCGGAGCGCATGGACAGGGTTTCAAGCCATGGCTACGCGTGGGGATACATTGGAAGCGTGGTCCCCTTTGTCGCCGTTATAATAATACTGCTCCATGCCGGTGAAAACCCGTCCGTGAACAGTTACCGCGTATCTTTTCTTATAACTGCGGTATGGTGGATCATATTCTCGGTTCCAATGCTGAGAAACGTACGGCAGGTGCATTACATTGAACCCGGGAGCTCACCGCTGCGGGAAAGCATCGCAAAACTTGCATCAACACTGCGGAACGTCAGGGGCCACAGGAACGTGTTTATTTTCCTGGCCGCGTACTTCTTATACATCGACGGGGTTGACACAATAATCGAAATGGCTGCAGCGTACGGAATAGATTCCGGCATGGGAACAACGAGCCTGATCCTGGCTATTCTCATGATCCAGGTCCTGGCCTTTCCCTTCGCCCTGCTCTACGGCAGACTTGCCGAGAAATATTCGGCCAGGAACCTTATCACCGCAGGTATAATTGTCTACATGATCATTACCGCAGCGGCATTTTTTCTTCCGGACATTAAATCCGCTGTATCAAAAAATATTATGTTCTGGGTGATTTCATTCATGGTTGCAACATCAATGGGCGGGATCCAGGCGCTCAGCAGGTCCTACTTCGGGAAGATCATCCCTGCCGAAAAGTCCGCGGAATTTTTCGGGCTATATAACATATTCGGAAAGTTCGCAACAATAATAGGACCGTTCCTCATGGGAATTGCAACAACACTTACAGGCAGCTCAAGGTACGGTGTGCTCTGCATAGTGTTCCTGTTTCTCGCAGGGCTGTTCATGCTGCGCTGCACAAAAGAACCCTCCGTGTAACCGGTAAGACTGCTTTCTCCGGGGGATAATGGGCTTTGCAGAAACTGACATATGAAACCTCAGGTAAACACAAAATCGGCTCCCCTTTTCATCGGCACATCGCACATCGATCCCGCCGGGTACAGGCACCTCATGGAGATATTGGAGAGCAATAGACCGGATATGATACTGCTCGAGGTGAGCCCGATGTCGATCATACTAAGGCGGACATACGGATTCATCTGCAGGCTTATACTTGATCACAACCTTAAAGGAGGCGGCCCCGGACTAAGCCCGGAGATACGGAATATAATCAGCTACCTGGATATCCCGTACGAATACACGGCTGCGCGCGACTACTGCATGAGAACCGGTGCGGTGTACAGGCTGGTTGATGTTTCAATTATTTCACTTGCAAGGTTTTTTCATGCATATAAACTTGTATCAAAGAAAAACCTGACCGCCGCAGCCGCGTCCAGTAATGACAGGTTCAGTCACGAGAAAGGAATAGCCGGGAATATATTCAACAAAAACGACAGGTTTCTGCTGAACATGAAACTGTCACAGTTCAGCAGGGACAGGCTTGCGGTGTACAGGGAAAACATCCTGCTGCGCAGGGTACAAAGAATTGTACGTAAAAACAGCGGAAGGCGTATCGTGTATATCGGCGGATGGGAACATCTCATGGACGCACCGGGTACAGGGCTGCTCTACCAGGGGTTCAGGGAAACCGCAGGGCGAATCATTGCATTTATGAATCAGAAGGATTATGCTAAATGAAAAGACCAGGTTACAGAACAATCCTGTTGACACTTCTGACAGTTCTTATTCTTTACTGGCTGCCGTTTATATACATCACTGTTTCCGGGCAGCCAGAAATAATCAGTTCAATAGATAAACTCCCCGCAAGCGATGCAGCCCTTGTTTTCGGGACCCTCGTGGGCAAAGACCTTAACATAACTCCGCTGCTTAAAGAGCGGCTTGAAGCGGGAATTGAAATACTGCTCAGGGACAAAAGCAGGAAGATTGTTGTTTCCAACATGAAAACAGCATCAATGGTAATGGCACGCTACATGTACGAAAAGGGCATAGACCGCGAACTCGTAGAGATTGACCCGCTCGCGGATGACACGCCGGATACATGCAGGTTTGAACGGAGGAATCACCCGGAAAAACGCAGGGTGATTTTTGTCTCGCAGGGCTTTCACCTCCCACGCATCCTTTACCAGTGCCGCCAGGCCGGCGTTGAAGGGACAGGCTTCCCCGCTGAAAAACTGCACATTGCAGGACGGGAGGAATACCCGCTCATCACAAAGGTTACAACAAGGGTGTACAGGTACTCGCGCGAGGCTGGCCTTACATGGCTTGCCGTACTGGGAATTTACAGGTAAAAAAACCATCCCCTATCTCACTCAAATCAGATCCCTTCAAAAGCTTTATCAACCTGATTCTTATCCGGAGGTTTTGTGAATGCACTCACAACCGGAATTACAATAAACGGAACAATCATAGCAACTGATGATGCAATGGGAGCATTGGACGGGCCAAGCACATAGAAAAGAGTTATGCTGGTCACAAGACCTGTAACCATACCACATGCTGCACCGGCAAGCGTTGTCCTCTTCCAGTAAAGGCCATAAATGTATGCAGCCATAAAGGTTCCCGATATTGCACCCCATGAAAGCGACATCAGTGTTACTATTATCGCAAATTCATACCGTGCAATAAAATATGAAATAATTATAAAAAGAGCACTCAGAAATCTCATCATCGCTACCGAGTTTTCAGTGGTGACCTGTGTGTTCACATGTCCTTTATACAGGTCAACAGCTATTGCCGAAGATGAAACCAGTACAAGAGATGCCAGGGTTGACATAGATGCAGAGAGTACCAGTAGAAGAATGATTGCCATGAGTGCCGAAGGCAGGTATCCAGTAAGAAGCTGGGGCACTATCCTGTCATAAGCTGGTGCACCATTCACTACTGGCATCTTGTCCATAAATATATGAGACATTGAACCAGTAAAATAGGCAGCAAAGCCGATTATAAGAGAGAACGCAAAAGTTGCTATTGCAGCCCTGTATATAACCTTTTCATTTTTTACAGCGTAAAATTTCTGAACCATCTGCGGCAGTCCCCATGGTCCAAATGATGTCATGAACACAATACCTGCAAGGAGAAGCATTGGAGGGCGTTTATCAACCGGAATGTGCGCGTTGTAACCCGCTGTCATTCTGCTTATACTTTCGCTAAATCCTCCTCCCTGGGATACAAATATTGAAACCATTGCAAGAGAACCAAAAATCATTATAAGCCCCTGTATGAAGTCAGTAAGGGTAATTGCAAAATAACCACCAAGTACAAGGTATATGCCGGTAATACCAATCATTATGATAAGTGCAATATCATATGAAATGTGAAAATTTGCCTCAAACAGGTGGCCCAGTCCTTTGAAAACAGAGGCCGAATATGGAAGCAGAAAAATAAAAATTATCACAGCAGAAAACATTTTGGTAAACCTTCCCTGGTATCTCTCCTGTAGATATTCAGGCATTGTCATAACATCAAGGTTCTGCGTCATAAGCCTTGTTCTGCGGCCCAGAACAATCCATGCAAGGAAACCGCCTATAATAGAATTACCTGCAACAATCCACATTGTGTTAAGTCCAAACACCCACCCGAATTTGCCCGCAAATCCTACAAAAGCAACAGCGGAAAAATAGGTAGTCCCGTATGCAAGTGCAGAAATCCATGGGCCAATAGACCTGCCGCCCAGGAAAAAATCGTTTAATGAACTTGTCTTTTTCATACCCCACACGCCAACACCGATCATCACAGCGAAGAAAAAAACAAGCAGTACAATTGAAAATGTCATATATCACCTCATATGCAATGTAATTCAGAATTATGGTTTTTCATGATTCAGTTTTATATAAGTCCATGATTTGTACTGATGCAGAAGAAGAAATTTTCAGCTATTGAGCTCCATCAATATTATCAGTTATACTTCATCATAATAATTCCAGCTATTCCAAGAAAAGTAAGAAGGATCAGGGTTATCCTGACATGGTCAGTCTTTCTTTTCATTCTTGTTAAATTAAAAACAATCCCTGAAATACTGAGCAATGTCTGGACTATAAGTAATATATAAATTATACTGTAAATCCATTGCCCCCCGCTTCTTAATCCCGGGCGACTTAGTGCAGTCCCTGAATGTGTCGGGTTTGCAACCGCCAGAAGGATAAAAACTACGGCAAAAATTATCCAGAGTATTGTAGATATACCGCTTATAAGATTTAATATAAAGTCAGGACCGCGTCTTTGATCGTTTTTCATTTATTCTCCGTTTATTTAAATCAAAATAGTCATGCCAGCCGCAACATTCATGCATCATGCCTCATCCCACGATAACAAGAATATCCCCGGTATTCACCTGGCCGCCCTCCTCCACAAGAAGTTCGGATACAGTTCCTGAATGTGTGGAGATAATTCTTGTTTCCATCTTCATGGATTCAAGTATAAGAATTGTCTCTCCTGCCTCAACATGATCCCCTATATCTGCAACGATTTTGAACACCTTCCCGGGAAGTGGTGCTTTTATTTCAATACCGTCCGATGAATTTTGCTTTGATTGTGATTTTACATCAGCATCGCTGCTTTCGCTTATACTGGTTGTATATGTTTTCCCGTTAACAACAGTCTTCCCATTATCAAGTTTTACGTTGTAATTCTTGCCGTTTACAGTAACAACATACGATGTGCCGCCGGACTGAGCCTTGACTACAGTCTTTCGCACACCCATCTCAGACTTTCCAAGAAGAAACGCAATCCCCTTCTCTCTGCAGGTGGCGGCAATAAATATATTTTCATCAGTCTCATCCAGACCGGCATCTTTTAAAGCTTTTCGTGCCGGTACACTACCCTTGGCCGGATTTGCGTTATCAATTTCAATTGGTATATTATCAGCAGGGGGGAGTCCCGTCTTTTCAGCCGAAATTTTTACAATTTCAGGGTCAGGTGAGACCGGTGTTTTCCCGTAATAACCAAGCACCATTTTACCGTAACCATCAGCAATCTTTTCCCATGGCCCGAACATTATGTTATTAAACGCCTGCTGGAAATAAAACTGCGATACAGGCGTAACAGAGGTACCAAATCCTCCCCTGCGCACAACTTCCTCCATTGCCCTGATAATCTCGTTATATTTGTGCATCATATTATTATCCCGGAGCATCTGGGTATTAGCAGTAAGCGCTCCTCCCGGCATGGGGCTCCACGGAATGAGCGGTTCAACACACGCTGCTTCAGGAGGAAGAAAATAATCTTTCATTTGATCCTGGAAAAATTCCTCCACATCCATTGCTTTATTTATATCAATATCAAGATCATATTCACTGCCCCGGAGTGAATGCCACATCGTCAAAACATCGGGCTGACATGTTCCACCTGACACCGGAGAGAGGGATAGATCAATAAAGTCTACACCGGCTTCAATTGCAGCCCTGTAACATGAAATACTTATACCTGCTGTTTCATGAGTATGGAAATCTACTATAGTACTCTCCGGAAGCATCTTCCTGGCCTGCTTTATTGTCTCGTACACCTTTGCAGGCGTTGACGTACCCGACGCGTCCTTAAAGCAAACTGAATGATATGGTATTCCCGCATCCAGTATGTCCCTGAGTGTTTTCATATAAAATTCCGGATCATGTGCACCTGTACAACCGGGAGGGAGTTCCATCATTGTAACACAGACCTGGTGTTGAAGACCTGCTTCAACAATGGATTTTCCGCTGAATATGAGATTATTTACATCATTAAGTGCATCGAAATTCCTGATTGTGGTTATGCCATGTTTTTTGAAAAGCTTTGCATGGAGCGAAATAATATCACCAGGCTGGGAGTCCAGACCTACAACATTCACCCCTCTTGCCAGGGTCTGAAGGTTTGCATCAGTACCTGCCGCTTTCCTGAACGCGTCCATAACATCAAAGGCGTTCTCCTGGCAGTAAAAGAAAAGAGACTGGAACTGCGCACCGCCCCCTGATTCAAAATATGTAATACCTGCCTCACGCGCGGCTTCCACAACCGGCAGGTAGTCCTTTGATAACACCCTGGAGCCGTAAACCGACTGGAATCCATCCCTGAAAGCTGTACACATGAATTTTATTCTTTTTTGGCCATTCATCTTTACCAGACCTTAATTTATTACCAGAATCCCGCTATCATCAGAGGCGGTTTACATCTTTTTACTTTACCAGAAACGACCAGAGAAAACCTGCTGCAATTGCCGAACCAACAACCCCCGCCACATTCGGAGCCATTGCATGCATCAGCAGGTGGTTGTGCGGGTCCTCCCTCTGCCCTATAATTTGTGCAACCCTGGCCGAATCTGGTACTGCAGAAACACCCGCAGCACCGATTAGCGGATTTATTTTATCTTTAACAAAAAGATTCATAATCTTGGCAAAGATCACCCCGCCTGCGGTTGCCATAGCAAATGATGTAGCACCGAGAGCGAATATGAGTATGGACTGTTTTGTAAGGAATGTCTGGGCCTGAGTGCTTGCTCCCACAGTGATGCCAAGGAGCATTGTAACAATATCAATCATTGCTGTACGTGCAGTCTGGGCAAGTCTCTCTGTTACAAAGCTTTCTTTAAGCAGGTTGCCGAAAAACAGCATACCTACAAGTGAAAGAGATCCTGGAACTATAAGGGCACAAACAAGAAAAGCAATAATCGGGAAAAATATTTTTTCACGCTTAGACACAACTCTTGGGGGTTTCATCCGGATCAGCCTCTCCTTCTTTGTGGTAAGAAGATACATTACCGGCGGCTGAATAACAGGTACAAGAGCCATGTAAGAATAAGCTGCAATAGCCACAGCACCAAGCAGGTGAGGAGCAAGTTTTGAAGTAAGGAAAATTGCAGTTGGACCATCCGCCCCGCCTATGATACCGATAGAGCTTGCCTCCTGCGGCGTGAATCCCAGGAAAAGAGCTCCAATCAGAGTAAGAAATATGCCAATTTGTGCAGCGGCCCCCAGAAGTATGAGCTTGGGATTTGAGAGCATGGTGGAGAAGTCGGTCATTGCCCCTATTCCCAGGAAGATGAGTGGGGGGAATATACCCTTAGTCACACCAAAATAGATATAATTCCAGACGCTTCCTGCGTCATATACACCAAGATTCATTCCCGCAACATAAGGGATATTACCAACAATCATTCCAAAACCGATAGGGAGCAGAAGCAATGGTTCGTAGTGTTTAATGATCGCAAGGGAAATAAAGAGTATCCCTATTACAATCATGACTGCGTTTCCCGGAGTCAGCAGATAAAAACCTGTAGTTTTAAAAAAAGCCCAGAAAAAATCCATTCTTAAACCATCACAGCTGTTTATTTGCAGATTGTGCTGAATGACAAAGAGCGGCACTTATGGCTACCACCACCTCTGACTCAGAAACTTTTTGTACTGCATTCCCGGAGAAATGCTCATCCTCTACTGGTAAGAATCTTTCTACTAATTTTAAAAGGTAGGGAGTTGAACCTATTATCAGGCTGATCAGAGCCAGGGAAAAGAAAACCAGAAGCATTCCGATTATTGTAATTGTCACGCCGTTGGCATTGACGACATTTTGCCAGTTGTGTCCAAGATTTAAAAGCAGGTACATATTGCCTCCGGGATTTACATTATGAACTGTATAAGAAAACGACAGGAACCATTAAACGCAAGTTCACGTTATCCGGTTATAATTAAACACCCATATGATGCAGGTGTTTTATATTTATTCCAAAATTGGTGCCTGAACAAGCAGTAGTTTTTTATACAAAATTCAGTAATATTTAAAAAATCAACCAAAATTTTTACAAATAATAAAATAATTGATATAATATGTAATTACATTTTTATGATTAACATGATAACGTAACCCGCCTGAAGTTGTTTGGGATAAATGATGAATAAACATTGTCAGGAATTCATTAAACAATAAAAATCAACTTGCAAGATACATAACAGTGAACTTTGTTTACTATGTTTATTATACTGGAGTGGTAATTATGAATATCGGTGCATTATTAAAACAATTCCGGCTTGATAAGGGTTATACCCTGAACGATGTCGCCACCAGGCTTGATATATCCGCCAGTTTTCTTTCGCAGCTGGAAAATATGAAACTCTCGCCCTCTCTTGACTCCCTTGAGAAGCTGCTCAATTTTTATGCAGTCAATCTTTCCGACTTTTTTAAACAGGTTGAACAGAGAAGATTAATCATAGTAAAAAAAGAAGAGAGGCAGACATATGATGTTTCAGGAGGGGCTGTAAAACTGACACTCCTCGCATCCAAATTACAGAATAATGCACTTGAAACCTATATTGTTGAATTTAATTCTAATGCGGAAATATCTACAGCCGTTCTTCCAAAAGAGATCAACGGTGAAAGGATCATATACATTCTCAAGGGTAAGATTGTAATAAACATTGATAATGAAGAACCGGTCGAGCTTTTCGCAGGGGATTCGATTAATTATAAATCATATGTTCCATGCAGAATCAATGTTAATGGAGAATCTGATACAGAGGTTCTCGTTTCCGGTATGCCTCCACTGATAATCTATACAGAGAAACATAGTTAGACATGTGAAACAGAACAACTGCATCATTTATTAACAAGCAGCCGCATCACGGAGTAATTATACAGTTTTCCTTGATGAAGACTGGTAGTTACTATCCCTGGTATTAAAATTTTATTATGATAAAGACTATAAGAATAACAAATATGATTGCTGCAAGAATGCAGTAATAAACAGCATCACTTTTTTGTTTGCTTATTTTAAATTTCAGTTATCCGGATATTCATGCAGGTTATATCTTGATCCTTTTATCAGGACTAAATTCTGTTTTTTAATCCATAAAAAATACTGCATAAATAAGAACCAGGACAAGGGCTCCTACTGCTATCAGAAATCTTTTTAATGAAAATGTGCTCTCATAATGATTATTATTGTTTTCTCCCATTTCTTCCTCTTTTTTATAAAAATCTCCAATATTTGTTTAATTATTAATATATAATTAAAAAATCAACCAAAAATTTTATAAATAATAAAATGCTTGATTTCCCTGTTTGTTGTATCTTTATCAAAATTGATGAATTCAGTTATTATTTCAGACTGTTGTTGATTTTCAAATGAGGAAATTTGCAGATGAAAAAAGTGTTAATAATATTAAATATGCTCCTGGCCATACTTCTTGTATCATCACAGCTTTTTCATGTAAAAGCTGAAACACCACCGCATACTGCAAAAATTGAAAACAACTTTGATAATGCGGATCAGATAAAAAAAGAATCCAATGTTTCTCATGCCACTGCACACATCGCACCACATATCGATGCAAAAAATTTAAGCCTTTTATGGGTCATCCCGTTTGTCGGGATACTCCTTTCAATCGCCCTTATGCCTCTCCTTACACCGCATTTCTGGCACCATCACTATGGCAAAGTGTCCATATTCTGGTGGTTGATTTTTTCCGGGGCATTTTCTTTTAAATTCGGTATAGGTACCGGGTCTTACTATTTTCTGGAAGTTTACATCCTCGAATTTATTCCGTTCATATCCCTGCTCCTGGCCCTCTTCACAGTTGCCGGAGGTATTCAGCTTAAAGGGGACCTTGCGGGAACGCCAAAAGTTAATACACTTATGATTTTTATTGGTGGTATCCTTGCAAGTTTCATGGGAACAACAGGTGCGGCCATGGTAATGATAAGGCCTATTCTTAAAGCAAATGTATGGAGAAAAAAACGGGTACATATAGTTGTATTTGTAATATTTGTTGTGGCAAATGTTGGCGGTGGGCTTACGCCTCTGGGCGACCCTCCCCTATTCCTGGGATTTTTAAAGGGCGTTGACTTTTTCTGGACAGTAAAACACATGCTTCCGCTTGTCTCGTTTATCATAGGCACTCTTCTTTTGATCTTTTTTATCATGGATGCATATTATTACAGTAAAGAAGAGAACACGCCGGCAAAAAAAGCTGCCGGCGAAAAGCTGAAACTTGTTGGTATACCAAACATGCTCTTAATCCCATGTATAATCGGGGCTGTAATTATATCGAGTTTAAATATGGGAAGTGCCTTCACACTTCATTTTGTCGAAGTACCTTTATCATCAGTCCTGCAGGTCTCGCTCCTTCTTATAATCACACTTATCTCTCTTAAAATAACAGATGCTTCAATCAGAAGGGGGAACGACTTCAGCTGGGAACCCATAAGGGAGGTGGCAAAACTTTTTGCTACAATTTTCATGACCATGGTTACACCTATTGCGATGCTTAAAGCCGGCACCGACGGTCCAATGGGGATAGTGGTAAAGAGTGTAACAGACAGCAGCGGGAATTTTATCAACTCGAATTTTTTCTGGGCTACAGGAATTCTGTCGAGCTTTCTTGATAATGCACCAACCTATCTTGTATTCTTTAACACAGCCGGTGGTAATCCTGCTGACCTTATGGGTGTACACGCTGGTACGCTCCTTGCAATAAGTGCAGGTGCGGTATTCATGGGTGCGAATACATATATAGGGAACGCCCCGAATTTCATGACAAAATCAATTGCAGAAGAATCGGGAATAGCAATGCCAAGCTTTTTCGGTTACATGGTTAAATACTCAATTCCGATTCTTCTCCCGGTATATATACTGGTTACTTATATATTCTTTTGAAACTGGACTTTATAATAAATTCAACAGGAGATAATTATGCTTAAATTTACCAACATTCTTTATCCACTGAATCTTGAATCAAACGAAATGGATAATGTATCAGAAGTTCTGGAGTTTACCAGGGGATTTCAAGCTGCTGTTCATTTTTTATTTGTGAATGATGAAGCCGCAGGTTACCGGCATCCAACAGATTTCCAGGATTCGGTTGCATTAAAAATTAAGCAGGCAGTTCCGTCAGAATTATTATCACAATCTAAAATTATATATGCAGTATCCAAAGGTGATATTGGTGATGAAGTCAAAAAATACTGTAAAGATAATTCGATCGATCTTATAATAACAAGTCACAAACATCGCGGCAAATTATATTCATCCCTTTTTGACTCACCGGACGAGGACATCATCGACACTGTAAATATCCCGGTGCTCATACTGCCGAAAACCAGGTGAGCTTCACAATGTCTCTTAAAACAAAAGCAGGTTACTCCCAAATTCAAAGATGAGTAAGATAATGAATAAATTATTTGACATGATCCTTAACCGTCCATGGCCGGTTCTCTTCACGCTTATTGCAGTAACACTGATCTGTATAGCGGGTACGTTTCTGCTCGAATTTGATAATTCATACGAAACCGGGATGCCCCGGGGGGATGCTGAGTATCTTATTGGAGAACAGACTAAAAAGCTCTTTAAGGATACAGAAACATATCTGCTTATATCTATTGAACCGGCAAAAAACCGGAAGGTACTATCGCGCGATCTTTTCTTTCATGTTAACAGAATGATTAACGAGATCAATGAATTTAAAATTTTTGACCAGGAGAAAGAGGATACTCGTCTTGACGCCATTCTAAAAAAGGCAAATGTCACGGTTATTCCATCCGTGGATTTACCAGGCAAAAAAAATATAGATGAGAAGTACCCTCAGCCATGGAGAAGCAGGAATCGATATAATTACAGCGGTTACATCCCTCTCTCTATTACTGAACTGCGCTCAGTCCTTGACCCGGCAGCATGTGACACTCTTGATACTATTCTCATGTCAATTAAAATCGAATCCGGAACTTCAGATGAAAAAATTCCGCTAAAATCATTCAAGAAAATACTCGAATTATGGGAGGATATTTATCTTTTTAAATCTGTTGAAATAGTCGAGAGTTTCAGCAATCCTATTCAAATATCCGATATACAGGGAAAAAATGACACCCTGCGGACTGTTAACCTGGTTGAAACAGATGAAAACGGTCACCGTATACTTCCTTCAACCGAAGAAGATTTTGCCAGGTATAAAATAAAGCTGCAGGCAAACCCCCTTTTTAAAGACAATTATTACTCTATAGATGACAGTGGTGAGATCCGGGCACTGGCTGCATCCCTGATGTTGCGGCCCCGGAAGGACTATGAACAGTTTATGGATTATCTCTGGATTCTGGTCCAGAAATATGATCACGACCCGGTGCATCTCTATATCCAGGGTGGTCTTGTCTTTGACAAGTTTATAAATGACTATAACCGGAATGATCTTAAAAAATTTATTCCCCTTGTGCTCCTTGTGGTAATTTTTACATTCTACCTTAATTTCAGGACCATACGTGGGACTATGCTCCCTACACTCACTGTTGTCATTGCAACAGCTATTACCATGGGTATTATGGGATTTCTTGGTATCAGGTTAACCATGGTGTCAACACTTCTGCCCCCATTGATTATTGTTACAGGTAGTTCCTATTCAATTCGTATTTTTAATCAGCACCTTCTCGATCTTGAGGAAACCCATCTTAAGGGCAAACTTTATGGCCTCAGGAAAACCCTTATAAATTCTTTCCCTACTGTATTGCTCGCCGGGCTGACTACGTTTATTGGTTTCCTCACCATGGTTGTGAATAAAATTCCAGCACTCAGGGACCTCGGGATTTACGCTGCTCTTGGCACAGCATTCTCGGTAGCTGTTTCTGTGGCATTAATCATTTCGGTACTATACCTGATGGAACTTCTGCCATATAAAATCGAAAAACAAGGCGGCATAAAAAGGGAACCAAACCGTGTTGTGAATTACATTGTAGCATTTTGTTCAAGGATAACCCTGCGGTATCATGGTGTTATAGTTGTTTTTACACTTATAAGTATTATGGTCAGTATAATCGGGATTACCAGGATTACCACCGAGACATCTGCGACCAGCTTTTTTAACAAGGGCTCCTATCTGCGGCGTTCTCTTGACCGGACCAATGAGCTCTTTAAGGGCACTTATATTATCAATGTTGTTTTCTCTCCGGGTGAAGGCAAAAGCATTCTGGATCATGACTTTCTGCAATACATAGAAGATGTTCGTCTCTGGCTTAACAGGCCCGGCCAGGACACAGAATACAGCATACTTTACAATTCCGGTGTAGGTGATTTTATCAAGCGGTTAAATATGGCTATGAATAATGACGATCCTGCCTTCTACAGTATTCCGGACACAATGAATATTCTTGACTACATGGAACTCTTTTCAGGAGATGATAAAAATTCTGACGGACGTCCCGATATGTTTGAATCAACTATCAGTCCGGGGTATGACAGGACCAACCTGATGGTTCGCATAGGGGCACTTGGCGGCGAAGTGATGACAACAAAAAAATCACAGGTCACCATTGAGCATATAAAAAAATACCTTGATGAAAAAGCTAATCCCAAAGGGTATTCATATTTGATTACCGGCGGCCCCACAAATTTTATCATCGTTTCCCAGTATATAGTAAAAGGCCAGATACAGGCGATTCTTCTTGGCATTCTAATAATAGGATTTTTTATGTTTCTGCTTTATAGAAATATATCAGCAAGTATTGTATCGTTAATCCCGATCTCATGCACAGTCCTCTGGGTGTTCGGAATTATGGGTTTTTCAGGGATGCCTCTGGGTATGGCTCAAACATTGATCTCCTCAATCGCTATAGGTGTAGGTATTGATGACACAATTCAGTTCATTATAATATTGAGGAGAAATCTCAGTAGCGGCATGGACTTTAAAACTGCTGTGCGGACCACACACCTTGAGGCAGGTCTGGCGATGGTGTACACCTCTATCGCGTTACTATTCGGGTTTTCAGTTTTAATATTTTCCAATTTCGCACCTATAAAGGAAAGCGGCCTTCTTGTGTCCGGGGTTATGTTTTTTTCAACGACAGCAAACCTGATTCTTTTACCCAGTGTTATATTGACTTTCAGATTACAGATCCATCATGTAAAAAAATGGGGAATATTTAATAAGCTGAAGATACATTATCTTCTTTGTGAAAAGGAAACAAATCATCCTTAATGATGGTAAATTAGTGTTTTATTCCTGTAACAATCAACGTGCACCCTCCGGGCAATATGTGGCCATTCTTTGATAGTTGTCTCTTTTTATAATTGAATTCAAAAATATCATTGACACTTTATGTTTCTATTAACAGAAACATATCATAACCGTGAAATCACAACTAAACAGAAAAATAAAAAGAGGTTAAACCATGGCTAAAATACCGTACAAGACATATCTTTCCGAAGATGAAATGCCGAAGCAGTGGTACAATATACGGGCGGATATGAAGGAGCAGCATGACCCGCTTCTTAATCCAGGGACACTGCAGCCCCTGAAAACAGAGGACCTGTACCCTGTATTCGCAGAGGAGCTCTGTAAACAGGAGATGGATACTACAACCAGGTATTTCGATATCCCCGGCCCTGTAATGGACTATTACAGGACGTTCAGGCCTTCACCGCTGATCCGCGCATACAACCTTGAAAAGGCACTGGATACACCCGCAAAGATCTACTTTAAATTCGAAGGGAACAATACATCGGGCAGCCATAAACTGAATGCTGCTGCAGCCATGGCCTATTACGCAAAAGCACAGGGTCTCACATCCCTTACAACAGAAACAGGTGCAGGACAATGGGGAACAGCCCTTTCCATGGCATGTGCGCATTTCGGCCTCGGCCTGACCGTTTTCATGGTAAAGGTCTCGTTTGAACAGAAGCCTTTCCGTAAAGCGGTAATGGAAACCTACGGCGCGAAAATCATACCCAGCCCGTCAAACACGACAGAGGTGGGACGTGCCATACTGTCGAAAGACCCTAAGACAGGGGGCAGCCTGGGATGCGCGATATCCGAGGCCATCGAGCTCTCAATGCACGATGACAAATGCCGCTATGCCCTGGGCTCTGTACTTAACCAGGTACTGCTCCACCAGTCCATAATAGGCCTTGAAAGTAAAATGGCGATGGAGAAGCTTGGCGAATACCCGGATGTCGTAATCGGCTGCGCGGGCGGCGGATCAAACCTCGGCGGGCTGATGGCTGCGTTTATGCAGGACAAGCTGACAGGCAGGGCCAACCCGCGTTTCATCGCTGTTGAACCTGCGTCATGCCCGTCACTCACCCGCGGGAAATACGCCTATGACTTCTGCGATACAGGTAAAATGACACCGCTTGCAAGGATGTACACCCTGGGGAGCGGCTTCATCCCTTCACCTAACCACGCGGGCGGACTCCGTTATCACGGCATGTCCCCAATCCTCTCCAGGCTTTTCCACGACGGCTACATGGAGGCAATCTCTGCCGAGCAGAACAGGGTATTTGATGCGGCAGTAAAATTCTGCAGGCTGGAACAGATACTCCCCGCGCCCGAATCATCACATGCCATCTACGGTGCGATACAGGAGGCGCTCAGGTGCAAAGAGACCGGCGAGAAGAAGACCATACTGTTCGGACTCACAGGTACAGGATACTTTGACATGAACGCGTACATGCAGTACAACGAAGGGACAATGACAGATTATGTACCTACTGACGCGGACCTGAAAGTCGGGTTCGACGGACTGCCTAAAGTAGACAGGTAACCCGGCGTGCGGTTTAATGCGTGAACTTAAAGTCATTCCGGTTTTGCTGATTCAAATTGTTTGCGGTACCGGAATGAGCCTATAATACTTTATGTCATTCCCTTGAAAAAGGGAATCCATTATTTCTGATGTATATGGATACCCGCCGGAGTTTATCCCCGCGCATGCGGGGACGGGTATGACATACTGAAAACAGATGCCCGGTTCAAGCCGGTGGATGATAATTTTATCGGCCGGGTGACAATACTTCAGGGGATGAATTTTTTTAACTGTATCCGCGGGATATGCCTGTAATGTTTGTCATTTGCGGTCAACAGAGGTTCATTCAATTCAACAACAGTTGCTGCAATAAGCGCGTCAGCAAGATACATGGAATGGCTCAGGCAATACTCCTCGACATAGAACATGGCCCTGGATGAAATATTGCCATCAAGCTGAATTATCCTGACTGACCACCTTTTAAGCTGTCTCAGAAATGCCTGCAGTTCAGCTTTATTTTTCATACCCTGGACGAGTTCAATATATGTAACAACAGACATGCTGAATGGTGTACTTTCAAGTATAACGCGTTGTGCTTTCAGGTTTCCCCTTAGTTCCCAGATAATAACATCTGTATCAATTATCAAAAAGTTCTACCCTTCCTTATTTTATTGATTTCATCATCAACAGTGTTCCCTCTTTCATGGTCCTTCCAGAGACCGAATATTTCATCGGGTTCTGACACCCCGGTATTTACCGCATTATCAGCAGGAACTATTTTTGCCATCCTTTTCCCCCTGTATGTTACAAAGACCTCGGCACCACGGGATACCTTCTCTAATATTTTACCGGGACTGATCCTTAATTCTTTTGCCGTAATATCCATAATGCTTCTCCGCCTTTGAAGTATACACTCACAAGTATACACACAACATCATTCAATGTCAAGGGATAAAAATAAATCCCCCGCCATGATACACGTACTGAATATAATTGACACTAGCAGCCCCATGATATAAATTACTTTTCAATACCGCAACAGGGGGAAACATTTATGCTGGAACTGCTGATAGCTCTGCTCACCCTTACTTTTCTTGAGATAGTTCTTGGAATCGACAACATAATCTTTATATCAATCATTACCAACAAGCTGCCGTCACACCTGAAAAAGAAGGGGCGAGTTACGGGTCTTGCCCTGGCGCTTGTATTCAGGATCATACTCCTCGCATCCCTCACATGGATGGTGAAGAACCTTACCACTGTACTTTTTACAGTATTCGGCAACGGGTTCAGCATAAGGGAGATCATACTCCTGGCAGGGGGACTTTTCCTCCTGGGAAAGAGCACTCACGAAATCCACCTCAAGATGGAAGAGGAGACTACTGAAAAAACAAAAAAAGGGAAGCCTGTAAAACTGCGCAATGTAATTCTCCAGATCGCGCTGCTTGACATAGTCTTCTCGTTCGACTCGATCCTTACAGCCATAGGGCTTACAGACATGCTCCTGGTAATGATAACAGCTGTTGTAATCGCCATGATAATCATGATGGTATTCTCCGGCAGTGTAGCCGAATTCATACACAAGAATCCCACGCTGGAGATACTCGCGCTCTCTTTCCTGATACTCATAGGTTTCATGCTTGTGCTCGAGGGATTCCACTACGCCATACCTAAAGGATACATCTACTTTGCCGTATTCTTCTCGCTATGCGTCGAGGTTATCAACATGAAGGTCCGGAAAAAACACACACCCATAGAGCTGGGCAATTGATTCCATGAAACTTTCAAACTTTATTATATTCTTCACGGTGGCGCTGACAATATACGGCGCAGGGAACTTCTACGTATTCATAAGGGGATACCACGCGCTCCCTGAAGGCACAGCGTTGCGCCGGGTATACGTCGCACTCTTCCTGTTTCTCGCGCTTTCATTCATACTGGCAGAGTTTTCCGAAAAGAGCGGCATAACATGCGGCAACAGGTTTCTTGTACTTACCGGGTCATACTGGCTTGCCTTTCTGCTCTACTGCATCCTGTTCATCGCCTGCATTGATATTGTGCGGGCCGCAGATTTTTTCTTCCATTTTCTTCCGGCGGCAGAACAGCTTAAAGCGGCCCATGTATCCCGGAAGCTCATGGCGATTGCTGCAGGCCTCTCTCTTATCATTACAGCGGCAGGATCGTACGCGGCAGCGCACCCGCGGATAAAAACAATCAGCCTCTACATAGATAAGCCCAAGACCGGTGACCCGTACCTTGACATAATCATGGTCTCTGACATCCACCTGGGGAACATCATAACCCGCAAACAGCTTGAACGCCTGGTCGGCACAATAAACGAATACTCGCCGGACATTGTCCTCATACCCGGCGACTTTTTTGACGAAAACCTCAGGCCCGTAATACAGGACAACATGGGGGGACTTATAGAATCAATAAAGTCCCGCTATGGTGTATTTGCAGTTACAGGGAACCATGAATATATAGGCGGAGTCGATGATGCAGTGGCGTACATGGTTAAACATAAAATCCGCGTGCTTCGAGACGAGGCTGTCACGGTTGACGGGCTGGTCATCATTGGACGCGAAGACAGGAGCATGAACAGGTTCACAGACAGAAAACGTAAAGACCTTGGAGAACTTGTTACAGGGATAGACATGAAACTCCCGTTAATTGTAATGGACCACCAGCCCTTCAACATAAAGGAATCAGCTGACTGCGCCATAGACCTTCACCTTTCAGGGCACACTCACAACGGGCAGATGTGGCCGCTTAACTTTATCACAGACAGGATATACGATGTTGCATTCGGATACGAAACTGTCGGCAGGACGCAGGTTTATGTATCAAACGGTTACGGCACATGGGGCCCGCCTGTCAGGACAAGCGGAAGGCCTGAACTCGTGGTGTTCAGGGTAAGATTCAGGGAATAAGCCCGGCTCCCTTATATAACAATGCACTTCATTATCATATAAGTCCGAAAATGTCAATAAGTGCACGCCATGTTAAACCCTGCTATTCGTCAAACTGCGCCTGCCAGTAATCATCGTGGTAGTGTGTTTTAACCTGTTCTATAGATTTGATTGCACCATTTTCAACTGTTATGTTCAACAAAAGCCCATGAGTCTGGGCGCCGTGTAATTCAGTCTCTTTATAACCCGAGCTAATGTCGAAGATAAAATTCCCCAGTGAATAAGCTATGTATCCGCCGTTATATCTCTCTATCGCGTCAGTCTTATTATCATCAAGCCACTGGACCACATGCGGATGATGCCCGACAACAAGAGTGGCGCCGGCATCGATTGCGGCATGGGCCAGTACCTTCTCGGTGTCCCTTGGTATAAATTCGTACTCCCATCCGAAATGCCACATCACGATAACAATACCAGCTGATGCTTTTGCAAGTTTTATATCATTCGCCATCTGGTCAAGGTTACCATAATTATCAAAACGGGTGTTATGTGCCCAGGCAAGACCCGCCCTGTCCGCACGCGCTATCCACTTTGGCGTTGGCGTCTGGCCTAAACCAATAGCATCCATGTACATCGGCACACAGCTATAACCAAGGAAGGCAATGCGCTGACCATTTATCTCTTTTATAACAAAGGAATGCGCCCCGTTAAAATTATTTCCTCCACCAACATATGATATGCCTGCTGCCGTAAGCCTGGACATGCCGTCCTGCATCGCTTCGAAATCCCAGTCCCCGAAGTGGTTGTTGGCTACAGACACTACGTCAAACCCGGCATAGAGAAGGCCGTTAATCGCCCCGGGAGCAGCCCTGAGTGAAACACCGGTAACCTGCTTTGTATCGGTCCCCTTGTCAGAGATGATGCTCTCCAGGTTGCCGACTGTAATATCGGCGCTCTTTAAATAATCGGCAACATAGAGAAACGGGAATTTATAATCGCCATTACCATTGAGTTCGACCGACTCCCCTACGCCGCTGCCGAGGTTGATATCACCGACGATGGTTATTTTTACCTGGCCCGCTGCATGCTCCTGGTCACTGTCGCCCCCGTTGTCTGCCGATGGACCTGATGAACCGTTGTCTGCCGATGGATCTGATGAACCATTGTCACAACCTGCAAAAAGCATAATGCAAAACAAAACTGGAATAATAAACGCCCTCAGATTCAGCTGGATCATCCTGGCCCCCTGCTATTGCAGAATAATAATGATTACCATCAAAAACGGAAATTTGCCCACAATTATAATTATTACATATAAAGTGTCAACAATTAATCCCGATAAACAACCGTATCATTACGGTATACTACAGCCTGTTCGCACCCCTGCATTTCGCATGTTGTTCATGCCGCAATTTTTTTTTGTCAGCATGGTTTCCTG
The DNA here is from genome assembly GCA_035403465.1 of Spirochaetota bacterium. Lineage (GTDB taxonomy): Bacteria > Spirochaetota > UBA4802 > UBA4802 > UBA5550 > JAAYBQ01. The sequence goes on along the minus strand of DAONFG010000003.1, from coordinate 2,660 downwards.
AACTGATAACAGAATATACATTGAGAAGCAGGGATGGTCAATGATTATCGATTTTTTCATGAACTGATTTACGCCGCATGATTTGTTCGACACCCCATTTTTTCAGCAACAAGGAACCTGATCCTGCCTTTCCCGGGTTGAATAAACGACACCGCGCGTTCTGTAAAGGCCGCAATTGACAGCGCCGGGATTATGCCCTGGCTGTCTACACCGCCGGCGGGATTTTATAAGGAATCAGCATCGGCACCCGGGACTGGTATTCCCGGTATCCGTTCCCGAAATCCCGGAGGAGATCCCGTTCCTCAAGCAGCGTGGCAATTATGATCCAGATGGTCCACATGATGTTGAAAAGAAGTTTGTCCTCAGTGAGATCAGGACCGGACCAGATCATGCACAGCGAGAAGAAATATAACGGATGGCGCATCCACCGGTATGGCCCTTTTATTGTCAGGGGAAGCGCTTCCGGTTTCCTGTTATGAATTTTAAGCTTGATTGTTACGGTCCCGAAAGGGTCGAAAAATCCCAGGGATACAATGCCCCGGTAGAATCCTGCAATGCAGAGAATAAATATGATCCGCAGTAACCAGTATATAATACCCCCGGCCATGGCAATAGTACCAGTCCGCTGCCAGAAGAGCACCATGATGAGCAGGGCAATACCTGATGTTATGGCGTAGAAAGCGCCGTAGTAATCGCCGGGTATGATTTTACCCAGCCGGGCGCGGACACCCCTCCTGACCAGGATGCTGTGCTGAAGGAAGAAGAGCATGCAGAGTAAAGCGTCAAACACCAGGGCCGATACAGTGCTGAAGCCCAAAGTGACCAGGGTGAAGGGCCCGAAGAACAGGAACAGGTAAAAAAGTATCAATGATCCTCCTCCCAGGGCGAGAGCGGCATAGATCAGGATATAGACTTTATTGATGCGCATACGTGGTGCTCCAGGTGATTTTTATTCTAATGATACATGCGTTTGCGGGAATGGTCAAATTGTATGAATGGATTATTTGTATGCCTTTCTATGCCCCGGAGGGGGCAAGGCGGAAGGATGTCTATAATGACGCCATCTCTCATCGCAATAACCGGTTCACCACCCGCTGCGCTGGAGGGTCGAACACATACCGGCCTCCTGCCGGTATTCGACACTAGCTCCTCCTTGAGCGTCGCGCAAGAGCACGGAGTCTGGTGCAGACCGGATTCAGCATTCAGTTTTATCTGCCTTTCTTTTTCCGGGCAGATTCAATCTTTTGGAGTTTCTTTTCTGCTTCTATAAAATCCTTCTCTGCCATAGTAGGCTCTGTCAGCTGTTTCACATGAAACAATTCATACTCATCCAGAGTTTTTGTAATGCCTGGTCATGCGATATACTACCGGCATGTTTAAGAAGGTCACGGCCTGACATCTTCAGAAAATCATCAAGCTTATCAATCCAGTCCCTCATATACATCGGCTTGCGGCTTAATGCCTGAAGCTCGGCAAACTCCAGGTAAGCTGTTACAATACGGTTAAGTATATCAAGCTCCTCTTCGCTGAGATAATTCTTTGCCACTGTGACTTCATTTTTTCGTATTGAAGGGCCGGTCCAGTTGGTAATACCCATATTAGGCTTAGATGCATCTGCCCTGCCATATATTATCTCAGCTGCAGTCTGACCGTGAGCTGCCCAGTGCATCTTGTTTTGTATTGTTGCAAAGAATAGTCTGGATTCATCTGATTCAGGGTTGTAATCAATGCTCGTGGCATATATATCGAGCACCTTACGCCAGAAGACCTTTTCCGAAGACCGGATATCACGGATACGAGCAAGGAGTTCATCAAAATAGTTACCGCCGCCTGCGGATTTCAGGCGGTCATCATCCATTGTAAATCCCTTGATTATATATTCCCTTAAGCGTTCGGTTGCCCACATGCGGAATTGTGTACCACGTATGCTGTTTACCCTGTAACCAACCGATATTATCACGTCCAGGTTGTAATATTCAAGTTCACGGGTAACGTCCCTTTTACCCTCATTCTGAACTGTTGCAAAAAATGCAACAGTTGCCTCCTTTGATAATTCTCCTGATTCAAATATATTTTTTAAATGCCTGCTTATACCCGACTTATCAACGTCAAAGAGTTCTGACATCTGGTTTATTGTGAGCCAGACTGTTTCATTCTGCACACGGGTTTCAATGCGTATTTTGCCATCCTGTGACTGGTATAACAGGAACTCGGTATTGGCAGGGATATTTTTTTTAGTCGCCATTGTCATGCTCCTGAATTTTCAGGTTTTGTTTTATATATCTTAATGAATGCCTCAGCATCAATAATGCAACCATTTAATTCAGGATTGATCCTGTATGTTACCCGGTCTTCGTAGTTTTCATGGTCAAAGCCTGTAATGAACCTTTTACTGTTTGTATCTTCATCGCTACACCTCATCCACACCATGCACCTTTACTGATTCCATTTCAGGCAGGGATTCCACCTTCTTCAGCTTTGAGTTTATCATCCTTGCCCTTGTATCGGTCTTGTCCAGTTCCGCCCTTGCGGCATCAACGCACCTGCATCTATAGCGCATCCGATTATTTTATGAGTCAGTTCTTCGTATTCCATAAACATTGACCGTGATTCTCATGATTACAGGATTAACAGGATTTACCAGTCAATACTGGAAACCG
>DAONFG010000002.1:0-195804 GCA_035403465.1 Spirochaetota bacterium | reverse complement strand
AATTCTCGGTTCGCTTAAGAAAGAGCAGGGCAACTCGATCAATGGTGTTTTTATTGATGAAACGCTGCGGGAGTTTTTTTACCTTAAGGCACCTATTGTAATCCCTGCAATTCCAGTTTCCAGCATAGGCCATAATAATGCTTCTGAAATAGTTAAAATAGTTTCAAAGGTGATTCCGGGATTTCTTGCAGGGCATTTATATATGGAAAAAAGGAATCCGGCTTCTGAGGAGCATTCAATTCACCTCTTCTCATCTTTAAGTGGCAGGGTTGTTGACTTTATCCATATACTGCGGCTTGATTTTAAATTTTCGGCGAATTCGGGAGCAATTGTTAAAGCGGGGGATTCCGCAACATTCCCGTCATACAGCACACAAAGAATATATTTCAAGTCGCGGCTGGTGCCTGTAAGTAAAGGGAGCAGCACGGCTGATTTTGATTTTATCAGGCTTAAAAAATCGGTCAGGGTTGAATCCGGGGAAGAACATAAAAGGTTATTCACATCAGTACTTTTTGATGATTTCAGCAGCAGGGAAATATCAATCGAACTGAGCAGAAAAGCCGGTGATATATTCGGAATCCCGGTGACAATATACCCCATGGTTGTTTATGATTATTTTACATCATGCCTGAATGTGCCTGAACCTGCCGGTGATGCAATTGAAAAGGCCGCCTTCATGTTTGAACCGCTTTTTCTTTACATGTTTTCCGATGTATCCGGGAGAGGGCAATCGCTGGTACAGGAGGGCCTTAATGCCTGGCCAGACTGTCTTGAGTCTGCAGGTGAGGGGCTCACTATTAAGCCTGGATATTCAGATAATCTGAGACAGTATTTTTCATGCTACTCGCTGTTTGCCGATGATGATCTCATGCTTAAGGGATGGAAAAAAATCACTTCATGCTGACTCAGGGCATGAGCCTGCCGCGGACCATTTTTGTTATGGAGACAAGCTCATCATCAGAAAAGACTGAAGCATCAAGGGTGCTGCCGGAGATCCCCTTTTGAATCATGCTGAAAATCTCCCCCGAAAGTCCGCCGTATTGTCCCATGAATGACTGGATTCTTGAATTCAGGCTGAATTCCAGTTTCTCCCTGCTCCCCAGTGACAGGTAAGAATCAATCTGTTCCAGCATGGACTTGCGGTCCCTGGGAAGCCGTCCATTAACTTCGAGCAGGTTTGTGGCGCTGTCGCTTACGATTTCAGTTTCACAGCCGATGTCGAGAATCATGGTGCGGATTTCACGTATGACCTGTTCCTCTGTAGCTTCAGTAAATGTCCCTGCTGCTGTAAGTTTCTGAAGACCCGTACCCGGGAATATTTCAAGAGTCCGGAGGCGGATAAAGTCGGGATTCATCGCCGTGAGAGTTGCCGCTGTATCCTGGCCGTGTTTTACTGACAGTTCCATGCCGCCGAGTCCGGGCATGACGTAAACGGAGCATGAGATCCCGGCAGCCCGGACTTTTAGCGCGGCCTCAATATGTTCTGCTGAGGTCACGCCTTTGTTTACAAGGGAAAGCACCTGGTCACTGCCGCTTTCCATCCCGAAGTGTATCCTGTTTATTCCAGCTTCAGCAAACTGTTTCAGTTCATCAGCCGTGCGCAGTCTTGCTGCAGTTTTTGTGCGGCCATAGACCGTGATCCTGTTTATTGAAGGAAAGCTTGTCCTTATGGCATCAGTAACCCTGCTGATAAATTCCGGTGTAAAGATGAGAGCGTCGGAATCGCCGAGAAAACAGGTTTTGCCGCCGCTGAGTACCCATGAATAGATATGCGTAAGGCTGTCTTCGATTGTGGGCTTGTCCTTGAACCATGTCAGGAACCATTTCATTCTTTCGTCAATGGACGGGTCCTCTTCAAGGTCGTTTGATTTTTCATGAAGCGATTTAATTTTTCCGTATTTGATGTGTGCATGCTTTATGGCTGTAATCAGGCTGTATAGTGCAGCATCATCCCTGCCGAATGGATTGTTCATGAAAATGTGTTCATTCAGCAGGTTAAATATACGCTTTGCATTTGTTATGTCATTCAGCACGTCACCAATTGTTCTTCGTGAAAATTTTGCGCCGGTCTTGTAAACGGGACAGAACGCGCATTTATTCCAGTAACAGTTTTTTGCAAGTCTGAACGTCAGGCTGCTGTTTTCCGTTGGGGGTCGGATAGAGCATATTTCATATGGGTCAATGCTGAGAAGATTGTTGGCTAGCATACGGCGGCCTGCATGTTTGATAATTCCGTAATCATTTTCAAGACCTGTCCTTTACAGAAAAATCATTAAGAAGAGCCATCATTTCCCTTGCCTGGTCCGCCATCTGATTATTTTCAGCCGAAGTCATTTTAAACAGTTCAGCATTCTGCCGGGTCATGGTATCCAGTTCCAGGATAGCCATGCGTATCTGTTCAATGCCCGCTTTCTGTTCATCAGTTGAAAGGACTATTTCTGAAATGATCCCTGCCCTTGCTGCACTTAGAATCTTCCATACAGGCGCGTAGAACGAACTATTATTAACTATTAAACAGAGAGTCCAGCCCGTACCGCTGATCTCCCTGAAGTAAACACTGGCGGAATTACCTGAATTGTAAACTGATGCGACACCGTTCTTTGTGCTCTTAACAGCTTTACCCAATGCGGCAAAACTGCTGTTGCCATGCTGATCCGGTTCTGTATTAGTTAAAAGAGTTTTATCGGAAGAGGCTATAAGTGTTCCGTCCGTATTAAGCAAAAAAGCGTTGAGACCGGTACTGTCATCATGAATAGTCTCAATTATTTTTTTTATACCGGAAATATCGAAATCGCCTCCTGCCACGCCAAGCAGGGATTTGTTACTATCAAAGAAAGGTGATACAGCAGAGACAAGGACAGCACCCGATGCATTTTCAAAAACCGGGGAGGACCATGCAATATAAGAGGATTGATCAGCCTTTCTACCTGCAAGGTACCATCCTTTGTTATGAAAGTCATATGAAGCCTGAGAATATGCACCGGTATAAACGGGTTCACCGTTATCCCTGTAAACATAGGGACCATAGTATCGTATTCCTTTATACAGATACGGTTCATACCATATACCGAATCCGAAACTTTCTGCATTGGCAGAACTGAAATTCTTAAGGATAATAACATGTTCTATGCTCGAAATATTCCCGCCATTCCTTTGGCCGAGCAGTGCAAGAGATTTTACAAGGGAAGAGTGAGCATTAAGCTTAAACTCGATTTCTTTTGATATTGAATCAAGTTTGAGTGTCATGTGATCATTCATGTTTCGATTAAGAGTTGAGCAGGTTATATAGATTGAGATCGCGGATATGGTTATTATTGCGGCCATCACAACGGCTGTGGTAACGGATAGGATCCTGAGCCTGAATGAACGTATTTTCATTGTTTCAATCCGTATCCGTCAACAAAACCAGCCTGAACCATAATACGTGTTTATTATCACAGTGAGCATGCCGGGCAAAATTACTTACCGGTGTTATCTATTTCTGAAAGTACTTCCAGGTCTCTTGCAGTCAGCATTATGTCGGAATTAAGCACAATTATCAGCGTGTCGTCCTTATTGAGTACTCCCTTGAGGACATCACGTTGAATGCTGACGTGAAAGTTGGGCACTTCCTGCATCAATCCCGGGGCAGTGATTACATCGGAAACCGCGTCAACAATCACCCCTACAAGCGAATCCTTATGTTCCAGTATGAGTATTACTGTGAAAGCATCATATTCCTTTTCAGGGATATTGAATTTAAGTCTCAGATCGATTACGGGAACAACAATTCCGCGCAGGTTAATTACACCCTTGAGATATTTTTCACTGTTCGGAACAGGGGTGATATTAGTCATTCCTACTATCTCTTTTACCTTGAGAACCTCTATCCCGTATATCTCAGTATTTATGAGAAAGGTGACATACTGTTCAGATGATTTGACTGCAAGATCATTGATAACGTTGGTTGTACTAAATGTCATTTAAATCCTCCTGGAAATGAAAATTAATTATCTATGAACACTAATCCCTGGATTATTATCAGGATTTGTTTATCAGTTCCACATTTATAACAGAACTTATTAGATAATTTATAAAGTTTAAAGGAATCTATCATGTTTTTTTCAGGAAATCTCCTTTTTTTTATGAGGTATTAATGTATTTTGCTTAATATTAATAAGCGTTTGAAACTCTCAGGAGAAATATATGAAGGTGGCTGTAACAGGGGGGCTTGGTTTTATCGGGGAACGGATTACCAGGGACCTGCTTAATTATGGGTATGATGTCACAGTTTTTGCCAGAAAAGGTAATCCTGAACTTTTCAGGAAAAAGTTCAGTTATGTTAAATGTGACCTTACAGTACAGGGAAACTGGCAGGATATAATTGGTGAGCATGATGTGGTTGTCAATCTTGCCGGCACAAGTGTTTTCACAAGGTGGAATAAAACTAAAAAAGAGTATATATACAACAGCAGGAGTATATCCACGGCAAACATTGTTGAGGCCATGGGAAGAAAAAAGTCAAAGGCAAAGGTGCTGATTAATGCCTCCGCGGTGGGGTTCTACGGAATGCATGGAGATGAGGAAATAACCGAGAAACATGCTGCAGGTGATGATTTTCTCGCAATGGTGTGCAGGCGATGGGAGGATGAAGCGATGAAGGCCGATGCAAATGGAGCGCGTGTTGTAATAATGCGGTTTGGAACAGTACTGGGCGGCGGCGGCGCGTTTCCCCTTATGAAAAAAGTGTTCGGAATGATGATGGGGGCAAAACTTGGCAGCGGGAAGCAGTGGTTTCCATGGATACATATTGATGATGTCTGCGGAATTATTCTAAAAGCGGTTAAGGATAAAAAAATGTCCGGCCGGTATAACTGCACAGCTCCTGTTATGGTGCGCAACAGTGAATTTACCGCAATCATGGCTAAAAGTTGTGGTAAACCGGTTATTATTCCCTTTGTTCCGGTTTTCGCTCTAAAAATAATGATGGGTGAATTCGGGGCTTTTCTGGCAGGAGGGCAGAAAGCTGTGCCTGAAAAACTTGTAAAGGAGAAGTATAGTTTCCAGTTCCCTGAACTTGGGCCTGCCCTGGAAAACCTGATGAAAAAGAGTTAAACATGTGCGAAAAGGAATTGCCGGAAATTAATATTGACAAAAATCGAACTCATTTTACGATAATCCTTTAAATTTAGCCGCATTTTAACTGAAAACAACCAATACTCAGATATTGAAATTATAATCTTAGAGAGGTACTTCAAATGCAAAGGACATTTCAGCCAAGCAGAACGAAAAGGGTAAGGAAGCATGGCTTCAGAGCAAGAATGCTCACAGAGGAAGGAAGAAAAGTACTTATGAGAAGAAGAAGAAAAGGCAGAAAAAAACTTACAGTTTCTGATGAAAAAAGGATGCCCAAGTAATCTGAATTCCAGATAAAAGTATGTGAAAAAGGCATATTCATTAAAAGGGAGGAAATCATATAACGAAGTCTTCACCAGGGGAAAAAAATTCAGGGGTAAAGCAGTTATTGTTTTCCTATTAAAGAGTAAATTTGAAGAAAAAAGTAATAATTCAACCATTAAAGATATAAGGATAGGAATATCGCTCAGCAAAAAGCTGGGAAAGGCTCACGACAGAAACAGGATAAAGCGGAGAATTCGAGCCATTTGTAATGAATTATTAAATAATATGAATACAGGGATCACTATTATAATAAAACCCGGTCCGGGCTCCAGGGAAATGAGTTTTGAAGAATTCAGGGGCGATTTAGTAAAAGTATTCAAAAACTCGGGGATTTTAAATGAATCTGATTAGAATTATCAGCAATTCAGCCGGTAAGCTTTTTGCAGAGACGGCTGTTTATATAATAAAGGTTTATAAGCTGTTAATATCACCTTGGCTGCCTGCCTCATGCAGGTATTATCCTACTTGTTCAGCCTATTCTGCGCAGGCTATCAGCAGGTTCGGTATAATCAAAGGTGGCTATCTTGCCGTTAAAAGAATTCTTTCATGTAATCCTTTCGGCGGCTCCGGATTTGATCCTGTTCCTGAAACATTCAGTTTAAGGAAATAACTTCATATTTATTTTTACTCCTGCCTTAACATTCCGGCCTTTTTCCAGTCTGAAAGAGTATCTATGTGTGTCAGATATTTTCAATTAATTTAATTTAAGGAATAAATAATGGAAAAAAGAACCTTGCTAGCATTTGTTCTTACAGCCGGTTTGTGGGCGGCATGGATGTGGTATTTTGCTCCTGATAAAAAAAATATTGAGCAGAATACTGCACCCGGCACAACTGCCATGAGCACAGAGAGCACCGGCGCCGCAGATCAGAAATCCCCGGAAAAATCCCTGATAGTAATTCCAGCAGCAAAAAATGTAAAAGAGGAATCTATCGGCCTGACTACAGAAAAATTTGTGTTTGAGCTGACCAACCGCGGCGGAGCAATAAAAAAAGCAAATTATAAGGAACGGAATATTGACCTGGTTTTCGGTGATAAATTCAGCTCAAGAGGAACTCTTGATTTTGCAGTTCATTTTTCTGAAGATGAGTTTATGAAAGGCAACAGCATGGCTGATGCCGCCTGGAATACTGCTAAGGTGGACGGGAGAACTGTAAAATTTTTTACTGATATTACCATAGACGGGAAACCTTTGAGAATAGAGAAGATCTACCGTTTTACAGAGAAGGGATATGACTTCACTATTGATTATGCATTCATTAATACAGGGAAAGAAAATCTAAAATTCAAGAACAGCTCAGTAGTTTTTTCACCCTCTGACATCCTGGGGCCTGAACTGGATTATTCCAACAGGTACAACGGCATGGTCGGTATATTTTCAATCGGCAGCGATTATACGCAGAATATGAAGGGCGGCGGATTCTTTTCAAAGGCTGAAGACCTTAAAAAGAAGGACGGTGCTGTTGATTATACAGGTATTATGAGCAGGTACTTTCTGCTCATAATGAAGCCGAAGGATTTCACTGGGACATCCATGCTCTTTGATAACAGGGCTCATACGGGAAGCAGGACAGGTATGACGGTGGAGATGAAGGATATTGCTCCGGGAGCACAGGTCCTTCGTTCTTTCAGGGTCTACCTGGGGGAGAAGGACAAGACTATGCTGAAGACAGTTGACCCGCTGCTTGTTGATGCTTCCGACGTGAGCACGCTTATTGAACCTATCAGGTATTTTGTTATTTGGGCCCTTACATGGATCAACAAACTCTTCGGCAACCTGGGATGGGCGCTCGTGGTATTTTCGATTCTCACAAAGATCGTATTCATGCCTCTTACCAAAAAATCTACGGACTCAATGAAGAAGATGCAGGAGCTTGGTCCCGAGATCAAGAAGATGCAGGCAAAATACAAGGACAAACCGGATGTTGCACAGCGCGAGATGATGAGGATGTACAAGGAGAACAAGGTGAGTCCCCTTGGCGGGTGCCTGCCTCTCCTTCTGCAGATGCCTTTCTTCTTCGGACTTTATAGTGCGCTGATCAACTCAATTGATATGTGGCATGCTCCGTTCATGTTCTGGATGAAAGACCTGTCGATGCCGGATACAGTGCTTACAGTTTCAGGATTCAATATTAATATACTGCCGCTGTTGATGACTGTTTCAACAATCATCCAGCAGAAGCAGACCATGGTTGATACAGGCAACCAGCAGCAGAAGATGATGATGTACATGATGCCGGTAATTCTGCTCTTTATTTTCTGGAACATGCCTTCAGGACTTGTACTTTACTGGCTGCTCCAGAATCTGTACCAGATACTCAACCAGACAGTGGTTAACAGGATAGGGAAAAAAGCTTAAATGGTGATATACGATATTATACAATTACAAGTCAGGAGGCTTCATAATGAAAGTAATCGAAGTTGAAGGCCGCACAGCGGATGATGCGACCAAGAAAGCCCTTGCTGAACTCGGGATCAGGGATGCTTCAAAGGTCAATGTCGAGGTTATTGACCAGGGCAAAAGCGGGATTTTCGGATTCGGTGTGTCAAGGCCTGCGAAGGTCAGGATTTATTACAATGAGAGTGGTGAGGATGTAGGAGACAAGGTCAGGGAGATACTGGAAACACTTCTTGATAAAATGAATATCGATGGTTCTGTCAAAGACATCAAGGAGGGCGAGACCAAGGTTTATGTTGAACTGGAGAGCAAAACCAGTTCAGGCCTCATTATTGGTAAAAAAGGAAAGACTCTCGAAGCGCTTCAGTTCATGGTTAACCTCATGATCAACAATACCACAGGGAGCGAGAAGAAGATCATACTCGACATAGAGGCATACAGGGATAAAAGAGAGAAGGCTCTGAAAAAAATGTCAAGGGACATGGCGATCAAGGTAGTCAAGTCCGGAAGGCCACTTACGCTTGAGCCGATGAACCCGTTTGAAAGACGACTTATACACCTTACCCTTCAGAACGACAAACGTGTTGTTACAAAGAGTGAAGGGCAGGGAATATATAGAAAGATCAGGATATCCCCTGCTAATAAAAAATAATGTTCAGCGATACAATCTGCGCGCCGGCATCTGCGCCGGTCAATTCCTCCATAGCGGTCATACGGGTAAGCGGTCCTGGATCATACAGGGCCGCATGCTCCATCTTCAGTAGAAGTGACTTAATAAAAAACAGGTACGCGGCTTACGGTTCGGTCATTAACGGTGATGCGCTGGTTGATGATGTGATTCTCGTTTATTACCAGGGTCCGGCAAGCTTTACAGGCGAGGATATGGCGGAGATTTTCTGTCACGGGAACCCGCTTGTGGTCAGCAGTATCCTGCGGCTTCTTTTTAAACATGGAGTGCGGGCCGCTGAACCCGGCGAGTTTTCAAAGCGCGGTTTCCTGAACGGCAGGATGGACCTTACAGCTGCGGAGGCTATAAACAGCCTGATAAACGCAAGGAGTGAGTGGGAGATAAGCGCTTCGCTAAACCAGATGCACGGGTCGCTTAAAGTCGCGGTGCAATCCTTGCGCGAACAGCTTGTTCTTCTCAAGGCGGATATAGAGGCGGGGATAGATTTTTCTGACCAGGAAATTGAGTTCGTGTCATATGAGAATGCAATGGAGATGGTTAAGTCCGTTGAAGAATCGCTTGCAGACATACGGAGAAGGTGCGGCGAAGGGAAAAAGGCTTCGCAGGGCCTTGACGTGATCCTGGCAGGACGTCCCAACGTCGGGAAATCCAGCCTGATGAACCTGATTCTGAACGAGGAGCGGGCGCTTGTGTCGGACATCCCGGGGACAACACGTGACCTGATACGTGAGACGCTGCAGGTCGGCGGTATAAGGATCAACCTCACTGACACTGCGGGTATAGGGACACCGACAGACGATGTTGAGCGAATGGGAATTGAACTTACACGCAGAAAGCTTGCTGACGCGAGCGTGGTTCTGATTGTGATCGATGCCTCTTCGGGAATTACAGAAGAGGACAGGAAAATAATAAGCAGTACCAGCGGCAAGAAAACTCTTTTTATCCTGAACAAGATAGACCTTGTGGAAAAAGATTTTGCAAAGTCCCTTGCCGGTGAAACAGGTTATGAGTTCATACCTGTATGTGCTAAAAGCGGGGCCGGGTTCAGGGAACTTGAAGAGGCCCTGAAGGCTGTGATTACCGGTGAATTTGTTGATTATAAAAACTCGTTCCTGGCCGATGTGCGGGTCCTGAACATACTGGATTCTGCAATAGAACGAATGGACGGCCTCACGGAACTGTTCAGGCGCGGAGAACTTCCCGAAATAATAGCCTTTGTGCTGGACGAGCTTATAGCCATTCTATCTGAAGTAACAGGGGAGATAACCCCTGAGGATGTGCTGGGATCAATTTTCAGCAGGTTCTGTATAGGGAAGTAGCATTATTATTTTGTAATCTTCGGCTTAAAGATCAATATGAGCGCCGGAAGCATAAGGTAATCCCCGAACGGTGCTATGAGCATGGCAAACGCCGAAAGTATTCCGAAATACTGGGTAGGTCTTATGCTCCCAAGCATCAGGACGCCGAAACCGAGACACAGGACAAGCGACGTTATAAATGTAGGTTTGCCAACGTCTTTGAATGTCTGCACTATTGCATCCTTGTGAGTCATACCCTTGACCATGTTGCGCCTGAACCATATCATATAGTGTGTTGTATCATCTACCACGATACCGAGTGTCACACTTCCGATCATGATAGTGGCAACATCAAACGGGATGTTAAATATTCCCATTATTCCCAGGGTGATGAATATCGGGAAAATATTCGGTATCATGCTGATGATTGTCAGCTTTATGTTCCTGCATACGAAAAACATCATACCGAATATCAGGATAAATGAAAGTATAAAGCTGCTGATCTGTGTAGTCATAAGGTTCGTTTCCATCTTGAGGTACAGGGTGGAAAGGCCGGTAATTTTCCAGGTATAATTCCCGCCCAGAAGTTCATCCATGTGCCGGCTGATGCTATTAAAATTATTCAGCGCATCGCTGTTATTTCCCCAGGTGGTCTGAAAATTAATACTGGCCTCCATGCGGTCAGGGGCCACTACACGGCTGATGACCTCCTGGTCACCGATTTCGTAAAAATCAAGAACATCCATTTGCGATTCCGGGATTTTAAAGTAACGCTGATCATTTTCGTGGAAGGCTCGGTTGATTTCGGGGAAATAGTTTGCGATTGAGAATGAATAGGTGTATTTCCCATTGCTTATATCCATCAGGTCTCTCTGGGCCCGGTCTATGAGCTTCAGGCTTTCAGGATTGCTGAAATCATATTCCGGGGTTTTAGCCTGTATGGTTATAGCAAAAGGAATGGACCCGCCGAGGTTTTTCTCGATGAACCGTATGTCGGACTTTGTTGAATCCTTCTCTGTGAGGTACTGGATTGTGTTCGTCTCAAAATGAAGTTTATAGATACCTATTGCCGCGGAGATAAGGAGAAGTCCGGTCATGATGATTGAAATCGGTTTGTAATGGCGTACATCAAAATTTACGAGTTTCATAAGCAGATGCATTATTATCCCGCTATCGTGGGCCTGTACGGAGTTCCGGGTCTTCCATGATATTTGTTTATGCATCCTGTTCTGAAGGAACATGAGTGCAGCGGGCATAAATACCATCGTTATTATAAAACCGAGCAGCACCATTATCGCTGTATATATACCGATAGTCTGGACAGGCTGGACTGTAGCCTTGCCGAAAGAAAGGAATCCCATGGCAGTAGTCGCGCTCGTGAGAAAGCATGGAATCCAGACCTCCCTGATTGTCATGCGGACGAGATCTGCATAATTGTTCCTTCCATCAGATGCGATATAGTCCTCCTCGAACTGGGAAAGGACATGTATCGAGTGTTCGACAGCGGTGGTAAGCAGCATGGGTCCCAGTATTACAGTAAGCATGTTGAAAGTCTGTCCCGCCATGCAGTATATGCCTATGCCCCATGCAAAAATAAGAAGCATGTTGGCCAGGGTAAGAAGGGAGAGTGTCCAGTTGCGCAGGTTGATGGCTACTAAAATAAAAATGATGAGTAGAGTTATAGGGACAAAAAGGTTGTAATCCCTGGCTGAGAGGATGTTCATCCTGGCCTCAACCACAGGAACTCCTGCAATGTGAAGTTCAGTGCGCCCGGATCCGGCTTTCTCAACCTCGTCAATGACTGTGTTTACAAGATGTCTCTTTTTTTCATCCCTGAAGGGCTGAAGCTGTGCGAAAATCGCTGTCGTTGTACCGTCAGGAGATATAACGCTGTTTACAAGGTTCCGGTCGGCAAGTACACGGTTTTTTAATCCGGTTAAAGAATCTTCAGTATAATTATCCGGGATAACCGGCCTGAATGAGATCGAATCAGCCTCACCATATGCCTCCTTAACCTCGGTCAGGCTCAGGGCTCTCTGCACACCGTCAATGTTCTTAAGGGACGAGGTTATGTCCCTGATCACATCCATATTTTTTACTGTAAAAATGTCCGGTTCCTTGAATACAACCATGATGAATTCCTCATTGCCGTATTTTTCCTGGAACTCCCGGTAATAAACGAGGTCTTCATTATCCCTGTCGAAGTATATGCCGATATGGTTTTCGTGCCGCTGCTGTGAGTAAAAATAAGCCATGGGGATGGTGAGCAGAAATAATATTATCAGTACGGCCCTGTAGTGGATCACAACAAAATTATTGCAGGTATCGATCAGGGCATAAAGCGTTTTGCGTATCATTGCCAACCATCCACTTAAAGCACATTTCGTCAGAATGAAACTATCGCGGAAATGACTGTTACATGACATCATAATCCGTCATACAGGCTCCGACGCTATAAATTTTCCCGATAACAATTAAGTTACCGGTACAGCTAAAGACGGATTTGTCAAATACTTAACAAATTTAGTGCCTCTGCGGCAAAACGTTATCTGGATAAAATCTCCCGGATTGTTTCAAAATCGCTGCATGTGTATGCCACTGCATAATCTTCAAATTCATAATTATTTTCAATAATCTTCGCATAGTCAAGTTTGCGGCCGTCGATGTAACTGACTGTTACACCCGCTTTTTCCATTACCGGTATTGCTCCAGCCCAGTCCCAGAGGTATGACTTTCCTATAAAGGCCAGGGTGCGGTTGCGAATGTTATCTGTTGTAAGGCATGCGTGGAGAGCTGTAGATCCCAGGTTACGCACCTTGCCTGTGAAATTTATTTTTACGTCACGAATTTCTGATGAGTAGAAGATATTGGTCTCGTTGTCTATATCGATGTTTCTGTCTATGGCCAGCCTGTTTCCGTTCAGCCATGAACCTTCATTGTCTGCATGAAACATCATGCCGCATCCGGGGGAATAGACAAATCCATAAGCCGGTTTAAACCCGAGGAATATACCTATTGAGACGCACCAGATCGGCAGGTGCATGCTGTACATGGCTGTGCCGTCGATCGGATCTATAATAACCGAAACTTTGTCCTCTGCAAGGACTGACCTGTCTGAAGGAGTTTCCTCGCCTATGAATCTAAAACCAGGAAACTTTTCCGAGATTTTTTTTACAAGAAAATTCTGCACCCAGATATCTGCATGTGTCACTATGGACCGGTCATCCTTGCGGCAGAGGATTATATTTTCCCGCTGGTATTCAAAAGCCCAGTCGCCTGCAGACTTGGAGATTTCGAGGAAGAAGTCTATATCGCTGCGTGTTAGATTTTTCAGTTCGGTTCTCCAGAATTTAAATGTTATTCACCAAGGTATGCGGCCTTGACGCCGGGATTCTGCAGCAGGCTGCTGCTGGCGTCCTCAAGAACAATGTTTCCTGTTTCCAGGACGTATCCCTTGTGCGAGATTGCAAGTGCCATCTTCGCGTTCTGTTCAACAAGAAATATTGTCACATTCTCCTCACGGTTGATCCTTACAATGATGTCGAATATATTTTTTATAATTATCGGTGCGAGACCCAGTGCGGGTTCATCAAGAAGAAGAAGGCGGGGTGATATCATGAGTGCCCTGGCAATAGAGAGCATCTGCTGCTCTCCGCCCGAGAGTGATCCTGCCATCTGTTTTCTCCTGTCGCGCAGTATGGGGAACATTTCGTATTTTTCATCGATGCGTCGTTTTGTTTCGGACTTGCTTTTAATCAGGAACGCACCCATCTCGAGATTTTCAAGAACTGTCATTTCGGGGAAAATGCCGCGGCCTTCAGGAGCCATGGATAATCCAAGGCCTGTTATTTTGTCGGTACGCATTGACCGGATTTTGCCTTTGGTTTCACTGTTGTGTGCAGTTGCGATTATATTACCGTCAAACCTGATCTCCCCTGCTGTGATAGGTTCAAGGCCCATGACAGATTTAAGCAGTGTAGATTTGCCTGCGCCGTTTGCGCCGATAAGGCAGACTATCTCTCCTTCAGTAACGGAGAGACTCACGCCCTTGAGCGCCTCAATGCTGCCGTAGCTGACGTGAACATTATCAAGTTGAAGAATTGTTTTATTCATCGGATTTTCCTAAATATGCTTCAATAACTTCCCTGTTATTACGGACTTCTTCAGGTGTGCCCTCTGCGATTTTTCTTCCGTAATTGAGCACTATGATACGGTCACAGATATTCATAACAAGTTTCATGTCGTGTTCAATAAGCACAACTGTTATGCCCAGGTCGCGGATGCGTTTTATGGTCGTCATCAGCTCAGCGGTTTCGCGGGGATTCATTCCTGCTGCGGGTTCATCGAGAAATATCACTTCGGGCTCTGTTGCAAGCGCGCGGGCTATCTCAAGTTCACGCTGTTTTCCATATGGAAGGTTTTTTGCGTACTCGTCACGGTACTCGCCAAGTTTAAAGAAGTTGAGCCATTTGATTGAATTTTCGTATATGTCCCGTTCTTCGCGTTTTACGAGTATGCGTCCCAGGATAAAGTTTATTAACCTGTTCTTGATGATAAAAGGATGGTTAGCCCTGAAGTGCCTGCCGATCATTATGTTTTCAAAAACGGTCAACTCTTTAAAAAGGCGGATGTTCTGGAAGGTGCGGGCTATTCCACTCCTGGTTATTTTGTATGCGGGGAGCGGGGTAATATCCTCACCTTTAAAAAATACATAACCGTTTGTGGGGTAGTCCAGCCCTGTGATTGTGTTAAAGAGCGTGGTTTTGCCTGCACCGTTCGGGCCGATGAGCCCTGTAATCGAGCCTTTGTGAATCTCGATACTGACATCGGATACGGCAATGACTCCGCCGAATTCACGTCTCAGGTTTTCTGTATAAAGCAGGGGCACTTTATTTCTCCAGGTTTAGTATTTCTTTTTTAACGATTGCCGCGTAGTTTATTTTTTTTCTTCCGATAAGTCCCTGGGGCCTGTATATCATCATCATGACCAGGATAAGGCCGAAAAGTATCTGGTTCAGCTGAGGCGGTATGATGTTCGATATGCCGAGGAGCCTGGGTGTGAATTCGGCCAGGACAATGATTACCGCGCCTGCAACAGCTGCTATATTTCTTCCCAGGCCTCCAAGAACGATCATGCACAGGATCATAACCGACATCATGAAATCAAAGGTATTAGGCGCGACTGCCTGTGTATAGGCCGCATAAAGTCCCCCTGCAATCCCTGCAAAAAAAGAACCTGTGATGAACGCGCCGATTTTATACTTGGCAGTGTTGATTCCCATTGAAGAAGCCGCGATCTCATCCTCGCGTATAGCCTCGAGTGCGCGGCCAATCCTGGACCGGACGATCCTGCGTACAAGATAGTACGTGATAAAAACGAACCCCCATATAATCAGCATCCATGGGAGCTTATCCAGAATTGTAAGTTTAATTCCGAAAAGGTTTACAGCCGGGATGCCGTTTATTCCCATGGGGCCCTTTGTCACGCTGTCCCAGTTTATGATGAGGTTCTTGACGATCTCGCCGAATCCGAGGGTGGCAATGGCAAGGTAGTCCCCCTTGAGTCGCAGCGTAGGAATACCTATGAGCAAACCGCTGAGCGACGCAGTGATTCCTGCAACGGGGAGCACCCACCAGAATGAAAGACCTGTAGAAGTCATAATTATTGCAGTGGTGTATGCCCCGATTGCCACGAATGCGGCCTGGCAGAGTGACAGGAGGCCTGTGTAACCTACAATCAGGTTAAGTCCGAGTGAGGCGATTGAATATATGCCTATATAGATAAAGAGAACCATTAAAAAATCGGTCATTACACCTTCTCCCTTATGTTCCTGATGAGAATGCCGCTTGGTTTAACAAGCAGTATAATAATGAGCACGGAGAATGCGATTGTGTCTTTCATCCCCTGGGGTATGCCCAGTATAACCACACCGAATGTTTCGAGTAGTCCAAGCAGAATCCCGCCGATCATGGCGCCGCTGATGTTTCCTATTCCGCCGACAACTGCGGCAATGAATGCCTTGAGCCCGGCCATCTGGCCCATTGACGGGTAGACCTTGTATTCCATAGCGATGAGCACGCCTGCAACAGCGGCCAGGGCAGATCCTATGGCAAAGGTGAGTGATATAATAACGTTAACGTTTATTCCCATGAGCGAAGCCACGTTCTGGTTCTGGCTTGTGGCGCGCATTGCCTTTCCCAGTTTTGTCCGGTCGACAAAGAGCTTCAGCCCCGCCATCATTATAAGGCCAACCGCGAGTATCATTATCTGGTTTGGTGTTATGCTGGTGGTTCCCATGTTTATGACTGAATTGTCAAAGGGGTAGCTGAAGTTTTTGGGTTCTGTGCCGAAAGCAAGGGCTGCAAGATTCATCAATATTATTGATACCCCGATCGCGCTCAGCAGCGGTGCAAGCCTTGGAGCCCTGCGCAGCGGGCGGTATGCAATACGCTCGATAAGCATCCCGATAACCGCGCTTAAAATCATGGCGAAGAGAACAGAGAGAATAAAAGATATCATGACCCAGCTTCCACCCTGGTCCGGCGTACAGAGATAATAGTACAGATAATAACCTGAATATGCACCAAGCATGAATATTTCACCGTGGGCAAAATTGATAAACTTAAGAATGCCGTAGACCATCGTGTAACCAAGGGCAATCAGTGAATAGATCGCACCGAGGGTGAGGCCGTTAAGTATATGCTGAAGAAGTTCGTTAGCCGGTATATTAAAAAGATTCATCAGTTACATCCTGAACTGCATGTATAAAAACCAGCCGCGGTATTTCCGCGGCTGGTATGATCATTATTTGATTTCAATGATCTTGTCGTTTTCAAGCTTATATGCCTTGATCTGTTTGTACTGGTTGTTTTCTGAAGTCCAGATTCCTATGTTGGCCACAAGGTCGCCGTTGGCTGTGAATGTGATCTTTCCTGATGCTCCATCAAAATCTTTTGTAGCAGCAACGATTGATCTTACCTTGTCCCTGTCGATTACAAGCTTTTTGTCCTTGATTTCAGCCGCCTGTTTGATGGCATTCATAAGTATCCTCGCGCCGTCGTATGAATTAAGCGCAAAGATGTCCGGGTCTTCGCCGAATTTTGTTTTGTATTTGGTTATAAAATCCTTTTTAACCTGGCTGCGGTTTTCGGCGATCTGTGTAAAGATTATGCCGTTCGCGGATTTTGGAGCAAGTTCAAAAATTTTAGGATTGGAGAATCCGTCAGCGCTGTAGATTTTTGCTGTTATTCCAAGCTGTTTTGCCTGCTCAATAATCTGCGCGATCTCTTCAACATAGTTTGGTATGTAGAGGGCTTTCGGGCTGAGACCCTTGATTTTTGTCAGCTGGGTCTTGAAGTCTTTGTCGCCTTTGAGGCCTGATTCCATCGCAACAACCTTGCCCCCCTCTTTTTCGAACTGGGTTTTAAAATCCATTGCAAGGCCCTGGCTGTAATCGTTCTTTACATAGAGTATCGCAACGGAGTTTGTCTTTTCAACCTGGTAGAGGTATTTTGCGAAAACTATAGCCTGCATTGAGTCATTAATTACATCCCTGAAAATAAATTCTCCCTTGTCAGGAAGGTCTTTATGTGTTGATGAAGGTGATATCATTACGATTTTTGAAGCTTCCGCTTTAGGCGCAATGGCGAGTGATACAGAACTGAATACAGCACCGATAATTCCATAAACCTTATCTATGCCTGCAAGTTTTTCGATGGCAGGATTTCCTTTTTCAACAGATCCCTGGTCATCTTCGATTATAAGTTCAACATTGTACCCTAAAACACCGCCCTGTGCGTTAAATTCCTCAACAGCAATTTTTACAGCCTGGCTCATGAGCTTGCCGTAGTTGCTGTCACCGCCGGTCATGGGGCCCATGAACCCGATTTTTACAGTATCACCTTTTCCGCATGCCATGGTGAAAAGAAGCATTATTGAAAACAGTATTGCGAGTAACCTTTTCATTTAACTCCTCCTGGTTAATGACTTTGTATTTTTCAGAAATAAACTTATAACTTATTATATGCATATTAAAATATTATTTTCGCTAAATGAGGAGCGGTTAATAAAATAATTATGCCAATAAAGGTTATAGAATTATCACTGTGATTTAAATAAATGGAGAGTTGCGATTAATGTCAATGAGATATTGGCAAGTGCGGGTATTTTATCTTTATGGGTCACATCCGGAACATGAGTTTCATGTCGAAGAATTTACTTCCTGCATCTCCTGTCCCATTTGGAGAGTATCCTGTCAGGATCGATCTGCGCAACGGTTTCGAATATGTAATCTGGCTGGTAAGGGAATTTTTTCAGGGAGTTGCGCGAGGTAACACCCGTGAGCACCAGGCAGCACGTCATGCCGGCCTCAAGTCCCCCCACTATGTCAGTGTCCATGCGGTCTCCTATCATAAATGAGTTCCGTGTGTGAACTTTCAGTTTCTTCCTGGCCCAGTACATCATTACCGGGTTTGGTTTTCCCAGAAAATATGCCTTTACACCGGTTACCCTTTCAATGGGTGCAACAAGGGCCCCGCATGCAGGGACAGGCCCGCGCGGGGTTGGGCCGGTTATGTCCTGATTCGTTGCAATGAATTTAGCTCCTTCCTGTATAAGGTGAGTGGCCTCGATTATACTCATGTAGTCGTATTCCTCAGTTTCGCCGACGATTACATAATCCGGATTTTCTTTTGTAATGCGTACACCTGCAGTTTCAAGTTCCTGCTTCAATCCGGGCCCGCCTATGACATAGGCGCTGCAGCCGTAGTTCTGATTTTCAAGAAAGTTCGCCATGGACATGGCTGATGTGAAGAATGAGTGTTCATTGGCATCAAGACCCATGGACGCAAGACGGTCACGAAGGTTGGATGCTGTGTAATAAGAGTTATTTGTTATAAAGAGAAATTTATGGTTTCCGGTTTTCAGCCGGTCAACGAATTCTTTTGCCCCGGGTATCAGAGCGTTTCCCTTGTTGATGACGCCGTCCATATCAATAAAGAACGCTTTCTGGTTGCTCAGGTCGTCTATGAGGTGACTTTCCTGTTCGGACATACAGAACCTCTATTTATCAATGTATTGTTTAACCATTTCAACGGCACTCTCGACATCGTCAGCGGAATAGATGTCCCGCAGACATACAGGTTTAATAAATCCTTCTCCCGGGGGGAAAACAACAAGGAAAGGGATTGAGTTGCTTCCAAGCCTGGACATAACCTCTTCTGCAGGTAAATTTTTCTGTGTGATATCTGCTACCATGAATTCGACTGATTTATCGGCAAATATTCCCCGGACCTTCCTGGTGTTAAGGGCAGTCTTCTCAACGAGCTTGCAGTTGGGGCACCAGTCAGCTGTAAAACTTATGACTGATATTTTCCCTGAATCCCTGTTTTCCTTAAGCTGTTCAATGCTGAACTTGACTTTTTCTACCCCGTTTTCAGCAGGTGCAAGCAGGAAAAAAGATACAAACAGACCTGATGTAACAAGAGATGCAAGAATGGCTGCTGAAACGGCACGTGAACGGGAGCTGTTCGCAATACTCCCGAACTTCCCGTATTGCCACAGCCCCATTGAAACAAAAATCATAAAGACCATCGTTGAGACTGCGCTGTCGTGCCCAAGGAATGATATAAGGTAGACCGATGTGAATACAAGGAAAAACCCCATGACGACTTCAAGTGTGTTCATCCATGTTCCGGCCCGTGGAACAAATCGTGCAAGAGCCGGAACCATGGCAACAAGTATATACGGCAGCGCCATACCCAATCCAACAGATGCAAATATTATGAAGATAACATAAGCCGGCTGGATGAAAGCCCATGCGAGCACGCCGCCAAGGAAAGGCCCGCTGCAGGGAGTTGCCAGCAGTGTTGCAAGTATACCCTTTATGAACGAATCGGAATAACCTGAACCGGGCCGTGATGCAGCCCTGCCTGCGAATCCCGGGATATTAATTGTGAATACACCAAAGAGCGACAGTGCCATTGTAAATACAAAAACAGACATGCCTGCAACAAAAAATTTCTGCTGAAACAGGCCTCCCCACTTGTAACCTGAAAATGCGGCAAGCGTTGCAAGCAGGAGAAAGCTTGTTATTATGCCTGCTGAGAATAACAGTCCATGGTTTCTCTGGCTCTGCCTGTCGCCTGCCTCTTTGTGGTGTATGAGAGCCATTACCTTGAGGCTTACAACGGGGAGTACGCATGGCATAAGGTTAAGTATGAATCCGGCAATTATCCCAAGCAGAATAGCCTGTATTATTCCGGTGATTTTTTTGTCTATGCAGACCGGCGAAAGTTGTGAAAATTCAGGGGGAAGATCCACCCGGGAGTCCGGCGTTTTATTTAACGTTAAATTGCCGCCGTGAGGGGGATTATTATCAACGATGCTGCTCATTCCGGAAGACTTTCCGGATACGGTTACATTAATATTATAGTCGCGGTCAAAAGGTATGCAGACATCCCTGCACTGCAGCATGTTTACGTTAAGAGCGATCCGGTATTGATCCGGTTTAACGCCAGGTTCAACATACAGCGTGACGTTTATTACGGCATTTTTTTTCCAGATGATAACATGGTCATCGAAGCCTGCGGGAGTATACTTTTCACCTGAAGGGTAATTTATCTGCACAAGCCTGATGCCTTGCGGAAGTTTAAATTCAAGTGTCGTGGACTTCCCGATTCCAGGGCCCTTTGGATTTGCATATATGTATGATCCATCCGGGATTGATATAGTGACCGGGAAGGTGAGGGTTTCACCTGCAGCGGCAACAAGCGATACCGGGACTTTTGAATCAAGTACAGGCTGCGAAGCAAAAAGAGATATACCTGAAATAATAAGTATCAGTATGGAGGTGTTGATAAGCAGCTGTTTAAATAGTGTCCTATCCATTAGTTAACCATAAGTTTGATTGTCGCAACTGCTGAGTATATGTCATTTAAACAATTTAACGGGATGTTGCAACTATTTTATAAACAGACTGGAGCTGTATAAATTTGGTAATCGGGCTGTGATCAGGCGTTATGGAATAATATAAATGGTTTATACCGGATCGCTCAATCAATCCGGTATATTTATGCAGACTTATGCTCAATCACACCCCTCGCCATATTCAACATACTTCACCTTGAAATCTTCGCCGTAATCTACGATTTTAACCTTGTACTTCTCGCCATACTCGACAATTTTCCACTTCCCGTAACTGTCTTCGCCGTAATCGACAATTTTAACCTTGATATCCTCTCCGTAGCTGACAATCTTAACCTTATAGTCTTCACCATATTCAACAAACTTGATTTTACCGAAGACCTGGCACCCCTTTCCTGAAGACCAGACAAAACCTGCAGGTATCGCTACTACCAGAAGAGTTATGATAAATCCTGTAATTCTGCTTCTCATGAAAACCTCCTGCTTTCCTGAAAAATACAGCAGATTCTATCCCGTGTAAATTTTTAATCCCCGGCAGCATAAAAAAACCGATAATATATACAGTTTGAGCCAGATCTGTTTTATACAGCACAAATTATTGATAATATCAGGATTTAATAAACACAATTCCTCCGGGGTACAGGGTAGTATCAGGTGAATATTTTCCGCTCAGTTAAAAAACACATCGCGGTCCCGAAGTTCATAAGGATTACTGGTGATTTGCGTGACCTTGAGGATTGGAGGATCTATTACGTAGACCTCATGTTTATTCTGTCGATTATACTTGTACCTGCAGGTTTGCTCGTGGGGCTTCCGGTACTTATCGCGACCGGGAACTACGTTGTTATATTCATGGATAGCGTAATAATAATTATTACAGCGGTATTTTTTATTAAGCCTGAAATCTTCCCTAAAAAAGTAATGCTCTTTGTGTTAGTATATACTCTCCTTGTTATGCATCTTGTATATTTCGGACCAGCGTCTTTCGGGCCGGGATGGCTTATATTCAGCGCGGTTACCGCATCGCTTATTTTCAGGACCCCTGCAGCATTTATCACTGTAGGGTTCAATGCGATCATGCTTTCAATTATGTGTTTCTCGGAATTTTTAAAACTTGATTCATGGACTTCTACTTACAGTGAGCCGGTAATGGGCAGGATCATGTTTATTGTAAATATGTCGTTTCTTTCACTGGCATCAAGCCTTCCTGTGAGCATTCTGCTTAACAGGCTGGACAACTCGTTCCATCGTGAAAAAGGGCTCAGTGAAAAGCTGATGAAGGAGAGCGAAGAGCTGCACAGGATTAACTTTTCACTTGAGCATGAAATAACAGAGCGAAGGCGCTCGGAAGGCGAAAGGGAAAAGCTGCAGGATCAGCTTTTACAAGTGCAGAAAATGGAATCGATAGGGAGACTCGCAGGCGGTATAGCGCATGATTACAATAACATGCTGAGCGTTATTCTCGGCAATACCGAGATGCTTCTTGCAGACAGCAGTATCTCAGAAGCGAACCAGAGTGTAATTGCAGATATCCACACGGCCGGCTTGCGTTCAGCTGACCTGACTCGCCAGCTTCTCGGCTTTGCGCGTAAGCAGGCGGCAAAACCCGTGCCCCTTGACCTTAATGTCACGATCAACGGGATGATGAAGATGCTTAAGCGCCTGATTAGTGAGAATATCGTTATTGAATGGCGTCCCGGCAACAGCGTGTGGAAGGTCAGGATTGATCCTTCGCAGGTTGACCAGGTGCTGGTTAACCTTTTCGTGAATGCGCGTGATGCAATAAGCGATGAGGGCAAAATTAAAATTGAGACTTCAACAACAGAGGTTGATGAATCATATACATCTGCTATTCCCGGTGCTGTGCCCGGCGATTATACAATGCTCACCGTAAGCGATACGGGCAGCGGTATGGACAGAGAGACCCTGGCCAATATCTTTGAACCGTTTTTTACGACAAAAGGGGAAGGGCTTGGAACAGGCCTGGGACTTGCAACTGTATATGGCATAGTTCATCAGAATTCTGGTTTTATACATGCATACAGCGAGCCCGGGGTCGGCACTACATTCAGAATATATCTTCCCAGGTATGGTGATGAGAATACAGAAAAAATCAGGAGAAGTGAAAAGAGGGAGATTATAAGGGGCAAAGAAACAATACTTATTGTTGAAGATGAAAAGTCTGTCCTGAACCTTGCTGTTAATCTTCTGACGAAACTGGGTTACAATGTTCTATCAGCGAAAAACCCCGGTGAGGGTATAGCTATTGCTGCCGGATACAGCGGGAAGATTCACCTGCTTCTCTCTGATGTTGTTCTCCCCGGCATAAACGGCAGGGCTCTGCATGAGAAAATTGCAGGGATCAAGCCGGACATTAAATGCCTGTATATGTCGGGTTACACTGATGATATAATTGCGCACCATGGTATCCTTTTTGAAGGGGTGTACTTAATACAGAAACCATTCTCGCTGGAAACTCTGGCATCCAGGATACGCTCTGTAATTGATATAGATTGATCCTCCCGGAATTTTATTCAATCAAAGAATTGAATGATCGTAATGTGTGACCTGCCCGACTGCACATAATTTGTTCTGAATAAACAGTTTAAGTGGATACTTCCGTAATTTGAGGCTGAATGCTGATAGAGATACAGTAACAACATGTATATTCCGGCATTATTATTGAATATTAACTGTTTTTACTGTTACTTTGTTAAACTTATTGACAGTTTTTTATCCGGCATATAAATATTTATACAGTTCCCTTAAATTCGGTTTTCACTATATAATGCAGATATTCCCGTAAAGCCCGGTATCATTTCACTTGTTTTATACAGAAGCCGCTTTGCCCGGAAAGAATAGAAATATACAACACTGGAGAGGTGATGAATATGGAGGATTTTCGAGACATAGTCAAGAGGAGCAGGAGCTACAGGCGTTTCTACGAAAATAAAGTAATTACTGTTGAAGAACTCGAATACATGGTTGACTGCGCAAGGATGACTCCCTCTGCCCAGAACCTTCAGCCACTAAGGTATATAATTGTTACAGATAAAGATAAGGTGAAGGTTTTCCCCCACTGCAGGTGGGCGGCATACCTGAAAGACTGGAACGGTCCAGATGAGGGTGAAAGACCATCAGCGTATATAGTCATACTGTCCGATGCCCTGGTTTCCAAAAATGTTAAGTGGGACCATGGCATCGCAGCCCAGACCATTCTGCTTGCCGCTGCGTCCAAAAATATGGGGGGCTGCATAATCGGATCTGTTGACAGGGAGTCGCTGGCAGACTCCCTCCGTATAACCGGAAGGTACGTGATTGAGCTTGTCATCGCCCTTGGCTACCCCAAGGAGCATGTAGTTATTGATGAAATCACTCCCGAAGATGATATTAAATACTTCAGGGATAAACACCATATCCACCATGTGCCCAAAAGAAAACTTCGCGATATAATAATCAAGGCCGGAGCATAGAGTGAATGATGAAGAGCTCATGGAGATTGCGCTCTTGCTTGCAGCTGATGCGTTCAGGAGAGGCGAGATCCCCGTGGGAGCGGTTGTAGCACAGGACGGGGCGGTTATAGGCCGCGGCAGCAACCGCAACAGGGAACTGAATGACCCTACCATGCATGCCGAGGTTATTGCCATAAGGGAGGCTGCAGCTTTTTTGCAGAATGAGCGGCTTACGGGCTGCGTGTTATATGTAACAAAAGAACCGTGCGCAATGTGCGCTGGAGCAATAGTTCATTCAAGGATTGTGCGTGTTGTGATCGGCGCGGAGGATGTTAAATACGGCGCGTGCGGTACGGTCTTTGATGTGTGCGGCAACATCAGGATGAACCATGTACCGGAAATAAGTTTTGGAATGATGAAGGAAAGGAGCTCGTCCATGCTGCGTGAATTTTTTCAGGGCAGAAGGGCCCTGAAAAAAAACAGCTGATCAGCTGCACAGAAAATCTGAAGTTATCCCCTCGTTTAGTTTAAGAAGCACCAGCGGCACTGATACAGCCTTGCCGGTTTCATTGTGAGTGTTAGGTTTAACCGAAACGGATATTGTTCTCTCCTGGACCTTCTCGTGTGAAAATACTATTTTAAATTCAACCATATCCTTGCCGGACATTACTGCACCGTCAAATTCGGGCCAGAAATGATAGTATCCCCTTGTAGCCTTTGTAATTTCGTAAGGATTTTTCCAGCCGTCCTCCATCAGTTTAGCGTCAGACTCGCCATGCAGGAGCGATACCCTGAGGCCGGGTATTATTGAAAGTGTTGTCTCTTCAAGGACTTCTCCTATAAGGTAGGGGAGCAGGTTTGTCCTGGTGTCAACAGGATGTGCGGCACCTGTTTCTGAACCGCGTCTTTTGAGGAAAAGATCTATAGCCTCATATGCAAGGAAGAGTATGTCTGAATGCTCCTGGAATTTTATCCTGTTTTCGATGCGGGTGTGGATGATCCCCCTTTCGCTTGTGACATACTTCGGGGCGATCCTGTTCAGTACGTATGCGATAATATCATTTCTCTGGAATTTAATGCTTTTAAGAGATTCATCCCTGCCGAGGATTTCATCCACAGTGTCCCTGACTACAAGTTCCATCAGATTGAAATATTCCATAGCTTTTCAATCCTCCTTTCATCTCTTTTTATTAAAACATATATCGAGTACTTCTATTATATCACTAACGAAATGAAAAGTCAGCCCTTTTTTTACATATGCGGGGATTTCTTCCAGGTCTTTTTTATTGTCCATGGGGAGAATTATGTGTTTCACATTCACCCTTTTTGCCGCTATCACCTTTTCCTTGATTCCGCCCACCGGAAGAACTTTCCCTGAAAGGGTAAGCTCCCCTGTCATTGCAAGGTCGTTCGGAGCCTTTTTGCCCTTTATCATGGAATAGATCGAAGAGGCCATGGTCACGCCTGCAGAAGGGCCGTCCTTGGGTGTGGCGCCGGCAGGTACATGTACATGTATCATCAGGTTTTCGAACATGTTCCGTGCCTTTTCGTCATCCTGGAGCAGGTGGTTGATGTAAGTATAGGCAATGTTCGCGGATTCGGTCATGACTTCGCCCAGCTGTCCCGTAAGCTTCAGGCCTGCGCCGGTCTTAACCTTGACTGCAATGGATTCGATAGAAAGCGTTGCTCCGCCAAGAGATGTCCAGGCAAGTCCGGTCACTATGCCGGGTTTGGTTATTACAAGTTTTTCCTCTTCAGTGAAGAGTTCTATCCCCAGGTAGTCCCTTATCTGTTTTTCGGTAAGTGTTTTATCCGGGATTTTTTTATTCCTGGCAACAAGGGTTGCTGTCTTGCGGCATATGCTTTCTATGTTGCGTTCAAGGTTGCGCACACCAGCCTCGCGCGCCCAGCCGCTTATTATCATCATGTAGCCGGCCTTGTCCAGTCTGACGCTGTTCTTCTCGAGGCCGTGGGCCTTTAGCTGTTTGGGCAGAAGATACCTGCGCGCAATTTCGTACTTTTCCATTGCTATGTAGCCGGAAAGCCTTATTATTTCCATCCTGTCGGCAAGCACCGGCGGGATGGTGTCGAGCGTGTTCGCGGTCGTGATGAAAAGCACGTCGGACAGGTTGAACGGCAGGTCAAGGTAGTAGTCGCGGAATTCCACGTTCTGTTCAGGGTCAAGCACCTCGAGCAGGGCAGATGCCGGATCGCCCTGGAAGCTTTGACCCATCTTGTCTATTTCGTCCAGCATGAAAACAGGGTTATTTGTTTTGGTGACCCTGAGGCCCTGTATGATTTTGCCGGGCATTGCTCCGATGTATGTCTTACGGTGGCCCTTGATTTCGGCTTCGTCACGCATGCCTCCGAGGGATATGCGGAAAAACTTCCTGTTAAGTGCGGCAGCGATCGATTTGCCGAGAGAGGTTTTGCCCACGCCGGGAGGCCCTACCAGGCATATGATCGATCCGCGTGCGTCGGGCTTGATCTTGCGCAGCGCGATAAATTCGAGTATGCGTTTCTTGACATCCTCGAGGCCGTAGTGGTCCCTGTTGAGGATCTTCTCGGCGCGGTCAAGGTCAATTGAATCTGTCGTGGCGGTATTCCAGGGCAGCGAGAGTACGGTGTCGATATAATTTTTTGTTACGGAGTATTCTGATGACGCGGGCTCCATGTACATGAACCTGTCGATCTCTTCATTCAGTTTGTCCTTGACTTCACCCTTGAGTTTAAGGTCTTCGACCTTCTTTCTCATCTCTTTGCCTTCGACGCTGCGTTCGTCATCCTCTATGCCCAGCTCGGTCTTGATCGCCTTGAGCTGTTCGCGCAGGAAATAATCGCGCTGCTGCCTGTCGACCTTGTCGCTTATCTGGTGCTGGATCTTTTTCTGCACGTTCATCACCTCCATCTCCTTGTGGAGCAGGTGCAGCACGCGCACAAGCCGCAGGCGGACGTCGAGCGTTTCAAGCACGTCCTGATAGTCTTTCTTGTCAATGTTGAGTATCGAGGTCACAAAGTCCGCGATCTTTCCCGGTTCCTCGACATTGAGCATTGTGAGCTTCATCTCTTCTGTAAAGAGCGGGTTGTTGTCTGAAAGCAGTTTCAGCTGCGAAAGAACCTCGCGCGTAAGTGCCTTGATCTCAAGCCTGTTTTTCTTGCCGAGGTTGTCGTTCAGGTACTGGACCTCGGCCATGAGAAATTTTTTTCTTTCAATCGGCTTGATAATCCTGAACCTGCGGACGCTGTTGATGAGCACGTTGACACCGCCGTCAGGGAGATTTATTTTCTTAAGAACACGGGCTGCTGTGCCGTAAGTGTAGAGGTCGTCAAAATCAATCTCGCCCTTATCGTCATCCCTGATAAGCACAAGGCCAATGGTCCTTGAATCGTTAAGAACCTTGTCTATCACCTTTGTGAACCTGCCCTGGGAAATAATAAGCGGGGTCACAATACCGGGGAATATGGGTCTGTACCGTATGGGTATAAGGTATATCTGGTCAGGGAGCACGTGGTCAATATTGACCAGGTCACTCTCAAGGATTTCGGCGTCGATCGAGAATTCGCTCCCGTCGGTCATGATGTCATCTATTTCCATTAAAACTTCTCCAAGGTTGCATAAAAAGGCTAATAAACAACACTGTGCATATTAATCAAGGATTTTAACTGTCTAAAAAACGCATTAATTCAAGGTACAATAATTACGGGAAATTTCAAGGAGTGAGGATTTTGTATGGAATTTAAAATGAATATACGCCATAGCAAATAACAGCGATACATCTGTATATTATTTAATTTCTGAAACATGCAGAAGAATTTATAATCCTTAGTTATGAAAATTCGTGATATTATTAAGCTCCTGGAAAAAAGGCAGAGTTAACATCCCCGAATAAACAGGAATCGCCTGATGTGTAGTTATGAGATAAATTTTATCCCGCCCGCGAAAAGATGTGCCCTCTACTTTGTTTTTGCCCTGATCATATCGGCAATCTCGGTGTAACCCTTCTCTTGCGCAAGGTCAACGGCAGTTTTACCGTCACTGGCGGCTATGCCGGCATCTGCACCTGATTCTAAAAGAATTTCGACAACTTTTTTCTGCCCGTTGTACGCCGCCTGTATCAGGGCAGTATCGCCGTTGGTATTTGACGCATTAACGCCTGCACCGTTCTGCAGCAGGAAGCTGACAACATCGGTATGGCCCTCGGCTGCTGAAAGAATAAGAGCCGTTGACCCGTACTCGTTTACAGCATTTATATCGGCACCTTTGGAGAACAGCAGTTTAACCATGTCTGTGTAGCCCATCATTGCAGCGCGCATAAGCGGCGTGTCGCCGTATGAACCGTGGTTGTCAACTTCAAGGCCCCTGCCGTGGAATTTTCCAAGTATCACCTTTACAGGTTCAATATATCCGCTGTTTGACATGTTCCAGAGTGCGCTGCTGTTGAATGTATCCACAAGGTTCGGGTCTGCGCCGGCGGCAATGAGTATAGTTGCCATCTCGCCGGTAACGGCAAACATCAGCGCGGTCCTGTTTACGTAGGACCTTTCGTTAACATCGGAACCATCTGCCAGAAGTTTTTTTACCGCCGCCTTATCATCGATGATGACAGCCCTTACTAAAGGCGTAATACCGTCGGCGCCTTTATCTGCATTGCGGCGTATGAAAATCCTTGCGCAGTCAAGGTTGTTGCAGCTAAGCGCATAACTGTATGCGGTGTAATAGCCAGTTGTATGGTCTGCACCGGCATTGAGCAGAAGCTCAACGATGTCAGCCCTGTTCCATACTGCTGCAAGGTGGAGAGCCGTAAAGTATGATGATTCCTGTGAATTGTATCCAGTGAAAAGGTCCGGCGCGAATTCACCAGTGGTTGCGTTGATTTTAACCCCGGCCTGTATGAAGTAACGGACCCGGGCCGTATCTCCTTTCTGCGCAGCTGTGAGGAATGACTTTTCCTTCTCCGCAAGTTCCGCATCGGTAAGAGTTAAATTTTCGTCTTTGATATCGCTGGTGTACAGGTAGATTTTCATGTCATTTTTGAACGCGGTGAAATCCGATGCGTTCACTGCCCTGCACTTAACCTGTGCAAACATTGGATTTACTGCTTCAAGCATTACAACTTTTCCGTCTATCCGGGCATAAAATTTAGCGCCGGTAATTACCTCGCTCCCGGGCTTATCTTTTTTTACAAAGATCTCTTTTTTAACATTGTCCACTGAGGATATCGTTCCCAACCGGTTTTGATCTGTTTCCGTGAATCCCTGTATTGTGAAAATGGAAACAATAGCGATAATAATAATTGTATAAACAAGCGGCCTAATAAATTTCATAAATCCCCCGGTTAAACGATATGATGTTAAACATAATAACCTGTCCGGGGATGAACAACTCTTTTATATACAGTTCAAAAAAATCTTTCAGCCCCGGGAGAAACTGGAATACAGGCCGGTTTTTTCCCTGAATATGTTTTGCAAGGAGAGATGAACAGTAATCCGTTAGTCAAAAAACTTAAAATTTACTTGCATAATCGATACGAGACATTACTATTAAGATAAATTTATTATGGAGGATATATTCAATGAGAATTAAAGTAAAAAATATTTTTTCGCTGCTTTCAGTAGTGATATTTACTCTATCATTCACTACACTTCTGCATGCTGAAGCTTTTAAAAGCCCGAGCCTTGGCGGTGCAACAGGTCTTATTGCAACACCTACGTCCCACACAGGGTGGGAAGGATCAGGCTTAGGCCTTGATGTAGCAGCCCATTATGTTAACGGCAATGATTACAGTTATGATCATGGGGATTATACAATCTACAAAGCGCTCCTGCATCTGGGATTAGCCGGGACCAACCTTGAATTCGGATTTGCCTATGATGACCAGCCGGACTGGGGCACTGATGATGATACCGATGACATGATCCTGAACGCAAAGTGGGAGTTCACAGAGGGACTTGCTATCGGCGGGAATGCCCAACTCATGAATATAAATGGTGTCGATGAAGAGAGAAATGACTACCAGCTGTATTTTGCTGCTACATACCCTGGAGATTTCTTCTCAATGCCCGCAGAAACAACAATAGTAATAGGTCATACATTCTGGGGAGATGACAGCAACGAACACGATGACGAGAATATCGATTTTTCAATGGGATTCGACCTCGACTTTGCCCCTTCGATTTTCAAGCATTATGTACACTGGATAAGCGACTTTGCAAACTACTCATACAGTACAGAGCCGGGCGGTGCTAATTCAGAATGGAGAGGTGCTTTTAACACAGGCCTTAGATTTGCTCTCATGAGGGACAAGCAGTTCAAGTTTAACCTTGACCTTATTGTAACAGACGCTCTTGATGACAACAGGGACTGGGCTGCTGGGGCTGCTTTCGGAATGAGCCTGTAGGATTAAACATTACGCAGAAAGAAAAAGCGGCAGATGCCGCTTTTTCTGATTAATGGCATACATAAAATTATCATGTAATTGTATTGACCTTTTATCTGCCCGGGTGTATTCAACATATTTATCAGTCTGCCATACCGGCCTGATCCCTGTTGTAACCGGGGTAAACCTTGAGGAATGACAGTAACCGGAGAACATAAATGATTACCAGGAAAGTAACCCGCCAGGTTAAAGCCGGAAACCTTCTCATCGGAGGAGGCGCCCCTGTGAGCCTGCAGTCCATGACAAATATTCCCATAGAGGATACAGAGGCGAACATCAGGCAGATCCATGAACTGGAAAGCTGCGGTGTCGACATTGTACGTCTTGCAATCCGCAATGAAAAATCTGCAGCGCACCTGCGTACTATCGCATCAGCAGTAAAGATACCGCTGGTGGCGGACATACACTTTGATTACCGCATAGCTATCGCAGCAATAGAGGCAGGTGCAGCAAAAATCCGCATCAATCCGGGGAACATAGGAGAAGAATGGAAGGTTCGCGAGGTTGTGGCAGCTGCAAAGGCAAAGGGCGTGCCGATCCGCATAGGCGTCAACGGCGGATCGATCAACCGTAAAAAGTATTCGCATGTTACGGCGGAGAGCCTTGTGGATTCAGCAATGGAGAATATCCGCATATTTGAGGATGCAGGTTTTGAAGACATAGTCGTTTCCATAAAATCATCGGACATATTCAGCACCATTGATGCCAATAAACTCATGGCCGAAACGCGCAGTTACCCCATACACATCGGTCTGACAGAGGCAGGGTACGGGCTGTCATGCATTGTGCAGAGCTCGCTTGTCATAGGGCACCTGCTGTTCATCGGAATCGGCGACACAATCCGCGTTTCAATGACCGGCAACCCGGTGAACGAGGCTGTTACCGGAAGAAAAATTCTTGAGTCGCTGGAACTGAGGTATACACCGTTCAAAATTATTTCGTGCCCCACATGCGGACGCACTGCCGCTGACATTGACCTGCTCTCTATCGCGGAGAAGGTCGAGTCCGAGCTTGCCGCAAGGTTCAGTGAAAAGCTGAAGACTTCGGGTAAACACATAACAGTTGCAGTAATGGGGTGCGAGGTGAATGGTCCGGGCGAGGCGAAAGAGGCCGATTACGGACTCGCGGGCGGCCAGAACGGGAAGATGGTCCTTTTCGCGCGCGGTGAAGTTTTACGTACAGTTGCTGTTAATGAAGCGGTGAAGGAACTTATCCGCGAGATTGAATCAGGCCTATAAGAGTCCCTGGCCGCGTATAAATGTTCCGGGATTGAGCGACTGCCCGTTCTTCCTGATCTCAAAGTGAAGGTGGGGACCGGTCGATCTTCCCGTATTTCCCGAAAACGCTATGACCTGGTTTGTTGTAACCTCGTCACCCGCCCTGACTTTAAATTTACCCAGGTGCCCGTAATAACTCTGGTATCCGAACTCGTGTTCAATTATTACAAGGTTGCCATACCCCTCTTCCCAGCCGCTGAAAACGACCCTGCCGTTACGCGATGCACGGATGCCTGTTCCGGGTTCGCATGCCACATCGATTCCCTTATGAAATTCTTTTCGTTTGGAGTTGAACGGGTCTTTACGTGTGCCGAATTCAGATGTCTTTTTACCGCCGTTCAGCGGAGACAGGAAAGCTGTGCCGAGGAAAAGAGACCTTTCAAGTTTAGATACCTTGCCGCACGGAATAAAAATAAATTTTTTATCAAGGGTCGCGGTCCTGTTTATAGCTTTCAGGTACCTGGTTTCAATCTTTTCTTCAAGGAGGATCCTTTTTATGAGTTCCTTCTCTTTTCCCTGGACTATAACTCCCCTCATGTTGGGGATGTAGAGCACGGTTCCCGGCCCCACCTGGTAGGGTGATGTGAGATTGTTCACTGACATGAGCGTATCCATGTCGAGCGAACATTTTGAGAGGACTATCCAGAAGTTCTCTTTTCCCTGAAGCCTGTATGTGTAAAATTTAAGTTCGGGGAGTTCGGACTCAGGGCGCCTGCTTTTTACTGTGTACAGGGTGCGCTTTACG
Source organism: Spirochaetota bacterium (assembly GCA_035403465.1). Lineage (GTDB taxonomy): Bacteria > Spirochaetota > UBA4802 > UBA4802 > UBA5550 > JAAYBQ01. The sequence continues at coordinate 163,146 of DAONFG010000002.1, read as the reverse complement.
TCATCGCGGATAGATTTAAGCACCGGGTTGCGGTCAAGCACAAGGCTCTGGAGCCGGCCTGCAGTCACCGACGCGTCAGCAGTCAGTGTCAGGGCTATTGCCGCAGACAGGAATATGGATATATATGCCGCTTTGAATTTATTCATGACTAAACCGGTTATTCTCTTTTATGTTTATCGGCAGATATGGATCCCGGTTTAGAAAAAAATATTATGTCGCATAAAATAATCATATATAATAGTCAGGGACAGCCGGTGGAATCTGCCTGCTTTTAGCAGGTTTATAACTGAATAAAAAATTTATGACGGGGTCGATATGACTATGAAAAAAATTTTATCATTTGAAGAGTTTAAACAGGGGCTTGTTTTCCGTATCATAATTTTTGCATTCATTGGAATCGGCTGGGATGTCTTCATGACTTTTCTGCAGCAGGCAGTTTCAGGTAAGGTTAACCAGGATGCCCTGTGCCCGGCATCAATGTGGATGTTTACTGCCTATGGATCATTACCGTTGTTTTTTTACCCGCTTGTTGAGATAACGAGACATTACAGGTCCCCTTATCCGCTGCGAACTCAAAAACGGAGTTTTTGTGACCGCCCTTAATTTTTGTTTGATCCTGTCTTTTTTTTATTGTAAAATATGGCCGTGTACCAAAATGTTCTTTATCCTTCCCGTTTCCCGGGACAATCGTTTCACATGGCTTTACATCATCTCGCAGGGGGGCGGTTACATGATCAAAAAAGAGCTGCTGGGTCGCTGGACTATTGACAAATCCGAAGAACTTTACGCCATTAAAAGCTGGGGCGCCGGCTATTTTAACATATCGCAGTCGGGCGAGGTGAACATCTCCCCTTTCGGGTCCAAGTCAGACGCGCAGGTCAGCCTTATGGATATAATATCAGGACTGAAACAGCGCGGGCTGGACATGCCTGTCCTGCTGCGCTTTGAAAATATCCTGGATGCCCAGATCTCCCGGATTAATGAATCCTTTAAAAAAGCAATGAAGGAGTGGAACTACCAGGGAGAGTACCGGGGCGTATACCCCATCAAGGTAAACCAGCAGCAGCAGGTTGTCGAGGAGGTTGCAAGGTTCGGGCAGCGCTACCACCACGGGCTTGAGGTAGGGAGCAAGGCCGAGCTGATCGCAGCGCTTTCGATACTGCGTGACCGCGAGGCGTGCCTCATATGCAACGGCTACAAGGACGAGGAGTTCATTGACCTGGGCCTTTACGCGGTAAAGATGGGATTCAAGTGCTTCTTCGTGGTGGAGATCCCGGGCGAAATCGAACTGATACTGCAGAGATCCGAGAAGCTGAAGATCAAGCCTAACCTGGGGATCAGGATCAAACTCTCTTCAAAGGCCGGGGGGCACTGGACGGAATCCGGCGGCGACAGGAGTATATTCGGGCTTAACACGACGCAGGTTATCGAAGCCGTGGACCTGCTGAAGAACAAGAACATGCTTGACTGCCTCCAGCTCCTGCACTACCACCTTGGTTCGCAGATACCGAACATCCGCGACATACGTTCTGCCGTTGTTGAGGCCACAAGGATTTACGCAGGCCTTGTGAAAGAGGGCGCGCCCATGGGCTACCTTGACCTTGGCGGCGGACTTGCAGTGGACTATGACGGCTCGAATACCAATTTCACAAGCAGCCGCAACTACTCAATTGATGAATACTGTGTTGATATAATTGAAATCGTACTCTCCACTATGAACGAGGAGAAGATTTCACACCCCACAATAGTAACCGAATCGGGGAGGGCAACTGTTGCCTACTATTCTGTGCTCGTGTTCAACGTGCTTGACGTTGCCAGGTTTGAAGTGGCGCAGATACCGGAGAATCCCCCGGAGGGCGCGCATGACCTTGTGAAAAATTTATACTATATACTCACCACCCTGACACTGAAAAATATACAGGAGTGCTACAACGACGCCCTTTACTACAGGGACGAGGTGCGCGAGCTGTTCAAACACGGAAAAATAAGTTTAAGAGAACGTTCATTTGCCGAAACAATTTTCTGGTACATCATGAACGTCATTGCAAATGAAAAGAAAAAAATGAAACCGTTTCCCCCGGACCTCTCCGAGATTGAACTGGCAATTGCTGACATATACTACGGCAACTTTTCCGTGTTCCAGTCAGTTCCGGACAGCTGGGCAATCAACCAGCTCTTCCCCATAATGCCCATACACAGGCTGGCTGAGATACCAACGCGCAATGCCGTTATTGCTGACATAACATGCGACTGCGACGGCAAGATCGACAGTTTTATTGATATGCACGATGTGCGCCACACACTCCAGCTGCATGAATTTACAGAGGAGAGCGAATACTACCTGGGGATATTCATTGTGGGGGCGTACCAGGAGACCCTGGGCGACCTGCACAACCTCTTCGGCGACACTAATGTTGCCAGCGTCAGGATAAATCCCAACGGGCAGTACGACATAGTGCGCGAGATTGAGGGTGATACAGTGGCCGATGTCCTTTCATACGTCGAGTACAATCCGCGGCAGATGCTTGTGGATTTCCGTGAAATGGCGGAACAGGCCATACGCGAGGGAAAGATTACGGTGAACGAACGTCTTGAGATCATGACGGCATATGATAACGGTCTCAGGGGCTACACATACTACGAAAAGTAAGGAGGAGCTGTATGGGAAAGGTGCTGATTATCGGCGCAGGCGGTGTGGGGCAGGTGGTAACACACAAGTGTGCCCAGGTGCCCGAAGTTTTTGAAGAGATATGCCTTGCGAGCAGGACACTTTCAAAATGTGAACATATTGCCGCGCAGATAAAAAGGCCCATACGTACTGCCAGGGTCGACGCGGACAACGTGCCTGAACTTGTACATCTCATAAATGACTTCAAGCCGGATGTTGTAATAAACGTGGCGCTCCCTTATCAGGACCTGCACATAATGGATGCCTGCCTTGAGACCGGCGTACATTATGTTGACACTGCCAACTACGAGCCGCGCGACGAGGCAAGGTTCTGCTACGCCTGGCAGTGGGCGTACCAGGAGCGTTTTGAAAAAGCGGGGCTCATGGCCCTTCTCGGTTCAGGGTTTGATCCGGGCGTGACCAACGTGTACACCGCGTACGCGCTGAAACACCATTTCGATGAAATCACAGAACTCGATATAATTGACGTGAACGGCGGAAGCCACGGCAAGCACTTTGCCACGAACTTCAATCCCGAAATAAATATCCGCGAGGTAACCGCAGAGTGCAGGCACTGGGAGAATGGCGACTTTGTAGAAACTCCTCCCATGTCCATGAAAAAAACTTTTGAATGTCCTGAAAACGTGGGCACATACACAATCTACAGGCTCTACCACGAGGAGCTTGAATCTCTTGTGAAACACATCCCGACCATAAAAAGAGCGCAGTTCTGGATGAGCTTCTCGGAAAATTACCTGAAGCACCTTGAAGTTCTGCAGAATGTAGGGATGACATCAATCGAGCCGGTTAAGTATAACGGCGTTGAGATTGTTCCTCTGCAGTTCCTTAAGGCGCTGCTGCCTGACCCTGCATCACTGGGTCCGCTCACAAAAGGTAAGACATGTATAGGCTGCGTAATTAAAGGGAAAAAATCGGGCAAAGAGAAAGAATACTACGTATACAATATCTGCGACCACGAGGAGTGCTACGCCGAGGTGCAGTCCCAGGCAATTTCGTACACAACGGGTGTGCCTGCTATGATCGGCGCGATGATGGTCATGAAGGGCTTGTGGAAAGGGAAGGGTGTTTTTAACATGGAGCAGATGGACCCTGACCCGTTCATGGATGCGCTGAATAAACACGGCCTGCCATGGAAGGAGAAGTTCCTGTGACAGACTTTTCCGGATTTGAAACTCCATGCTTTGTCATAGACCGGGTGCTGCTGAAAAAAAATCTTGATACACTGAACACGGTCAGGCACCGTACCGGCGCCAGGATACTCCTTGCACTCAAGGGGTTCGCCATGTTCAGTGCCGCGAAACTTGTGTCGGGATACCTGGATGGGACGTGCGCAAGTTCGCCCCACGAGGCCAGGCTTGGGCGCGAGGATTTCCGCGGCGAAGTGCATTCATTCGCAGCTGCATACAGTGACCGGGACTTTGCAGAATGTGTGGAGCTTTCAGACCACATAGTACTTAATTCGTTGTCGCAGTACAGGCATTTTCTTCCTGAGATTAAAAAGCATTCAGATATAAAAGAATTCGGACTGCGCATAAACCCTGAACACCGCGAAACCGAAATTGAAATATATGACCCCTGCGGACAGCACTCACGCCTGGGCATAACCCGCAGCCATTTTCCCGGGCAGCTGCCTGAATTCATATCGGGCCTGCACTTTCACAACCTGTGCCAGAAGAATTCCGATGCGCTGGATCGTACTTTGGCCGCAGTTGAAAACAGCTTTGGTGAATTACTGCACCAGTGCAGGTGGGTAAACTTCGGCGGTGGACACCACATAACACGGCCTGACTATGACCTTGACCTGCTCTGCGAACTCATAATAAACTTCAAGAACAAATACAATGTCCAGGTCTACCTTGAACCGGGCGAGGCAGTCGCGCTGAACGCCGGTTTCCTTGTGTCCACCGTGCTCGATATAGTCCACAACGACGGGATGATCGCCATCCTGGACACATCTGCCGCGGCGCACATGCCCGATGTAATAGAGATGCCTTACAGACCCTGCATAACCGGGTCTGGCCAACCGGGTGTGCACCCGCACACCTACAGGCTTGGCGGGCTCTCGTGTCTTGCAGGCGACGTTATCGGTGATTATTCGTTCCCTGTACCCCTGAAACGCGGCGACAGGGTCGTGTTCACGGACATGGCAATCTATACAATGGTGAAAACCAATACATTCAACGGCATAAAGCTTCCGGATATCATCTACTACGATTCGGAGAGCGGAGATGTCCTGCATAAAAAAAGTTTCGGATACGAGGATTTCAGGGGGAGGCTTTCATGAAGAAGGCAAGGACATATTTTCTTGAGAGTGAAACCGGGGAACAGACGCCTGAATCTTCCCTGTTCCATGTGATCCCGGTGCCTTACGAAAAAACCGTTTCATACGGCACCGGCACATCGCGGGGACCCGAAGCAATACTGGCCGCATCGCATCAGCTTGAGGCATATGACGGAATCACAATTCCCCTTGAACACGGGATATATACATGCGAACCGGTTGACTGTTCCGCGCGCGGGCCCATTGTACTCGCTGAGGTTGAACGGATAACAGCATCAATCCTGGCAGACGGAAGGGTCCCGGTTGTACTTGGCGGCGAACATACTGTGTCCTACGCTCCCGTGATGGCCATGAAAAAACATTTCGGAAGGACAGGGGTGATACACTTTGACGCGCACGCAGACCTACGCGACGAGTTCCACGGGTCGGACTTTTCACACGCATGCGTAATGCGCAGGCTGCATGAGCAGGGCGCGGAGATTGTGCAGTTAGGGACGCGCAGCTACTGCATTGAGGAGCAGGAGTACAGGATACTCAACAATATAAAGTATTATGATGCTTCACTAATACACAGGAAAAGAATAACATCGATAGAACTTCCCGACGATTTTCCCGATGACATCTATATTTCAGTCGATGTTGACGGTCTTGACCCGTCTGTAATACCGCATACAGGCACGCCTGTCCCTGGCGGGATCATGTGGCATGATTTTTTCATGATGCTCGACTCGATTCCTGCTGATAAAAGAATAAGGGGATTCGACGTTGTCGAGCTGGCGCCTGGAAATGATTCACGGGTGTCCGATTTTGCCGCAGCACAAATTGTTTATAATATGATGGGAATTATTACAAGGAGACTTGATCATTTACATGCATGAAAAGAAATTTCTTCATGAACATTGGCTCCAGCTTGATCCAGCCCATGAAAGTAAAAGACTGGCTAAGATTTTTATACAAACAGCAATTGTGTTCACATTTGTTCTAAACATATCATCATGTTTTACCGTACCAGTTAAGCAGAAAACCGGGATTGAATTAAGCCATGGGATTGCAACTGATACAACATGGCGCACACCTGCGCAGATGTCTATGCCCGGTTCCGGTAAGGTAATGGTTGCTCTGGCGCTGGGGCAGTCAAATTCTGCAAATTTCGGGGAGACCTGTTACACCTCAAGACGTGAAGTATACAATTACTACGAAGGGAATCTTTACCTGGCAGAGGACCCGATGCTGGGAGCTGATGGTCCAAAGGGATCGGTGTGGACAAGGTTCGCAGACATGGTTATTGAATCGGGCATGTATGAAAAGGTGGTGTTTGTTACAATAGGCATAGGCGCAACCTCTGTTGAGTGCTGGACAGATGGGGAATGCAGCGGATACCTGAGAGAAACCCTTGCAGACCTGGCAAAGCACAATATAAAGCTTACACATATTTTATGGCACCAGGGTGAGCAGGATAACCTGGAGGGTACAGACCATTCAACATATACTTCGCGGATGGGTAAACTCCTGGCCATATTCAGGGAATACGGCCAGGCAGCACCAATGTACGTTTCCATTGCTTCGTACCAGCCGAATGATTTTAGTAAAAACTTCATCAGCAGAGAGGTGCGGCAGGGGCAGGTCGAGTTTATTAACAATACAGGCGGGGTACTGTGCGGCCCGGATACCGACAAACTTGTGTCAAAGGAGAACAGGTATGACGGTGTGCATTTTTCCAATGCGGGGCTGAAGAGTTTTGCAAGGCTGTGGTTTAATGCAATCAGGGAAAATTCGGAAAAAGGAAAAGTCAGGTAGATTTCTGCTCCAGATAATCATCAAATGCATCGGGATCATCAAGCGGCTCAATATGTATAAACACATCAGAATTATTGAGGACATCTTTTATTTTCTGTTCAATCTCCTTGGTGATTTTATGTCCGTTACTTATATCCCAATTTCCGGGCATAAGGAGGTGTACGAAGATAAAATTTCTGCTTGCAGCCCTCCTTGTGTAAAGCGAGTGGTATTTCATCACGTCAGTGCAGCATGAATCAAGCACCTTGCTGATAGAATTCTGCTCATCCTCTGAAAGTGCCGAATCCATAAGCCCTGACACTGACCGAATAATAAGCTTTATTCCAGTAAAAACGATATTCGCAGCCACAAGTATCGCAATTACCGGGTCAAGGATTATCCACCCTGTAACTTTCACAAGCAAAAGTGCAACAAGTACACCGCCCGTTGTCCACACATCTGTCATAAGATGCCTGCCGTCAGCTTCAAGTGTTATTGACCTGTACTTCTTCCCGGCTCTGAGCAGCATCACTGCAACGCTAAGATTGATCAGCGATGCACCTGTTGAAATCAGGAGACCTATACCCAGTTGCTCAACCGGTTGCGGCCGCAAAAGTCTCTCAATAGCAGTAACACCGATTGCAATTGCCGCGAGCAGAATCATTATTCCTTCTGTTACACTGGAAAAGTATTCCGCTTTATGGTGACCGAAAGGATGCTCCCTGTCAGGCGGGCTTGAAGCGATCAGCAACATAACAAGGGCCATAATCGCTGCGGCCAGGTTAATGAATGACTCAATCGCATCAGAGAGAAGTCCTACAGAACCGGTAAGCAAATATGCTGTTGATTTAAGCGAAATGGTAATAACCGATGCGGCAATAGAAACCCATATAAATTTTAGAGGGGCGCTTTTTGTCACAGTCATAAATTCTCCCTGTATATTGAAGTAACTGAAACTGATATTATTGAGAGTAAAGTATTAATTCAATCAAATTATCATTAATATAAAAAAGCCGCACCGTAAACCGGCGCGGCCTTGATCAATCATAACGCATAAACTAATGGTACATTGCTTCAATCAGATCTTTATACTTTTCCTTAACCACTTTCCTTTTTATCTTCATTGTAGGTGTGATTTCACCGGTTTCCTGTGAAAACTCATGTTCAAGCAGGGTAAACTTCTTGATCTGCTCAACCTGGCCAAGGTTTTTCTGTCTTTCATCAATAATTTTTTTGTAGAGCTCATTAACTTTAGGGTTGGCTATGAGGTCTTTCCTGGATGAAAAATCAATACTGTTCTTCTTTGCCCAGTCCTCAAGATTTTCATATGACGGAACGATCAGAGCTGAAATATACTGCTTAGCATCACCCACAACAGCGATATATTCAATAAAATGATCTTCTGCCATTATCAGTTCAATCATCTGCGGTGCAATATTTTTTCCGCCTGAAGTGATGATCAGGTCCTTCAGCCTGTCCGTGATCATCAGGTAGCCGTCCTCGTCAAACTTTCCGATATCTCCTGTCCTGAACCATCCGTCGCCGGTAAAGGCTTCTTTTGTCTTGTCCGGTTTCTTGAAGTATTCCTTAAACACGTTAGGACCTTTTGCCTGGATTTCCCCTGTTTCCGGATCGATCCTTACATCAACAAGAGGAGAGCATGGCCCCACTGTCCCGAACTTGAAACAATGCGGGCCATTCATCGTAAGAACCGGGGATGTTTCGGTAAGCCCATACCCGGAGAGTACCAGCATTCCGCAGTTGAAGAAGAACCTTTCAATTTCCGGGTTAAGAGGCGCACCTCCGTAATTGACATGGTGCATGTTCTTTCCGAAAAGAGCCCGCACCTTGTGAAGAACAAGCTTGTCAGCTATTTTTCTTTTTATTGAAAGCGCCAGCCCGGGCCTTTTGCCTGCAAGCACCTTCTCTCCATGCTGTTTCGCAATTCCCGCAGACCAGTGAAAAATTTTCTGCTTTACCGGGGGTGCATCTTTAATCTTTGTATAAAGTGTTGAATATATTTTTTCAAAGAGCCGCGGAGCGCTGTTCATAACTGTTGTATTTGCCTCAACAAGGTGTTCCAGAATCTGGTTGTGGTCCTCACAGTACCAGATATGCATACCCATGGAAAAAATTCCGTAATCCCATGACCTTTCGAGGACATGGCTCAGGGGAAGCATGCAGAGTGTGGAGTCATTATCAGAAAAATAACCATGGCCCTCCACATAGCGTCCAACTCCCCAGGAGTTCTGCATAAGGGTTTTATGTGTATGCACCGCGCCTTTAGGTTCGCCCGTAGTCCCCGATGTGTATATAATTGTACACATGTCATCATAATGAGCGCGCGACATTATCTCTTCTATCTTCGCCCTGTGCCCGGCCCTCCTGCCTGTTTCAAGGAAATCATCCCACATAACAACCCGTTTGTCGTCGTGGATTTTTGTGCCGCGGTGAAATACCACTATTTTTTCAAGAGAAGGGCATTTATCCAGCAGCGCATATGACCTGTCGTAGTGCATCTGCCTGCCAACGAACAGAACTTTTATTTCAGCATCGTTCACAATGTACTCAGCTTCTTTCTCGGTGTTGGTTGCGTAAATCGGTACAGGTACACACCTCATAAGCTGCGAGCCAAGGTCTGATAAATGCCATTCAGCCCTGTTTGGTGAGAATATCCCGGTCCTGTCGCATTCTTTTAGACCGTATTCTATGAGAGCACCTGCTGTTGCAAACATCATTTCCGACACCTGGTTCCATGTAAAATGTTCCCATTGCCCGTAAACCTTGTGGTGAAGCTCCTGCCTGTTCCCGTATTTTTTAGCAAGGTTTACCACCATCACGGCAGTCTGTTTCCATTCATCCAGGTGCTTCTGAAAATCCTTTTCAAGGATACCCCTGTCCTTGTTATATTTTTCCGTAAAATTGATTCTTGGTGGAACCGGTTTTAATGTGTTAAACGCCATGGATCTCCTCCTGCTTGAGCAATACAAATGCGTATAGCATTTTTGCTTATTTTTATTATACCCTGTATTATTAGTTTTATCAAAAAAAATGAGGTATATTAATCAAGTATTTTATGAACATTGTTTGTGTTAATGAACTCAATTTTTATTGAAAAACATCAATCCTCAAATCTGTTCATTGTTTTGAGACAAAGATGCCGGTTGGGCGCTATATATGAGCATGCAGTGTTGTAATAAAAAATTCATGTTGACAATATTCGACAATCTGACATGAACAAATAAGCTGAATCAGAGGAGTGACACATTATGGCAATAGTAAAAATGGCAGGGGACTCATCAGGTAATGTAATCGGTGAAAAATCATTTTTTACCGGATCATTCAATATTAACGGGTCACTCAGGATCGACGGCCGTTTTGAAGGCAAAACTCTCAAGGCTGATCAGCTTTATATAGGTGCTGAAGGACGCGTGAAAACCACAATTGATGCAGTATCTGTAATAGTTGAAGGACTGATTATTGGTAATATAAATGCCACAAGCCGTGTTCTTCTTATGCCTACAGCCAAGGTATTCGGCGATATCAGGACACCTGAACTTATCATTCAAAACGGTGTACTGCTTGAGGGGAGATGCACAATAGCCAATGACCTGCGCACATCAGCCGGTGACGTTATCAAGGCCGAATACGAAAAGAACCGCATCCTGCCTGAAGATATATTTAAACCGGCAGCAAAATAGTAAAAGGGAACCGCCCCTATTTTCCGGAAATCTCAAGAATCATTGAGCCGAACCTGTCAAGAAGGTCCTCCCTGCCTTCCCCTGAAACTTCAATAAAATCAGCACATACTATTTCGGCACCGCTCTTTACCTGGACCAGCGCCTTAATCCATGCTTTACCCTTCCCTGTACTGAACTGGTCACCGGTTGAAAAATTTATAATCTCTGCACCCTGTGAAAAACTATAAACAGTAATTCTAAGTGTAAAACCGTTATCATCTGCATGCTTTAAAGCCGCAAGCCTTCCGCGGATCTCTTTTTCTTCTATATTGATTCCGGCAGGAATATAGATCTCCAGCCTGCTGTATTCATATACATTACGGGAACAGGCATAGAGGGATATGATAAGAAGGAATATGCCTGTTATCCTGGTATATCTTATCACGTTTATTTTACCGGTCTTTATCATATTATTCATTGATCCTTTAAACACCCGCCTGCATGATATTTTTCTCGCCTTATGACCTTAAATATTCGATAATATTACAGGGAGCAAAGGCAATGATGGTATTTCCCTGCTCTCCAAAAAAACATCCGGGTTAAAATATGAAAAGCGATATACTTGTAATAAAATCAATATTTTTATTCTTCTCGTTCTGGGGGCTTTCAATGATCCTCCTCTGGTTCAGGCCAAGGATCGAGATATTCTGGAAGGTTGTTGCGACGCTGATCCTTGCTTTTTATGTCTGGTTCTTTTTTCCTGAACTGAAAGCGGGATTTTTTACATTCAAGGCTTCATGGTATGTATCTATCCTTGATTTTCTCAGGGAGATTCTAACTATTATTTTTACCGGGCTCTTCATAATATGGCCCGTGGCGCTGATCCGTATTTTTTACAAGGCGGATGACATTGGTGCTGAAAAGCTGCTTAAGTTTCTCTGCCTGCTTACGCTTGTGCTGTGGGTACTGTTTATCATTTACTTCTTTTTCAGTTCGGGGATCGATAAGTTCTTCTACGAAAACCTGCGTAAAATGGTCCCGCATGCAAAGTAGCAGGTACACAGTCCCGGCTTTACTGCTGGTGCTGCTTCTCTGCGGCAGGGCAGTTCCTGCAGAAAAAAATTCCACCGAATACTACAATGAAGGCCTGGAATACGCAAAGTCAGGCAGGCTGGATGTGGCTGAGGAGACGTTCAGGAAAACAATTACAGTCAACAAATACTACTGCCTGGGGCATTACGGTCTCGGCAGGGTTTACATGTACAAGCCGGAGACAATTGGCAAGGCTATAACCCATCTTAAGAAAGCAGTTGAGCTTGATACAAATTATGCGCCGGCATACTTTTACCTGGGTATAGCCCAGCTTGTTACAGAAAAATATGTGGATTCGATTCATTCCTTCAGTAAAGCCTTTGAAAAGGACAACAGGTTTGTAGAGGCCCTGTATAATATCGGGACAGTGTATGAACTGCTGGGAGATGAGTACAATGCCTTCTTCTATTACAGGAAATACCTGTATGAGCGTGAGAAACTGAATAGATCGCCCTTCTGATTAAATATTGAACAGGCTCTCGGCCTTTTTCTTCCCGGTGACGCGTTCGTAATCGTCATAATCAACAAATACAAGGCCCGGCAGTTTTTTTCTTGTTCGCATTACTATCTCGTGTTTTCCGGCGCGCGCGTCCTTGGATGTAACGTATTTGAATTCCCTGCCGCAGCCCGGGCACTTTGAGAGCTCCTTCAGCTCAATTCCTATCTTTTTGCATCCGGGGCAATGCCCGTACTTGTCCTCGACCATGATTATATGCTGCTGAACATCCTCAATGTTAAGTTCGGTCCAGACCCTCATGTATTCCATCAGCCGATCCCCCTTTAAAGATCCTTATATTTTCATGCGGATTTCTCTCTGCATAGTCTTTCATAATATCCGCTGCCTGCATCGGTTTGTCAACATTTCTTATCTTCCGGAACAGTTCGTGTGAAAAATAAAAATTCTTAGTAAAATAGAAACTGAACCTATGCATCCTGCTCTTGTGAAGTTCGGGCGGCAGGAACTTCTCAATATCAGCCAGGACCTCCAGAAATATTTCACTCATGTTCACCTGTACTTTGTAGCTCCCTGTGTCAAGCAGGTCGCGGCAGCACCTGAATAACCACGGCTCCTGAACTGTTTTTCTTCCGATCATGATCCCGTCGCATCCTGTCTGCGCAAACCTGAGCGCTGTGTCTTCTGCGCTGCCAATGTCCCCGTTGCCGTACACCGGTATACGCAGCTTATTCTTCAGGAGTGTGACAAGCTGCCAGTCCGCAGTACGTTTGAATCCCAGTTTTCCGTGGCGCGGGTGGAGCGTGATATAATCAACACCCTCATCCTGCAGCATCAGCGCGAATTTTTCAAGGTAGACCGGGTCTGACGAATCAGATCCGCTACGCATCTTCACTGAAAGCGAACCGCTGAATGAGGCGCGGCATGACTTCACAATTTCACGGGCCAGTCCCATGTCGGCGAGCAGTTTGGATCCCTGGCATTTTTTAAGAATGTCGGGAGCGGAACATCCCATGTTAATATCAACGGCATTCGCACCTGAATCCGCAAGTATGGTACATGACTGCGCCATTTGCCCGGGATCGCTGCCCAGGAGCTGGTAAACCAGGGGTTCATCATATTCTGTTTTCAGCAGCAGCGGTTCATTGTACAGGGCGTTTGTCGCAAGCGCCGCAGCGCTGAGCATTTCGGTGTGGAGTATGACGTCAGAACTGAATTTTCTGACGCATTTTCTGAATGCAGGAGTGGTTATTTCGGCCATGGGGGCCATTAACAGCGTCGTGGCGGCAGGGACGCTGCATGCCGTGTCCCTGCCGCCACGACGCTGTGCGATTTCAGTCATCTGAATACCTTTTTAAGGAACGGGATTATGTTTTCCACGACCTCGTCAAGTTCATCGCCGCTTAAAATCCCGTGGCGATCAGCGTTAATCTTTACCAGCTCTTTCCTCGTTGAGTTAATTTTTTCAAATATGGCATCGGCGCTCTCGGGATTAACCACCGGATCATTTGCAGCCTGGATTACAAGCGCCGGGATCCTTATTTTATGGAGGGACTCCTCGACAACCTTCATCAGCTTGCCCAGTTCTGCAACACCGTGTACAGGATTGCGCCTGTAATTAATTTCCGGATTGTCCGGGTGATTGGGAACAAAGTCCAGCTTCCCGTTGCCCATATTAAATTTTTTAACTATGGTGTTGAAAAAACTTACCGGGCCTGAAAGGCGTGCCTTAATGTTCTGAAGTTTCAGGGGAGCATTGATTGAAATAAGGCCGCTGAATTTTTCATTCTTTTTTGCCGCCTGCAGGAGCGCAAGTCCGGCACCAGTGGAAAACCCGGCTATAACGAATTTATTTACCGCGTTTTTCATTACGACATATCCCCTGTTTACCGATTCGTACCAGTCCTGCCACTGCATATGGGCAAGGTCTTCCGGCGTTGTACCATGACCGCGCAGCCTGACCCCGTAGACGGAATAGCCCGCTGCGTAGAGCCTCTCAGCAAGAAGCCGGACCTCGCCGGGTGCAGCCATGTAGCCATGTACGAGTATAACGCCGTACTTGTTGAATACGTTATGGAAGAAGAACGGGGCGCCGTTGCGTTCAGTCCTTGTCTCGCCTTCGCGGTAATACTTTTTGTAATCAGTCCTGAATATTTTCAAGTCGAGTTTGGAAAAAGTATCATGCACCATCCGCTTGACCATCCACGGCGGCATGATCATGATGCGCCTGAGCATCCCGGTTAGTTCTTTAAGAGGTTCAATCTCGTTTTTCAGGACCTCGATAAAGTTATCCTGCCTTATGTTGTGGAAATTGTACGTGGGTGTAAACTTGCTGTTTACCCGGACAATATTGGTCCCCTTTAGTTTGACCAGTCCGCACTTCAGCGCTTCCTCAATGAAACTGTCATATTTTTCATGGAAAATATCGGCACCGATATTTTCATTGCGCTTGAGCAGTGTGGAGTGAAAGGATGTGAGTTTCAGCTCCTTGATTTTTTCGATCGCGAGCGAAGCCCTGTTCTTGAAGTCATAGTCAGGGATCGAACTTGTAGGATGGATCAGCAGGATATATGCAAAGATGTGGTCGTGGTTTACGGTTGTCATGCTGTAAATGGACTGCATGTACTCCTGCATTATTTTAACACTCAGCTTCTTCACGGTCTTTTCAGATGTGAATTCATCAAAACAGGTCTGCCTGCCGCATTTGATTATATCTCTGACCATGGTTGTTTTCTTCAGGTAGTCCTGAGCCCTTATGGCCTTGCCGAAGTTTATGTCGATGTCAACACCCCTGGTCAGCATTGTTCCCTCAACCTCGAGCTCTTCCGCGGTCCTGCCCGAAACCTGGCCGGCAAATTTCTCGACCAGTCTCTTGATCGTGTTGTTTCTTGCCCGTATGGGATAGTATGTAATGTTTACAGGTACTATGTATGTTGAGCCTGCGATAACACCATCCAGATCATTTTTTTCTATTTTGTAGGCCTCTTTAAATATTTCAAGCTCAGCCATGCGCCTTTCGTTGTATAGCTTCTTCATAAGCTGGCGTATGATTTCGGATTTCAGTGCAATGATTGCGGCACCGGTATGGGGGGGTCTGCGGATCCCGGCGTTGTAGACAAGGTACTTACCCTTTTCTATAAGTTTTTTATCCTTGATCATCTGACCTTCGGGAAATATAATCAGGGACATGTTGCCTGTGAGCATTGCATTGGTAAGTACAAGGTCGCGGTCAGGGTCCTTTGTCGAGACTGCACCCATTTTATGCAGAAATTTTTCCAGCTTGCCTTTGAAGAATGAATGGTGTGCAAGGGAAAGGGCGTGTTTGCCCGTATGCTTGAATATTATATAAGGCAGAAACGCTGTCTCCATGCGCGTAAAGTGGTTTACGACATATATGACGCTTGCAGCAGGTATCCTTTCAACGTTATGGACGCGAATGTCTGCAGCGGATGCCTTGAACACGGCATCAAGTGTGATTTTTGCGGCTCCGAGCATAAACCTGGAAAGAGCCATATGTTTCCTCCGTTATCAGTATCTGCCTGAAAAATAATCGTCTAGTATTGCTGCATGATCAAATGCTATCTGGTCCGGTATATCATTGCGGCTGAAGATTGCCGCCTCCGAGGCATCATCCATTCCTACGGGATTTCCCTTCGCTTCAGCAATAAAGACTGTTGTTACCGTGTGGAGCCTGGGGTCACGTGACGGATCTGAATAGGTGTGGAACTGGCGGAGCAATTTAATACGCAGAGATGTTTCCTCGAGAGCTTCGCGGACTGCTGCCTGTTCAAGGGTCTCGCCATAATCTACAAATCCCCCGGGGATTGCCCAGCCGAAAGGGGGATTCTTTCTTTTAATTAAAACAATACCTTTCCTGTCTCCATGCGCTGTTTCGATTATAATATCAACAGTTGGTACAGGATTTTTATATTGTTTATCTCTCATAAAAACCTCGTAAAATACAATATAAGAAGTATTTTACCAACGCAAGTAAATAAAATGTCATTTTTGATTTTTCATAAAACAGGTTGACTTGCCGTAAACAGTTCAGATATTGATGCTTAAAACCGGTTTAAGCCGGAGTCTTTAAGCCATGTTACTGCACTGGCTTATTCCGCAGTATGAGTATCACGGAATAATATGTTGTGATATGCCAGGTATGCAGTTTTCAAGCGGCACCGGCGCAGAATAAAGTAAAGGAGTTATACTATGAAAGTTATGGATATGTTCAACCTGAAAGGTAAAGTTGCCCTGGTTACCGGCGGCGGCCGCGGGATAGGGGAGTTTATGGCAGAGGGCCTTGCAGAGGCAGGAGCAAATCTTGTGATTGCATCGCGAAAGGTCGAGAACTGTGAAGAGACCGGCAAAAAACTCGCAGCAGCAAACGGCATCAGGTACCTTGCTGTTAAATGTGACCTTGGCAAAAAAGAGGATATTGATAATCTTGTTGACGCCGCCATGAAGGAATTCGGCAGGATTGATATACTGGTGAACAATTCAGGGGTAACGTGGGGTGCTCCCACTCTTGAATTCCCGCTGGACGCGTGGGATAAAATTTTCAATGTAAATGTGCGCGGCGTCTGGATACTTACCCAGAAGGTAGCAAACATCATGAAGGCCCAGGGCGGCGGAAAGATTATTAATGTGTCGTCTATATTCGGATCAAGGGGTTCGAATGAGCTCGCCCACCCCGCAGTGGCATATAACTCATCCAAAGCGGCAATTGAGGTGCTGACAAAAAATCTGGCTATCAAGCTTGCGGGCCATAAAATTCACGTAAACTGTGTCGCTCCCGGTTTCTTCCACACGGACATGATGGGGTACGTTTTTAAGCCCGGCATGGAGAACATGCTGAATGCAATGCTTAACGTTATTCCCCTGCACAAGGCGGGCGAGGCAGAGGATATCAAGGGACTTGTAGTATTCCTTTCATCTGCTGCTTCAGATTTTATGACAGGTGCTGTTATTCCAATTGACGGCGGTATGTCTGCGCAGTAGTACTTATAGAACAAGGGGCTGAAGCCCCTTGTTCGTGCCAGACAGGGGGGATTGTTAAAATGGATAAATCAGGATTTGCAGAACATATAGAAATGACAGGAGAAAATCTTAACAGTTGACTATATAAAACTTCAGATCCGACCTGCCTGTTAGCATTCCGTCATGAATTTACGGAATCTTCTGTTTCCCTGTAGCAGTATTTGCATCCCAGGATCATGAGCTTGCTGCTGTTTGTCATGTCGATTTTTGATGCGTAGAGTCCCTCGTATTTTGTAAGGGGCGACCCGCACATTGGGCAGATGCGTGTCCCTGGCGGGAGCGCCGGCCGTTTACGGAAAGAGATTGTTCCGGGTTCGATATTCTCTGCAGGTCCGGGCTGCGTGCTTGTAATCCCCGAAATTTTATCCTTTGCGGTATGCAGCAGCGAGAGTATATACAGGAAAACGCATATGCCCAGCAGGAGTCCGGCAAAGTAAAAGAATATTTCCATCAGTCGCTCCTCTTTGTGATGAAATTTATCATTACAGTTTCTGGCGAGGGGTAGTCCATTGTGTAATCGCTGCCGATAGCGATTATGTCGAATCCCTCATCCTCAAGTATCTTTTTAATTTCGGCCAGTGTGTAGATTCTCTGTACATGCTCTTCGGTATATTTTTCTCCGCTCTTCAGATCTACGACAAAGCTGGAAATAACAAGTTTCTTCTCCCTGTCGTAGCGGTTGCTCCAGGAGATGTGTTTGCCCCCTGTTTTGTAAAAGGATGTCTTGTTGTCGAAGAACCTGTCGATGTTGTGCTCGGTGGTGATGTCAAACATGAATACGCTCTCTTCATGCATACACTCCCTGACGCATGAAAACGTTTTTCGTATATCTCCAGGTTCGAGCAGGTAATTCATAGTATCATGAACGCTGAAGATGAAGTCCACTTTGCGGCTGATTGCGAACTGCCGTATGTCCGCGCATATTATCCTGAAATTTCTGAACGCCCTTGTTTTCGCTACCTGCAGCATCTGCATGGACCTGTCTATGCCGTAAATGGTAAAGTCGTCGGCCGAGAACTTTGCTCCGAACCTTCCGGTGCCGCAGCCAAGTTCAAGAACGCTCCTGGGATTGTTCACAAAATATATCATTATTCCGCTTATGTACTGGTACCACCTTTCGTAATCCACGTGGCGCAGCATGTAGTCATAGGCTTCAGCAATTGATTCATACGGATTGTTCTGTGCCAAGTTTCTGTTTCTCCGGTTCCTGTCTCTATCATCCGCAAAAACGGTAATTCCCTTACAGGGGAATTTCATTTTTAATGCCGGGTTTAATACCGTTCCCGTTACTTAATCCGGGTCAAGCCGGAACATATAAGGGAAGGATGGAATTTAAAGGGTAAATCATGATAAAATGGATTATCGGACCGCTATTAGTCAAATACTATATAACCTTGACAAGCAGGAATTGTTGTTTTATTTTTGATTTGTGATGATTCACAAATAATCCTTAAAAAAGTTTATTAAAGAGGTTAAGATTTAGATCACTCCTGTCATTGCGAACGAAGTGAAGTAATCTGTTCAGACAGGAATGTGTTTAATATAATATAATAGAATTGATTTTTCCAGGAACAGACTGCCACGGCAGTGCTGCCACGATGGCAGCCTGCAAGCACGAAACATGATGTTTCTATAATGCTTGCTTTTATGCCTCGCAGTGACGTTAAATGCAATATTTTTATAAAACCAGCGGAGTTGTATGCATGCTTGACAGGAATATCATCAGGTTCGGAGTTTCAATCGAAGAGAAGCTGCTTGGCAGGTTTGACGAACTTATAACTGAAAAGGGCTACGTTAACAGGTCCGAAGCGATCCGCGACCTTATCCGGGATACACTTGTGGCACAGCAGGTTGAGGATCCCGATGCAGAAGCATTCGGCACACTCACCATGATATACAACCACCACCACGGCGACATCACTGACAGGCTGAACCACCTGCAGCATGACTACTACCGGAACATCGTTTCAACAACACATATCCACCTTGATGAGCACAACTGCCTCGAGGTCATTATACTGCGCGGCAAGGCTGGCGTAATCAAGTCCCTGGCCGAGATGATCCTTTCAACTAAAAATGTAAAGCACGGGAAATTTGTAATAGCATCAACAGAGCAGAACCTGGAGGAATAGACGCTTTATAAAAGCATGAGATGCTGGGAAGCTTCGGACTCACAATCATCAACAAGGAGAAACTTGAAGAACAAGGCGACCCATTGACGGGCCGGCCATACAGGTCTTTCAACTGGGGCGTTGATGACAGCGCAAGGATTGACCTCTCGGCTGATCCGGGGAAAATATCTTTCGTGAAGTTTCTCAACAGGCAGTACTGAATTCTGGTTTGTTAAAGTTCAGGTGCAATAGCGGGGAGGTTAAGCAGGGACACCTGCCTGCCTCTGAAGGTTTTGAAATGCCGGTTCCGGCCGCCAAATAATTCTGCATAAATCAGGCCGGGACTCTTTTTTGCTTTACTTTTTCTTCAGCCGGTGGTTAATTCCGGAATAGATAATGACTCGGAACAGGAAGCCGGGATTCAATATACGCCTGTGAAAGGTATATCTCTCCAAAATTAACTGACAGGATAACAATATGATAAAACGGATTTCAAACCTGTTTCTGGGCGGGTTCGATAAGGCTGACTACCTGACGCGGGCACGGGTGCGTTTCCTTTTTTTACTGGAGTCAATAATACTTATCCTCCTTGTTGTACTTCATGTTCTTCTTGTCATCGCAGATTTCCAGGCGTTCCTGCGGACCATCGTTGTTACGCCGATACTTCTTGTTGGTATCATCATAAGCCTGTTTTATCTCCGCAAGGGGAAATTTCCTGTAGCGGCAAATATTCTTGTGACAGGTTTTTCTCTTACGCTCATTAACGGTCTTGTCTCCGAAGCCACTGCAAGGCCCTATCTCACGTACCATACATATATATTTTTCATGTACAGCGTCATTGCGTTCTGTACAATATTCTGCACGGTCAGGGTGCTCACGCTGAATTTCGCTCTGTTTATAATCGCTGATGTTTCGATTTACCTGATCGCGCATAATCATGTTGACACACCTTTCAAAGAGGGAACATTCCTTGCGTTCAATGACTCTCTCTTTTCACTTGTTTTTGTGTATGCAATTTCGTTTCTTACCATAAAAATATTTAACAAGAGTGTCGCCCTGTCAGACAGCGAGGCGCAGAAGAACCTGAAACAAACCGATTTTATCAAGAATGTATTGAAAGCCAATTCCGAAAAACTTGTCCTGACCTCGCACGATATGTCGTCCACCCTTGTAACGTTTTCCGACAACACCCACAACCAGGCAGCGTCAACAGAAGAGGTTTCGGCATCTATTGAAGAGATAACCGCTGGCGCTGAAAACGTTGTCAGGATCGTCGAGGTCCAGAACGAGAGCATGAACATCCTGAAGGCAACAATCACCGACCTCTCTGAGGTCATAAGAAGCATGAACGATGTCGTAAAAGGCGCCAACACCGCCCTTGTTAATGTTTCCGCCAGCGCAAAGTCGGGAGAAGATTCTCTGCGTGTTATGAACGACAGCATGGCAAAAATCAGCAGCAGTTCAAAAGAAATGACCGGGGTCATTCAGATAATAAACGACATCTCGGACCGGATCAACCTGCTTTCGCTGAACGCGGCGATCGAGGCTGCGCGGGCCGGTAACGCCGGCAGGGGATTTGCAGTTGTTGCTGACGAGATATCAAAGCTTGCTGACCAGACTGCATCAAGCATCAAGGAGATCGACCGCCTGATCCATGCCAATGAAAACGAGATAGAAAACGGGTTCCGGAATGTCACGGGAATTGTTGAGACAATTGCCTCTATTATAGAGGATGTTGAAACCATCGGCGTCAAAGTAACCACAATTTCAGCACACATGACAAAGCAGCTTACGTCGAATGAAAATGTAAACATTAACACTGAACAGGTGCGTGTTAAATCCGAAGAGATCGTAAATGCCATGAGGGAGCAGAGAAGTGCAATCGAGGAGATCTCTAAAACTATTGCAGGCATAAACGAGCTTGCACAGCACAATACACTTAAAATTGAAGAGATGTCCGACTCCTCAAAAGGGCTTGCCCGCATGGTATACGATTTTAACAGGGAAATCGATGAATACCGTGAATAATCCTGCTGAATAATGGCGATGATTAAACTTCAAGTCATGCCTATGCGGGCTGCAGCTGTATAAATTTGATACAAAACTTCATTTATTTGTTATAATCACAAAAAATTAAAAAATATGCTAAACTATAAAGACGCGCCTTTCGATAATATGAATAAGGGTTAGTATGCCCCAAAAGGGCGGTTAAATTAATGAAAAGGCGAAGCTCCTTATTTTTTATCTGCTTCGCAGTTCTCTTGATCATTGCAATGATGAATACGCGCACGGAAGCGCGTACTGGAAACAGCGTATCCGGCAAAGGGAAGGCGAAGGATATCGCAGCATACGGAAAGTATGACACACGCGGGGGAGAAGCCGATAGAGACATAATACCAACAGATACATATACCGTCCGCAGGGGCGACACTGTTTATGGCATAGCACGTAAATTCGGCGTGTCCCCTGATTCTATTCTTGAAATAAACAAATGCAGCAGCGGTAAAATTATTCCGGGGATGAAACTCAGGATACCGGTGCCCGGCGCAAAAAATAAAACAAAAACCTCTGAAAAACCTGTAATCAAGAGCTGCAGGAACAGGCCTGACTTTCAGTGGCCGTTGAAAAAAGTAAAAACATGCAGAAAGGACGGAGATGAAGGGGTAAAATCCATTGGTATCATAATTAATAGTACTCCTGATGCCGATGTCTATGCATCGGAAAAGGGTGTGGTCAAAAAAATCGGGTATATGCGCGGCTACGGAAAGTATATAGTAATCATGCATGAAAACAGGTATATTACAGTCTACTCAAATATGGAAAGGGTGAATGTAAGAGAGGGGCAGTCTGTTAAAACGGGATCGCTCCTGGGAAAAATAAGCAGCGATAGTATACTCCATTTCCAGATAGGGAAAGCCGGAAAACCGGAAAATCCCCTGGAATATCTTCCCTCAAGGAGTTGATCCGGGAGTTCGCTTATTTTGCTTGACTTGAAATTTTTTATGTTCTAAATTTTAAAAAAAACAGGGTATTAAAATGAAAAAATGGATGATTTCAGGTGCGGCTATCCTGAATCCGGACAAAACTTCGGAATCTGTAAACATTCTTATTGAAGGCGGAAAAATTTCCGCTGTAAGTGAAAAGGATATCAGTACCCCTGTTAAAATTAAAGCTTCAGGTGTTATCTCGACAGGCCTCATCAATTCACACGATCACCTTCTTGGAAACTATTACCCGAAAGTCGGTAACGGCCCTTACGAAAACTGGCTCCCGTGGGATAATGACCTTAAAAGCGCACCGGTTTACCAGGAGCGCTGCCAGATTGAAAACCGTGACCTTTACCTCCTCGGCGCTTTCAGGAACCTTGTGTCAGGGGTTACCACTGTCTCGGACCATATGCCGCATTTTGTTGGAGACCAGTTTTATGACATGCTTCCGTTAAAGGCAATCCGCAATTTTGCCCTTGAGCATTCAATAGCCTCCTTTTACCTTGCATGGGGAGAGGGGGTCGAGGCGGAATATAAAAAAGCCATTGAGAAGGATATACCGTTCATAACCCACTGCTCCGAGGGTTTTGACAAGGAAACCAGGCAGGACATAGTGGTCCTGGACAGGAAGGGAGGCCTTGGTGACCATTCGGTACTTGTACACGGCCTTGCATTTTCCGAAAGCGACATTGACCTCATAAAAAAGAAAGGCGCATCAGTGGTATGGTGCGGCGATTCAAACATGTTTATGTATAATAAGACCACGAATATCAAAATGCTCCTTGAAAAGAAGGTCAATGTGTGTATAGGGACCGACTCTTCAATGTCCGGCGGGGAAAACCTCCTTTACGAGATGATGTTTGACAAGAAGTTATATAAAAAGCTTTATGCAGAGGAGCTTCCTGACGAAACAATATACAGGATGGTAACTGTTAATCCTGCAAAGGCTTTCAGGCTGAAAAACACGGGTGAGATTAAGCCCGGTTATACAGCAGACTTGGTTGTCGTGCGAGACAGGGGCGGTTCGTATGTTAACTCTGTTGTTGCGGCTGACCTGCGCGATATAAGGCTTGTGGTGATCAACGGTCTGCCTGCTTACGGTGATGCCGAATTCGCTCCGCTTTTTTCCTCGCTTGGCGTTAAATGCCAGGAGGTTATTGTTGCAGGAGTTGAAAAAGTAGTTATTGGCGATCTGCTGGGGCTCCTGAACAGGATAAACAGGGCGGTCGGCTTTAAAAAGGAATATCCATTTTTACCTGTTCACTATTAATACTCGGAAGGAAATATAATGGGCGGCAGTTTACAAGGCGGAATAATGACCCGTGTTTACAAACCGGGATCTATCATTTATTTCGAAAATGATAAAAGTGAATACATTTATATTCTTAAATCCGGCAGAGTCATTCTTACATACACAAAAATTGATACCGGTGAAGAATTAAAAGAGGAAGTCCGCCAGGGTGAATTCTTTGGAGTAAAATCCGCGCTTGGCAAATACCCCCGTGAAGAGACTGCACAGACAATCGGTGAAACCGTTGTGCTTGCCCTGTCCCTCAGCGATTTTGAAAAGATGATCCTTAAAAACGTGAACGTGGTGCGTAAAATGCTCCGCGTTTTCAGCAACCAGCTGAGGCGGCTAAACCGTACAGTAAGGACCGTTCTCGGGGATTCAGACAATGTAAACCCGCAGCTTGAGCTTTTCCGCATAGGTGAGCATTATTTTAAAATCGGTGATTTTACAAAAGCAATATACGCCTTTAAAAAATACATGGAATATTATCCCGACACGGACTACGCGAAGCTGGCCATGGACAGGATCAGGACGATCAATTCTGGCGGAGCAGTACCGGATTCTTCTTCGGCACCGGCACAGAAAAAAGCTGCATCAGACAGCTTTTCCATGGATGAGAGCAGCGATGGTTTCAGCTTTGACGAGTCGCCGGCACCTTCTGCCGGTAAAAAAAGCGCGCCATCTTCCGGGTTTTCAGCAGGTAAAACCGGATCTGCTTCCGAATTTTCAAGTGAAATAGATGATTTTCTCTCTGACGATGATGACCTGGGTGACTTCAGTCTTGATGAACCGTCCAGATCAAAAGGGCCGTCACTCCAGGAAACATATGACAAGGGAGAGGCAAGTCTTGACATGAATAATTACAGTGCAGCCCTGGAATTGTTCCGGGACGTCATAACCAAGGCATCGCCTTTAAAGCCGAATGAAAAGAGGCTCTTTATTGATTCATATTATAACTCAGGCGTATGCTCGTTTGAGATGAAAGACCTTAAAGGCGCCATGAGTTATTTTGCAGAAATAACAAGGAGCTATTCCGATTCTGACAAGCTGAAGGGCGCACTTTTTTATATTGGCCGTATTTTTGAAATAGCGGGGCAGGGTAACAAGGCCCTTGGGTATTATAACAAGGTAATGAACATGAAGCCGAGGGATTCAATAAATTCCAGGGCCATGGACCGGATACAGGCATTGCAGAAAAACAGGTAAACTATGCTCGAACTTGATGAAAAATTTTTTGGCAGATTTGGAGCGGAATACTCGCCTAACCAGATAATATTCTGCGAGTATGAACCCGGATATGAGTTTTATTTTATCCAGAAGGGGCGTGTCAGGATTGCACGTATCATAAATGACAGGGAAAAGACAATAGATGTTCTTATGCCGGGGGACGTTTTCGGAGAGATGGCGATCCTCGAGGAACAGCCAAGGTCTGCTACCGCGATTGCAATGGAGCACGTGCGGGTCCTGAAATTCCACAGGGACAATTTTGATACCCTGCTCCAGGGGAATCCGCAGCTGGCCTATAAACTTCTGCTTATATTTTCAAAAAGGATATATGACGCGAAGAGAAGGCTCATGATCCTCCTGCTCGAGGAACCTTCACTAAAAGTAATGGACGTTCTGATCATGCTCGCGGAGCAGAATCCCCAGTATGACTTTGAAAGCGAGATCAGTCTTAACACAAATTCCCAGCAGATCGCAAGCTGGGCAGGAATGGCCGAGTCAGACGCACAAAAAGAATTGACACATTTAACCCGTGTTGGCAAAATTGATTTATATGAAGACAGGGTGATCGTCAAGAATATCCGTGATTTTCAGCGGGTGATAATTTCAAAACGAAAACATATGTTTTCATAGTACTACTCTAAAGGCTCCCGTAGCTCAGGTGGATAGAGCAGCGGTTTCCTAAACCGTGTGTCGGTGGTTCGAGTCCTCCCGGGAGCGCAATACGCAAAACAACTTGTTGCAGAAATATTTAAAAGGGGTCAAAGGGGTATCGCCTCTTAACAGGCCCCCAAAAAAACTACACTGTGTTGAAAAAAGCGGTTATACCGCTTATTTTTTTATCCAGGGGACTTTATGGATGCCAGGCTTCAGGAATTAAAAAAAAGATACGAAGAGATCGAGTCCGAGCTCAGCAAGCCTGAAACAGTTTCAGACCAGAAAAGGTTCAGGGACCTGAACAGGGAACACTCACACCTGTCGCCTGTAATTACAAGGTTCAACGATTACCTGAAAATGAAGAAGGACCTTGCAGAGAATAAAGAACTCATAGAAACCGAAAAAGATCCTGAGATGCGCCAGATGCTCCAGTCCGAGATTTCTGAACTGGAACAGAAAATGGCAGATATGAAAGAGAAACTCCTTGTCCTGCTGCTCCCCAAGGACCCTGATTCGGGCAAGGATATTCTTATAGAGATACGTGCAGGGACCGGAGGCGACGAGGCAGCCCTCTTTGCCGCAGATCTGTTCAGGATGTACACAAGGTATGCAGAGGTCAGGGGCTGGAAGGTTGAATTTATCGACGCCAGCACAAATGAACTCGGCGGGTACAAAGAGGTGATTTTTTCACTGCGCAACCCGGAGGCCTATGACACGATGAAGTTTGAGTCCGGAGTCCACCGGGTGCAGAGGGTGCCGGCAACGGAATCACAGGGGAGGATCCATACCTCGGCGGTAACGGTTGCGGTAATGCCCGAGGCCGAGGAGGACGAGATGGAGATCGACCCGAACGATATCAGGACCGATGTCTACAGGTCGTCAGGGCACGGCGGCCAGTCTGTAAACACTACGGATTCTGCGGTAAGGATTACGCACATACCTACCGGCATGGTTGTTACTTGCCAGGATGAAAAGTCGCAGATCAAGAACAAGGCAAAGGCGCTGCGCGTCCTCAAGGCCAGGCTCCTGGAGAAGACCAACGGCGAGCGGATGGCAAAGGAATCAGAGCTGAGAAAATCACAGGTCGGTTCAGGGGACAGGAGCGAAAGGATCAGGACATACAACTTTCCGCAATCACGGGTAACTGACCACAGGATTGGGCTTACCCTCTACTCCCTTGAGAAGGTGCTTGAAGGTGAGATGGGTGACCTTGTTGATGCCCTTAGAAAAGCTGAAATTGCGACCCTTCTTAAAACAGTGAACTAGTCATGAAACTGAGTGAATTTCTTGCAGACGCAGCTTCCCGGCTTGAGAAAACCGGAATTCCCACCTCAAGGCTTGATGCAGAGGTAATCACAGCCCACACTCTCGGCATTGAAAGATACAAACTTATAACTGACGCTAACCGTGTGCTTACCGAATTCGAAATAGCATCCCTGGATAAACTTATAAAGCGAAGGCTTGAATCCGAACCCGTGGCATATATCACCGGTGTAAAGGAATTCTATTCAATTGATTTTACTGTGACAATGGATGTGCTCATTCCCAGGCCCGAAACAGAGCTCCTTGTTGACATGGCAATCTACTGGGCTCCCATGTATTCTGCGGTGCTTGACCTGTGCGCAGGTTCAGGGGCAATTGCGGTTGCCCTTAAAAAGTCCAGGCCTGACCTAACTGTCACTGCGTCGGACATTTCAGGCATGGCCCTGGAGATCGCAAAGGAGAATGCTGAAAGGGTGCTTGGTAGCGGGAAGATTGCATTTTTACACGGTGATCTTTTTTCACCGGTTAAAGGAAAAGTTTTTGACCTGATAGTATCCAATCCGCCATATGTTGACATAGAGCTGAAGGGGACGCTGCAGAGGGAACTTGAATACGAGCCTGCCAATGCGCTCTATTGTGAAGAGAGCGGCAGAGCTGTAATGGCTAAGATTATTGAGGGTGCAGGTGAACACCTGGCTGATGATGGCGTGCTGCTCCTTGAGATCGGCAGTGACCAGCGCGCCTTTGTCGAGGAGACGGGCGCTGCTCACGGGTACAAAGTTTCAATCTTGAATGATTACGCAGGATTTCCAAGGGTTGCAACCCTGAAGAGATAAACATGGAAGAGGATGGGGTCTGGTGGCTTCCGCGGTCTTCAAAACCGTAGGCTGTAGTTTACTGCAGCGGCAGGTTCGATTCCTGCCCCTTCCGCATAATAAAAATCCCCTGGTAATACAGGGGATTTTTATTATGCAACAGCCAGCGAAAAGCCTGCATGAATCGGATTCTACTTGATCTTCACAAACTCGCCGTAGACCCATGCTCTCCGTGTTTCATAGAGTTCAAACTCGACATAGTACCAGTAGTTGTTCCATTTGCCCACGTTGCTTTTTTCTTTTGTCCTGGCAAGTACAAGCAGGCGCTGGCCTTTCGGAAGCGCCTTGACTACAATAGCCGGGGCGATGTCATCTGAATCTACGTAGGTTATCTGTATTTCTTTACCGTTTGGATCGGGTGTTTCCCGCATCTTAAGAATAGTTGTAACAACAGCCTCTTTAACGCCCATTGTTACAGCATCAATCCCCTGAATTGATATGGATTCACCCTCTTTAACTGCTGAACCTGTATCCCAGAGCACCAGTTCGTTAACATGCATGAAAAACTCTTCCAGCTTAATGGTTTTAAAGTAGAGGTACCTGCGGAATTTTGGTGAATTTTTATCAGTCAGGATGGCTCCTTCGTCAAGAGACAGGCCGATATTTCCTTTACCCATATTTGAATCTTCAATTAGAAGCTTAAGTTTTCCGCCGTTTATTGAATATGTTCCTTTTGCATCAATACGAGTCTGCACCAGATCGATCAGGAATTCGAAATGACCATCATGGGTAAATGTAATCTCCATGGTATCTTCAGCATCATCAGGAGCTGTTTTCCATGTGGTTGATGCAAGGTATTCCGGACTGAGAGCATAGGTCTCGACGGCATTGTTTTCTGCTGGAAGAAGCAACAATACAGCTGAAATAATTACTATCAATGCGCCGGGAAAGGTAATGTTTTTAATAGCCATAAAATATTCCTCCGCTTAAATACTAAGAATAATCCGGAGTGGTGTCAATAAAAAGTTGGATAGTTGACTCGAGAAACGAAATCATCTATTAGATTGTAACCGGGATTATAACAGATGGTTTTTCAGAGACTCATTCCCCATGCCTGAACCCGATCCAGGTCCCGTCCCAGTAGCCGTATGCAGTCAATGGGTTCTCCGGGGACTCGTACCATTGTGTATTCAAAAAATCATAGAGATCTACGTTTTGTACTGCAGGCACACCATCATCCCTGTTCGGGTCAACATAATAAACGACTCTATGACGCGGGTCGTAACCAACAAGCACCATGAAGTGTCCGGTGAGAGCGGGTCTTGCCAGGTGGATAATAACAGGAAGGTCGTTTCTAAGGAAATTGTTATATATTATCATAAAACGCGCTTCATGCAATATCGTAGTTGTAGATGTGTCACCTTGTGTTATATAATAAGGATAATTCCGGTCAGTTGTGAGGCGGCTGATTTTTTCCTTTAATGACCCGATCCCTATACCTGAAGTAGTTACATCAAGCCATTTGCTTACACCTGAATCAGAAGTTACTTCAACAAGCTCCTCCTGCAACGGCAGAATTTGATCGCAACCTGGAAGTTCGGTGAATTCACCCATATAATTGTTATCGCCATAGTATCTGAAAATCATATAGAAGGCTGTGGGGCCGCACTGGCCTGAACCCTGCTTAACGAAGAAGTTATCCTCTGCGAAGGTTAACATTCCTTCGCCCTGGAGACATGACAGGCTGCCGATTAAGCATGGCAGAATTATATATGATCTCAGGGCTGATATCAATCGTCTCATTAAGGTCTGTTGTTTCCTGTGTTCAATATTATTGTCACCGGCATTATACAGTGAGTATATCCCCGACGCCGTATCTTCCCGCAAGATGATATGTCATGCCGCTGTTTATTTCGCGGTGAGTCTGCAGCGCCAGTTCAGGGGTGTTGTTATCACCGGAAAGATGGCCGACACATGCCCAGCGAAGCCTGTTCCCGTGCAGTGCGATCAGTTCTGCGGATTCAATGTTTGAAATATGCCCACGGGGACCGGAAATCCTGCTTTTAAGGAACTGCGGGTAGGGTCCATGTTTCAGCATTTCAGGATCATAATTGCTTTCAATCAGTACCGCGTCTACCGATTCTACTGCGTTTTTCAGGTCACCGTATACATGGCCCAGGTCTGTAAAAATTCCCAGTCTGGATTCGCCGTCATCAATAATAAATGAAACGCCATCAGCTCCGTCGTGGGGAGTGGGGAATGTCTCCACTCGCACATGGCCGAACTGTAGGGAATCTCCTGAAATGAAATGATCAACATCATCCAGCCTGCCGAGATCGTAAGATGTCCGGGCTGCACGGAGTGTTTTTTCTGTAATGCACAGGCGCGGGCCGAACTTGCGCTGGTAAATCCCTGCGCACTTCACATGGTCAGCATGGTCGTGCGAAATAAGCAGGGCATCTATGGTCGTGATGTCACGGCCTGCCTGTGCAAGGCGCTCTGCCGCCTGTTTGCCGCTGATACCGGCGTCGAAGAGAAGTTTAATCTCTCCCGATTCGACATATATGCAGTTTCCGTTGCTTCCCGATTGAAGTGAGATGAGGTTCATATAGTGAATGTAATACCTTCTGAAAACATCAGTCAAGCGTTTTATAAAAGATGATATATAACAGTGTATGATAAGATTTGCAGGTGTCATTGCGAACGCAGTGAAGCAATCTGCTCAGGCAGAAATGTATTAAATTTAATAAAATTGTTAATCCCATAAACAGACTGCCACGGTATTTCATACCTCGCAGTGACAGAATGTATACTGGCCCAACCATGAAAATTCAGGGTATACAGGTATATTCTGTTTAAAATATCCGTTGACTTTTCAATTTATATTCCTTAACTCCTGGTCTAATGAAAAATAAACTGTCACTGCTCCTGATCATTATATTTGCGCTGTCAGTTGTCAGTGCAGAAATCCCGGCACTTGACCAGTGGAATAAATTTTCACATACACCTGCAAGCCGTGAACTTTTAGTATGGCTTAAAAAATGTGCGTTCCGCAGCCTGAACGGCGAAACTGCTGACCCGGCGTTCCAGTTTGAACTTCCTGAACTTTCAGGACGCGCGGGCATGTTCATTACCCTGGTCAGGAGAGGAAAGGTCCGCGGATGCTACGGCGCTTTTGACCACGAGCCGGCATCCACAAAAGAAATATTTTTGCAGTACCTAAGGGGCGCGCTCTACCTTGACCCGCGCTACAGGCCCATAGAATCCGCTGAACTTGAAGATACCGAAATTATAGTAACCCTGACATCGTACCCTGAACCCGTTGATGATCCAAATAATATTGACATTGCTCTTTTCGGAATGTTTATTGAATGTGATGATCAGCCGGGTAGAGTGATCGTTCCCGCTGAATTCAGGACTTTGTCAAGGGTAACTGCCCTTGCGGAAAAAAACGACTGCAGGTATTCAAAGTTCAGAGCTGTAACGATAAGATAGATTTTTACGGATTTCGCAGGTTAATTTATACTCATCTGTCATTCCGGTTTTGCTATCAGCAAATACCGGAATCCGTATGACTCAACGGGTTAACTGATAAACTGATTGTATAATGAAGATTTCCCGCAAGGGGGCATCTGAAAGCCGCCGGCACTACGCTTTGCTCCGGCCGGAATGACAATAGGGATAGTCCTCAATAATTTATGAATAAACATAACCACATCGGAGATTATTATGAAAAAGTTCAGTAGAGTAATTCCGGGTTCTTTGATCGCAGTTTTAATACTCGTGATTGCAGGCTCCCTGTCTGATGTTAAGAGCCAGGAAGACACCAGGATCTACGGTGACTCGCCCGAAATTGAAAAGATAAAGTACCTCGAGGGAACTGTTACAGACATAAACACAAAAAAACCGGTGAAGGGAGCGGTGGTCGAGATCAAGAACTCGAACCGGGGAGTGGGCTACTACAAGACCACTACTGACAGCAGGGGACATTACAGGATAGATGACTTTATCGCGCAGATAAGGTACGACATCGAGGTTACGGCTCCAGGCTACGTTACTTTTGCTGAAACAGCGAATATTACTTCTTCAAAAAAAGATGTGCAGCTGCTCACCGAGTCTGTCATTACAGGCAGCGTTAAGGACTCCGCCGGAAATCCTGTAAGTGATGCAGAGATAAAGATTAACAATTACAACGAGGACTACGGCTCGGAATCGGGAACTCCGGGATTTGTTAAAACAGACAGCAAGGGAAACTACAGGCTGGAAAAACTCTACCCCGGATCATACATTCTCTACTTTTCGAAGGCCGGGTACATAAGCGAAAGCGCAAGCCTTAACAGGATCAAGACCGGGGAGACCTTCAGGTTCAACATGGTGATGTACAGGCCCGCCTCGCTGTCAGGGAAAGTTATGATTGAAGAGATCGACGCGCCTGCGGTTAACATCAACATTACTGCAGAGGGGCGTTACAGCTATTCAAATGTTACATACAGGGACGGGTCGTTTATTCTTGAGGACCTGAAGCCCGGCACATATAAAATCACACTGTCGCACCAGGGATTTTATCAGAAGGATGCGGGTACGGTGCGCATTGACGAAGGGAAAAATGTTTCTGATAAAAAGTTCACCGTAAAGTCAAAGCCGCCTGAAATAAAAATCAGTTCGTACCGCTACACGTTCACACCGGGACGCGAAGTCGAATTCAACCTGCGTACCCTGAAGCTCGACACGGTAAAGGTTAAAATATGGAAGATGCCGGTCGATATTTTTCTCACCGGTAAGCGGGAACCGGAAAAGATCGATCCGGTGAAGTCGGGATTCAAGGCTGTTACTGAATGGGAGGAGTCCGTTAAGGACTTTCAGCCTTATGAGTGGATGTATTACTCCGTGAAAATTAATACGCCTCTTCAGTCTGGCGGATACTGTATAGAGGTAAAAGGAAAGGGGGATGTAGTTTCAAGGGAGTTCTTCACAGTGACTAATATCGGCTCAGTTATAAAGAGGGCGCCGGAAAACCTCACTGTTTATGTTACTGACCTTGTACAGAACAACCCGGTTAAAGACGTGACTGTTGTCCTATATGACCAGGACGAGCGTAAAATTGTACAGCACGATTATTCGATCGATGAGGGCATACAGGTTGAGGATCTTCCTGTTAAAACTATTGCCAGGGGTAAGACCGATGAGAACGGAATATTCAGGGCGGATAATGTTAAGTCTGGGAATATTTCTGTTCTCACCATATCGCCTGACGGCAGTTATGCCATTTGCAGGGCCGGCAGGTCTGACTACTACAAATCGGAAAAAGACAAATTCTACATATACACTGACAGGCCGGTCTACAGGTCAGGGGACACAGTATTCTTTAAAATCATAGCGAAACGAATGGGCAAAAAGTTTACACCCATTAAGAATGAGACAATCTGCTATTCGCTGGGTAAGTCCTATTCAGCACCGCTGGTGTCGGATTCTGTTAAGCTGGATGAATGGGGAACTGCGACCGGAAGTGTTGTGATCCCTGAATCTTCAGAGCTTGGATACTTCACTATCAATGCAGGATTCAAGGCCGATGACCTTTACGGTTCAGGTTCATTCTACGTTGAGCAGTACCGCAAGCCTGAATTCCTCGTGGAGATAAACCCGGTAAAGGACTTCTACATTAACGGCGATACCGTTGAGTTCAAGGTTGATACAAAGTATTTTTTCGGGGCACCTTTAAGTAACGCGCACGTAAAGTTCAGGTTCTACGAAAAAAAGACTGAAACCGATGAAGCTTATTACGGTGACGAAGGGAACGGTTCATACTCGCGCATAAAGCTGGAGGGGGATAAGTACACCGACTCCTCCGGTTCAGTTGTGCTGAAGGTGGCTGCAGGGAACATGGCTTATGACCGTATCATCACGCTTGAGGCATCGGTTACGGACAAGTCCAACGTGACCATTACCTCGCAGCGGGATGTGCGTGTGGGCCGCGGCGAGTTTTACGTTCAGATAATTCCTGAAGAGAATTTTTTCGGATCAACAGTGGAGAAGAAAGTCACGGTGGTCACGCTGTCCCACGCGGGAAAACCCGTAAGCGTCAGCCTTGAACTTAACCTTTACCGGTATATATGGAAACCGGTCGAACGTGTCTATGTTCATGACAGCAGGCCTTACTTTACTAAAAAGATTACCACGGGCAAGGACGGGCGCGCAGAATTTACAATTCCAAAAGACCTGGGTGTTGACGGTGAGTTTGATATTACAGCTCAGGGCAAGGACTCCCGTGACAACCTCATTACAGGGTCCCGGGTAATATGGATTTATAACAGCGCAGGGGGGAACGCGGATTCGAAGTTCAGGAACCTTGAGCTTTCGGTTAACAAGTCCGAGCTGCCGGGGGAGGGGGAGGTTACATGTCTCCTGAAGAGCAGGTACACCGATTCCTATGTGCTTCTAACAGTTGAGGGACGCGATATCTACGAATACCGTGTTGTGAAGATGGATAAAAATGTTGTACCGGTTAAGATTAAAATCAAATCCGGTTACGCGCCGAACCTCTTTATCCGCGCTGCGATGCAGCGCGGGCGTGCCCTTTACACCGCGGACACCGAGGTAAGCCTGCCGACAGAGGATGTGAAGTTCAGCATATCACTCATTCCGGATAAAGAGAAATACGGTCCCGGCGATAAGGCCGTAATAAAGATAAAAGCCGCAGACCAATCGGGCAAACCGGTGCAGGCGGACATATCTTTATCCGCGGTAGATGAATCGATCTATTCAATACGACGGGACAGCACGCCGGAGATATCATCGTTCTTCTATTCGAAGATTTCAAACTGGGTGCTCACGTCATACTCCTATCCGATCACACTGCTTGCAGGCGCGGCCAAGGACAGCACGCTGAAGGTGCGTGAAAACTTCAGGGATACGGCATTCTGGGAAGGATCGATCCGCACCGACGCGAAAGGTGAAGCGGCCGTTTCATTTACCCTTCCCGACAACCTTACAACATGGAGGCTCACGGCTCGCGGTCACGACCAGTCCGGCATGATGGGAGAGGAAAGAAAAAAATTTCTTACAACGCAGGATATCGTTGTACGCACCGGGAAACCAAGATTTTTTATCGAAGGGGACAGGGTGTGGCTTATAGGGATCGTGAACAATAACACAGGGGCCGGTATCGAGAATATTGCTACTGAGATGAAGATAAATGAAAAGGTGTCTGCGCCTGTGACGGACTTCAAGGTAAGCCTGCCCGGGTACGGATCTGCAGACAAGTTTTATTCAATCGACGTGCCAGAAGGGAAAGAGACACTCGATGTGGAGTTCAGTGGTACAGTCCAGGGTGGTAAGGGGGACGCTGTCAGGCACAAGATCCCGGTGGAAAGACGCGGCATCGCATATAATATAAGCGCATCAGGAGACATGGGCAGCACGAAAGATCTGGTGATCAAGCCTGTCAAAGGTGACGAAGACTTTGAGTTTATGCCGGAACAGGTTGTAATCACCGTGAATCCTTCGCCGGTAGTGCAGATGTTACGTGCGGTAGAATTCATGAGCGCCTACGAATACGGGTGCCTTGAGCAGACCATAAACAGGTTCATACCGAACATTGTACTCATGAACCTGATGGATAATGAAAACTACACGGGACTTGTCCCCGGGAGCCTCAAAGATAACCTTGCTTCGAGTGTTGAAGATGGAATAAAAAGGATTGAGAAATTCCAGAACTATGACGGCTCATGGGGCTGGTGGGAAGGGGACAGGGGGAACGGGTACACTACAGGTTTTGCCATGTTCGCACTGCACACTGCACAGGCTCACGGGTACAGCATAACCCGGTCTGTTGCCGATACAGGTCTTGCTGCGATAGAAAGGATGTTTGAAAACCGTGAAATACAGTCAAATGATGAAATTTCATACCTGCTTTACATCTACTCGTTATACGGCAGGTGGAACCATGAGATTTTTAAACAGCTTGCCGGTGACGAAAAAATCAACGCATACATGGCGGCAAATTTAATCAAGGCCGCAACACTGCATTTGAAGGGCGCGAAAGATGATTTTGAGTCATCTGAAATCCGGAAGATAATCCCGTCATTAAAGAAAAAAATATATGATACAGCGATGTATGATTCAAGCGGTGTCTACTGGACTGCCGGCAGGGGCCAGAGCTGGGGATGGGCCGGCGGACCCACAGAGATCACGGCACATGTGCTCTCGGCGCTTGTACTTGCAGGCGATACCGGGGAGTTGGCCGCAAAGGCGTATACTTCGCTTTCAAAAAGGTTTTCAGGGGACCGCTGGGTTTCCACAAAAACCACGGGCACTGTTGTCATGGCCATGTGCGAGTATCTTTCGCTGAAAGAAACCGGCTTTACACCTGAGGGGAATATTTCGTTCTCCCTGAACGGTGAAAAGATCGCGGATTTCAGGTATAACCTTGATTCTGAAAAGAGCATGAATAACCTGGTGAAGATTATAAAACTCCCCGCAGGCAAAAAAGCTGATTCTTACAAAATCACCGTATCGGGAAAAGCATCCGGTGATACGACATTCACAGCAACTGTGAAGGGTACATACATCTTTAAGCCTGAAGGTCTTTTCTCTTTCATGAAATCTGAAAAGCGGAACATCAAGGGTCTTTCAAACGGAGTCTCGGCGCGCAGGGATATATTCTTCCTGAACAGGGTAAAGGACATGAAGCTGCAGGAATACCTTGTGCCCCAACCGGTTGAAGAGAAGAGCACGGTCGTTACAGGAGACGAGCTGCTTGTACGGGTACGCTTTACGGCGCAGGAGGACTTCGGATTCATGGTGCTTGAAGATTACCTCCCTTCGGGTTTCGAAGTGGTGAAGGAGAGTGCCTATAACGGCGGGCAGCCCTATTCCCACGTAGAGCGCAGGGACAACCGCATGGTCTTCTTTTTTACCGGGATCAGGAAGGGCCAGGAATACGAAGTGGCATATATAATCCGGGCGGAACTTCCAGGTTCATTTATAATGAGGCCCGCAAGGATCGGATGCATGTACGAGGAATCGATACAGGGATGGACCCTTCCGCTGGTGATAGATGTTCAGGCAGATAAATAAAATCCGGCTGATGCGCATAGCGGCGGCGGTTATTCTGCCGGCTGTATCTCTTTTCTCGCCCGGTATTCCTGTTGCTGCAGAGAGCAGCGTGCAGGGCATTGCCGGGAGAAGCGTACGTATCATGATCATCTCGAAAAGTCTGCGTGAACTTAAAGAGGGCCGGTCACAATCCCTTGTGCTGGACTTCCCTGCAGGTGCATGCGCTGAAACAGTTAATGGAACCTTTTCTTTAAGGAGACTTACAGTCCGCTTCATAGACGGCATGTTTGCTGTTACGGGCGGAGGCAGTGAGCTGAGCAGCGGCAGGACCATAATAACCGGTGACGGACCGGATCCGGTTTTTACTTTCAGCGCACAGGGAGAGACCAGGCGCTACCCCCTGCCGCTTGAAATAATATGTACAGGCCGCGACGTGCAGTTCATAATTACCGAAAATATTATGCAGTACGCTGTAGACTCTGCTTCAGCCGAACTTGGAGTTTATAACGAAACAAAGGCCGAGGCGCTCTACGCACTGGCTCACGCGGTGCTGGCCCGGTCACTGTCGGCGCGGGAGGGGGCTAAACATAACGGTGCTCATTTCTGCGACCTTACATGCTGCCAGGGCTACAGGGGACGCAGCCGGTTCACCTTCAATGATCAGGTAACAATAAACGCGGAGTGCGGCAGCAGGGTATTTTTCGGGTCATCGGGCGGGGGTATAATACTCACTGGTAAAGTATTCAGCGCAGGTATCGATGTCAGGGAACAACCTGTGCCCGACATCATATACAGCGAAAACTTTACGCTCAGCAGGAAACTCTACCCGTCATGGAAAGCCGATATCAGTTCCGACGATCTTAACTCGATACTTTATGCAGCAATAAAAATAAAGGCGGTGCAGATAAACTATTCAGTGCAGCAGGAGGCAATGATACTTCAAACTTACGAGGGACCGCACCGCATTGCACCCGAAACATTCCGTCTTATAATAAACAGGGTTAAGGGCTGGAGCTTTATCAAAAGCAACAACTACGAGGTGCGCTGTGGGAACGGCATCTTTATGTTCAGGGGATCGGGCCTGGGGCACTGTGCAGGACTGAGCATCGAGGGCGCTGTACAGCTGGCAGCCAAAGGTTACTCGCGTTACGAGATACTGGAACACTACTATCCCTGGATAAAATACAATACCGGGGAAGGCGCAGAGTCTTATCACTACCACAGGTTTGTCACATTTGATCTGCAGAGCGGCGTAACTGCAAAAACCCGTGAGCAGGAACTTTTCCTGAACAGGCGTATTCCCTTCGGATCCGTGTCAAAACTTGTAACAGTGCTTTACCTTGCCTCGGAAAGGAAAGACCTTTTTTATAACCACAGGTTCAGGTGTACAGCAGACCGTTCCGACAGAAACCTTCCTGAAAAATGCTGGGAACCCGGAGGCCATGGCGAAATGGACCTGCGCAGCGCAGTATACAATTCGTGCAACCTCTACTTTGCTTCGTTATACTCCGCAATCGATATGAAAAAATACAGCGCGTGGGTAAAGAGCTTTGTAAAGGAAACGGGAATTGACATCGATCTCCCGGCTGTAAACAATGAAAGGGAATTCGCATCTCTGCTTGCAGGACTCGATTTCAGGCTCACCGTAAGTATAAAGGGCCTTGTGCACCTCGCGATGCTTGTGTCACCGCAAGAGTCCGCAGACAGGATGATTCTCTCTTTCAGAAAAAAAGTAAGGGCCGATGAATTCAGCATAATCCGCGACGCGCTCTGCGCCACAATGACAATCGGCACCGGAAGTCACAGCAGCAGTAACGGCAACGGCGCACGCCTGGAGGATTACAAGCGGCTCTCTGCCTGGGGGAAGACCGGTACAGTGATTTCAGGCACAAACAGCCATTGCGGATACGGCATATTCATAGGCGGGTGCGGAAGGTGCGGGATTGTATCGGTACTCAGGAGAGGGACAGGCGCCATGGCTGCTGATTATTCGGGAGACATTCTTCTTGCAATGAGTAAAAAACCGGGGCTTAATGGCAAAATGTTTTAACATTAAATTAAATACTTATACATAGTAATAATTGCTTATTCCACGCTTAGTTTAAAGCCGGATATAATCATGAAAGTTTATCGAAAATTGTTATTTAATATATCATTAAAGTTCTCGGGAGGACTGATATGGAAGGGAAAACAGTAAAAGAGAGCAGCGTTACAGTTGTACAGCAGATGACACACCAGGACGCAAACCTTGCAGGTAATGTTCATGGGGGAGTAATTCTCAAACTTATTGATAACACTGCGGGCATAGTCGCTGTCCGGCACACCGGTGGAAATGCGGTTACAGCATCGATTGACCGTGTTGACTTTCACAGTCCCGTGTTTGTAGGTGACCTTCTGAGAGTCAGTGCCAGCGTAAATTTTGTGGGCAGGACCTCCATGGAGATCGGGGTACGTGTTGAAGCGGAAAATTTTGTAACAGGACTGGTTCGTCACACAGGTTCCGCATACCTTATGTTTGTTTCCCTTGACGAAAAGCTAAGGCCGAAACCAATTCCGCCGCTGATCCTTGAAACTGACGACGAGAAAAGAAGAAACTGCGAGGCACAGGAGAGGAAACGCGCAAGGCTGGAGGCTGTACAGGCCGGGAAACTGAACTGCAGTATCTGAAACTGACGATAAAAAAACCCTTCCTGCGAAGGGTTTTTTTATTATACTGTATGTCCGGGCTGCTACTTAGTCCTGGATGAAAGCGGCTGGTTGTATTTAAAAAGTCTTTCAACAGTCTCCTTGATCACGGGATCGTTAGTGTTTTTACAGTATACTGAATACTTCAGAACAGGAAACTCTTCGCCTACAGCACGAATTTTATAAAAGTTGGTTATAAACAGTAAATAGTAACCGCCAGCTCGTTTCCCGTATGAAAACTGTCCGGCAATTTTATCTATTTCATCAATATCCCTGTAAGCAACATTGAAACCATAAACGTCCGATCCTATTGCAATTTCATCCCAGTCTTTTACAACTGATTCAAGTTCCCGCATGGAATACATCGGGTCTGTGAAGCTGGTCGTGAAGACTGTGCCTTCTATAATGTCCCTCTTCATTTGCGCAATATCCTGCTTGAAGTATTTTGAAGCAGATGTTTTTCTAATGTACATCTTCTTGTATTCAGGATAGTAGTCCACTACTTTGTCGATTGTATTGTCAGCGCCTTTATCAAGGATATAAACTATCCTTTTATCCATTGTTGTGAAATCACCTATGATTATGACTGTATCGTTCCCGATTGCCTGAAGGAAAAAGTAATTCCTGTTGCCCTTAGGCACAGGGAGCATCTGAATCCTGCCGAGCGTAAGCGGCTTAACCTGAAGATCGTCGTACTCTGTTGATGTTGCAATCCCTGCTGCAGCCATAACAATAAGAATGATACCGGAAAAAATTTTGAATGTCCTTTTCATGGCAGACTCCTGTTTTTTATTTTAACCGAGTTTTGAGATGCTCTCTTTCAGTTTGTTGAGCATCTCGCTGTACTCTTTCTGTTTAAGTCTCTCCTTTTCAATAACGTCAGCAGGCGCACGTCCGGTGAAGTTTTCACTGGAGAGCTTGGCGTTCACCTTTTCAAGCTCTGTTATTATCCTGCCCGTCTCCTTCTCCAGCCTTGACCTTTCCTTGTCTACATCAATCAGGCCCTTCAGCGGCAGGAATATTTCAGCATCTGCCATTACCGCAGAGGCATCGGTCTTATCAGGACTGTAGGTGGCATCAAGACTTATCGACTCCACCTTTGCCAGAGCCTGAATATGCAGCGCTTCTTTATTTATTACCTCTGAAATCAGCGGGGATGTAGTTTTGAACACTACATCAGCCTTTTTCTCGGGAGCTATGTTCATCTCGCCCCGTATATTGCGAATCCTGTATATGATCTCCTTGAATGTTTCGGTATACTTTGACTCATGTTCGAAAACATGTGAATCATCAAACTGCGGCCATGGCGATAAAATTATATCCCCGTCACCCTCACTCCTGATCTTCTGCCATATCTCCTCGGTTATGAACGGCATAAACGGGTGAAGCAGCTGCAGCCCTTTTTTCAGCACATAAAAGAGCACCTGTTTTGCAATATGTGAAGATTCGGCGCTTGTGCTGCCTTTACCGTAAATCCGCTGTTTTACCAGTTCAACGTACCAGTCACAGAATTCATGCCACCAGAACTCATATATAGTGTTGGCCGCCTCGTTGAATTTATATCCTTCAAGTGCCTCGTTCACTTTCTTAATGGTATTGTTAAGTAAATGTAATATCCATTTATCAAACTTTTCAAGTTTATTATTATCAATTTTTTCAGGTTTAAAGTCTTCGCCAAGGTTCATGAGGATAAACCTTGTTGCGTTCCAGATCTTGTTGCAGAATGACCTGTAACCATCAATGCGTTTTTCCGAGAGAATAATGTCGCGTCCCTGCGCCGCAAAAGCCGCGAGCGTGAACCTGAAAGCGTCTGTGCCGTAGCTGTCCATCATTATGAGCGGATCAATAACGTTACCCTTTGACTTGCTCATCTTCTGGCCGTGTTCGTCACGCACAAGCGCGTGAATATACACGTCAAAGAACGGTATTTCACCCATGAACTTCACGCCGGTCATGATCATGCGCGCGACCCAGAAGAAGATTATGTCGAACCCTGTAACAAGCACGCTCGTGGGGTAATACTTTTTCAGTTCAGGCGTATTGTCCGGCCACCCCATTGTTGAAAACGGCCAAAGTGCTGATGAAAACCATGTATCCAGGACATCCTCGTCCTGCCTTATTGCGGCTGATCCGCACTTTTCACACTTGACCGGATCAGCCATGCTCACGGTGACATGGCTGCATTCATTGCAGTAGAATGCCGGTATCCTGTGTCCCCACCACAGCTGCCGCGAGATGCACCAGTCGCGTATGTTGTACATCCACTCGAAGTATGTTTTCTCCCAGTTCTTCGGAACAAAGCGGACCTTTCCATCCTCGACTACCTTAATTGCTTCGTCAGCCAGGGGTTTGATTTTTACAAACCACTGCTTGGAAAGGTAGGGTTCGATCACCGTATTGCATCTGTAGCAGTGGCCCACTGAGTGTACGTGTTTATCTGTTTTTTCAAGGAGACCCAGTTTGTCAAGGTCCTCAACAATTTTCCTGCGGGCATCGTCCC
The DNA here is from genome assembly GCA_035403465.1 of Spirochaetota bacterium. Taxonomy (GTDB): domain Bacteria; phylum Spirochaetota; class UBA4802; order UBA4802; family UBA5550; genus JAAYBQ01. Next base: position 121,550 of record DAONFG010000002.1, on the reverse strand, counting down.
GTCCGAGTCCCTTGTATGCGCCGCCGTTTTCATTTATCACGGCGTGTTCATCCATTATGATTATTTCTTCAAGATTGTGTCTCTTGCCCATTTCAAAGTCATTGGGATCATGTGCAGGTGTAACCTTGACGAATCCTGACCCGAAATCCTTGTCGACATATGAATCGGCAAAAACCGGAATCTCCCTGTTCATGAGCGGCAGGATTACCGTTTTGCCAATGAGCCCGCTGTTCCTTTCATCGTCCGGGTTCACGGCAACGCCCGTATCTCCGAGCATTGTTTCCGGGCGGGTAGTTGCCACAACGACAAATTCACTGCTGCCTTTTACCGGGTACTTTATGTGCCACAGGCTGCCGTCAAGTTCCCTGTATTCAGTTTCAATGTCTGACAGGGCGGTCTCGCAGCGCGGGCACCAGTTGATTATCCTGTACCCCTGGTAGATGAGACCCTGTTCGTAAAGTGTAACAAAAACTTTCCGCACTGCCCTGGACAATCCCTCGTCCAGGGTGAACCTTTCGCGCTGCCAGTCCAGCGAGGAACCGAGACGTTTAAGCTGCCCCTGTATCTGGTTTCCTGAATGTTCCTTCCACGCCCATACGCGTTTCTCGAACTCCTCGCGGCCAAGGTCATGCCTTGACTTCCCCTCTTTTGCAAGGAGCCGTTCCACAACGTTCTGCGTTGCTATTCCCGCGTGGTCGGTTCCGGGCATCCAGAGTACGGATTTACCCTTCATCCTCTGCCACCTGGCAAGTATGTCCTGAAGCGTATTGTTCAGGGCATGTCCCATATGGAGGTTCCCTGTTACATTTGGCGGGGGAATAACTATTGAATATGGCTCTTTGCCGTCATTCACATCTGCGTGAAAATAACCGGCTTTTTCCCAGTATTCATACCATTTTTTTTCTACATCTTTAGGTTCATATGAAGAAGGAAGTTCCATTGCACACTCCGGGGATTCGTTTAAGTAACGTCTATTAATTATCGGAATAGGGCCGTGTCAATAATATTTGCGTATGGCTTTATTATTATTAGACTGATTTGATCGGGAAAATTCTGAAGAGGGAGCTTTATCAGATCCTGTACTTTTCCATGTCGGCTGATGTCTCTATGAGTTTACTGGCAACTTCTTTGCCTTCAAGCGCAACATTTCTGTTATCCCTTGCCTTTGCCGAGGCCTGGGCTGTAACAGATGCAGTTTTCTCGCTGAAGCTTGTTATGCGTTTTATATCCTCGACAATTCGAGTGTTATTATTGTTGATATCCGTTACCGATTCCATAACCTTTCGCGATTTTTCCCTTACTGAATTCATCCTCTCAAGCATTTCGCGGAAAACAGACTCCGTGTTTCCGATCATCTCGTCCTGTTGCCTGTTGGCGGCACTGAGGCTGTTTACGGCAGAGAGCGAATCGTCCACATGGTTTTTCATTCCGTTAAGGATGCCGCCTATACTTTCAGCTGACTCACGGCTCTGGTCGGCAAGCTTTGAAATTTCGTCTGCAACAACAGCGAAACCCCTGCCTGCATCTCCAGCGCGTGCCGCCTCGATAGAGGCATTGAGCGAAAGAAGATTTGTCATGTCGGATATTTCACGGATTATATTGATTACATTACGAATCTCCTCGGACTGCTTAATCAGTCCGGTAATTGTCTCGTTAACCCTTGCCCCTTCATTCCGGACAATTTCGCTGTTCGAGGTAAGGTTCTCGACTACCTTGAGTGCATCTGTGACCTTGGCCACGGTTCCTTCGGATTCATTCCCCATTTCTGAAGCAAGAGACAAACAGCTGTTGATGCTATCACTTACATGGGAACTGAGTTTCATCTGGTTCTGAAGGTTGCCGGTCACCTCAAGAGTCTCTTTGGATACCTCGTTTAGGGCCATTGAAACATTCCCGGTATTCTGTGCCAGCTTCTCGACTATATCGTAGGCCTTCTTTGAGTTTTCAATAAGGACTGCTGCCGTATGTAAAATATCTTCAATAAGTGACTTCTGTTTATCCTGTTCCTCGTGAATTCTGCCCAGCTTTTCGCTGTTTATTTCATTAGACAGCTTTGTGGTGCTGATGTATACTACAGCAAACAGGATAACGCATCCCATCTGTATTGTATAGTCCGTTGTAATATATGCGTCCCTGAGTCCCATGAATCCCGTAAGCCATATGATACGGATCGTATTAATAATCACCATGGCAATACAGCTGAACTTCATGAGGTTAAGGTCAAAATAAAGAAGGTACATGGAAAGCATGGGGAGGATATACACAAACACCATGGTCCTTGTGGCTGAAAAAACAGTAAAAATATATAGTATGAAATATCCGAACAGGGTTATATATTTTATCTTTTCATCATTTTTATCAAGCCTGTAAAGAATAGTGGCCCACAGCAGTGGGATCATCATAACAATAAAAAATGTTATAATATAGCTTAAAGTCTTTGCACCCTTGAAATATTCAATTACATAGCCAAGCAGCAGGAGAGTGTCGAGTATCCAGTTTATTACAAGGACATTCCTGTTTATTTTAAAAAGGCTTGTTTCAATATTCAAGGCAGACATAATCCCTCTGGTTAAAAGAGGCTGCTTTTTACGGGAAGCAGTCTAATGTAAAGTTGATTGACACGTATTCCTGTTAATATATGCACAGTAAGGGGACTATGTCAACCAGATGAGAATAAAGCGTGGGTGGAATATTAAAAAAATAATAGAGTAGCACATTAATGATCTTTTTTTAATACCTGGCGCTTATTACATCGGTGCTGATCAACCCGAAAAGATTACCGGTATCCATAAATATGACCATTCTTTCTGCAGGTATGATAAAGACAAAAGATATAGAATCAACCGGCACCTGTACCTGGGAGGCATAACCTTGTAATGCAGAATTCATTACATCAAATTATTGCGGGTGAAATTCTTAACAGGTTCAGTTCCGGACTTGACCTTGATAATGATACCCGGCATTTTCTCCTCTCATGCGAGGGGCTGTCAGGCGCAGGGGAGATTATCGCGTTCCTTGAAAACAGGGAGTTCGATTCATCACCTGTGTATGAACTTATTTTTTATCCCGATACAGCGATGCGTTTCAGAATTGAATCGCTGCTCCCTGCGCGGGGTCTTGACCGTAGTGAAATCAACAGGATTATATCAACCGTGGAGACCGCCAGTCATGACATTCTGATCAGTAGCGGCGATATAAAGGTAACGCTGCAGTGGTGCCGGTTCAGCAACAATGCATGCCAGTATATAAAAAGACTGAATCTTGACGTAAACACAGATATATTCCCGCATAAAAACGCTGATGATTTTCTGCGGGAACGGATTCTCCTGAGGTGCGGCCGGGTATCATATTCAGGGGAAACAGCAGAATTTTTAGGGAGACTTGCCGAACGTACAGGAGACCGGAAACTGGCTGATAATGCAGGACTTTTTTCTTTTGCGCTTCAGGCTGTGGGGAACAAAAATGAAAAAGTTATGGATCAGCTGGAAAACAGGAAATGCTTTTATGAGTCGGCTATAAGGGAGGCATTTGAATTCAGCAGAATCCTGGGTAAATACAGCATGGAGTTTGTTATGGCAAAAAAAATTCCCGTTCCACTGACAAGTATTGAGGAAGCTGCTGATGCTATCAGGAAAATAGATGCCATTACCAGCCTGGTTTATGGAATAATAATCCCGCCAATGGATCATGGCGTTGAAATGCTCCTTAAAGACGGCAGGCTGACAGATGCTGATTAAACGCCCGTGCAGTTAAAAGTACAGGTTTAACCGGTTTTATATGCAATTTTCATTTGAAAAAAAACTTGTTTATTATGATTATATAATTATAATAGGTCCTTTGTGTCTAACTATCATACATTTACGAGGCGATTATGGGCTGCACAGTTGCTATTGGAACCCAGTGGGGTGATGAAGGGAAAGCGAAGATGGTCGATTACCTTACAAGGGATTCGGACATAGTAGTGAGGTACCAGGGCGGAGCAAATGCCGGCCATACCGTTGTTGTTAATGATAAAAAATTCGTGTTTCACCTCATACCGTCAGGGATCCTTCACGAAGGTAAAGAGTGCCTTATCGGTAACGGTGTTGTCCTTGATCCCGTGGAACTTGTCGAGGAGATAGACCTTCTTGAAAAACAGGGATATAAGGTCAGGGATAAACTGCTCATATCCGATTCGGCACACCTGATAATGCCATACCACAAGGAGCTTGACGGCGCCCTGGAGGAGATGAGTGAATATAAGATAGGAACTACCAAGAGGGGGATAGGCCCCTGTTATGCGGATAAATGCCTCAGGCTCGGCATCAGGACGGGTGATATTTTCAACACAGACTACCTGATCAAACGGGTATCAAATGCGCTCAAGATCGCCAACCTGCAGCTTGCTGCCATGAACTCCGAGAAGGCTTTCATGCTCGATGAGATAATGGATATAATTGAGACTTTCAAGGCGAAGGCTGGGGCGATGATTGTCAATACGCAGCAGCACCTTCACGAGGCGACAAGACACGGGAAAAAAATTCTGCTTGAGGGGGCACAGGGTTATGCCCTTGATATAGACCACGGCACCTATCCCTTTGTGACATCATCTAACCCGACAATAGGCGGGGCTCTGCTTGGTTCAGGCCTTAGCGCGTTTGATATTGATGACGTAATCGGTATTGCAAAAGCGTACGTTACCCGTGTGGGAGAAGGACCCTTCCCCACTGAAGCGAACGAAGAGGAGAGCGAAATACTGCGTGTGAATGGAAATGAATTCGGAGCGACAACGGGAAGGCCACGCAGGTGCGGATGGTTCGACCTCCCGCTTGTAAAAAAATCGATCGCAATCAACGGTATTAAAGAGATTGCTCTTACGAAACTCGACGTACTCACCGGGTTTGAAAAAATTAATGTGTGCATCGGGTACGACCTGCAGGGTAAAAGAGCAGATGATATCTGTCTTTCAGAGGTCGGCAGCATCAAGCCGATTTTCATTGAACTTGACGGGTGGAAAGAGAATATTTCAAAATGCAGGACATTTGATGAGCTACCTGAATACACCCGGAACTATGTAAGGTTTATTGAAGATGAGCTTGAGGTGCCGGTGAGATTTATCTCTGTGGGGCCTGGAAGGGAATATACTTTCAAACGTTAAAATACATTCATCAGTACAAAAAAACCGCTGAACGATTCAGCGGTTTTTTTATGTCCGGATTGATGCCAAAAAGTTTCTTTATTTAATTTTTTGTTATTTTTTGTTAATTTTATTGACAGTTAGAATCTCATTTTGTAAAAGGTTTTTACTTTAGTGCGAGTCGCTAGCTCAGTCGGTAGAGCAACTGCCTTTTAAGCAGTGGGTCCGGGGTTCAATTCCCCGGCGACTCAAACAAAAGTAAACTGCATGTCCCCGTCGTCTAGGGGTCCAGGACTACGGGTTTTCATCTCGTCAACAGGGGTTCGAATCCCCTCGGGGATGCATAAAAGTAAAAAAATAAAAAAGCTGTTCGTCAGAACAGCTTTTTTATTTGTCAAAATTCTGTCATTGAGAGAGAGAATTCATTTTGAAAATAAGTGGATCTCCGCCTGCGCGGAGATGACAGAAAGTTTTATTACATAATCTCCTCGAGCGACTCTGCAACTGCTGACGCTGTCTTTTCAATATCATCATTTGAATGTGCTGACGATAAGAATCCCACTTCGTAGCCGGATGGTGAAAGATAAATTCCCCTCTTCAACATCGACCCATGAAATGATGCGAACAGCTTCATGTCGCACTTGCGCACATCGGCAACTGTGCTAATTTTTTTCTGGTCAGTAAAATAGAAACAGAATATAGACTCTATACTGTCAAAGAGCAGCCTGCCTTTATATTTTTCCAGCAGGGGTTTCATGAGCGCGCTGAACTTGTCACCTTTACTTTTAAGCGACGAATAAAAACCGGCGCTGCCAGTACTCTTCAGCATTGCAATACCCGCAGCCATTGCAAGGGGATTGCCGGATAGTGTCCCTGCCTGGTATACCGGGCCTTCGGGTGAAATTTTTGCCATTATATCTTTTCGGCCGCCGTATGCGCCCACGGGAAGACCTCCGCCGATGATCTTGCCCAGGGTTGTAAGGTCCGGTGTCACGCCGTAGTATTCCTGCGCACCGCCCGGTGCAAGCCTGAATCCTGTTATTACCTCGTCAAAGATGAGGAGCGCGCCGTATTTTGTGCAGAGTTCCCTGGCACCCTTGAGGTATCCTTCCGCGGGGAGTATGAGCCCGTAGTTGCATGGAACCGGTTCAAGTATAACTGCTGCGACGTTTTTTCCCTCTTTCGCAAGAAGCGCTTCAAGACTGGAAAGGTCATTGTAGGGGACGACCAGTGTATCCTGTGCATTCCCCCTTGTTACACCTGCGGAATCAGGTGTACCGAAAGTTGCAAGTCCCGAACCTGCGGCAACGAGCATGAAATCAGCGTGTCCGTGGTAGCAGCCGTCAAGCTTTACGATTTTGTCACGGCCTGTAAATCCCCGGGCCAGCCTTATTGCGCTCATGACAGCTTCGGTGCCGGAGCAGACAAAGCGTACTTTTTCTATTGAGGGGACCGCGTTGATTACCCTCTCCGCAAGTTCAACCTCGAACCTGTGGGGTGTCCCGAAACTTGTACCTTTTAGTGCTGTCTCCCGCACAGCCTCCACTACCGAATCATCGGCGTGGCCAAGGATAAGCGGTCCCCATGACATGCAGTAGTCTATGAAAGTGTTGCCGTCCTCATCTGTGAAACGGCTTCCCTTGCCCTCCCTGATGAAGCGCGGGATTCCGCCCACAGACTTGAATGCGCGTACAGGTGAGTCTACCCCGCCCGGGAGGAGTTCCTGAGCACGCTTGAATAGAGTTTCGGATTTTGATGTGTTCATTGGTTGTTTCCTTAAAACCATTTATTCTTCAGTATGTCTGTTGTATGGTAAGAGATCACCATGTCTGCGCCTGCGCGGAAGAACGATGTCATTATCTCCGTCACTACACGCTGCTCGTCAATCCAGCCGTTTACCGCTGCGGCCTTAACCATTGAGTATTCTCCGCTAACGTTGTAGACACACAAAGGCAGCAGCGATACCTGCCGCGCCCTGTAAATTATATCCATGTAAGAGAGAGCGGGTTTCACCATTACAATATCTGCTCCCTCGTCAATATCTGTCATTATTTCTTTTTCAGCCTCGCGTGCGTTCCTGAAATCCATCTGGTAGCTGCGCCTGTCTCCGAACTGCGGCGCGCTCCCGGCAGCCTCCCTAAACGGGCCGTAAAATCCGGAACAGAACTTGGCGGAGTATGCCATGATCGAGGTATTGTCAAATCCGCGGCTGTCGAGCGCGTCGCGTATTGCGGCAACGCGGAAGTCCATCATGTCTGATGGTGCGACTATATCGGCTCCTGCTTCTGCATGGCTTACCGCTGTTCTGGAAAGCAGTTCGAGTGTGGGATCGTTCAGCACCTGGCCGTTGCTTACTATGCCGCAGTGGCCGTGGTCTGTGTACTCGCACAGGCAGACGTCTGTTACAACAAGTAGCGAGTCGCCGAATTCACGTTTGATTTTGCGGACTGCTTTCTGCACGATCCCCGATTCTGAATAAGCCCCTGAACCCACTGTATCCTTCTCGTCTGGTATGCCGAAAAGAAGTATTGACTTCACGCCGAGTTTCATGTCGCGTTCGATGTCATGCAGCAGGGTGTCAATGCTTACACGGTCGATCCCGGGCATGGAACTGATCTCCTCACGCTGCCCGTCACCCTCCTTCACGAAGTAGGGCATGATCAGTTTATTTGTGTCGGGCCTTGTTTCTGCTGCAAGTCCCCTCATTATCTCCCCGGAGCGGAGTCGCCTTGACCTGTATGTCATTTCAGTTCCCCCTTGAATAATATTCAACCATCGCCTGGACAAGCCCCGCGATCGTGTATTCCGACGCAACTATCTGCGGTTTGACACCATGTTCCTCAAGAGTCTTTGATGTGACCGGGCCTATGCTTGCAAGCACCTGGTCTCCAGGTTTTACTATGTCGAAAAAGTTAGTTACAGTGGATGAACTTGTAAAAGTGATAATGTCCGCCTGCTTCACCTGTTCGAGTATATCAGCATCGATCTCTTCAGGTTTTACGGCACTGTATATGTGGATCCTGTTCACATCTGCACCAAGCGCTTTCAGGCCCTCTGAAAGTACGGGACGGGCGTCGGCAGAGCACGGAAGTAGTATTTTTCTTCCTGACAGATTTTGTTTACCCATCTCCTCCAGGAGCGATTCAGCCACAAACTGGGGCGGAACAAGGTCAGCAGTAAGCCCGTACTTTTTCAGCTCGTCAGCAGAAGCTTTGCCTATTGCCGCGATTTTAATTTTACCGAATATACGCACATCCTTTCCGGACTCAAACACCTCGTCAAAAAATATATTCACGGCGTTCTGCGAGGTGAAGACAATCCAGTCGTATTTACTCATGGCGCTTATGGCATCAAAGAGTTTGCCCGCGTTACCGAGCTTTTTAATTTCAATTGTAGGGAACTCAATCACCCGGGCTCCCATGGGTACCAGCATGCCGGTGAGCTTCGATGCCTGCCCGCGTGTGCGTGTAACAACTATTTTTTTTCCGAACAGCGGCTGCTTGTCAAACCATCGAAGCTTCTCCCTGAGGGATACAACTCTGCCCATAATTATTATAGCAGGAGGTTTCAGACCTGCCTTATCAACGGCATCGGCGATTCCGTTGAGCGGAGCTGTTACAACGCGCTGCTCAGGTTTGGTTCCCCATGTAACAATGCCGACCGGTGTGTCAGCGGGGAATTTTTTTTCGCTTATCAGTTTACTGCTGATGTGTGCAAGATTTTTCATCCCCATGAGGAAGGCAAACGTCTTCTCAGGATTATAATCAGGGAAATTCACATCTTCAGTGTCATCCGCGTCTGAACGCCTGTGGCCGCTGATTACCTCGAATGCGTTGGAGAAATCCCTGTGTGTCAGGGGGATCCCCGCGTATGCAGGTGCGGAATAGAATGAGGATACGCCGGGTACTATTTCGAACGGCACATTTTTCTCTACTAAAAGCTCTGCCTCTTCGCCGCCGCGCCCGAAAATGAACGGATCACCGCCCTTAAGCCGCACAACTTTTTTACCTTCAAGCGCTTTGGCTGCAACCAGTTCACTTATATCATCCTGTTTAAGCGTGTGACTGCTCCCCTGTTTCCCGACATAAATAAGTTCACATTTAAGGTTCTGTACAAGGCTTTTGTCCGCGAGGTAATCGTATATAACACAATCAGCCTCTGCGAGGACCCTTTGTCCCTTGACTGAAATAAGTTCCGGGTCACCTGGCCCGGCTCCTACGAGGTAAACAATTCCAGTTGTCATATATATTTATCCGCTCCCTTAGCTTTAATAATCTTCGCAAGCTGCATGCCGACCGTTTCAGGGTCAGAGCCGGTTACTGTACCGCTCGCAGTGAAGGTGCCGTCAGGCGAGGCAACAATTCCCCGCAGCGTGATAATTCCATTCTCTATTGACGCAAGCGCGCCAAGGGGAACATGGCACCCGCCGCCGAAAGCCCGGAGGAATGATCTCTCCGCACGTACTGTTGTTTCAGTTAATGTGTCAGTGAGTTCCCGGACAACAGAGAGGGTGAAGGAATCGTCCTCCCTTACCTGGATTCCAAGTGCTCCCTGAGCGGGCGCGGGAAGAAAAATCTCCGGCTCAAGAACCTGTGTCCTGAAGGCGCTTATGTCAAGGCCGATCCTCTCTACGCCGGCTTTTGCCATAACTATTGCATCGTAATCGCGATCTTTAAGTTTCCTGAGTCTCGTGTTGACGTTGCCGCGGAGGGCTTCAACACGGATTGAATTGTCAAGGCTCCGGAGCTGTGCCATACGGCGCATCGAGCTTGTCCCTATGAGTGCTCCTTCCCTCACGTGTAACTTGCCCCGCTCTTTATACACATCGTCATGCATGATCAGCATGTCGCGGGAATCGGCCCGTTCAGGCACAGCCGCTACTTTCAGTCCTTTTACATCCTCCGTGGGGAGGTCCTTCAGGGAATGCACAGCAAGGTCAATCCTGTTCTGTAGAAGCGCCTCTTCGATTTCTTTGGTAAAAAAGCCCTTCCCCTCCATCTTTACAAAGGAAACATTTTGTATCCTGTCACCCTCGGTTTTTATTATAACAAGTTCGGTTTTATCAATCCCGATGAGGCCGGCAACGTGTTTTGCCTGCCAGAGTGCGAGTTCACTCCCCCTTGTTCCTATCCTTATCTTTTTTTTCATCTGTCCCTGCATATAAATCCTGTAATGACACAAAAATACAGGGCATAAGCGTTTTATGTCAAGGCATAATGTTAAGCAGGTTTATGATTATAATCTGAATTGAATGATCCGGGGAGAGGCTAAATGCCGGCAGAAAATACATCATTTATTGGCCGGAGACGGAGAATTAACCATGTCAAAGATAGACCCAGCAGGGCGCCGGCAATGACATCCAGGGGATAATGCACTCCGAGGTAAATCCTGCTCAGCGCAACAAGGAAAGCTGTAAAATAAAAAACCGGTCTTTTTTTAGTATATATCGCAGAGAGAATTACTGCGATCATAAATGCATTAGCCGCATGCCCGGACGGGAATGAAGAAAAGAACTGCATATCTGCCAGCTGCGCACGGACGACAGCATCCTGAATGACAAACGGCCGCGGGCGGTGTACAAGGTGTTTCAGCAATTGATATATTCCCGCATTCACAACGTAAATCAGTGCCATGTTGAGGCAGGAAAATAAATATCTCATGGGTAGTACAGCCGCAGCGGGATCGCCAGTATTAGAACAGTGCATGTTCAAACCGGGAAACTTCCGGTATGCAAGAAGACCGAGAAGTGGAATCCACAGCCATATGGTTACGGGATCAGCAAGGTGAGATATCAGGGGCATGAAAATATCGAAAGCAGAATTACTCCACCCCGTGTTTATCAGTGTGAAAAGAGTTTTGTCAACATCGGTAAATAAAGTCATTTTAATCCTGGAGAAAACATTTTATGTAAATTTAAATCTGCATGGCAGGATTATAAGATTTCGGAATTTGCTTATTTTAACAGGTTCCTTCTCCGGATGTTTACGGCTGCTGTCTAATTAATCAAATGACCGTCCTTCGTGCTGTTCAGGGTTGATGTCAGCCGGTCTTTAACCTCCGAGAGGTCAAGGCTTTCAAGGTTGGCGTTAACCAGAGCTTCAAGGTCGTCAACAATTATATCAAGATCAGCGGCTGTGGGGTGATGATCAAAAATAAACACAAAATATGAATTATAACTTTTAGTGATTCTTATTCCGAGTTCAGTAAAGAAAACGCTGTGGCCGTCCTTCAGGAGGATGCCTGTCCTCATGCTGTCTCCCGGGTTCAGAATCCCTTCATGCCGTGCAAAAAGTTCATCATAATTCTCATCAAATATCCTGTGCTCAGTATTTGAATCAACCAGGGTGTTTATAAATGAATGTATCCCGAGAAATTTAAAATATATATATGGTTTTTCCATGATTTTTTCCTGTCCCGTGAAAATATCCGGCCTCTATATTCCGGTGTATGCAATATACAGATTTCTGTAACTAAATCAAGGATTAATTTACTTCATGTTGTTGTTATAAATATACCTGATCCCTTTCATGGTAAGAACAGGATCATAAACAGCGTCTATTTCAAGGTCCTGCATGACACGGTCGGCAAAGCCTCCCGTAAGGATCACCTTGAACTTTTTTCCGTAAAATTTTTCCACCCTTGACACGACGCCTTCAATCATGGAAATCCAGCCGTAATAAAAACCGGACTTGATTGCGTTGACAGTATCCCTTGCAACCAGTTCTTCGGGTTTTTCAAAAACAATCTCGGGCAGGTTGGATGCCGCGTCAGCCAGGGCCCTTATTGTTGTGCCTATGCCGGGCGCGATAAGCCCGCCGTCGAACATTCCGTCCTGGTTTAACACATCATATGTCGCGGCTGTACCGATGTCTATCACGACACAGCCTGCACCGTGTTCCCTGAAAGCGGCCTCGGTATTTACTATGCGGTCTATGCCGACTTTTGTTTTATCTTTATAATTTATTCCGATGGCGAATTTTGAATCGTATTTAATTTCAAATATGTCAATGCCGAAAAGTTTTTTTACAGCTTTATGATAGAGACTGCTCACCTCGGGTACGACGCTTGAGAATGCGGCATCAGTGATATCAGCGGAAATTTTTTCGAAGTCACCCAGGCTCTTAAGGGATTTAATAATATTTTCTGCAAGCCTTGATTCATCCCCGCGCTTCTCTGTCCTGAACCTGCATGTTTTTTCAGGGATGACAGACTCGTCGTCGTAAAGGCCGAGCATCGTTGTGGTGTTGCCGACATCAAATCCTATGAACATGTTCAGGCCTTCACCCTGAAGTCGCCAAGGCGTTTGATCAGCCCGTCATTTTCAATCCTGTTCAGGAGGGGCAGTATATACTTTCGTGAAAGACCTACCGCATCCTTGGCTTCCGGAACTGTAATTTTGTCCCGGGTGCTGAAGAGTTCAAGAATTTTATTAATCATCTCATCATAAACCTGTTTATGGTAGATGATATTACCGTCAAGGCTTACAAGAAAGCCCAGCTTTACAAGATCGCGTATATCCTTTTTCTTTATGTCATCGGTTACACGCTCCAGTTCTATACCGTCACCTGCCTGCAGTTTGAGTTCATCCAGCACCTTTTTTTTTGCAGCTGTGAGCGTATCCTCTGTGACCGAATCTTTCGTGAAGAAGCGCCCGTCTTTCTCCAGCAGGACATCATCTTTTTGTATCTCTTTCATCAAGATTGCGCAGATCTCCATTGCCACGCCGGACCTGTCCGAAATCTCTTTCATGTTGGGGCCGAGCAGTGAATTCACCGCGCGCCTGACCGAAGTCTTTGATTCAGTGTACCAGTCATTCCATATAACATAGTCATTGCGGGAAAGAATGCTGCCCGACTGTTCCAGGTCGGTAAGTATCTTTTCAGCAGCACGTTTGCTCGCGGGAAGAAATGCATGAATATTTTCACGCAGCATCCAGCCGTTTACCGCGATGTTCAGCGCGATAAAATCCTCGCGTGTCTTTATGTCCATGCCCGCTGCAAGCGACTTCAGCCCTTTCCGGTGGCTATGGGGATCAAAGCGGGGAATAACAATACGGCCGCCGCCGATTATCCTGTAGCCTCCGGGATTCGCCAGGACAAAGGGCTGACCGGGATAGAAATAGTTTCTTTCATCAAATCTGATGCGCACAAGGGTTTCGCCCTGCAGTGTGTCGTTTTCGTTCAGCAGGATGAGCTTTCCGGTAATTGAATCTGTTCCGGTGAGGAGTTCGATATGCGTATTGTTCTTAACCTTTTTTTTGCCGCCAAGGAGTTTTGCAATGGCAATAACATCGTCTGTGGCTGTAAAAAAGTTGCTGCGGCAGATAATGTTCCCCCTGCGCAGCTCCTCCATTGCAATTCCGCCAAGGTTCAGGGCGGTACGCTGTGAGGGCACACCCTCCTGGAGTTCCTTGTAGTGGCTCTCGATCTTTTTGATCTTCACTTCTTTTGAAGCAGGCAGAACGGTGACGTTTTCGTTATCCCTGAATATGCCGTTCTTCAGGGTACCGGTTACAACAGTACCAACTCCACGCGGTGAAAACACCCTGTCCACGTACATGTAAGGTTTTTCAGTATCAGCAGCCTTCGCGAGTTTTTTAAGATTTTCCAGCACCAGATCCCTCAGTTCCGCGATTCCCTGGCCTGTTTTTGCCGAAACAGGCTTAATATCCGAGCCTTCGTATCTTGTACCTGCAAGTTTCTCCTTAACGTCATCTGTCACTATGCTTATCATCTCGTCGTCGCCAAGATCAGACTTGTTGATGACAACGATAATGCGTTCGATTCCCAGGAGCTGCAGCACCCTGAAATGGTCCTCGGTCTGGAGCATCCAGCCGTCATCGAGTGCTATGACAAGCATCGCTATGTCAACGCCCCATGCGCCTGCAACCATGTTGCGTATAAACCTTTCGTGACCTGGTACGTCAACAATGCTCACTGTCCCGAATCTGGGGTAGTCAATGCTCGCGAAACCGATGTCGATTGTCATCTCGCGTTCTTTCTCTTCCGGCAGCCTGTCGCAGTCAATACCTGTCAGTGCCCTGATAAGTGAGGTCTTGCCGTGGTCAATGTGACCTGATGTTCCGACTATATACATTCAGTTTTCCTTTGTCTGTTTTATGTAATTACGCGTAGTAGTGAGTATGCTTAGAAATGAATCAATACATCTTTTCCAGATGCATATTATTTTCCTGTTTCCCCGGCCAACATCTTTACTGCACCCGCCAACTCCTTCAGATCCCTCTCAAACACCGTAAGGAAATTCAGTATAAAATTTCCCTCCTGGACAACGCCGGTTACAGGTGGTGTGCATGAAAGAAAATAATCATAAACCGCGTCTGGCGACATGCCGGGAACATTCACCTCGATCCCCCAGCTTTCTATCATCTTCCCCGGCATTGATCCTCCCCCGAAAGTACCGCGCACTTTTATCTTGTTCAGTATATCTTTAGCGGGTCCGCACATCCTTATAAACCGTGTCACAAGGTGAGACACTTCATCGTGTTTGCGCATGATCATACTGCGAAGTTCAATAGTATCTTCCGCCGAGTTCACATACTTCAGTAAAACTTCCTGCAGGATCATATACGTGATCTTGTCAACGCGCAACATGCGCATAAGAGGATTCTTCCTCAGTCGTGCAATAAGGTCTTTGCGTCCGGTGATGATTCCTGCCTGGCAACCGCCTAAAAGCTTGTCGCCGCTGAAGCATACAAGGTCAGGTCCCTGGATAAGTTCGCTGTACACTGTCTGCTCGAAACTACGGATAGGGGTTTCGGTCAGGTTGCCGCTCCCCAGGTCCCGCACAAAAATTACATTCTCATTCTTGAGGGAGGCAAGTTCCTTCAGAGAAGGTGATTCGGTGAATCCCTTAATTTTAAAATTTGATGTGTGCGCGGAGAAGAGCATACCCGTGTTTCCGGTTATGTTCCCCGCGTAATCGTCTATTGTTGTGATGTTAGTTGTCCCGACTTCGACAAGTTTTGCGCCGCTCTGCGCCATGATGTCAGGTATCCTGAATCCGCCGCCGATCTGGATCAGCTCACCCCTTGATACAATGGCCTCTTTACCTTCGGCGAACTCTTTGAGTATAAGGAACACGCTTGAAGCATTGTTGTTTACAATAAGAGCATCCCCGCCACCGGTAAGAGTGCAGATCATCTCCTCTGCAAATCCGCCGCGTTTGCCCCGTTTCTTTTCAGGTATGCTGAACTCAAGGTTGCAGTAGCCTGATATTTCATCTTTCAGCTTTGTGAAAATATCCTCGCCCAGGGGAGCGCGTCCAAGGTTTGTGTGAATCACCACACCGGTGCAGTTGATGACGCGTTGAATTTTTTCTTTCCTCTTCCGGATGCACGCTTCAAGTATCATGGATTTAAGGGTGCCTGCGTCTGCAGCGGCGCCTGCAAGTAAATCAGTCCTGTACTTCTCGGTGCATCTCCTGGTAAGAGCGGTTACATTCGACCTGCCGATTTCAGGAATAAATGCCGCGATTTCATCATCCTGGAGCAGTTTTTCCACCTGGGGTATGTTTCTTAAAAGTTCATTCATACTGTATGCACCCTGTCCTGATCTTTATTGTAATCTCTATATTAACGCATGATATTTCAAGAAGAATTTATTTGCATGTAAATTCATTGTAATAATTTACCCGTTTTAAACAAAATTATAAATCACAGGATTGCTTTATAAACATTTATTGACTTTAGAGGGATGTAAAAATATATATAATTCATCATCATCTCCCGGAGCATTTTATGGATATTAAAGCAAGAATCGAACAGAGCGTACAAGAGGCCGTCTCGGAGGAACTTGGCAGCAGCATTCACCCTGATAAGCTTAATGCGGTGATAAGCCGGATCACAGGCAGGCTTGCAACCCTTGTCACTCCTGATGAACTTGTACTGCTGGGAATAAAACAGCACAGGGACCTGCGAAAAGAGATGGCTGTTGTTTCTGTTATCGGTGAAGACTCGGTGGGGATTGTTGCCGACGTCACACGCATACTTGCAGAGAACCGTGCAAATATTGAAGGTATGAACCAGGCCATAGTAAGCGGGTACTTTGCCCTTATCCTGACCATTGATATCTCCGGGATGAAAGTTCCGATTGACGAACTTCAGAAACTCATGGACCAGGTTGCCGGTCAAAAACACCTCAAGATATACATCCAGCACGAAAACATCTTCACAAGCATGAACAGGATCTAGGTACAGCCATGAACTTTGATGTATTTGAAATACTTGAAACGATAAAGATGAACGCCCTGGAAAACCTGGACGTTCGCACTGTAACCCTGGGGCTTAGCCTCTTCGACTGTGTCACGGGATCGATCGGGACAACAGCACAGAAGATACGGGACAAGATGCTTTTCCGCGGATCAAAACTTGTCGAAACCGCAGACATGGTTGCCGGACGCTACGGCGTAAAAATAGTAAACAAGCGAGTTTCCCTTACTCCTCTCTCGCTTGTATTCGGCCAGGCTCGTTCAGTCGAGGAATACGTAAATGCCGCGAAGATAATCGATGATGCAGGCATGGAACTGGGTATAGACTTTATAGGCGGATACTCGGCACTCGTTCACAAGGGGATCACAGCGGCAGAAAGTGCGTTCATTGAATCGATACCCGAGGTACTGGCCTCAACCACCCGCTTATGCAGTTCTGTTAACGTTGCCACAACAAAGTCCGGCATAAACATGGATGCGGTTCTGCGCATGGGGCACATTGTTAAAAGAACTGCGGAACTTACAGCTGACAGGCAGGCAATAGGCTGCGCTAAACTTGTTGTGTTCGCGAATATTCCGGAGGACAACCCGTTTATGGCAGGTTCACTGCATGGTCCTGGTGAAGGGGACTGCACGCTCAACGTTGGAGTTTCCGGGCCAGGCGTTGTATTCAGGGCAGTTGAAAGTCTCCCGCATAATGCTGACCTGGGGCTTGTTGCTGATACAGTAAAAAAGACAGCGTTCAAGATTACACGAATGGGCGAACTTGTGGGACGCGAAGTGGCTAAAGAACTGGGCGTGGCATTCGGGATACTCGACCTGTCGCTCGCGCCAACGCCGGCAATCGGCGACAGCGTTGCAGATATACTGGAAGCAATGGGGCTTGAAGCATGCGGAACTCATGGTACAACAGCAGCGCTGGCCCTTCTTAACGATGCGGTAAAAAAAGGAGGCGCGTTCGCATCATCGTTTGTCGGTGGACTTTCCGGCGCGTTTATTCCTGTAAGCGAGGATGCTACAATGGAACTCCGCGCAGCCGAAGGGAAACTTACATTCGACAAACTCGAAGCGATGACCGCGGTCTGCTCCGTGGGCCTTGATATGATCGCTATTCCCGGCGACACAACGGCAGAAACAATCGCCGCAATCATAGCCGATGAAATAAGCATAGGCGTAATCAACTCGAAGACAACGGCCGTACGCCTTATTCCTGTTCCGGGAGCCGGACCCGGTGACGAGATATCGCTCGGAGGGCTGCTGGGGAAGGCCAGGATTATTCCTGTTCACAGAGAATCGGCTTCTGTGTTTGTGAAACGCGGCGGAATGATCCCGGCGCCTATACAGTCGTTGAAAAATTAATAACAGGGTTTCTTAATACACAGGTACTCAACCGGTGTATGCAGGGGTTTTGCGCGGTGAAGGATTTCAGCATATAATCCCCTGAATCACATAGTATATAAGCGGGATAAAAACTGCAGGGAGCATGTTGCCCACCTTGATCTTCTTTATCTCAAGTATATTAAATCCTATAACCATAATAAGAATACTGCCCACAAGAGAAGTCTGCAGGATGACTGTATCAGTCAACCAGGGTTTTATCACCCCCGCAAGAAGGGTGATAAAACCCTGGTAGAGAAAAACCGGTAATGCTGAAAAAACGACACCGATACCCATTGCAGCACCGAAAATTATTGCACTCACTCCATCAAGCACTGCCTTTGCAAAAAGGGTCGATGTGCTGCCCGTAAGCCCGTCTTCAAGTGAGCCCACAATGGCCATCGCACCAACGCAGTACAGGAGGCTTGCGCTGACAAAACCTTCGCTGAAATTGCCGCCTGCCCTGCCGATTCTCGTCTGAATCCATTGACCGGCTCTTTCCAGTTTCTGTTCGATATTCATAAACTCGCCCAGCACCCCTCCGATCACCAGGCTGAAAATCATAAGCATAACAAACTGCCTGTCCAGAGCTCCTTCGGAATTGATCATGAAGATACCCTGGAGGCAGCCTGAGAGCCCGATAATCAGCACTGCAAGTCCAAGTGCCTGCATTATGGTCTCCCTATATCGTTGGGGCAGACCTGACTTTAACAGCACACCTGCTGTTCCCCCTGCAATTATCGCTCCGGAGTTTACTATTGTTCCCAGTCCAATCATTTTGTATTGCCTCAACCTGACATTAACAGTGAACTTTTAGATGTCAATATTAAACAGTTTTTGCCACAGAGGCGCAGAACACACAGAGGGCGAAAAATTTTTTACAAAGATGGATACAGATGACTCCCGGTTTGCATCAAAGACAACCTTTTCGTGATTGGCATAAAGTTTTGTAGCCCCTTCCGGCGGCGGTTGTCACTTACGGAATAAGTATTTTGTTTCTACCGCAGAGACCTCCGTGTACTCTGTGCCTCAGTGGCAAAATTTTCTTTTTGCCTCGTTGTTAAGATAGTTTTAAATGTGCACAATCTCCGGATTATGTCGCAAAATGTGCAACGATATCTATGTTGCTAAAAAAAAATTTATGTCTAAATAGCAGGGATAATCTACTAAAATTTGAGTTTTCCACAAACTTATCCACATTATCCACAAAAATATCCACATCGTTCATTAATTTCCTGAAGATTTCTGCCGTATAACGGTAAAATATTTAATAATTTACTAAAACTCCTCTTTTATATGCGACATAAGCACGTAAAGTCTGATTCATTCAGGGGATTTTACTGCATCTCCCGGTAAATCATGCTCTGACCCCTGAAATTCCGGAAATTAATGAACCTTGCGTTTGGCGGGACAGTAATTTTTTTTTGTACAGTTTTCTTCAGCTGTGGATAACTTCTTTTTCTTGACTTGCCGCTGAACAAACCCTCTGAATATACAAAAAAACTGATGGTGGTAAACATGGAAAATGCTGTTATATTCGAAGTCGAACAGAATACCGCAATTATAACTTTAAACAGGCCTGAAAGAAGAAACTCCATTAACAGGGCTCTTCTTGCTGGACTATACGATTCAATTGACCGGGTTGCGCAGAGTGACGAGATCAGGGCTGCTGTCATTACTGGTAATGGAAAGTCATTCTGTTCCGGGATAGACCTTTCTGTCATAGGCAAGGAGAACATTTTTGATCCGCGCGGTGACGGGATCGACCTTCCCGAGGTTTTCGGCAGGTGCGGAAAGCCCATAATCGGAGCTGTCAACGGCCATGCAATTACAGGCGGATTTGAGATTGCCCTTAACTGTGATTTCCTCATAGGGTCAGAGCAGGCCATGTTCGCCGATACACACGCAAAGGTTGGTATTCACCCCGGCTGGGGAATGACAGCTCTGCTCCAGGATGCGGTAGGGAGACGCATGGCAATTCAGATGTCTATGACTTGCCAGTTTATTGATGCACATCAGGCGCTCAGGTGCGGGCTGCTGAACGAGGTAGTTCCAGCCGAAAATCTTCTCACACGGGCAAAGGAGATCGCGTCCCAGGTTTGTGCTGCCGGAAAGGATATGCAGATGACAGTGAAAAGTCTGATTGAATACCGGAAGTCCGCGACCCTGAAAGAGTCCTATGACCATGAAGGGGAGGAGTTCAGGAAATTTTTAAAGAAGCATATGCCGAAATAGCAGGATCAGAATGTCCCGCTTCCGTTCAGGCAGAGGTAGCTGAGTATGTTTGAATTGTAGTCGTTTACAGGGACTTTTTTCTTTTCTATGACAGAGTTGAGGTTAAAGATGAACTCCATCCCGAGTTCATCAAGCCTCCCGGTAATCCTGTTGAATATGTTTTTAGGCAGCCTGTCTATGAGACACGCGGCGCTTATCAGTTTCTTCTCATCTTTAAGTATCCTGTCCAGGACCTTCAGATCAATTCCAAGAAGAATGTTCCCCATTGAAATATGTATCTCCGTAAGCCATGTCTTGTCAAAATTGTACTGCGGTGCGGAATTCAGCAGCCGTAAAATCCATTCAGCGTCCGGATTATCGTTTATTTTCTGAATTACCATTTCTGCATGAAGCAAAGCCAGTGTGCACTCTTCGCCTGTTTCGGGAAAGTGGTTTTTGCAGAGTTCGGGAAGGCTGAACTCTTCGGCATACTTAACCAGCCCGGCCATACCGTTGGCACTTTCCCGCAGGGCGCGCCAGTTGAGGCCCTTGGAACTGCTGTACTTGAGTCCAAGCAGGGAGAGGGCTTTCAGGCAACCTGATGTGCAGTTCCTGAACATGTTATAATAATAATCGAGGTACAGGTCATCTGTAAACGAGAGCAGTGTTTTTGCTATGGGTATCTGCAGGTCGGTTATATCTTCGGATTCGCTTACCAGGATAGGGACAACTTCAGACAGCTGCATTTTTTTTATTATTACAAGGTCGTCGTGGTAAAGTATGCGGTTTTTCAGATTCTTCAGGTACTGACCTTTATTGTTGAGAGCTTCCAGTATGAATACCAGCCTGGAGTAAAGGTCATCGATAATATAGTCCTTTATATTGATGTCATACTCGCTGTTTTCCCTGAACTCGTATACGATCTGGTCCAGAAGTTCAACAAATACAATCTGTATTTCGTCGGTAAGGTTCAGGTCGCCCGGTGTGATATAATCGCCAAACTGGGCAATAGCAATATCTGCCGCACTTTTCAGGGTTTCGCTTCTTGAAGCACCAGTTCCAAGCATCGAAAAACAGTCATTTATGACTGTACTGAGCGGGGCCCTGCTTTTTTCTCTGTTCTTGAAGTTCATTAGAAACAATCAGTTATTCCCAAATCCGCATAGAATCACGCGAAGTAATTAATCAGAAGATGACCCGGGGATCATGACTTCCTTTCTTCTTATGGTTAATTCATTTTTTCCGGGCTGATTGTCCACATTTTTTTTATTTTTTATTCGGGATTTAGAGTCCATTATATAAGAGCATTATTCTGCTGCCGGAATTTTACAGCCCGGCAGTGCTTTATGGGGAATCTTTTATACAGTGAATTTACTATTAAGGGGTAAAAACTGTTTGACAGGCCTGCTTCCAGATGCGGTAATCAATAAGGATTATTAATGGATTTCCTGAAAGTTTTTACCTGCAGATGATAATCCAAAATTGAGGTTATACCAGCACACAATTTATGGCCCTATTAAAAGCAGTAGACGAAAACTATAAGTCATTTCTGAAATTCAACGAGACGAAGTATGCCCGGTTTCAAGGGCTTGTTACCAACGCCACGGCTAAAAAGGTCATAAACTCGATCCCCGCAGTTCTTTGCATGAACGATAAAAAGATCCCAGGTTATGTTGAAGGATGCGGCCTCTACGGCATCTGCGGTTATACCCCTGACCAGGAAACTGCCAGGTTTATCAAGGCAAGATTCGGTGTGGATTTTACGTATCAGGGCAATCCCCGGTTTATAGAAATGCTCTCAGTCATGGGGAGCGTGGGGACTATCGCCTATAACAAGAAATCGGATTTTGACTTCTGGGCATGCATTGATAATTCAGGCGTAAAAAACGATGACCTTGCGGCCTTTGCCCGTAAAATTGAAGAGGTCCAGAAATGGGCCATGAAAGAGGGCGGTGTCGAGGTTCATATATTCATTAACGACGTGAATAACCTGCGCAGGAATATTTTCGCGGAGGATGAGGATGAGGGTTTCGGCTCAACAATAGGAGCCGTGCTCAAGGACGAGTTCTTCAGGAGCTCAATCATTATGGCGGGCAAGGTCCCGTTCTGGTGGGCGGTTCCGGGATTTGTGCCCGATTCTGAATATGATAAACTTTTTACATCACTTCCGGAAGAGGATCGTAAAAACAAATTTATTGATATTGGCAACCTGTACAGGATCTCGAAAGAGGACTTTATGGGCGCAGCCCTGTTCCAGCTGATTAAGGCTATAGGAAATCCCTTTAAGTCGATCCTGAAAATAGGGATACTGGAAAAATATCTTTTCAATACTGATAAAGCACTGCTCCTGAGCCAGAAGGTCAAGAGTTCCATAAACAGGGGGGAAATGAGCGGTGTCCTTGACTCCTACCTGCTGATGTTCAACGAGGTGTACAGGTATTACGGCGAAGTGCTCGAGGACAAATCGCTCCTGAAGATCCTGCGCCAGAACCTTTACCTTAAAATTGACCCGCAGCTTTCAAAGTATGTTGCGCTGAAAGAGAGGAAAAACCTTCCGTACAAGGTCATGGTGATGTTCAGCGTGGTGAGCGAATGGGGCTGGTCAATCGAGGAGATCCGTGACCTTGACGATTTTGAAAGCTGGGATTACAACCGCATCATGCAGTTCTGGAACAGCATAAAAAAATTTATGCTGCTCTGCTACCAGAAGATTTCACGCGAGATGCCCACGCTTAACCTGAAAAACAAAATCTCCGATTCGGACTTTAAACTTCTGAGCAGCAAGATCAAGGCGAACTTTTCAGTTGAGTCCGACAAGATCGAAAACTTTATAACATTCAAGGATACCCCGAACGAACCTTTCCTGTATATTGAACCTGAAAAGCAGGGTGTCAGGGAACTTGGCTGGAGAGTTTATAAAAAGCTGCGGATTGATAACCGGATTGAAAAGGAGATCGGGATAAGGGCAGAGGATGACCTTGTGAAGCTGCTTGCATGGTGTTCGATAAACCAGATATATGAGCCAACGTTCAGCCGGCTCTTCTTTGAATCAGGTTACCAGCATATCAATAAAAATATTGTCGTGTCCCTGCTCGACAGTATTTTTAACATGTTTAATTCTGAAAAGGGGCACCTGCCTAACAAGTTCTACCTCCAGCCCGCCAGGACCAGGAAGAATATGATCATCATGAACTTTAACGACAGCAAGGCAGATACAATCGTATCGTTCTATCACCTGTACATGAACACATGGGGCGAGGCCTTCCTGAAATTTTATACAAACAGTTCAGACCTTATCATGATATTTTCCAAGGTTATGAAGGACGGCCTTTATTTTAAAAAGGAGTTTGATGATTTCTGCAGCTTTGCATCGCCCGAACCTCACAAGCGCCTGTATAAAAATGTAGAAAAAACCTTCCGAACTGCATATGAGTTTTTCCTCCATGGCAAGGATTATGTAAACCAGCGCTGCCTTACAAGTCTTGAAAATAGTATTATCTGCGTAACAAGAGAGGATAACGAGATATCCGTTGGATCATTTAACGGTGTGGCAGAGATGCTCTCCTTTATTTCACTCAGACCATACAGGTATCCGGACATTAAAATAAATTCCGAGGACAACAGCAATCTGAAAATCCTTGAGGAGATATACTCAAAAAGGTCAGCAGGAAGTATTACACTTGTGTACGAGGATAAGTCCAAGTATATTGTTATATATATTATAGATGAAAACGGCAATGTTTTCAGCTATATAAAAAAGAAAAACGATGCCGATTCCCTTGAATATGCATACAGGTTCTGCGGGAACACGGTAAAAAATATCCGTACTTCAAATACCGGAAGGTCAATCAATCCTGATATCTTCTGCCATAAACTTGAAGTTGACAAGTATGGCAAGTTCACCTTCCGCGATGAATCAAGAAGAATGCGGGAGCTTGATACGATTAATGCTGATTTTCCTGACGCGGTTAAGGTTGAAGTGATCAACAACCAGGGGCAGGTCTATTACGTGATAAAGCAGAAGGATATTAACATCGGGCCTGTTGTGGTTTCGGCAATTCACGAAAAATTAAAGCAGCTTAAAATTGCAGGGGCGGGTCCGCTTGAAATAATCGACCTCAGGTTCAGAAATTTCCCTGCAGAAAAACTTGAAGCGGGGAGCACTCACTATTTTCTTGAAAAATACAAGCTTGAAAAAATGATGGGTTCCACACTGTAGCGGGAATTAGTCAGCGGGGAAATTCTCCCTGAAAAAACGTACTTTCTTTTCCCTGTCAATGACCTTTTTATTCAGTGTTCCCTTTTCAAGGGCAACGTCCAGAAGCTTCACGGCTGTATCATCTGTTGAATCATCCGTATCTTCTGTCTGTTTGCGGGCTGCTTTTATCTCTTCTTCGTTCTTTTTTTCTGCACTGGCAGGTTTTGCAGCTTCTTTTTTATCTTCACTCTTTATTGCGTTAAAACGCGCGTCTATCTGGTCCTGGGTAAGCATGGGGATATCATCGTCATCGGGAAGCTCGATTGCAGGTTTGCGTTGTGGTTTTGCCTGGGCAGGCTTCGCCGCAGGTTTTGCTTTCTTTACGGATTTATTTTCATGTGTCTGCAGCGGTTCGGGTGCTGCTTCAGTTTTTTCGCCTTCTATTTCGGCCACGAGGTTTTCCGGCGGATTTTCAATCTTCAGGTTGAGCAGTTTGATCCTTTCATCGAGCATGATGTTTATCTGTTTTTCGATTGTCATGTAGATTGGGGTGGTGAATGACTTTTCCCTGGTAAGGGTTTTTTCCAGTTTGCGTAGTTCCTTTATGTCATTATCAATTGTTTCAACTCTTTTTAGTACATGGACAACTCTCATATAAACCTCTTGCCGGGAGTGGATAGAATCTGCTGCTGCATAATAATTTATACCAAAACAGCGGGCTGAAAGTCAATAAGTTTTTGACCTGTATTTAGTCTGCCGGCCTTATGAGACAATTTATTATTGACAGATGTTCCTCCGGGGATACAAAGGTTAACAGGAAAACCACTTTTATCCCGGAGTAATGATGTGTCACCGGTTACAGAATACACAGATTCAGGATACATAAAAAATCTTGAAGCCGCAAACAAATTCCAGGCAATTGAAGAGCTGGCAAGAGTTTTTGAAAACAGCAGTTTCTGCAGCGATATCGAGTCTCTCATAAATGCTCTCAAGGAGAGAGAGGAGATCATGAGCACCGGGATCGGTTTCGGTATTGCGATTCCCCACGCTAAAATCAATGCAGTCGTGGAGATGGCATTTGCCATAGGAATCTCCCGCAGGGGGATAGATTTTGATTCCATGGACGGCCAGCCTGTCAATCTTATCATACTGGTTATTGCCGGTGAAAAGCAGCACAAGGACTACCTGAGGCTTCTTTCCAATATTATGGCGATTCTGAAGAAAGACCCGGTAAAAGAAAAAATAATACGGTCATCATCCCCCGAAGAGATAATCGAGATTCTTAAAAACGAATCATAGAAACCCGCGACTTATCCGCACAACAAGAGGTATATGCAATGGCTGAAAGGGAATATAATTTTACTGACATTGAAGAGAAATGGCAGAGGATATGGAATGAAAAGGGTTCATTCCTGAACCGCGTTGATAAAGCCAGGCCCAAGTACTATGTCCTGGAGATGTTTCCGTACCCATCCGGACGCATCCATATGGGGCACGTAAGGAACTATACAATCGGCGATATCATGGCCCGCTACAGGAGGATGAAGGGATTCAATGTGTTTCACCCCATGGGCTGGGACTCGTTCGGACTGCCCGCAGAGAACGCGGCGATCAAGAACAACACTCCGCCGTTCAAATGGACCTCGGAAAATATTGAAAACATGAAAACCCAGCTGAAAAAGCTCGGTTTTTCCTACGACTGGACGCGCGAGGTTGCCACATACAAGCCGGAGTATTACAGGTGGAACCAGTGGATATTCCTCAAGATGCTGGAGAAGGGGCTTGCCTATAAGAAGGTGTCGTCGGTCAACTGGTGCCCTGAGTGCCAGACCGTACTTGCGAACGAGCAGGCTGAAAACGGTGTCTGCTGGAGATGCGATTCCGAGGTCACGCAGAAGGAGCTGGAGCAGTGGTTTTTCAGGATAACTGATTATGCGGACGACCTTCTTGCAGGCCATGACGAGATCGCGGCAACATGGCCTGAGCAGGTCATTACCATGCAGAAGAACTGGATAGGAAGGTCGACGGGTCTTAAAGTGAATTTTAAACTTGAGTCAGGCGAAGACTTCCCGATTTTCACCACGCGTCCGGATACAATTTTCGGTGTTACCTTCATGGTTATAGCACCTGAACACCCGCTGCTTGAAAAAATTACGGATCCGAAAGTAAGGGCATTCATAGATAAATGCAAGAACCAGTCCATGGTTGACCGCACATCAGATGCAAAGGAGAAGGAGGGGATAGATACCGGCATTAAGGTGATCAATCCCTTTAACGGCGATAAGGTCTCACTCTATGTGGGAAATTTTGTACTGATGGAATACGGAACAGGTGCGATCATGGCTGTTCCCGCGCATGATACCCGCGACTTTGCCTTTGCGAAAAAGTACGGCATCCCCATGAAACTGGTAATAGACAATCCAGATGCACCGCTTAAACTGGAGAATATGACCGAAGCATATACAGCAGAGGGTGTGTGTGTCAATTCCGGTGAGTTCAGCGGACTTAAAAATACAGATGCCATAGAAAAGATTGCCGTATCTGCAGAGAAAAAGGGTATAGGTAAAAAAACTGTAAACTACAGGCTCAGGGACTGGGGTATATCCAGGCAGCGTTACTGGGGCTGCCCGATCCCGGTAATCTACTGCGAAAAGTGCGGGACTGTTCCTGTCCCGGAAAAAGACCTGCCGGTAGTGCTCCCTGTTGAAGTTGACTTTAAGGGTGACGCGCAGTCCCCGCTGACCCGTATGCCGGAATTTGTTAATGTCAAATGTCCAAAGTGCGGCGGGAATGCAAGGCGCGAGACCGATACCATGGATACATTTGTCGATTCCTCGTGGTACTATGCGCGCTACTGCTCTCCGTGGAGCGATAAAATTTTTGACGACGAAGAGGTGAAGTACTGGATGCCTGTTGACCAGTACATTGGCGGAATTGAGCATGCTGTTATGCATCTCCTTTATGCGCGCTTTTTTTCGATGGTGCTGAATGACCTTGGACTGTTAAAAGACAGGGAGCCGTTCAGGAAGCTGCTGACACAGGGGATGGTAATAAAAGACGGCTCAAAGATGAGCAAGTCCAAGGGGAACGTTGTTGACCCTGACGAGATCATTAAAAAATACGGGGCAGATACAGTACGACTCTTCATGCTGTTTGCTGCTCCGCCGGTAAAGGACCTCGACTGGTCAGACAAGGGCGTTGAGGGGAGCTACAGGTTCATCAGCAGGGTCTGGAGGTTCATGCAGAAGAACAGCGCCCTTTATGCTGAGGGTTCATCACTCAATGGTATAGACCTTGATGAAGACCTGCAGAAGCTGAGGGTTGAACTGCACAGGTCGCTTAAACTTGTGACCCACGATATAGAAGAAAGGATGCAGTACAATACAGCTATTGCCCGCATGATGGAACTGACAAATGCGCTATACGCTGTGCCTGATGAACTTCTTGAGTCACAGAACGGCCGTAAGGTTTTTTCCGAGGTCGTTGAAAAGTTTATCCCGATGATGTACCCGTTTGTTCCCCACGTGGCAGAGGAGCTGTGGTCCGGTTTCGGCAAGAAGACCATGCTTGCAGAGGTCAGCTGGCCTGAATATATCGAAGAACTCACAGTGCGCAACGAGATTGAAATTGTATTCCAGATAAACGGCAAGATCAAGGCAAAGTGCATGGTGCCTTCGGAAATTACACAGCCTGAAATGGAGAAGATGGCTTTTGAAAACGACAAGGTTGCAGAGGCTGTGACGGGAAAGCAGGTGAGGAAGGTCATTGTGGTTCCAGGAAAACTTGTAAATATTGTTATAGGATGAGTTTAGTTTTCATAAAGTCCGCTAAAGCGGATGGAAATTGTATTTAAAAGCAGCAAATCATTTAAAAGAGAGGAGTATTATGAAAAATTTTTTTGCAATTCTTGCTATTGCCGCACTTGCTTTTACAATATCATGTTCAAAAGCAAGCCCCGTGAACGAGGGCAAAGCTATAATGAATTCCATGATAAAGCTTACAGATTCAACTTCTGATAAACTTGAAAATGCGGGCACAGCTAAGGATGCTGCTGCCGCGCTCGTAACCTATGTTGCTGAAATGAAGATATTAGGTGAAAGGGGTAAAGAGTTTGCTAAAAATCATCCGGGTGTGAGTTATTTGGAAGATGAAAGCAATAAAGCAGAGAATGAGGCATTGAATAAAGTAATGTATAGATTTTCCGCGGCTTCAATGAAGGCGAGTGTCAAATTTTCCGGATCAAAGGAATTTGCAGATGCTGCTTCCAAAATGCAGGATATAATGAAATAAAAAGCAGGCATTCATCTTAGAAATTGTAAAAGGGGCTGGCGGGAAACTGTCCATCCCCTTTTGATTTAAAAAACGGTGTACATTTCATGATATATGAAATATTTATGAATAGAGAAAATTCCGGAAGGTTCATATGAAAATAGCAATCGCTTCTGATCATGCGGGTTTCAGGCTTAAAGAACTCCTGAAGAAACACTTCGGCGAGCACCAGTTCACAGATGTTGGGACACATAACGAGGATTCCTGCGACTACCCTGATTATGCGGAACAGGCGGGCAAACTGGTTGCCTCAGGTGAGGTGGAAGCAGGTATTGTAATCTGCGGCACAGGAATAGGTATTTCTATTGCAGCGAATAAGGTCAGGGGGGTCAGGGCAGCACTCTGTTTCAACGAGTTCATGGCTGAGATGTCAAGGCGCCATAACAATGCCAATGTGCTTGCGCTGGGGGCCAGGGTGATCGGCGATGATCTTGCGGTAAGGATCGCCGAGGTATGGCTTAAGGCCGGTTTTGACGGAGGCCGGCATGAAAGAAGGGTTGAAAAGATCACAAAAATTGAATCAAACTGCTGATTTTCTGCCGATATAGTATTTATGAAGCGTAACCCTTTAAAATATATTGTTATACTTTTACTTCCATTGCTCCTGGCTCTTTCAAGGGACGTTACGGATATTATTGAATTTACGAGTATCCCCGACCGTCTGCTGAGCAATATAACAAAATCCACACTGCCGGACGGCAGTACTGCCTGGTCCGTTAAAGATATATGCTACAAAGATGACATAGATCTTAAAACCGACATGCTGATCAGTTTTGATAAAAAGGCATCGGCTTCTTTCAGGGACGACACCGGCCGCTATGCATTTTATTCCGCAGAGTATGTCATGGCACAGGATGATAAAGCCCTGGGTAAAGGCTGTGCATCGTTTTTTAAAAGGGACCATGGAGTAATGATAACAACTTCTGAAGGGGTGTGGCTGGGCAGCTGTGATGACCTTGGATCATTCATGATTGAGTTGAGGTTCAAGACAAACGATGCCAGGAACGGCGGACTCTTTTCACGGATCGGATATTTTTCAGGAAATAAGAAAGGTGTTGAGATAAAGATCAGGGACGGCATCCCCGTTGCAATATTTTATAATATGTTCATGGCTGACAGCGGGAAGTTGAGCAGTGCAACTCTTTCAGGCGGGGGAAAGGTATCACCTGGTAAATGGTATCACCTGAGCGTAAGTTACGACAGGCTTACGGGAAAACTGTCACAGCATGTTGACGGGCGCGAGGAGGATGTGCAGTACATGACTGCAACGGGAAAACCCTCTGAATCGGTCATGGCGGCTTCATTCGGTGTTTCTGCCGGAGACGGCGGTTTTAAATGCTCTGACCTGCCCATGGCAGTAATCGGTAAGGATTACAATGGTCTTATTGACGAGTTCAGAATATCATATGCAAGTCTTGAAGAGATTGAAAGAAGTAAAGATATTGCTTATAAAAAACATAAATGGGTAGATACAGCCGGCAGGGTACCATATAACAGGGAGGGGATAGTTACCGGGCCGGTGACTGATTTCGGCGCGTACGGCACCTCTGTTTCTGACCTTTCATGGGATGGGATACTGAAAGACGGCACATTTATCTGGATGGAATTCAGGACCTCGGACAGTATTTTTGATGAGTATAATTCAGGTGTTAAGTGGTACAGGGTGCTAAACAGCCAGAAAAAGATTTCATCTATGAAAGCAGATAACGGTGAACTTCTACGCGGCAGGTACTGCCAGTGGAGGGCCCACCTTGTGGTATCACCTGAGGGTGATGTCTCACCGTTAATGAAAAAGGTGAGTATGCGGTACTGGATCGATGTGCCGCCGTCGGTCCCGTTCGGACTTGAAGTGGCAGAGGCGGGAGACGGGTACGTGACCCTGAAATGGATGAAGAATGCTGACAGTGACCTTATGGGTTATAAAATATATTATGGAACGCAGTCTGGCCGGATTGACGGGATCATTTCAGGCGTAAACGGCGGCATTATAAACAACAGTACCACATCCGGAAAATATGTAACCGTTAAGATAGACAACAGCGTTATAAACGAAAATAAAAATGCAGACCGCAGAAACGTTCTGCTTTACCCCTTCCTGGAAAACACAGTGCTCTATTATTTTTCAGTGACCGCGTTTGATACATACAAGCCGGGGACCCCGTATAACCATGAATCTGAACTTTCCAGGAATGTCACAGGCAGGCCCTACGGCGGATCGCAGATCAGGTAGTACCTTGTCAGTACTGCCGTTCAACTGCGAGGACAAAAAGAATAATCCATCAGAATAACATCATAACATGCCGGTACCGTTTATGGTTTTAAAATACTCACCGGGACCAATAATTCCTAATTGACTCATATAATATTCATTCTACTCTGACATAATTGATACAGCAGGCATCGATTCTTAATTTCCGTGTCCTCTGTATCACAGCAGCAGATTTTAAAAAGTGCTTTATAATAATGGTGTTATGCGTACAAACAGACTGACAATTCCTGACGACCTGTATAAATCCCTGAAAGAATTCATGGGAAAGTTTCACAGCAAAGGCTACGAGTGCTACCTTGTGGGCGGCGGTGTGCGCGACCTGTACCTGGGGCATGACATCTATGACTACGATTTTGCAACAAATGCACGTCCTGAACAGGTAATGAAACTCTTCCGCAAAGTTATTCCCACGGGAATCAAGCACGGCACCGTAACAGTTATTGTGAACGAAATGGAATTCGAGGTTACCACTTACAGGGCTGACGGGAACTACTCCGACGGCAGAAGGCCCGAATCAGTATCGTATTCCGATACACTTGAAGAGGATGTAAAACGAAGGGATTTTACGATAAACGGCATGGCATACGATGTGCTGAGCGACGAAATAATAGACAAGGTCGGCGGGATTGAGGATATAAAGAAAAAGGTTATCCGGACAATAGGTGTTCCGGCAGAACGTTTCGGTGAAGACGGGCTGCGCACATACAGGGCATGCAGGTTCGCGTCAAAGCTGGGATTCGAAATTGACCCTGATACTCTGGACGCGATAAGCGGCGCGCTGGATACTGCGTCAAAGGTTTCGGCCGAAAGAATCCGCGATGAAATAATGAAGCTCATTGAAACGCAAATACCCTCAATAGGCTTTGAGTATATGCGTAAGTCCGGGCTGCTTGCGCTTTCGATACCTGAACTTGATTCATGCTACAATGTTGAACAGAACAGGTTCCATGCCCACGACATCTATTATCACAGCCTTTATTCCTGTGATGCAGCTCCGAAGGACAAACCCCTGATACGGCTTGCCGCGCTGCTGCATGACATAGGCAAGGTGAGCACAAAGAAGGGTTCGGAAGAGGGTGATTACACATTTTATAATCACGAGGTCATCGGCGCGCGCATGGGAAGGCGCATCATGAAGAGGCTCAAGTTTTCCAATTCAGATGTTGAAGCAGTAAACAACCTTGTGATAAACCACATGTTTCATTACACCGACGACTGGAGCGACGGTGCAGTCCGGCGCTTTATGCGGAAGGTGGGAGTTGAAAACATACCTGATCTTTTTCTCCTGCGCGAGGCCGACAGGATAGGTAACGGTACACGGACAGGGCTGCCGGAGCCTATTAAAAAGCTGCAGTTGAGGATCGACCGGGTCATAGAAGCTGAGAATGCCATCACCGTCCGCGACCTTGACATAGACGGAAACATAATCATGGAACACTTCCGTATCATACCCGGACCGGTAATAGGGCGTATACTTCACGAGCTCCTTGAACTTGTACTGGATGATCCCGACATGAACAGGGCCGAGATCCTTTTAGTTAAAGCAGAAGAGATATTCGCAGTTTTAAAAAACCAGGACCAGGGCTGATTCGGCTGTATGCTTAACTCCTTCTCCATCATTGATCCTGCACCACCTGAAGAAAAACGAATCCTTCTCTCTGGAGTATTTTAATTTCGCAGACCACCCGTCACCGTGCGATGTGAATCTCCCTATGTCCATGTTGTTTTCAGATGCAGGGGTAATTGCCGCATAGATAGCGTTATCCGGCACAGCCCTTACCATGGTGTATCCGGCGGACAGGCTGAAACATGTAAGGAACATGAGCTTTGATTCAACGCTCCAGAGCCATGAATTTCCTGCATCGCTGAACTGGCCCGTGCAACGTGTGCGGAGATAGAAATTTCTGCCAGGGGTGAAATTCAACAGGCCTGAACACTGCTGCGACCTGCCTTCTGAGCCGCCGTCAAGCGGAAGCTTCCTGCCGAATTTGAAATCCGCTCCGAAAATCCTGAATCCCGTGATCGATGCCATCACCTCCTCCCTGATGAAGCACCTCCGTTCGTCGCTGCCCGGATTCACAGTAAGGTCATTCTCGCTGTAGTAAGCAGCACCAGTTCTTAAATGTTCAAACGGTATTACAGAAACTGAAAAATCGAGAAGATTTTCAGGCCCTGAATCTCCGGAAGCATAAACAGACCTGAAGTTCCTGTCTGAAAATTTTCCGTTGAACGAGGAGTTGAATATTTCATTGCGAAGGGAGATTCCCCATGCAATACATTCGCCATGTGCGCTCCAGCCGGGACCTGTCCGCAGGGAGCTGACCGGCTCTGCGAAGATTGAAATGCTGCTGTCGCTGTATTCGGCAAAAATCCCGAATGAGGAGCTCCTGTCTATGCCGGGTGATGTTGAAGTCTTTTCCCAGAGGATGCGTTCACCGCATGCAGACTGGAGAGCGGTGGAAAAACCGTATAATTGTATGTGAAAAAGTTCCATGAGCCGTGAGTCTGCGATAACTCCCAGGTTAATGATGTCGACAGGTGATGCATACAGTCCGTCTTTAACGGTTTTCGCGTTAACAGTCATGAGCGATGATGAAACTGCTCCTTCGCTGACCTGCTGTTCGCTTATAAATCTCCGCTGCATTGAACAGAACGGGACTAACTGAAAATTAAAATCATCATCACCGGCTTTAACCGACGACGCAATACCGTAAAATGAATAAGCAGGATTGCCGCTCTGTGAACCTGAAAAAAGATTGTCGCGGGTAAATGAAAGTTTCCGTGAAAAAGGATCGGGCCTCATAAACTCCTTTCTGCCCATCATAATTCCGGATCCGAAGTGAAGGGAATAATTTCCGAGTACGAAAGAAAACCATTTATCTCCGGGTTCAGCCTGGATGAACCATGTACCGGTTATGTTTCCGGAATCCTGGTTCTTCATTGATGTGAAATTGAATCTGTAGATGTCATCTATCGAAAACGATGCGCCGCCTCTAAGAACTGTTGAACTGGTGCCAGCATCGAAATCAGTTATCTCCTGTGTTATCCCCGCGCGAAATACTGTTTCGGTTTCTGCACGCAGGGGCGATATGCCGGAGAGTAGCAGGAAGCATAAAAGTACTGCGGTGAAAAGAAATTGCGAAGGCTTCACTTTTCGCATATTCTCCGGATGATGCCTTTCTGGTCATCTCCAAGGGATGTGTCAGCTGAAAGGAGTTCCGGGAAGTCGTCTCCATCTGGCCCGCACATGTCGCTGTATAATGCTGCCTGGTAGGCGGGAATTCCTTCATCGATCATTTCACGGAACCTGCGTTTGACCATTACCTTGCGCGGCACATAGCCTTTATTTTTTCCCGGTTTTTTTGCAACATACCGTGTATCCGGCCTCGGGTTTTTTTCGAAACCGTAAACATGAGAAACAAGCATTTTTATCTCCTCAGGAGTGAGCCCTATCCTCACAAGCGCTTCACGAGAGAGGGGGCCTATCTGCTCCCTGTACAGGATAATCCTCCGCGCAGATGTATCGCTCAGTACTCCCAGGCTTAATAGTTCATCAAAAGTCACAGTCTGAATGCTGATCCTCTTTCCGGGGAGATTTTTTATTTTTCCGTAAACAAGGGGTTCGGTCACACCGTTTCCAGAATATGTGATACTGACCGCGTGGCTGTAACCAAGGTATGGGTGGAACCGTAAACCGTAATTGAACTCGACACGCCGATACATGAATCCAAGGTTCATAGCGAATGAATTTGTTTCGGCAGAGTATCCGAATCCTGAACTGATACACTCCAGCGGATTTACCGTAACAATAAAAGTATTGATCATACCCGCGGGATTATCTGTAATGTTCCAGGAAAATGATAGTCCCCTGCACGGCTTTGCGAGCAGGCCGCAGCCCCACTCGCTGAAAATGGCATCCTGTTTTTTTATAAGCGCATGAATATTCCGCGCCATGAACCCGGCCTGCATCCACTGGACCGGTACAAATATAAATCCGGCGCCAAAATCGTACAGCGTTTCACCATAGACGGTCTCATCGCAATCAATGGATATCCTGTACATATCCGCGGTGACCCCCGCGCCGAACCACTGAACCGGCCGTAAACCTGCACCCGCGCAAAAACTGTTCTCCCTGTATGTGCTGTCACCAAAACTGTTCCACCGCGCGGAAAGCCCAAAAACAGAACCCCCATACTGAGCAGCAGCGTATGCAGTATCGAGTCCGTAACCGTAGTAAGGTTTTCCGCCTGCAGCTGTCGCGGTAAATCCGCCGCAGTACGGGATCATCGCGGGATTAATTACGCAAACCGGGGAACTGGTATCCTGTACTGCGCGGATGTATGGAAAGAGCAGCTCCGGGTCGCTGAATCCGGATTCAAACGCAGCATTAAGCGAAAGAGAAAGTGTAATGGCCAGAAGTATATTCATGACCCTCTCGCGACAATCAGTATTATCCCGTAGCTTTCTGCCCTGCCGTTTGCGGAATCAACAGCCTCGATGCTGACGGGGTAGAGCCCGGTTAAAATTCTTCCTTTCAGGTCACGTTCGCTGATTACTGCGGTAAAGAACCCGGGTAAAGCATCGGTAACAAGAGGGCCTGTGTATATGCCCATTCCCGCTGAATTAAAGATCCTCACCCTGAGACTTGTTTTACGATAGAGGAAGAGAGGGAGTTCGATAGTCCCGGAAGTTGAGCCGTACTTGTAGACAACCCTGTTTTTAAGTGGTTTCAGTATCCTGCCGCACCCTGAAGAAATATCCGTGATGTTTTCCCTTCCAGGTGTTGCATAAGGCGTAAGCACGAAATCGTTGAATGTGCCTGTATCATCTGAACCGGTCCGTGAGAGTGTTGACCAGCTGTCCATTCCCTCAGTGCCGATATAGCAGCAGCAGTCCTGAGTGTTGGATGAAACACAGTCGTTCCACATGCCGGCTTTTATCGCGGAATTTATGTAAGACGCAATCGTTGAGTTGATCGAACCGTCCCTGTTGCTGAATGCCATGAAGTCAATGATGCCGTTATTGGCCGGATCATCATCAGAATCAATGGACACACAGCAGTCGGTGTTCCATAGGCCATAGTTGTTGCAATAAATGTCCCGTACGCGGTTATTGTTAAGGTCACCGGCTGTATCAGTTTCATCAATGGACTGTTCAGTGGTAAAATATATAACGGCGAACCTGTCGTCCCATGGAGTCTCCGGTTTATCCTCGCAGTACATCGTAACCGGCGAAGATGCAAGTGCTTCGTTCGTGCCGTAGTACATGGTCACGAAAAGGGGGGATATATCCATGGATACAGTACCAGGTGTAAGTTTCAGTTCAACCCAGTCCGTTCTTCCCCCTGCAGAAATTTCATTCAAAAGAAGTTCCCCCCTGAGGGGGGATAAATTGGAGGAGGCTAAAATTAAACTCAGTAGAATATGATTTAAACCTTTCACGTAAACCTGCTTTTAAGGAGTCTAAAAGGTATACGTGCCGGGAATGAAAAAGATTAAAAATTTTTTCAGGATTTTGAAAAAATTTTAATCAATTATAGATTGATTGCGGGGAAGCCCGGAATTTCCAACGGAAAGCCGTGAATATAAAACCCGGTGAATCAGTATTCATTTTTAAGATCAGGGTGGAGTTTTGAAATGCCGGTTGGGCATATACTGTGAGCGAACTCAATGCTGTAATGACGTTGATATAGATTTCGATATGGTTTCATTTGCCATTATCGTTGCAAATTTTTTACACGCAGCGCAAAAGGTAGACATCCCTCTGGAGGTTTTGTTGTCTGAAACTGCAGTTTTGAGCTCTGTGATTACCTGCTCTTTTTACTGTTTAATAGTATTACGCGCTGAAATATCAGTGAGCATGGCAAGGACAGCAGGCTTGACAAGGTGGCACCATCCGGGTGTTTATCCGCTTATGCGTTTTTTTTCAGTTCGTTGATCATCTCTACCATAATGGCTACATGACCGGCAAGAAGCTCGATCGATTTTGCCGGGTCATTCATTTTCTGAAGGGCAAAAAAATACTGGGCAATATCGTTGCGCAGTTTGCGGTCAAGTTCTATAACGTTAGTTATACCCTGCCGCATGCTTCCCGGTGTCATCATAATTGTCTCTTTGGTATTGGGATATACGTATTTTTATGGAATTATAACATACAATAACTATTTGTCAACGACTATAATCGGAACTTAACCCTTGACAAAATTTACTTTTTCCGGACAATTGTCCGGAAAATAATCCGGGGGGATGATTTAGACATGGAAAAACTTACTGATAAAATAAAGCTGCTCTCTAACGGCAAATACAGGCTTCCGTACTGCAACTGCCTGTTAATTGAGGATGAAATAACCTGCCTCATAGACTCAAGCCCGACAGATGATGAATTTGTGCATCTTGACGGATTGAAAGTAGATCTTATAGTAAACAGTCACAGCCACACCGACCACAATTCACGGAACAACCAGTTTGCTGAAGCAAAAATACTGCTTCACCCCGCGGAACACGCGCGCGCGGCATCGGGTGATGAATACCTCAGGGCATACGGTTTTGACCTTTACAATGCCGAGGATGTGCGGCCCCTATACCTTGCTGCAGTAAAATATGCTGCACGCCCGGCTGACGGTGAGGTCACAGATAACCAGGTAATATCAACGGGAAGCGTCGAGTTCCAGGTTCTGCATCTTCCGGGGCATACATACGGCCACTGCGGTTTTATCTTCCAGAAAGAGGGATTCATTTTTACCGCTGACATTCACCCTGATATTATTACCCAGTATGCAATGCTTGACAGCAGCGTGGATGATTTTATCAGTTCAATTAAAAAGCTGATGAGCCTTAAACCGGATACTATTGTTGCCGGGCATGGTAAGGCAATTATCAAAGGGGATATCCAGTCCAAACTTGCCGGCTATATTGATGAATTCTATAGTCGTGATGAAAAGATACTTGAACGTATCCGCGCAGGGAAACACACAGTACAGGAAATTGCAGATGACGGAATAACCTTCAAGGGAAATTTTCCCCAGCCGCGCAGCATATACTGGCTGCACGAGTGCATCATGGATCTAAAGCACCTGGAGCACCTTGAACGTCTGGGTGAAGTTGTGTGTGAAAATCGCATGTACTACACGAAGTGAATTAAAACAGGTTTAGCGCAGAATAAAAAAACGGAGCAAAGGGCTCCGTTTTTTTATTAGTGAATCATCCTTGAAACCACGGTCAGGTTCCGGCTACAGCATGCTGGATTGCTGACGCTTCCTGCATATGCTGTAAGCGGAATTTTTTCCCCATGATCAGTTTTTTACAATTAGGCGCTCCGCACCTGCATTCGAAAGAGCGGAAGAGTTCCTCTTCAGTAGTTTCGTAATCCATGGTGAGAAAATCGCCAGGTTTAATCTCCTTCACTGCTGTGAAAGTCTGAGTCTCCATGTCGCAGGACATGTTAGGGTCACAACTGTGAAGCACCTTGCCCATGAAAAATGGATCGTGAAGGTGATTCCCCTCCTTAAGCTGGAGAGTGAATAACGTTACTTCACTTAATAAAACCCCCGCGAATTTAAAAACGATGTCGCCAGGCATGAATGAAGCCTGCGATATAATACCTTCACCCACATCATCAGTTTTAATTATACTGAATTTTTCTTTTGTGGGTTCGTGCATAAACCTGGGGTAAAAGTCCGGGTAAAACCGGTCCGGAACGTGATCATCGATCATCTATTTTATCTCCTTAGTACGACGTTTTCTTTTACTTCCCCGGGAGCGAAGAAATCGTTAATCATTTTTATGATTATCTCCTCTTCGAACCATTTACAGCTGAATACATCAAGGTAAAGATCACGGAACGTATCATTAGTATGAATTGTGATCGCACTTGTTACAATCAGCTGCACAGCAGATATCCCCACCTCGATTCCATCGCCGAACCTTGCAATTACAAGGTCGCCGTAAGGAACCATGTCTATGGCGGGAACCATCTCTTTTATGAACCGGGACACGGTAGGGATGTCGAGCAGGTTCTCGTTGCAGCCCACGGCTGTTACCATGAGGTGTTTGCCGTAGTATTTCTGCCCGTTGATCTCTGCCCTCATATACGCGCCCCGGGACGCCAGGCCATCCGGTGATTTGCCCATTAATTTGCTCCTCAAAATTAGTCGTGATACAGTATTATTCCGGAATTTATAGACTGTACGGTATATACACTAATACCCGCCATTAAAAGGGCGGGTATTGTTTTTGAAGTTAAGTGCCGGTAATCTATAAGTTACCTCGATATTTTTTTTAACTTAATGCACAGGCTTTTTTATTTGTCAAGAGATTCATGGACGCTTTATCCTCTGGGGGGGCTCAGGGGCACTTTTTTTACATAATTTTTGTAAAAAATTAAACCGGGGGAATCGGCTGCACGGCAATGAGTTGTTGTTCAGGAAGAATTGTATTTATATATACATTGGGTCGTTAATTGATAAATATTTTTTAATATCGGGCATACTTCAGCCTGGATATCCGGGATTTATTTTATTAACAATAATGATTTTGTGTTGTCGAAAAAACAGCCGGATGAGAATACTTCCGGATGTAATTATTTTAAATTTCGTTTCAGGAGTCTATATGAAATTTCTTTTCGAGATGTTCCCCATAATACTTTTTTTTGCGGCATTCAAGTTCAGGGGGATTTTCTTTGCAACAGGCGTGGCAATCGCCGCAAGCATTCTGCAGATCGGTTACACATACTTTAAAAATAAAAAAATCGAGCCGCCAATGCTCATAAGTCTCGCGGTGATCCTTGTCTTCGGCGGAGCAACACTGATAGTCCATAATGAAATCTTTATTAAGTGGAAACCCACCATCCTTTACTGGATATTTGCCATGGTCCTTTTTACTGCACGGATTGTATGGAAGAAGAATCTCATGCAGAGCATGCTTGGTAAACAGATCAACGTACCTGCGTCGGTATGGGAGAGGCTCAATTACAGCTGGTCGGCTTTTTTCGCTCTTATGGGGGGACTCAACCTGTTCGTGGCATATCACTTCCCGACAAATATATGGGTCAATTTCAAACTCTTCGGCATCTTTGGACTCATGATAGTTTTTGTCATAATCCAGGGCTTTATGCTTTCACCTTATATCAAGGAGGATGCGGAGTAGGCTGCTGACTGTTAAGCCCACTGTCCCACTTCGACAGGCTCAGTGCGGCGCCTGGAGGTGGGATGATTTAATAGAACATATAATGATGTCCGCGTTAACATACAGGATTAATATAAAAATTCAGCTCATACCGGAATGTTTGAAAAAAGTGTAACTCATGCGCCCGGTCTAAAGTGTTACCTATGTGCCAGTTTCTACAAGCCCCCTGTCCCCATAGGGGGCACGTAAAAGGAAACAATTCGTGATTCAAAGAACAATATATAAAATAATTTTATATTATTGAGTTGGCAAAGGATTTTTAAATAGTATTGACCCTGTCAGGAATAGGATTAAACAGTATTTATAGTTTAAATAATTCTGGACACGTGCCCCCTCCGGGGGACAGGGGGCGAATGATGCGGGTCGTTATATGTTTCATGCTCATCACAAAAAGGATTGTAAAATTATAAAATGAAAAAGAAAAAGAAAAAATACTTTGCGGAACTGATGGAGCGTCACGCAGGTGCCGGATGCGAGCCTGCCTGCCTTCACTTTGGCGAGTGCGGCGGATGCATGTTTCAGAACATCCCCTACGAAAACCAGCTGCTGTTAAAAAAAGATTATGTGAACGATCTCTTCGAGGGGATTGCCTCTGTTGATAATGTTGAACCCGGCACACCCCTGGGCTACAGGAACAGGATGGACATGGTCTGCGCATTCGGGAAGAAGGGGCTGCGGATGCAGGGGAGGTACAGGCAGGTTGTCGACATTCAGTCATGTGCGATTATGCAGTCCGCTACCAATGAAAAATTTATTGAGCTGCGCGAACTGCTCTCCGGTATTGAGGATTACGACTACCTGCATCACAGCGGTTATCTGCGCTACATAGTCCTGCGACAGGGCAGGTTCACCGGGGAGGTTATGGCTAACCTTGTTGTATCGGTTCCTGAAAACCGGTTCGGATTTGCGCTTTATGATTTTCTTGAGACTGTGGATTCCTCATCTATCATACTCAGTGACGGGCTTGCGGACCTCAGTTTCGGGCCTGTGCACCAGACATTGAAAAAAGGATTTATCACTGAGAGCTTTGACGGGATCGAATACATGATCACGCCGAATTCGTTCTTCCAGTCAAATTCTGAAGTTGCCCTTGCCATGTACCGTAAAATCAAGGCCCATACCTCAGGCCGGACCCTTGACCTTTACTCGGGCGTAGGGAGCATATCGCTCTTTGTTGCGTCCGCTGCTGAAAGTGTTACAGGGGTTGAAATAGTACAGGAATCTGTCGATACCGCTCATAAAAATGCAGAGAACAATGAAATAGGGAACGTGAACTTTTTCTGCGCAGACACCCTTGATTACATAAAAGAAAACAGCGCATCATTCGACACACTTATACTCGACCCTCCCAGGAGCGGAATGCACCCTAAGATGATCAGCGAGATCCGGAACATGAAGCTGGACAGGATCATCTATATGTCGTGCAACCCGGCCACATGCAGGGACGATGTAAAGGCGCTTGAGGACTGGGAGATCGAAACCTTCGAGGCTTACGACATGTTTCCCCAGACTCCCCACATCGAGACCCTCGCACTCCTGAAAAGGAGGAATTAATTGGATAATATAACAGACAAGGGGCTGCACCGCCGCGTCAAGCTTCACGTGTCAGCAAAGGAGCATGTCTTCTTCGCCATTGTACAGCCCGGTTTTGAGCATACTCTTGCGTCCGAGATGATGTCGGCAGGGCTTAAAGTCCGACCTGAACTGATAGAGGGAGGGGTCGAATTTTCCGGAAGAATTGACGACCTTTTCAGGGCGTGCCTCATGCTGCGGGGTGCATCGCGGATTGTTATGCGCCTTGGAACATTCAGGTCCGCACAATTCCACCAGCTGGAAAAAGATGTTTCAGATTTTCCATGGGAACTGTTTCTGCCATGCGGCTGCAGACCTGTATTCCGCACAACCGCGTCAAAGTCGATGATCTGGCATACAGACAAACTCGAAGGGATAATTTCATCAAAGATCGCAGAGCGCATGTCGCTGCACTCTAAGCCTGAATCTTTCAGTGCAACCCCGCCTGCAATAACACAGACACTAATCATTCGCAACCATAAAGACAGGTGCAGCATAAGCCTGGATGCGTCAAAGGCGCTGCTGCACAAACGCTGCGGTGAAAAATTCATTTCAACAGCGCCGCTCCGCGAGACCACTGCCGCGCTGATTCTCATGGAGGCTGGAATTGGTAATTACGATGTACTGGTTGACCCAATGTGCGGGTCAGGGACTTTCAGTGTTGAGGCTGCGGGAATATTTTCAGGCGCGCTCCCTTCGGCTGATCGGGAATTTCCGTTTTTTGCCTGGCCATGTTTCAGAAGAAATCACTTTGAGTATATGAAGAAAACCCTTGGGGGCGAGTTGAAAAGTTTATCCGGGAAGTCTGTTATAACAGGTGATATTGATCCGAAGGCTGTTGATATCGCGAAGAGAAATGTACCGGTTTATTTAAGTGATTTTATTAAACCAGTTGTTCAGGATTTTTTTTCACTGAAGTCTGATTCTGCAGAGGAGAAAAGGGTGCTTGTTGTTCTCAATCCTCCTTACGGCAAACGCATTGACCAGGGAAACACTGCTTTGCTCTATAGGCAAATAGGTGAAAAACTGCAGGGTGATTTTCCGCATTGCGGTTATGCTGTAATAGTTCCGGGAACAGAGGCGGAGCAGGCGTTCAACTGCAGGTACGACCGCAAGGTTCTCTTTATGAACGGCGGGATAAGGGTGGCAGTACTGTTCTGCGAAACGGTAGCTGTTAAGTTATAGGAGGATTACCTGCTTTTTATATGTTTAATCATGAATAGAACACACCTGCATATGGATGCAATAACTGCTGCACATAAAAGTATCATGACATGGTAAGCAAAACCTGTAAGAATTGAGTCCTGCAGGTTCATGCCCACAAGCATGAAACCGCCTGTCCACCCTGCCTCAAGAGTTCCAAAACTTCCAAAACTGTTTACCGGCAGAGTATTGGTAAGAACAGCCCCTGTCGCGCCTATAAGTACTCTGAGGAATGAAACGCCGTCAATAAGTGCTTTTATGTTGAAGTAAAAAATCAGGTAGAAATTAATCCATATGACCACAGTTACAGCAATAAATAAAAAGTAATCTGTTTTACTGTTGTATTCCGGAATCGCATTGCGGAATTTATCAACAAGATCAATTCCCTTTTGAATTATCTTTTTTTCCCGGAGCCCGGGAAGACTAGTAAATCCCACTATGATATGTCTTGCAATATCGAGCATTAATCCCAGGCGAAAAACAAGCAGCAGCGAACCTGAAAGTATTATTAAAGAAATAAAAAGTAAAGGCAAAGGCAGCGTGGTGCCCCAGTAGAAATAAGAAGAGATGATGAAAATAACAGCTACAATCATCAGGTCCATGAACCTGGAGAGCAGTAATGAATGAAGACCTTTTGACACTTTAAGCCCGCCGATTTTTTTCAGGTAATAGATCAGTGTAAGTTCACCAGTGCGCGCAGGAAGGATAAGGTTAAAAAAATTCTGGTAACTGACAATGGCAAACATCTCTGAATGCTTTATATGATGACCCTTCAACATAAGCATGAAACGCAGTGACTTGAGATAGTTTGATAGGCAATAGAGTAGAAATATGATAAGAATGTATGAAGGATTTATACTCCTGATTACATTAAATGTTCCCGCAATGTCTATCTGGCGGAGAAAAAAATAGACAAGGAACAATGAAACAATAAGAAAAAAGAGATTTCTGAAGCTGAATATCCGTTTTCTCCTCTCCTTAATTATATCACTGTAATCCGGATTATCCATGTTACTTTTTTGTTTTACTAATTTCAATTTTTTTAAGCCTGAACTGTATATCCTCAAGCAGCCTTCTGTTAACAGAAACAAGATCGGCAAGAAATGCAACAAGGACAGTCTGGAAACCTATACCACACAGTATACTTGCGAGTATAAGGGACTGAACATGCCCGGTTCCGTGTCCTGTAAAATAATATACAACGAATCGAATCCCGATCAGGGTTCCCGCTGAAAAAAGCACAGCACCAATTGTAATAAAAAATTTAAAAGGCTCATAAATTATGAAAATTCTGAATATTGTTATTATGGATCTTTTTACATAATCTCCAATACTTTTTACAAGTCTTGAAGGCCTCAAATCTTCATTAACCTCAACCGGAATTGATTTGATTGACATGTTTTTACGTCCGGCCTGTATGATAGTTTCAAGAGTATATGTATAGCTGTTGAAAACATGAAGCTGCATTGCCGCATCCCTGCTCAGAGCCCTGAACCCGCTTGGTGCATCCATTACATCTGTCTGGCTTACTTTTCTTACAACATAACTGCCGAACTTCTGGAGCATTTTCTTGATAAATGAAAAATGTGAAATGTTGCCGATCGGCCTGGCGCCGATGACCATGTCAGCTTCGCCAC
The DNA here is from genome assembly GCA_035403465.1 of Spirochaetota bacterium. Lineage (GTDB taxonomy): Bacteria > Spirochaetota > UBA4802 > UBA4802 > UBA5550 > JAAYBQ01. The sequence goes on along the minus strand of DAONFG010000002.1, from coordinate 77,227 downwards.
TGAGGATCGGATCAACCAGCTTCTGGATATAGGCCGCACTGTACTGGTTATCGGCGTCGGTGTTGACAATAACGTCTGCGCCGAGCCTGACACACGCTTCCAGTCCGGCAGGAAAAACTTTTGCCAGTCCCTGGTTTTTGTTAAATCGCACAACGTGGTCAACCCCGAGTTTTTTTGCTACCTCGATTGTCTTGTCTTTGCTTCCGTCATCTATGATAAGCCACTCGACCTTTGAGAATCCCTTAATTTTTCTTGGAAGCTCTTTAAGCGTGACCGGTAAAGAAGCCTCTTCGTTATAGCATGGTATCTGTATTATTAATTTCATACATTACTCCTGAGCAAAATTGTCTTTTGAATAAAATGACTACAGCCTGTCCTTCCCGTGCGATATGATAAATTCCTGACCCTTGAAAGGAGCCGTGTATATATATACTGTATCGCCATTCAGTATTTTGTTTTTTAAAATTTCATCAGTATAAATTTGATTTTTTTGAATATAAAAATATATGTTTTTATCTATAGTGATTTTATTTATATCAGGTATTTTATCAGATGGTATCTTTAAAAAAACTTTCCTTATAAGATTCAGCCCTTTGACCGGAAGATTAGGTCTTATATCAAGATATTGCTTCAATGTTAAACCGCAACCGCTGCCAGTAATTGCTTCTTGTAGATTCAAACCTTCCTTTTCAAGCTTTTGTACTAAGAGATAGGTATTATAATCCATTGTAGTATAATTATAGCCTGAAATTATAAGGAGATTGTTTTCATATGCTTCATTAATCATTTTATAATAATTGTCTGTTACTATAATTTTATGATTCCACGGTTCAAGCAGATTGTTATAATACCTGGAAAACTTCAGTGGTAGTTGAATAAAAGAAGGAATAATAAACGATAATGATGTTACCACGAGAACTATTATCAACAATTTTTTGTTTATACCTTCATTAACCTTAATAGCTGAGATTTTTAAAATATCCATTGATAGATGATTGAAGGCAATACTGATGACTGCGAAAATCATAGGTAGAGCTGCCACAAAATATCTTTCATGAAACAATACTGCTGGTACAATCGGATTGATGCTTTTTATAGAAAATGTTATAAATAAAAAAAAGCTGAGAGTAATTATTACCAGTCCTCTTTTTTTTATATCTTCTGTACTTTTAAATATTACTATCGAAGAAAAAGAAAACAACAGCAACAGTATTTTCCAAGTCAGACCAAGCTTAAGATATCTGCCGAATAATTGCAGGAATGTTAAGGGAAGAAGCTTCTCAGCATTAGATCCCTGGAGGTGTGTTGACATTGTAATACCGATAATACCTGTTTTAATACCTGAGTAAAAATAATAAAACAAAGTTTCGCAGATAAAAAGTAAAAGCAGAAAAGAACAGAATATTACTATATTTCTGGACCGTTTTTCTTTAAGACAGATGAGTAGGACAAATCCAGGCATGAAAAAAATATTTGTAACAGTGGAAATATAGGAGAGGAAAAGCATTAATGCGGACAGAAGCAGAAAAGGAAGAGATTTTCGTTCATTATCAAGATATTTATAAAAAAATAGAATTGATAGAATAACATAGGCGCCTGAGAAAACAGCCGGAAGTATCTGAGTACCAGCCCTTATTGAATCAGGAAATATAATAAACAGGAGTGTTGCGGAGCATGCAACAGATGTACCGGCCATCTTTTTTAGTAAATAATAAAGAGCAAAAATCTGTATGAATGAAAACAGCATTGCAAGCAGGCTGGCGACAAGCGGATGCTGACCAAAAATTCCCTGGAAAAAAACAAGTGGAATAATAATACCAAATCTTGCATTAAAGTGAGTCCATGGAGACGGATTAATGCCTGAAAGAATCTGCTTTGCCGCAACCCAGTAGTTTATGGCATCGCCCCCTGTTTCAAAAAGCTGAAACATCAGAAATATTTTAACATAAACGGCAAAGCATAGTATTAATACAAAATTTTTATCGAATGCTCTCTCTTTGATCATCTTTCCCCTATGTATAAATGGTACAGTTTTATAACCCGATTAGGGTCATAACAAATCTGTTATATGATAAGATTATTTATTATGACAATCCGTTACTTTTGAGCTTGCCCGAAGTAATAATCTACAAGATATAAAAGATACTGCGAACGATTAAGCAGAAACACCTCTGCCTTGTCCAACCCACGCATGTCACTAAAACCGAAACTGGAGGCAGTTTTTTTATAAAAATGTATTCTTTCTTCAAAAAATTCATTAGATAACTTTTGGTACAGAACGTCATGGAGTCTCTGCTTAAACAGTTTTAAAAATTCAGAATCTTCCTTTAATAATCTTTTAAACAGAATGGCTCTGGGATCGTTTAAAATATTATAATGACTGCCGTTCATTAATTCATCAAAAACCCGTGTCTGTTCCCATATTTTGCCGTTATAATTAAGCGGTCCTTGGATACATTCATCCATATCATACATGATCCAGAACCATTTTTTTACAGCAGGATCATTGTTGAAAACCGCCAGTCCCTGATATGCATCAAAATTTGCAAGGAATAAAACAGCAACCCACCAATTAATAAAATTATCTACATCAACCCTTTCGGAGAGACGTGAAATAGTCATTTTTTTATTTTTGTCCCTGCACCAGGAAATAAAATCAAGATATTCAACAGGCCTACTTTTTTTCAGTTTCTCGGATAATACCCGTTTCTCTGTTCTAACAAAAATAAAATTATCATGCCCCAAGAGGTTGTGAATGTAATTCCTGTTCAGATGCTCAATAAAATGGTACTTATCATCGCTGTATTTTTTCCCATTAATATAAAGCATAACCGGCTTGCTATGGGGAACAATACATCCGATTCTCGATGCAATATCATAGGCAAGCGGATTTAAAAAATGAATCCCCCTGCCCTTTTCCTTTCTTAATACCACACTGCTAATAGGACTCCGGTTATAATCAAGGAAAAGTTCTGAATCAACTTCTTCATGCCCGTACATTGATCGAAAATATAATCTCCAGCTTTTTATTGCATCTTTTCTGCTGGAGCCCCCGTGAACTCGTAAACCCGCACCAGATGCAAATTGTATTTTGCCGGATTCATAAAATGTTATGAAACAGGGCCTCTCCCACTGCCTTCCTTTTTTCAGGGCATTAGGAATGAGACCTGTATTTTCATTATATAGAGAATCATTTTCAATTACTACCGAAAGTATTGGAATTCCGCTTATAGTTATTTCATTATTAAGCACCATGGAACTGGGTATTTTATTATATGGAATGCTTTCCGGTGTAATCCAGTTATTTTTTACATCAAGTTTTGAATTGCTTATTCTGATCGATTTGATAAAATCATCTACTGGGATATTCTCTTCATCAGGGGGTACAATATACCTTAGTCCCATCTCCTTCATAATCTGACCCCTCTTCCCGAAATTAAGCAGCGGGGAAGGCAGGTCCCTGTTCCTGAGAGTACTCTTTACTAATGAGAACGAATCAAAATTCTCGAGCACTGCGCCCAGAATTATAAGAACTGAAAATACTGAAATAATAAGAAATGAGTTTTTCATTGCTTATCTCAGATATCACCTATCCTGTTAAAGAAAAAGTTGGCATTTATCTTTCCCGAGATCGTGTTCATTTCGTTTTTCATCCTTATTATCATTTCATCATCCAGCCTTGTAAAGCTGTAAGAAACAACGGTCTCATCCCTGTTTTCGATAAGACTTTCTATCTTGCCGGCCGGGAGCGTGTTCCTGAGAAATGTTAAAATATTCTGCGCCTTTTCATTGAAGCTGTCTGACGGGAGTGTAATGATTATAACGCCGTCATTAAGACGCCCTTTCATAAACCTGGGGCCCTTCTGAAGAATTAGTAGGCCGATATAAGTCACAAGCAGTATAAGACACAGAAATAAGATATTAAAAGTTGCGCAGCAGATCGAGGTTGAAATCACAACCATAATGAAACCGATCTCCTCGGGCTCCTTGATCGGAGTCCTGAACCTGACTATAGACAGGGCGCCGAGCAGACCAAGGGAAAGAGGCAGAGAAAACTGTATGCATATAAAGATAGCAGTGACAGAAATTCCAAGCAGGGGAAAGGCTCTGTGTATCTGACTTCCGGTTGCCCTGTTCTTGTAGAACTTGAGGTACAGGTATGATATAATCATTGCCGCAATGAGCGAAAGCATGAGCAGCAGGAGAAAAGGGAAAAAGCCGATATCTTCCATTTTCTGGCTTCCGAATCCCTTTAACAGTATGGATGTTATTTTCTCAATGGGGTATCCCATAAAATCACCTTCCGTATTTGTATTAATAATGTTGTCTCGTCAATTTATGATAGCAGGAACTGTATTTTGAAAAGGCGGATTTTTTAAGCCCCATATCAGTCAGGGGGTAAAGGGATGATGGAAGCACATTCTCCGGGCCCTTTATTTCAAATACCGCGGTCAGAAGTTTTTCAGAAAAAAGGTAAGGCATCATCATTCTGTTTGTTCTTGGCGCCGATATATCGTAATCGAAACAGATACGTGAACCGGTGTATGGATCAATATACCGGAGCCTCTTATATGATATCTGGAATGCAGGAAATATTTTTTCCGCGATAGTAACGTCTTTTGTCCTGAATAATTTTATAACATCAACAAGCTCTTTGTTTTCAAGAGGCATCTCTGCAAGCTCGCTTCCGGTAAAGGATGTATCTACGCGGATTTTTTCCCTGCGCCCGCCTATCTTGTATTTTACCTCAAGAAATGATACATCATCGTGCAGTTTATAGCCAAGGTCGGAATACCATCTTAGACGGACCTTTTTTTTCAGGTAATAGCTGTTCAGCTTCTCGTTCAGGTATGCCCAGTTCATCGTGTCGTAATAAATGCTCGAGACAATTCCCCGTGGAAATTCAGGGTCTGGTTTGCAGAACCTGTCGAGCCAGGCGATAATATCATTCGCCCTGGTGTTGTGAATTGTAAATTTAAGTTCATGCACTACCGCATTATGGATCATTTTCCGGAATCACGCGCCTTTTATATGATAAAAACAGATTTCTGCAGTACATAATAGAAATGAATTATATATACACATGGCAAGTATTTTTTTAGAACCTGTGCAAATACTTCGATTTAATCAGCCGGAATAAAAACGCTGGTATTTAAGAACGACGCTCCAATAAAACCGGCTCAGCAGAGAAATCCGGATGCAATGATTTTGTGAAAGAACCTGTGTGTCATTATGTGACCGGCAATCCCCGTCAAATGGGCTTGATTTTACTGTAATAGCTGTTATTATTTCGTATTTGAGAATCCGTATATAATGGATTCCGGATGTACCGGTTTTCCAAGAAACAAAAATATCAGTCTGACTTCGCTAGGTTAGTATTAATGAAAAAGATTTTATTATATCTGGCGTGTTTAGAGTTTCTGGTTTCTGCTGAAAAGTTATCCGCCAACGATACGATTCCTGTTAACCTGATGAGCCAGGATATTTATATCTCTAAGGGTTTTTCGCCGGACTGGATAAACATTATACATGATAATGACTCATGGTTAAAAATTCCCGGTGGAAAGTCGGGCAGGATCCGTTTAAGCATACCCGAATTGAAAATAATTGGCCTTCCGCGAAGACAATGGTTTTCTTTTAGATCCTATAAGTCCTAACCTGTAACAATTATCATCCCTTTCCAGTTTAATCATTCAGAACAGCAGAACAGGATTTACGGAATCTTTTCCCTTATATCGGCGGATGCCGGGAAATGTTTCTTAACGGGAAGTTGTTAAAAAGTGAAGTTCACCTGGATAAAAAGGTTGCGATTGAATATACACTTACACCCCGCAAGGTAGTTTATGTCATCAGGGATGATGGCGCAGGCTTTGATCATAAAAAGATGAGAGATAGTGCTCTCGCAACTGCCAATGACGAGCTGCTTTCCCACGGCAGGGGCATAGCAATGACAACAAATGCCTTTGATGAGGTCACTTACAACAACAAGGGGAACGAGGTTAAGCTTGTTAAATATTTCCGGGATTGATAAATTTAGCGTGCATTAAAGTTTTTTTATCCTAAACTTCTCCTTTTGCCACAAGCCTTGCGAAGTGTTCATAAGACCTGTCATAGCTCCTCTCCGATTTATCCGGGAAGAAACACGCAGGCAGTTCCCTCGCCCTTTTGTGATACGAGATGCATTCGCAGCACAGTCCTTTTCTTGAACAGGGAGTATAAGTGCAGCCGCATCCTTTCAGGTTTTGATCTTTCCGGCATTCCATCAATCATTCACCCCGTGACGGAAAACAAAAAGTTTTGATCCCGCGAAGTTGATTGTCAGTCCGCCCATGATGCCTATAAAAGCAGCTAAGAGATAGTATTGTTTAAAGAACGGATTTGTTTCAAAAAGATAAACTGAAATGTACCATTTTACCGAGAACCCGGCAATGCTGACTATAAAAAATCTCGAGTACTGCCGTAATATGTGAGTAGCGGTTTTGCGGAAGTTGAAATACCTGTTAAGGAGAAAATTTGATGTGAGCGCAAAAATAAATCCAACAACAAGCGCTGTGCGGAACATGACGCCGGCGGGATCTGTTGCCAGAATGTTCAACGCATACGCGGGGGCATAAATGTATTCTTTGCTCAGCAACCATAAAAGCAATTTATAGGACAGGTGGATGAACGTCAGGTCTATAATCATCCCTGAAGTTCCGATCATTGAAAAGACAAGAAATTCACCGAGTGTTCTGTACTTGAACCTGAACAGGCGCCATATGTGAACCAGGTAGAGTATCTGCTGCTTAAATGTAAGTTTGCTTTCACCGTAGAGTCTCTCCTGAAACTCAATAGGAACTTCGGTGATTTTTTTTGGTGATAGCTTGACCAGCAGCTCGAGACCTATTTTAAATCCCAGCGGATTCAACGGTACATTTTTTTCAAGCAGACTGGCAGGAAAAGCAAAGAACCCGGCCATCGGATCTTTTACTTTTGTAAACGGCCGTGCAATGATCTTGGAAACATAGGCGTTTGTTTTTCTGTAAAGATCAAAATGATCCGAAGATCCTCCTGTAACAAATCTGCTCCCGATTACAAATTCGTATCCTTCATTAACAATCTTGTCTGCAAGTGCCGTTATTTTTTCAGGAGGATGGCTCAGGTCTGCATCCATTACTACAATGATATGGCCGGTTACCATCTCAAATCCTGCAATAACAGCAGAAGACAGCCCCTTCTCAGAGAACCTGATTTTCAGATTAACCGGATAATTATGTTTCAGTTCATCAACTGTTCTTTCTATGCCATCCTGTGAATTATCATCAACTATGATGATTTCATAGTCATAGCTGTTTTTTATCGAAGAATCGATTCGCCGTACCAGTTCCGGTATGTTTGGTGCTTCTTTGAATGTCGGGACAATTATTGATAGTTTTTTCTTCATTGTTTTCCTTGATATTGCTTTGTCTATACAGAACAGAATGATGGTATTCTGTTTTCAATCATTTTTTATTAATAGTAATTAGTATTTATGCCTAAACTATCCTGAAAATAAAAATAAAACGGCTTTTCTGCGGTCTGTACTATGAGGTTGGAATACAGGTTTTATACAGAAAAAACAAAAGTTCGTATACTGACGTGGCAGTCAATGCAGAACTGGTTTTTAAGCATTAAATCAGTATCCGGAGTAATAAAATTCAGCTTAAATCTCCCCTGACAGGGTATAAATATGTATTTAATATTATATTGTATTAATGCAATCAAGTCTTGTATAAACCGGTAAGGAAAACCCGGTGAATATTTTTAGAAAACAAAAGTATGACTGCTGATAATTACGGAGAACCTGATGAAAGAGGGTTTTGATAGACAGGTTGAAGGCTACATAGACGAGGTCGGGCTCTATTCAAAGGAGCACAGGGACTATCTTGATAAGCTGAACCGGGTACTTGAAGAAATGAAGGAGTCGGAAAGTTCTGCTGAACGCCAGTACTATAACTCATTCAGGGAGACAGTCAGTTCATTTGAAAAATACGTTACCGGAAAAAAAATAGAGCTGACGCGTCATGAAAGGGAACGGTTTGCAGTAATAGCCTCTTCCGGTCTGGGCAGCCTTGCCAAAAAGCGTATGGCTGAAGACCTTATGCGTACAGTCAGGGAGAGGCACTTATCAGATTCAGGAACAAAGACTGAGGAGGGCAGGATAAAGAAGGAGATAGCCGCCCTTTCAAGGTCGCCCTTCTTCTTGACAAACTGGTACAGGCTCTTCAGGTTCGCGCTTGATTACGGGACAATAACGCCCTTTACCCATCTGTACAAAGCCAGCACCCTTGACCTGCTGCGCGTAAATTTTGTAACATGGTACAGGCAGATTGAAGATGAACTGTTCAGGGTGCTGGATGAATACTATTACTATCTGAGTACGCTGGAATACAATTCACTGGTGAAGCTGGCAGAAGCAGGTATCGCTGCGGAAAGATTCAATGAACAAAAAAAGTATTCAAGCTACGATCCTGCAGAGTTGTTGGAATTTATGGAGGATTTTACATCCAGGTTCATCTGCGTTTTGAAAAACTCATCAGGGATTGACCGCGCCCTGAAAAAAGTTTTTAAAGACCGTCAGCCTGGTCACGGGTTCTGGGGATTTATCGGTCTGATGACGGACAGGCCGCTTCAGAACAATATTGTCGTAAAGTATACCGGGCACAGCATGATGAAGAAGAGCATCTGTGGAGCATTGTTTTCATTTTATACCTCTCACTTCGGAGTCTGCGTTATGACCATAAACCAGCTGATGTACCTTTCCGGCGAGGAGGGTCTTGTTGATACGGACGCAAAAAATCTTACGCAGGGAGCTGTTCAGAGACTTAAGGATGAGGAAACAAAACGCGAGAGTGATGATTACCGGATCAAATCAAGGCTTGATGAGCTTATCCCCCTTACTATGAAATACTCCGGAATGGGTGCAGCCTTTGCTGAAAAAATATTTGCCCTGGATAAAACTGCAGAACGTTCTGCGTCAAGGGATCAGTACAAACCGCTGTCAAAGATTGTTAAAATTATCGAAGGATATATCAAGTACATTGTTGATCCCGTCGCAGGCAGCGGCGGATTTACAGTGGAATATGAAAATGACAGGTCTGATGTTTTTTTCAGCCGGTTCCCGGATCTTGTTAAGGCTGCCGAGGATTTTATAAATTTTGGGCAGGAGCTCCAGGGCAGCAGGGGTAAGGATCTTGCGGGATTAAGGGTGCCGCTGACAGAGGAGGGTAGTTCGCTTATTCAGGCCCTTGCTGACGCTGACAGGGAACTCCCCAGAATTGAGGGCGCAAGGCTGATTCGTGAAACACTATCGTCGATTTCTTCGAAGTGCTATAACCTGTGCATGAGGTTTAATGATATCATAGTCAGGTTTAATACGGAAGGGAGGAATGAACCTCCCGATTCCATGGACAGGTATGACTATGCAGTTAATTCCAGGATCAGGCATTCCAGGATCAGGACAATAGAGGTCATACTCGGGAAGAAGGATGCATCCCTTATGGATTTTCTTGAGGCAGGGTGCTCAATCGGATTCTACTTTGCAGAGTATTTAGGGCATAAGGGTATAGAGGCGGTTCACCAGGAGATTGATAAACTTCAGGAGAAGCTGCAGGGTAAAGAACCGGGGGCTGTGTCCGAAGACGGAAATTCAGCCCGGCAGGTCCAGGCAGAAGGACAAAGTGATATCGCGGAAGAGATGGACAGGGTTTATGCTGACAGTCTTACAGGTTTCAGAAAATGGGAATACTTCGAAGATTTCATTCTCCCCGTATACTATGACGATAAGAAATGCTATAATGGCGATACGGCAAGATTTGTTTTCTGCTGTGAGATAAGCAACCTGGACGAGATCAACCGAAGGTCAGGTAAAGATGCGGGAGACCTTGTGTATAAAAAATTTGCAGGCGTGATAAATAACGTTCTTGCAGGAGCGGGTTCAGAAAATAATGCTTTCAGGAGCAGCGGCGGTATAATAACGGGTTTTTTCAGCGGGATGTCGCAAAGTATGGCCGCTGAACTGCTGCACAGGATTCTGCAGGGGGTCTCGGAAATATCTGCCGGCAGCAGCGAGATTCTATTCAGCGCCGGTCTATACAGGGAATGGAAAGGTTCAAATGTGTATAGGAATATTGAAGTTGCAAAAAAGATAATGATACAGCTTGAGGACGGGATTGCAAGTCATGCGGGATTCCTCCGCAACCAGGATTATGTAGTAACAGATAAGGATTTTGACAGGCGCGGCATGATGAAAGACGGCATGATTTCGGTTCTTTTATAACATGGAATCTTCAGACAGAATTATAGGTTCTGCGGTTCCCGCAGGGACACAGACGCAGAGGCTTGATATTTACCTTTCTTCCAGGTTCAACTATTTAAGCCGTACATCGTGGCAGCGGGAGATTGCGGAAGGCCGTGTTCTTTTGAACGGTGCACCGGTTATTGTGCCTGGAAGAAAAATCAGGCCCGGAGACATGGTCACATACATTGCTGAAGCGTATGAAGAACCTGAGATTGATCCCCGCTACCGTGTGATTTTTGAAGATGAACAATTCATTGCCGTAAACAAGAGCGGTAACCTTCCCGTTCACCCGTCCGGTGTGTTTTTCCACAATACGCTTGTTATGCTTCTTGAAAATGATCTCGGCGTAAAACTTTTTCCGGTTCACAGGCTCGACAGGGAGACCTCGGGCGCAATACTCTTCGCTAAAAGTGCCGGGGCAGCATCGATGATGCAGAAAAATTTCGGGAGTTTCGCAAAGAGCTACAGGGCAGTTGTAAGAGGAGTTCCTGAAAAAGGAGAGTTCACCATAGATGTTCCCATAGGGCAGGCGCGTGCATCGGTAATCCGTAAAAAACGCGAGGCATATCCAGGTGCAGCTGAAGCGTCATGCACCAGTTTCAGGTTACTTTCAGCATCTCAAAGTTCGGCGCTTCTGGAGGCGGTTCCTGTCACGGGCCGCATGCACCAGATCAGGGTGCACCTGAAGTACGCAGGGTATCCCATAATCGGCGACAAACTTTACGGTGAAGATGAAAGTGTCTACCTCGATTATGTCAGGAACGGGCTGACGGATTCAGTAGTGACACGTGCAGGTTTCAGCAGGTGTGCCCTCCATTCATACAGTATAGGATTTGTACATCCGTTTACCGGCAGGAATATGAGTATATGTGCCCTGCTGCCTGATGATATGGAAAAGCTGATTGCTGAACTGGGGCTGGAATTGGTATAAAAATTTACTGAAGCCTGTATTAAACAGACCAGGTCGGATCTTTTTTTATGAGTATCTCTTTAATCTTTGCGTCGCCTGCGGAAAAATAGATTATATGCGATTCCATCAGTGAGAACTCGTTCATAATTACAAAAAGGTCCTCATCAAGACGGGGATCAAGAAGGTCTATCTCCCTTAACTTCCTGTTGCCAATAAATATCGCTTTCATGGAATTTCCTGTAGTGAGTGATCTTTCAATAATTGTGTTAATTTAATATTTGTCTACCAATTTAATTTATTTTTTCGCTCCATTATGCTAAAAAGCGTTTACACCTGGCTCAATTTTTTAGTATTGACTTTTTATTGACGTTAAATCTAATTGATGTGACCCGGTCTGTCTTCACGACAGCTTTCTGATAGTTAATAATGGATTTGCTGCAAAAACTGTTTGTTTTACAGGGTTCCGGGGCGGAGCCCTGAGAGATCTGCCGCAGAAGTTACCTGCGGACAATGAATGCGGTTTCGCAGCAACTAGAATAAAAATTTTTTAATAAAACTAATAATACAAAGAAGACAAATGAATAAAAAAACACAAAAACTCCTCACATGCTCAGTATTCATATTCTTTATTGCCGCAGGGAGTGCCTTTGCCTACAAGTTCGACTTCGTAACAGTAAGCGACATCGTCAAGAATATTAAAAAAACATATGCAGGACTTGAATCATACCAGGCGAATTTCCAGATCCAGTCAGAGAAGGACGGCCGCAGGGTTACCCAGACAGGAGTGCTCAAGTCCAAGGGATCTGACAAACTTCTCATGGAGTTTACAAATCCCTCAAGACAGAGGATTGTATCAAACGGCGAAATGATGTGGGTCTACATCCCCTCGCTCAATGTTGTGGCAGAGCAGGACCTCATGTCCGAATCCGGGATTTTTACATCAGGTTCAGAGGCCGGGCTTTCGAGACTTTTTAACAAGTACCATTACAGGTTCGCTTCAAAGGAGGAGCCTGAAACAATGCCGGACGGGAGCAAAATGTACACTCTCATCCTGAAACAGAAAGAAACCAGGAGCGGTTACCGTACAATAAAACTGTGGGTTTCCGAAAGCTATTTTATAATTAAGGCCGAAGGGGAAACATCGACAGGGAAAAAGGTAGTGATAACCCTTTCCGATATAAAAACCAACATAGACCTGCCCAACGGTATTTTTAAATTTGAGATACCTGCAACTGCAAGGTTAATAAAAAATCCGATGATTTCAGAGGAGTAGTCGTGGACAGTATAGGGGAAAAACTGAGAACAACGAGGGAAGCAAAAAAGCTTTCAATCCGGGAAGTTGCCAATGAAACAAACATTGCACCAACCTATATTGAGGCGCTTGAGAACGAGGACTTTGATAAATTTCCCAGTGAAACATATATAATCGGATTCCTCAGGGCGTATTCAGAACTCCTTAAGCTGAATGAAGAGGAGATGATCCAGCTTTACAAGGGATACAAGATAGGTGAATCGGCAACCCCGATTGAAGAGCTGACCAGACCTACCAAATCGGCATGGATGATTCAGCTGATGACTTTTTATGATAACTACAGAAACTATATATTCGCAGGAGCGGCAGTTCTTGTGTCCATTTTTTTCATCTGGGGCATCTTGTCAATATCGGGTTCCAATATGGATATCGATTCCGAAGAATCGGCAAAGATGAAGAAGGAGCTTGAACTCAGCCAGAATTCCAATATACGCAAGGTAAAGAACATACAGCTTTCAAATGATAAAGGGAATGTCTACGCGTACAAGGGCGAGGCTGTTCAGTTCCTGGTCGATACAAAAGAGGTAGTCTTTATAGTCAAAGAAATAGGTGATAAAAAAATCACGGTTTCACTCCAGAACAATGAAAAAGAACAGACCCTTGAGCTTGACAGCAAGGCGTCAATCATCCTTAACGGTTCTCCGCGGGAGGTTCTTTTAACACTCCGGGGGCTCACTGAAAGCAGCGCCAATATCATGATAGAACTGGGCCAGCCGCTTGCAGTTCAGACCGAGCCAGTTGTAGAGAATACCAATGTTAAACCTCTTACAGAAGGGGACAATACAAAGGTAATTGCACAGAGCAACAAAAACCTCAAGATTACATTTGAAGTCAAGTTCGTCCAGAAATCATTTATTGAAGTATACCTTGACGGAAACAGAAAGGTCAAGGGATTCATGCCCGCGGGCTCAGAGGAGAAGTGGGAAGCTTCTGAATCAATACAGTTCAAGATAGGTAACGCAGGCGGAATCAAGGCAAAGATAAACGAAAAGGAATATGTATTCGGCAGGCAGGGCCAGGTCGCTAACAAGGTTATCACCTGGAAAAAGGATCCTGCTAATCCTAATCTTTACCACCTCGAAGTCCGCGACTGGTAAAATGTGTTTGTCCCATCCGATCTTTCATTCTACATCATCTCGCTCGGTTGTTCCAAGAATCTTGTAGATTCTGAAAGGATCAACGGCGGGATGATCTCCGCGGGCTTCAACCCCGCAGAATCCGCAGAAGAATCAGACATTATAATAATAAACACATGCGGATTCATCCGCGATGCAAAAGAGGAATCCATAGAGGTTATTCTCGATGCCGTTTCCCTTAAAGAGGGTGATGACGAAACTGAACGCCTGTACATGGACCACGGCAAAAGAACCTACCGGAATTTTACCAGGAAGGTTGCAGTAACCGGGTGCCTCTCGAAAAGATATTATAACGAGATCCGGGCGGACATGCCTGAGGTGGATTTTTTATACGGAATACCTGACTCTGATTTTATTCCCGGTATGTGCAGAGCCTTTGGAGTTGCAGTTCCCGGAACTGTTAATGCAAGAAGGAAGATTCACAACACTTATCCGTATTCATACCTGAAAATATCAGACGGCTGTTCTAATAACTGCAGTTACTGCGCAATACCGCTTATCAGGGGACCTCTCGTGAATTTTCCGCCTGATGATATCATCCGTGACGCGGATGAATGCGTCGCATCAGGCGCGCTGGAGCTGAACATTATCGCGCAGGATATAACATCATACAGTTGCGAAGGGATTAACCTGCCGGCGCTTGTAGAGCGCCTGTCTCTGATCGACAACCTCAGATGGATCCGACTCCTCTACTGTCACCCGGATAAAATAACAGATGAAATAATAGCACTTTTTTCTATGAATAAAAAGGTTGTGCCTTATATTGATATTCCATTCCAGCATGTTTCTTCGCGCATCCTTGCCTCGATGGGGAGAAAAGGGAGCCCGGAGATTTACGCTGACCTTGTTGCGCGCCTGCGAAAAGCTGTCCCGTCAATCAGGATCCGTTCAACATTTATGACAGGCTATCCCGGTGAGACAGAAGCGGAGTTCAGGGTGCTGGCTGATTTTGCAGGTGCTATGAAATTGGACCGTGTAGGGTGCTTTACATATTCACCAGAAGATGATACCCGGGCATGCCGGCTTGAAGACACTGTTGCGCAGGAGACCAAGCAGGAGCGTTATGATGCGATTATGTCGCTCCAGAGGGATATTTCGCAGGAGAAGCTGGAGCAGATGACCGGCATGGAGCTTGATGTGCTTGTGGAGGAGAGGGTTGATGAAAACATGTATATCGGCCGGACCGCGTATGACGCGCCGGAGGTTGACGGTGTTTTTTACTTGACCGCAAAGATTGATCCTGTTAACACTATTGTACGTGCAAGAGTCACGGATTCAACAGAGTATGATCTTTTTGGAGAAATGATTTGAAACTCACAGGCGATAAATGGAATCTGGCTAATTTTCTCTCGTATTCACGGATAATTCTTATACCTCTTTTTATATATCTTCTGGCGGTCAATGATCTTATGCTCGCGCTGATAGTTTTTGCTATTGCGTCGATCACTGACTTCTTTGACGGCTGGGTAGCGCGCAGGTTCAACCAGGAATCTGAGTTCGGGAAATTTATAGATCCCATAGCGGATAAGTTCCTTGTTATCGCTTCACTCATTGCAATTATATGGCTCGATCCCTATTTCAGGGGGTATGATTCATGGATGATCGTGGTTATTGCCGGACGCGATGTGCTGATTACTGTCATGAGATGGCTTGCAATCAGAAAGGGCAGATCTCTCAGGACTAGCAGGTTCGGCAAATTTAAAACCGCATTCCAGATGATTTCGATAGTACTGATTCTGATGATCTACATGGAAAGAAAATTTCATCTTTTCGATACGCATGTATCTGTACCTTACTGGATAATGCTTGCAGTCACCATAATGACAGCGCTGTCAGGGGTACGATACATTGTAACTAACTGGCAGCTGTTTTTCCCTGAAAAAGAGAAATCTGATGAACAGGCGGCAAAATGAAGATCAAAGAATTTCTTTTTACTGCATTCTACGCGGGGTACTCTCCTGTTGCGCCCGGAACAGCAGGTACTTTTGTAGCCATGGCACTTTACATTGCGGAAAACTATCTCCTTGGAGATATTCTCAATAACAGCCTTAATTATATCAATTTTATAGTATTGCTTCTGCTGGTATATCCCAGCATTAAACTTTGTGATGAAGCTGAACCGTTTTATAAATCAAAAGACCCGCAGAGGGTTGTGATTGATGAAGTAATGGGATACTGGACCGGTCTGCTGTTTCTGCCTTTTTCAATAACGTACGCAATTCTTGCTTTTATCATATTCCGGATATTTGATATTCTAAAACCCTATCCGGCAAAAAGGCTGGAAAAGCTGCATGGCGGACTTGGCATCATGATCGATGATTACGTTGCAGGTTTATATACTCTTGCAGTCATGCACCTTGTCGCTTTTTTTCTTGAGAGTAAAGGTATAATACTTTTTTAAATTGCGGGGCGGGTGTTATGTATAAAAAAGGACTAATTCTGTTTTTTCTTCTCTCCATACTGGCTGCACCGCTTTTTTCTGCGAAAGAAAAAGAACAGGAAGTCATCCCCGTAGAAACAATTCGTCTATCCGGCGAAGACAGCGCACTGATTGCATCTAAACTCTCAGTGTCTCAGAACCTGGTCAAATCGATGATGCAGGATGAAATTGAGGCTGCAGACCTGATCCCCATGCTGAAGGAATGTGAAAAGATTTTTGACTCGCTCAAATCCTCGACAGATATCAAGGATCCTTTTGCAGTAAAGGATATGCTTCTTGCTAAACTTGCAGCCCTTGAGAGCAAAGCTCAGGAAAGGATCTATCTTCACAAAAGGATGAACCTGCTGTACCAGATAATGGTTGTATCGGGTATGCTTATTATTGTGGTTATGATTGTTTACTCAATCTATATGTTTTCTAAAAGGAAATGATCCGGTTTGGATAGAACATACCTGTTCAACACTGAAAAAATCAAGTATGTTAAAGGCGCCAAGCCTGATGTTGACTGCATCCTCTGCGCCATCAACAGGCGGGATCCCCGTGTAAAAGATCTGACTGTTTACAGCAATGAACTTTTTACTGTTGCCATTAATCTTTATCCTTTCAATCCAGGGCACCTGATGATTTTTCCAAAACGGCATATATGCAGTCCCGGTGAATTGACCGGTGATGAGGCTGCAGAGATGCACAGGCTGCTGGTCATGTCCATCGCAATTATTGACAGGGAGTTTTCACCGTCAGGTTATAATACAGGTTATAACCTTGGACTCGGGAGCGGCGCGAGTATCCCTCATCTGCATCAGCATGTTGTCCCAAGGTATGCGAATGAGGTTGGTTTTCTGGACGTGCTTTCAGGGACAAGGGTAATCGTCAGTGACCCGCTGGATGTAATGGAAAAGCTTACCGCGGCATTCACTGCCGCAGATCAAACTGAGACAGGTGAAAAAAAATGAGCAGCACTTTGGGGATTCTGTGCCTTGATAATGAATGGAGAATAACATCTGTTAGTGCTGGCGCGGCTGCACTGCTGGAATCCGTTAAGCCGGGTTCTGTAAAACTTGAAGGCGCATTGCTGGGTGACCTGATTCCTGCCGTTGCCGGGGGCGGTCTTCCTTCGCCGGAAATTCTGGAGGCGGCATTATCCGCAAAGGGGAATATCACTGTTGCAGATTTTACCATCAGTCCTGACGGCAGGAACTTCGTGTTCTGCATTTCCGGAAAGCCGCGGGCAGAATTTAATGATAAGGATGTTGCAGACCTTTACCGGCAGAATAAAAAGCTTACTGCCATAGGGATATTTTCAGGCGGTATAGCTCATGACTATAATAATGCCCTCACTGCGGTCCTGGGTAATATTTCACTGGCTAAATTTGAAGCGGAGCAGAACAGGGATCTGCTGGACCTTCTTAATGACGCGGAAAAAGCTTCGTTGAGAATAAAGGTGCTTACAGAACGGCTCAGTTCGTATTCAAGGGGAATAAGGCTTATCAAGACAAAAGTGAAACTGGCAGGACTCGTTGAAGATATCTGTGCACAAAAACGCAGGGATTTCGGCGGCACTATCACTGTTTCCGGAAATGATAATACGACTGAAGTAGAAGGTGATTCACAGCTCCTCTCCATGACAGTTGAATGTGTAATCCAGAATTCGATAGAAGCTGTTGAACCCGTAAATGGTAAGATTGATCTTGGCGTATCTATAGAGGATGTCGTTCTGGAGGAGGTCTTCAGGGAGATGGTACTTCTCCCGGGCAAATACATTAAACTGACCGTCAGCGACGACGGTTCCGGAATCGATGCTGAAAAACTTACTGATATATTCAACCCCTATTATACAACAAAGGAAGGTCATGACGGTATCGGTCTTGCCCTTGCCTATTCAATTCTGAAAAGACACCGCGGATTTATATCTGTAGACTCTAAACAGGGTCAGGGTTCAACGTTTTCATTATATATTCCGCTTTTCTGATTTCCTGTCCTATCAGCCGGGATCCTCCATACAGTCATGCCCTTAAGGTTTTTACTTATGACGTAATATTCAAGGAAAACTGCTGAAATGTTCCCTGTTTGTACTTATTCTTTTTATCAAATGCAAAACTGCGTTGAATATTTTAAACCTGAAAATTTTTAAGATTAATTACATGGAAGAATTATTTGAAATACATGCCGATTATTATTATTTATCAACTGTGATAACCTGATCTGACCGGAGTACAATAATGAAAAAGATTAAAGAATTTAAGATTGTCCCTTATCTTCCTGAAAAATTAAAGCCTCTGCTGAAAATTGCCTATAACCTCTGGTGGGTGTGGAACTTTGAGGCGATTGATCTTTTCAGAAGGCTTGACGTTGATGTATGGAGGGAGGTGGGGCATAACCCGATAAGTTTTCTCGGTACCCTTTCCCAGAAGACCCTTGATGAAGCTGCCGAATCAGAAAGTTTTATCGCACACATGAACAGGGTCGAGGAGGAGCTCGACAGGCACCTGACAAGGACATCATGGTTTGATGAAAATAAAAACGGCGCAGTCGATGCAAAGATAGCATATTTTTCTGCAGAGTTCGGGCTGCATGAATGCGTGCCGGTCTATTCAGGCGGCCTGGGGATCCTGGCCGGGGACCACCTTAAATCAGCCAGTGAACTCGGGATCCCCCTGTACGGCATGGGGCTCCTGTACCGGCTGGGCTACTTCAGGCAGTACCTTAACCTTGACGGATGGCAGCAGGAGCGTTACCCGGAGACAGACTTTTACAATATTCCCATAACGCCGGTTAAAGGCAGCAGCGGAGAAAATATTGTAATAAGCGTTGAGTATCCCGGAAGGACTGTATACGCCCGGGTGTGGCAGGTGGTGATAGGGAACATTACTCTCTTTCTTCTTGATACGAATATTGATAAAAATTCGACTGAGGATAAGAACATCACGGACGAACTCTACGGCGGCGATCTTGAGATGCGCATAAAACAGGAGATCATGCTCGGGATAGGCGGGCTCAGGGCGTTCCGTGCCATGGGTATAGAGATAACTGTTTTTCATATGAATGAAGGACATGCCGCTTTTCTTGCACTGGAAAGAATCAGGCTTTGCATGAAGGAATACGGGATGACTTTTGACGAGGCCCATTCATTTGTAACTGCAAGCAACATCTTCACAACCCATACTCCTGTGCCTGCGGGAAACGACAGGTTCCCTGTTAAACTGATTGATACCTATTTTGAGAATGTTTATGAAGATATGAATCTTGACGAGGCGAGGTTCATGGCCCTGGGACGTGAAAATCCCTTCGATATAAAAGAGGATTTCTGCATGACCGTACTTGCGATGAGGTGCGCCTTCTCTTGTAACGGTGTGTCAAGGCTGCACGGTGATGTATCCCGAAAAATGTGGAACAGGGTATGGCCCTACCTCCCGTCACATGAAGTTCCAATCGGTCACATAACAAATGGTGTCCAGACACTGTCATGGACATCGGATGAAATGATGAGACTTTTCAACAGGTACCTGGGGCCGGGGTGGATCGACAACCCGGCATCAAGGGACATCTGGAAGGGGATAGATAATATTCCTGATTCGGAACTCTGGAGGTGCAGGGAGCGCCTCAGGGAACGCCTTGTGAGCTTTGCAAGGAAAAGGCTTCACAACCAGCTTATTGCCCGCGGGGTGCCGCGTAAGCACGCATCAATCGCCAGCTCGGTCCTTGATCCTGAAGCATTAACCATAGGTTTCGCCAGAAGGTTTGCCACCTACAAAAGGGCGACACTTCTGTTTACGGACATAGACAGGCTGAACAGGATTCTTTTTGATTCGAAGAGACCTGTACAGATTGTGTTTTCAGGTAAAGCCCATCCGAAGGATAACCTGGGCAAGGAGTTTATCAAGGAGATAATACACATCTCCCGTGAAGACAGGATGAGGAAAAAAATTGTATTCCTTGAAGACTACGAGATTAATGTTGCCCGTTATCTGGTACAGGGTGTTGATATATGGCTGAACAATCCCATCAGACCGAAAGAAGCTTCCGGCACAAGCGGAATGAAGGTTGTGTCAAACGGAGGGATAAATATAAGCGTTCTGGACGGATGGTGGGACGAGGCATATAACTCCAGCAACGGCTGGGCCATAGGCAACGGTGAGGTTTATGACGACCAGGGCTACCAGAATGAAGTGGAGAGCCTCTCTATCTATAACCTGCTTGAAGAGGAGATTATACCGCAATTTTACACACGCGGTGATGACGGTGTGCCTTCTGCATGGCTGACGAAGATACGCGAATCGATGAAATCCATAATGCCCGAGTTTAATACAAACAGGATGGTTAAGGATTACACGGAAAAATATTATATAAAGGCGCATCACAATTTCCGTGAGTACATGAAGGACGGGTTTAAGGTTTCACGGGAACTGGCGAGGTGGGGCGAAAGGATCAGGCACCTCTGGAGCGATGCGCGCGTGCTTGATATGAATATCGACGACGGTGGAGACATAACTGTTAACTCGACGCTGAGGGCAAGCGCAAGAATCCACCTGGGGCGTATTGATCCCGCGGATGTACTGGTTGAACTTTATTTCGGCTCACTGGACCAGTTTGGAGAGATCACTGACGGGGTGGGCTCGCCCATGGAGTGCAGGGGCGATGAGGGACACGGTGTGTATAAATATTCAGGACAGATGCTGTGTCTGAAGTCCGGACGGTTCGGGTATAGTGTGAGAATTCTCCCATTTAACAAGAACCTGCCGCGAAAATTTGACCCTGAACTTCCGTTCACCTGGGCTTAATTATCCGTACACCTCCGCTGCTCCCGGCAGTGGAGGTGAGCAGTAAAATTTTTTTCTTTTAACATAAAGCAGGCAATTTTTTTATAAGCCGGTTTTAATATATTTGACTTATTTCCAGCAGTGGTCTATTTAGTCTGTGACTTGCCTATGTTGTACAGCAGCCGGACTGCTGTTTCTTCATCAACGTTATTAAAACTTTTTATTAGATTAATTAAAATAATGACATTGTACATCTTTGATGTATAATGCTGCATACATTCAGGTTATAATTATGCGCGAATCAGCGACTATTAAAGAACGTGACCAGTACAAAAAGCAGATGGAGCGGATCAGGGAATCCCTCATCAGAAAAAACATTGAAGAGAGCAACAACGAAGAGATCGAGTTTCTGCTGAAAAGACTTTAAGCCCCGGTTTTTGTTTTTATAAAGAATTTTTCCAAAGCTGCACTGACTGCCTGTAATAATCAAACGGCGGCGGACTTATCTCGAGGTTTTTTGTCATGATCTTTCTGGCCCAGCGCCGCTCGGTCAGCTCGCAGATATCCTTTATATTTCTGCCCGTGCAGTCCGGAGTCTTTATGCCCAGGTGCCTGCATTCATCCCCGGTAAGGTGTTTTGCGTAACTGCCGAATATAGATCCCCTTTCACTTTCGTCAGGGTAGGGAAATTTTATTATCTGGTCAAAACGTGAAAGGAGTGCGCTGTCAAGGTCGCTCATCCTGTTGGTCGCGCCGATGGTAATGGTTTTTTCCGCACTGTCTATGCCGTCCAGTTTGCGCAGCAGCACCGAAAGTATCCTTCTTGTGGCCTCGAACATGTTCTGGTCGCGTGACCCGGCAAGTGAATCAATCTCGTCAAGAAATATAACGGCCCCGCCCATCTCGTCGCAGAGGTCAAAAATTTCGGCAAGGTTTTTGGAGGACTGCCCGTACCACTTTGACATAATTGATTCCACCGGAACATATACCAGGGGGAGGCTGCTGTCCCCTGCAATTATGCGTGCTGCTGTAGTCTTTCCCACTCCGGGAGGCCCTTCAAAGAGTATGGCCCTGGGCCTGTTCGATTCCATGGTTTTCCTGGTCAGGCTGGCAATTGAATCATATACCTCGGGATTCCTGAGCGGGAGGATTACAGATTCCCTGATTTTTCGTTTTGTTTCTGAATAACCGGCAATGTAGTCCCAGTCGGGAACTGTGCTGCCGTTGATAACCGAAGCTCCGAGCTCCTTCAGCCTGTCGGCAGGGTCATAGGTTGTTTCGTAGTTGAGCTTTTTTATAATTTCAATTACGGAATTGATCTCCTCCTGGTTCAGGTTCCCTTTTTTTGTAACCTCGGCGCGTGAGCTGACTATGCTGAAAAAATCGAGTTTAAAATTATCAGTTACAGATGTGGTGTTGAATATGTTGCTGTTGAGCGACTGGAAACTGTAATGGCCTGCCTCAAACGAGACTATGCGTATATTCTCTATGTGACTTTTCAGTATCAGGAGCGTATCAAAAAGCATGGAATCGGTAAGTGCCGGAATAAGGAAGCCGATACGTGTCCGCTCCTTCTGGAATTCTATTGTCAGCGAAATGTTCCGGTCAGCTTTAAGAACCAGATCGGTGGTGGAATTCTCTATCTGCTCCTTCATCCGGTCGTATTCAATAAGCCGGTCTTCTGTCTGAATTTTTTCCATGTGTCACTGCCTCAAAGGATAAATTTAATTTTAAGGTACCGTCTTGATCTTTCAATCATCTTTGTGAAATCATCGTTCCATTCGATCATCACGATCACGATATATATTGTGTCCTGCTTTATTTTTGAAATCTCCAGCTTTTCCGCTTTGCCGTCAAGGTCTATGAACGAGGATACTGTGCGCCTGCACGTGTACCCGTTTTCATCTTTTGTTACGGAATCGAACCTGCTGTCCGAGTCATCGGAATAATACCAGTAGTTTGGCGAATCGTCCGAAATAAACATAAAGTATTCGGCGTTAAAGAGTTCTTCTGCTATACCGTTATTAATAAACCCGGGGATCTGGACAAGAGGTGTACCGCTGCGGGCGCTGTCAAATGATTCAGGATTAAACGACGCGTTGAGAAGCACGCTGTCCGGATGCCTGAAGTTGAAGACAAACCGGAACTGTTTTCTGCTGATCTCAGCTGTGTCATCAATTATATTTACTATCCTGCCCTCCTGTTCCAGGAAAAGGTCAATAAACTCGGACTTACGGTTTTTTTTCTGTCCGCTCCCGCTGCATGAACTGACAAGGGCAGCAGTAAGTAATGCAATGGTTATTCGTTTCATAATGCCTTCCATATATACCCTGTTACCGTTTAATATCCCTTAACTTTGCTGATAATAACCGTTACCGTCTTTCTGATAAGCCAGTAGATTGACATGAATATAATAACGCCGATTATCCCGTAAAGTATTGCATCTGTACTGAATGTAATTCCGGGCACAAAGTTTTTCATTGTTCCCCTGTATATGTCGATGTCAATGTTCTTGAAAAACATGAAGAGTTTGACAATGCCGGTAGAATCTGCGAGCTCCTTCAGCGCTTTGCTCAGTTCGTTAAAGCGGGTCAGGTTCTCTGTCATCAGCTGTCCTGTTGATGCGAATTCCTTTACAGTTGACTGCAGGTGGATGTTTATGTATTCATCAAGCGTCCTGTTGTTGGATGCAGCGTATGACCTGTACTTGTTTATGAGGTGTTTCAGTTCGTCAACATGGCCGCCAAGCCGCTGCTGGTACTGAACAATAAATGCAGGCATCTGGGCAAAGACTATTGCGCCAGTTACCGAAATTATCCTGTCAAGGAGTGATTCAAGAAAACTGAATGGAGCCTTGATGAAACGGTTCATGTCAACCTCTTTGTCCTGGTATAATTGCTGCCGCAGTGTGTATGTAATGAGGCATAATATGATGCTATCCGCCTTAAGTGTTCAAGTCAACTAAAAGTCTCCGGCGATTTTCACCTGTCCGGAGACGGGATGTCGTTCAGCCTGAATATTGCGTTTCCCTCACCGCTTACGGTGAATGGAGCGCTGCAGTACGGGCAGTAATGTTCACCTTTCATGCTGACCCGTACAGGCGATGAGCACTTTACGCATTCAATCACAAAAGGCCTGATTGCAGCATGGCCGTCCCCTGCAGTGTTATCTGCCGCAGTGGATGCGACGCCCTGTTCATCCACCGGAGTTTCACGTAAACTTTTCCTTGCCAGCCGCGATGCAGGAGCACTGCCCCTGCTGCCTGAATCCGGCTTCCTGACAAATTCAAGGGCTGCCTCCCTGTCCGGGACCGTATGGATGAGACTGTCGAATCCCAGGAGTTGAAACAGGAGTGATATCTCCCGGTTAAGGCTGAAAAACACAACAATACCGTTGATCGATGAAATTTTCCTGTGCAGCAGGAGAACAGCGCCGATCCCCTCGGAGCTGATGAAGTTTATCTTCTCTGAATTTATAAGAAGGTATATGATACCGTTATCGGCAAGCTTCGAGGTGTATTCCTCGAAATCGGAACTTGTTCCGCTGTTGAGCGGTCCGTCAATATCGACAATGGCAGTGCTGCTGTTTCCGGTTTCTGCATGAGTGATAAAAAACATATCCTACCTTCCTTTTTGTGCAGGTATCGCGTCACGGATCTCTGTGAATCCTCTTTTCCCGAGAGAATCAGCAGGAATCTTTCGCGCGATATAATCACCCGCAGCCTGCTGTTTCGGGATTACATCAGCCGGTTCATCATTAATCTCTCCAAGAAATTCCACGGTTATATAACCGTCATCGGATTTAGTTCCGCCAGGTACAGGCCTGGTATCCGTGATCCCGTTCCGGGAGGCTGTTTCAAGATCTACAGGGATCTCGTGCTCTTTATCAATTATTGCATCGCCAACAGGTTCATCCACGAAAAGATCAAAATCATCCATAACGCTGCCTGGTGATGATGCCTGCAGCGGTACATCTTTGTGTTCCGCGACCGGCACGTGCGCATGTTCTGCCTGTATTATTCCTTTTGACCGGCCGTATCCGGGAGTACGTGCGATCCTATCAGCCCTTTTCTGTATTGAGCGGTACCTGGCAAGTATAACGAGTGAAATGATAAAGGATATGATGAACGATCCGCCGATCACGGTGTAAAGGTATTTCAGGGTATTTGAAAATGTCTCCCTGATTACAGAGTATATCCTTTCTTTTCCTGTTAAAAAGCAGACCGAACCTGCAGCCTTATCATCAATGAATACCCCCCTGGTAAAGAGCCAGCCCGTGGTATTTATACCGGGATAGATATATTTGCCGATAAGATCGCGCTCCCTCCTGCTGAAGGGAATTTTTCTGTCTATTATGTTGTAGTCCGAGAATATAAGTTCGCGGCTGTTTTTCTTTACAGGTTCAAGTATCAGGTCAAGGTTGTATGCCATTTCGTCATTTGCAATATTTCCGCCAAGTCCGTTTTCAACAGAAGTATTTGAATGCACGATGAGCCTTCCGTCGGCCAGCACGAATATGGCTTCATCAATGGTATTCTGCTGAATTTTTTCATGGAATAATGTTTTCAGCGATTCAGTTTTATTTGTTTTCAGGCTGAGTTCCGCCACGCTGGCGAAAGCCTCGGCAAGTGTTTTTGAATAATTACGAGTGTATTCTTCAACGGCAGTAATTGTTTTTTTGAGAGATACATAAGTGTATGCGGATAGTGCAAGGGCACCAAGTACGGAGTCAATAAAAAATACCAGCAGAAATATCCCCGCGGGAAAGATTATTTTTCGATTTTTTCTGGTCATAATTCCATCCGTCTTACTGTCGTTTGCCGGCATACAGCAGATCCTCTTTAACAAGGGCTGCTGAAAGGCCGGAACTGTTCAATTATTGTATCGGATTATCTTTAAATTTGATTGATTAAAAAAGCAGTCACAGGGAATAGTCGTAATTGTCGTGTTACTGCCCGCCGCCTGGGATGGAGGGCGGAATAAAAAAGCATGAGATTACTGTTGAGTTATTATGGATTTTACGAATAAGGAACTTCTTGAAGCGTGGGACTGGGAGAGCGGAACACCCTCGGGTCTTCCTGTCGCACGAGGTGAATCATACAAAAAAGGGATATCCCACGAGGGTGTACATCTCTGGATTATACGCGCAGCCGCATCGTCTTACGAAATCCTGTTCCAGCACAGGTCACACTTGAAGGAGCTTTTTCCCGGATGCCTTGACATTACCGTGGGTGGTCATGTGCCTTTCGGCCTGAAGGAGAACAAGATCCAGAAGGAGGCAATGGAGGAGCTGGGCATATCACCCTCTGACGCGGATATGACTGACCTGGGCTATGCCAGGTACGAGGAGATTACCGGGGAATATGTCCACAGGGAGTTCCAGCACGTATATATCATGCGTGACGAGAGGCCCCTTGAAGGCTACAGGTTTAATGACGGTGAGGTGACAGGGCTCTGCCCTGTTCCCGGTGATTACGTATTATCCCTCTTTGATAAAGACAGCCATCTGTCAGTACCGTATTACGACGGCAAGTATGTGTCACGGAAAATAATCAGGAAAAAAGATTTTCATCCCCTGCTCTTCAGCAGTATTATGAAAGAATACATGACAGTGCTTTTTGCATCATGCACAGAGCTGATGACTGACGGAAAAGTAAAAACAAGGATGCCCGGAGTACTGCACCGGGCTGCCGGTTCAGGGGAAACTGAATGAGTGAAATTACATACGAAGAATCCCTGGACCTGGACAATCCTTTATATATTGATGTGCGGTCTCCGGCCGAATACGCTGAAGACCATATACCCGGAGCAATAAATCTGCCGATTTTTGACAATGAAGAGAGACGCGAGATCGGGACCCTGTACAAAATGGTCAGCCGCGAGGACGCAGTAAAACGGGGTACAGAGATCGGCGGAAAGCGCGTCGGCGCAATAATAGATTCGATCATGAGTCACGGCGGAAGGGAGATTGTCATCTACTGTGCGCGCGGCGGTATGCGTTCAGGGTCCGTGGCTTCGCTTGTGAATTCTCTGGGTATTAAAACATGGAGGATCAGGGACGGTTACAGGGCATACCGCAGCTTTGTATCCGGATACCTTGAGTCACTGGTTATAAAGCCGCAGCTCTTTGTTCTCCAGGGGCTGACCGGTGCAGGCAAAACGGAAATCCTGGGGTTCATTGAAAATTCAATCGACCTTGAAGCCATGGCCGGCCACAGGAGTTCTCTCTTCGGCGGCATAGGACTCAAACAGAACAGCCAGAAGGCCTTTGAAACCCTGCTGGCCGGCAGGCTGCATGAACTGGATGAATCTGATTATGCTGTAATTGAAGGGGAATCGAAAAAAATAGGCAACCTGCATATCCCCGAAAATGTATTCATGCAGATGCGAAGTGCTCCAGTAATCTATATTGATACACCGATAGAAAGGCGGGTCGCTATAATAAAAAAGGAATATGCCAGGTTTAATGATCATGACAGGATCATGGGAATTGTACTTTCGCTTACAAAAAGGCTGGGACAGAAAAAAACGGATGAACTTGCTGAACTGTATAAAAACGGAAGAATCGATGAATTTATTGAAATGCTCCTTGTTGATTACTATGACAATCTTTACAGGTATACCCTTGACCGTTTCAATTACGTTGCAGTTATAAAAAACAGCAACAGTGAAACCGCAGCAGCAGAAGTAGTTAAAACAGTCATGGAATACACAAAAAAGTAAACCGCTTTAAACATAATAAAAACTGTGTATAATTAACTGCTCCCGGCGGCAGGCATCACCGTACCGACTTGTATAGAGCAAAGTATAGATACAGTAAATATTTATTACCCCACAGCTCCCGGCTGCGGGCATCCCTGTGCGGACTTGTATAGAGCAATGCATAAATCGTCATAAATTAATTATTCCCCGCCCTTGCGGCTGCAGGCATCCCCGCACTGCCTTGTATAGAGCAATGTATAAATACGTCATATATTGATTTCTTCCCGCCGCCTCCGGCGGCGGGAACCCATGACTGATTTACTGCAAAGCACTGCAGAAATACATCTTATATTTATTGACATTTGAATATATTTTTAATTATACTGAATCCGGGTCTGTTTTGACCTTTTCCGGGTAAATTCCGGAAACACGAAAATGAATAATAATTACAGGAGGAGTATATGAAAAGGTTTCTGTCCGTCGCGCTTCTGGTTCTGGTTGTTGGCTGTGGAGGAAAGACCCAGTACGAGGACGTGAACAAGGCTGAAGGTTCCATGGAATGGGGCCCCAAGGAAATAAAAACTACAGTAAACAAAATGGTATCATCTCTTTATACCTTTCTCAAGGATGACTGGAAAAAACCCGTTTTTATCCAGGTAAAGAAGTTCAGGAATATGACATCAGAGCATATTGATACCGAACTTGTGGTGGGTGAAATACGCACAAAACTGATCAGGCAGAGGATCAAGTTTATTGATGATTCTCTTGATGAAGAGGCCCTTGCTGAAATAGCCAAAGGCCAGACCGGGCTTATCGATGCTGACAGTGCGATTCCTGTTGGAGAGATGAAGTCCCCAAACTTCTACCTTACAGGCGACATCAGGGAGAACGTAAGGTACGTTGACGGCAAAAAGAAACAGTACCTCAAGGTCACACTTACCCTTGTTAACATTAAAACCCGTGTAACTGAATGGCAGGATGAGCAGGAGTTTCTTAAATCAACAAAAACAGACAGCATCACCTGGTGAAACCTGCTGATACCTGGAGCATAGAATGAAGAAAATACCGCTTATAATAACGGCAATTATCTTCTCGCTGACCCTCGTTTCCTGTTCTTCAAGGAGTTATGAAGAGGCAATGAAGGTGCCCGAGGAGAAGTTTTACAAAGGCCAATACCTTGAGGCTGCAAAGCTTCTCCTCCCTGATGTGAATAAGGCCGGCAAGGACCAGCTTCTGTTCATGATGGAATGCGGCCTTATGCTGCATTCCGGAGAGGATTATGAAAAGAGCAACAAAGTCCTGCTCCCTGCAGCCAAACTTGCACAGTTAATACCAATCAGCGTGACAGACCAGATCTCGTCGTTCCTTACCAGTGATGTGAATTCTGATTACAGGGGTGAGGATCATGAGAAGGTGCTGGTCCATATGTACCTTGGTATAAATTTTCTCATGCTGAAAAAGTATGATTCGGCAAGGGTGGAATTTCTCGCTGTTAACAATGAACTTGCAAAGATCAGGAGCGAGGATGGTTCACCAAGGTACAAGCAGAATGTAATGGCCAAGTATCTCACGGCAATCGCCTTCGAGATTAACGGCGAACTGAACAGGGATGATAAGGATATTGATTATGCATATACTGAATTAAAGCAGGTATATGACCTTAAGCCTGACCTTGCCATGGTTAAGGATGACCTTTTACGCCTGTCAAAAAGACTGGGCTATGACGATGATTATGAGGACTGGCAGAAAAAATTCGGTAAAGGGTACAACGTTAATGAAAATTCCGGTGAAATTGTAACAATATTCCAGTCAGGCAGGGGGCCGATCAAGAAGTCGCGCGGCTCGCTACTTAAAGACAAGGATATGGGACCGATTATTAATGTTACACTTAGTACGGGTAATTTAGCAGCAGGTGTTACTATTGCCGCGATACTTGTTACACTACAGACTGCAGAGAATCCCATACCCAAGTTTGTAAAAAGGTCAAACAAGACAGACAAAATTAAGATTGAGGCCGGCGGAAAATCTATCAGCACCGTGATGCTTGAAAACGTAGAGCAGACCGCAATACAGAATCTCGAGGATGATTACGGAAGGCTTTATAAAAGGGTGGCTATTTCAATCGCAACAAAGGCTGCTGCTGCAGTAATTGCGGGAGTTGCAGCCAAGGCTGCTGCAGAGCAGATAAAGGACCTGGGGCCGTTTGCTTCGTTAATAGGCACAGCCGTAGGTGCCGCGACAGGTGCAGCGCTCTTTGCACAGATGAGGCCTGACCTGAGGAGCTGGCATACCCTGCCGGCCAATTTACAGCTTGGCCGGATTACGCTGAAACCCGGGAAGCAGAAGGTCAGGTATGTTCTTATTGGAGACGGTGGAATAATTGATACCGTGGAAAAAGAGGTTGAAATTAAAAAGGGGGAAAAGACACTGGTCAATATTAGAACACTCTATTAGGTACGGATTGTAAATAATGACACAAACAGATAAAATTAACGCGGGAGATCAGGCATCTCCCGTTTTTTTTAATTGTGACATCCTTGACCGCCTTCTCCACCCGGTCTGCATACTGACCTCAAAGAGTATGATTGAGTATGCCAACAATCCCTTTTTTGAACTTTTCGAAATAAACATACAGGAGAAAAAATTCGACTGGCCCAACCTCTTCTGTACAGACTGCAAAAAAACAGTATCCCGGAACTTTATCGATGCGCTGAATGGTGCGTTTACCTCGTGCCTTGCTGAGATAAACACCGGTGATGAATCATGCATACCCGTAGAAGTGACAATGCAGCCCATAACCGATGCCGGCATGGTCCATTCCGTGCTGGTGTTCATTACACCCCTTGATGAAGCGGATGATTCTGCAGGCCCGGTACATGAGGTTAATCCGGGCGATTCAACAAAAAACTCATACTTTGAATTTTCGCCATTCCCGATCATGAGGTTCGGCAGGGACATGAAGGTTGCAAAACTAAGCAGGTCCTTTGAGGGTACACTGGGCTATAACATTGATGATATGGTTAAGGGTGAATGCCAGGCAGTGAATGCACTGTTCAAGTACGATTCCGAAAAGATCAAGAACAGCATCCTTGAAGTATTCAGGGGGAATATACCTTTCAAGAGGTTCGGTGAAATAAAGATAAAGACAAACAGCGGCGAGGAGAGGATAGTAAACATCCAGGCATACCCTGTTTACAGGGATAAGGAGATCCACTCCATTGAACTTATCATGGAGGACATTACAAAGCTAAAGGAACTGAAGGCCAGGCTCTCTGCCATGAAGAGGCTTAACCTTATAAACGATATAGGACTCGGCTTCATCCATTCAATCAATAACACGATAAATGTTATCCTGAACCAGACGCAATACCTCCAGATTATTACTGAAAAGAGCATCGTTTCTGACGGCCTGAAGCAGATAGAGACTTATGTGCATGAAGTGGTGGACCAGCTGCGCAGGATACAGGGATTTCTCGAGGAGAGGGGCACCGAGCGCGAGGAGAGGGAGGAGCCCCTTGCCAGCATAATAAATGATGCCGTCGAGTTCGTGAGGATACACTTCAAGGTTGATGAAAACAGGAGAAAGAGAAGCGTCACCATCGATAATGATTACAGGTGCAGCTTTAATATTAAAACAGACACGTTTTTTTTAAGAGAACTTCTTATATGGGCAATGCTCAAGGTTTCTGTTTATTCGGGTAAAAAAAGTATCCTTCGGGTAAGGTTTGTCAAGGGCAACCTTCATTATATGACTGTATCAATTGACAGGACTGCAGGAGCAGACTCTGAAAATATAATACCATACACGATTGACAGCTTCTCGCCATCCGAGATCAGGAACGCGGCTGATAAATTCAACATAAAGGTTATTGAGGAGGAATCGCCCGAGCAATATTCAATGAGGATTATTTTCCCGCAGAGAATGATTGTTGAGAAGACACTCGTGAGAAGTGAAGACAGTTTTAACAGCATTGAGGACAGGAATATAATGATCGTTGAGGACGAGATTGGACTTCAGACTATCCTGGGAAACCTTTTTGAGCGTATGGGCAACAGGGTGTTTATTACTTCAAACGGAAGTGATGCGTTTGAGGAATTCAAAAAAAATCATTACGATATAGTTATTACCGATTATGATGTTGCCGGGCTGACGGGCATTGAGCTTGCGGCCAGGGTGAAGGAGATTAACGAGGATTCACTTACGATTCTTCTTTCGGGGTGGAGTATGGGCGACATAAAAGGATACAAGGGCTTCGTTGATCTTTTTATGGCAAAACCGTTCAGCATTGACGACCTGGTACACGGTATAGCATCGCTTGATTCTGCAAAGGATTCCTGATTAGAAACCGCTTTTATCTCCATAAAATTATTTTCCCAACGGCGCTAAGACAGCGTCATTATATTCATTCAATCTAAACAGCGGATTTGAAAGTAATTGCAGCCTGCAGGAAGAGGAAAATGCACAAACAGTATATGAAAAAAATATGGTTAATTATTCTGGCTGCGGCTATGCAGGTATTTTCATGCGGACCTGAAACAGTCCGGACCTTCGGGCCTTCCGGGAGCTACGATGTGCAGGTATACAGGGGCTCAACCGGGATCATCCGTACGGATTTCTGCAATGTATCACTTGTCAGTATAGACAGCGAAGGCTGGAAATATCTGTCAAAGACCGATCTTTTCAGGGGAAAGGGCAGGGGATTTCCGTCGAATCTATGTTTCTGCATAATGGTTGTCAATACATGGGACAGGCCGTTACAGATAAGCAGGATCGAGGTGCTATCCGGCGGTGATGTGGTCAGGCCTGAAACATTCAGTTTTACCCGGGGGAGTGATTACCTTCAAAACAGGTACGCGGTAAACCTTGAAGAGTTATGGAAAACACGAAGGATGCTCGCGGACAATGTACTCCTGCAGGAGATCGATTTTGACAATGAAACGCTTGAATATAAAATGGACTATATTGTTCCCGGCGACTTTATTTTTTTCTTCAGGACATTCAACTGGGTGAATCCGGATATTCCTGCAAAGTTCAGGATCGGAATAAAATACCATGAAATGGAAAAAGTAATTGATTTTGATCTGGCCCGGTTTGAATACTATGAGCCTGAACCGGGTGAGATCAATATGTTGCCGGAGGTTAAACTGAAATGAGAATAAATGAAAACCAGATAATAAAGACAGCAAAACTTGCGAGGCTTGAACTCTCCGAAAGCGAACGCGAAGAGTATTCAAAACAGCTTAATGATATCATTGAATATGTTGAAAAGATCAATGAACTGGATACTTCAAATGTAAAGCCTGCTGATCATATAATGGAAGTTTCGAATGTGTTCAGGGAAGATACAGTAAAAAAGTCTATTGACAGAAAGGGGATAGAGCAGAACGCCCCGGAATTTACTAATGGTTTTTTTATAGTCCCCAAGATTATCGAGTAGAATGGACCGCTTCCCTAAAAGGATGTTCATTGCCATGCCCGTAGAAGCGCCTGAAATTGACCGGGTAAGGACTGAACTTGAAAAGTCCGGCAGATGCCTCAAGGTAGTACATGATGACAATTATCACATAACCCTGAAATTTCTTGGTGACACCGGCCTGGACAGATGTGATGGACTTGTTGCAGCGCTTGACAGTTCATCAAGGCCGCAGAAGGTTGAGTGCGTGATTAAAGGTCTGGGCTGCTTTCCCGGTATTGCCGACCCCTCGGTAATATGGGCAGGCATGGAGTATGACAGCAGGCTAATGGAAAAACTTTTCCTCTTCGCGGAGAACGCCGCTGTTGCAGCAGGATTTCCGCCTGAGCAGAGAAGGTTTACCCCGCACCTTACCCTTGCGCGCGTAAGGAGGGAATCAATGGTTCCTGCCGCGCTGAAGGACTATATTAAAAGCAGCAGGGAAACTGTCTATTCGCAGTGCGTCATTGACAGGGTTATTCTGTTTGAATCTGTGCTTAAAAAGAACGGACCTGAATACAAGGTTTATAAAGAATGGAAGCTATCATGAATTCCGCAGCATACAAGAGAAGAGGTTACTGACAGAGATGGCAAAACTGCTGAGCATTCCCCAACCGGTGGCAAAAGACCATTACATGATGACTATAAAAATGGACTGCCCGTCTATCATGCCCGGGCAGTTTGTCAATATAAGGACAAACGAAGGAACAGACCCGCTGCTGCGCAGGCCTTTTTCAATCTATGACGCAGAAGGAAACGTTATCCGGGTTGTTATACGGGTAATCGGCCGCGGCACCGGGCTTCTCTGTAAAATGGAGCCCGGAGAAATAAACATGCTGGCTCCGCTGGGCAACGGTTTTACAGTTGAAAATGCCGGCGAGGTGCTTCTTGTGGGCGGCGGAGTGGGGAATGCCCCGCTTCTTTACCTTGCGAAGGAACTTAAAAAGGCAGGGAACCGTGTGACATATATCTACTGCAGCCGGGGTAAAGACTACATATTCGGCGAGGATGAGTTCAGGTCCGCAGTTGATGAACTTATCATCACCACTGATGACGGTTCTGCAGGTATCAAGGGGTTCGCAACTGATGTTGCAGCTCATGTAATGTCTGACCCGAAGTTTAAACGTGTCTACTGCTGCGGACCAGACCCGATGATGGAAAAAACCGTAAGGCTTGCACATCCCGGAGCTAAGGTTGAAGTTTCAGTTGAAAATTATTTCGGGTGCGGTGTGGGTATATGCGTGGGCTGTACTGTTGATACGACCGATGGCTACGTGCGCGCCTGTGTTGACGGCCCTGTGCTTGACGGCAGAAAAATACTATGGAAAAACATGCCTGACTGATTATTCGCGTTATACCGGTTGTAACTTTTGTCATTCCCGCGAAGGCGGGAATCTATTATAACACTGCACGTACAGGTTACACCTCTGGATTCCCGCCTTCGCGGGAATGACATTTAGGTCAGCCTTGAAAAATTCCTACCTGAACAGCGGCGACAGCGCCTTGAATCCCGGTGTCCCGGCCTTCTCTATAATAATGAACGCGATAGTTTCAGCAGGGTAGATCACTGCACCTGCCGCTGCAAGGGCCTCCATCGCGGCCTTCCAGTCACCTTTACGCCTTGAACCAACCGCGTCATTTGCTATAACAACCCTGTAGCCTGATGCAAGAAGAGTCAGTGCAGTCTGGAACACGCAGATGTGCGACTCGATACCTGCAAGTATTGCGGTCTTTTTTCCTGAAGATGTTACGGTTTTTCTTATTTCATCATCTTTCATACAGTCAAAGAAAAGCTTCTCAAGGTTCGGGGCGCCTTCGCATGACTCCGCGAGTTCGGGAATTGTTTCGCCCAGTCCCTTGCGGTACTGTTCAGTTACAATAACCGGCATCTTGAATTCCGCTGCGGTCTTAAGCAGGATGCTGCAGTTTTTTTTAAGCATCTCCTGCACCTTCGATTCCATGGCACGGAAGAGTTTCTCCTGCATGTCTATTAGCAGTAAAAATGTATCATCCCTGTCTATGATGAACCTGTTCATAATTCCCCCTGGCCGTATGCGTCCTGTTATTGCAGCAGGTCGTTTTCAATATTTTTTATTATTGATTCTTTCCTGGTTTCCCTTATGTTGCCGCGTATCTTTTTCTTCTGGTCCTCGACAATGTTGTCGTCAGGCCCTTTTGACGGCAGAGATGACGGATTGCTGCCGTTGCATAAATCGCACTGCTTATCCGGAACAAAACCCGGGATAAACACTTCGGAAATCTGTTCCCTGCACAGCGGCCCGGGGAGCAATCCTGAATTCGCACAGACATTGATCTGCAGGAGTCCAGCGTACACGGGAAATTCCATAACCGGATCATTAACAAGCGCAGACCGCATATAGTTGCCCCATACAGGCGCTACAATCCCCGCCGCTGCCTGTCCTGTGCCAAGAGAAAGCCCCATCTTGTCGTATCCCATCCAGATTCCGGTTGTGACATTCGCGGTGAAGCCTATAAACCAGGCATCCTTCCAGTTGTTCGTTGTACCGGTCTTCCCTGCCGCAGGCCTGCCCGGGTATGCCAGCTTTGCTGTACCAGCTGAAATTACGCTGCGCATAAGGCTGATCATCACCTGCGCTGTCTCGGGCCGTATGATCTGAATTGTTCCCTTCTTTGCCTCTTCCATGAGCATGCTGCTGATTTCCTGCTCCCTGTTTTCGATAATATTGCCGTTACGGTCTTTTATGTAACGTACGGCAAAGGGGATAACATCGCGGCCGCCGTTCGCGATGATGGCGTATGCGCGTGTAATCTCAAAGGGGCTCACCTCTATTGAACCGAGCGCTATTGAGAAGTTCCTGGGTATACGCTCCTTTTTTTCATCGTTGTTAAACTTGAGCAGTTTGGCATAATAATTTATGACCATATCAATCCCGATCGCCTCGGCAATACGGATCGATATTACGTTGATTGATTTTTCCAGGGCGCGTCGTATCCGTACAAATCCGTAGTATTCCCCTTCGTAGTTTTCGGGCATCCAGTCGCTCCCTTCCATGTCAAGGTAGACAATCGGTGAATCGAGCACGGTTGTTGACGCGGTGAACTTGCCTGACTCGATAGCGGCAGCATAGAGCAGGGGTTTTATTGCCGAACCGGGCTGGCGTTTTGACTGCATTGTCCGGTTAAGCTGGTTGATGCTTGAGAATTCGCCGCCGCCGACCATTGCCTCGATGTACCCGTTCTGCTGGTTGATCGAGATTATGCATCCCTCGACCCTCTGCATTTCCCGGTCTTCGCTGTAGGTGGACTTGTACTTGTCTATAAACTCGCCGATGTTGTCGAATCCTGCAAGAAAGTTGATGCCCTCAAGCTCCTCGACTACGTTTGCCCTCACATGGCTGTTGAACCTGCTGTTTTCAACAGACCCTTTGCGTTTGAAGGGCGGCGTGTTTAATATATACGATGCAAGGGAAATCTCGTCCGAGAAGTGGTTCATCACATATTCTTCGTTGTTGAATGAAAGCCCGCTTGAAACGGAACTCTGCCTGTCCAGCGCATCCTTTAGTATCCTCTGTCCCGCGGTCTGCTTGTTGATGTCGAGTGTTGTGTATACTGAAAGACCGCCTGAATAGACAGTCTCCTCGCCGTATTTTTTAACCAGGTCGCGCCTTATATATTCGGTGAACCATGGCGCGTTATTTATCCGGGAACTGAAAGCGTTGAGCGTAGGCGACATATCCTGTATTTTATAAAGAAAATCGGGCCAGAAATCCATGTACGCCTTTTCACCCTCGGGAACAGTTATGTATCCCATCTCAACCATTCTTGACAGGGCAACCCTGTGCCTGGTCCACGCGGTACGCGGGTACTTGATCGGCGAGAGCATGTTGGGCGCGGCAGGTAGCGTGGCCAGCAGAGAACATTCTGCAAGGTTCAGGTTCCACACGTCTTTTCCAAAATAGAGTTTCGCAGCTGACTGGACCCCGTATGCGCCGTGTCCAAGGAAAATCTGGTTAAGGTAGAGGTTCAGTATCTCGTCCTTGCTGAATGTAGCCTCAATCATAAGAGATATAAAGGCCTCCTTGATCTTGCGGTAAAGGCTCCTTTCACCTGACGTCAGCATGACCTTGGCAAGCTGCTGTGTGATTGTACTGCCCCCCTGCCTTATGCTCCCTGAGAATATATTAACAAAGAAGGCCCTGACTATACCCTTGGGGTTGATTCCCCAGTGGTCATAAAACTCTGTATCCTCCATGGCAATAAAGGCGTTCTTTAGATTCTGCGGAATTCTGTCGTAGGGAACCACTTCCCGTTTTTCGCTGAATATCTCGCCTATGAGGATATTGTTTTTGTCATAGATTCTTGTTGTAACATCGGGCTGGTATGTGGCCAGGGCCCGGACTTTGCTGAAATCCATAATAAGAATAATAATAAATGCGAAGATGCACCCTGCTCCAACTCCCAGAATTATTGTTCTATAATTTCTGAAGAATTCAGGAAAATTCGTAAAGGCTGACCTGAAAAGGTCTGCAATTCCTGAAAATATGCCGTTTATTCTGCCCGATGAGATATTAAATGATTTTATTGAAAGGCTTTTACCGGCTGAAGAGAAACCGCTGAATCTGCCTGCAGCGTTTTTACCCGCCGAGGGGAAGCCAAGTGACCTGCCTGCGGTACTTTTTTCCCTTGAGGGGAAACTGAATGACCTGTCTGAAGAATTTTTCCTGCCCGAATAGAAACCGGAAAACCTCTTTTTAAGATTTTTCCACGCAAATGGGAGGTGAAAAGACATAATAGAAAGACTTTTCCCGGGATTGAATTTTTTTATATTAAGTTTAAGCTTTTCCGGTGCTTTAAACGGGTCCTTACTCCCCCCGCCTGAACTGCCGAATGTTTTTCCGCTGTATTTTGCCATTTCACCGACCTGGTAATTCCGATTCTTGGGTGATATTTAATGCAGATATGTGCCGTTACAAATATTTTTTTTAAAAAATGCAAAAAATAGATATTGGATAGATATGTATTAAAAAATGCTGATATTATATAATAAACGACTATAATCAATCATAAACAACCCCTATGCTGTTATTGCAATTTCCGGATAAAGACGACCTTGAATGTGTAACTGGAAATTTACAGTGTTATCAAGGATGATGACATTTAAATTCAAGGAGGAATATAATGATAATAAATCACAACATC
Source organism: Spirochaetota bacterium (assembly GCA_035403465.1). Lineage (GTDB taxonomy): Bacteria > Spirochaetota > UBA4802 > UBA4802 > UBA5550 > JAAYBQ01. The sequence continues at coordinate 39,019 of DAONFG010000002.1, read as the reverse complement.
GCTGCAATTTTCTCCCATAGAACATTAAAGTTCCATGACTGGAGCATCACAAAGGATGTAGAAAAACTTTCATCAGGTATGAGGATCAATAAGGCAGGGGACGACGCTTCCGGTCTTGCTGTTTCCGAAAAAATGAGATCACAGATACAGGGTCTCCGACAGGCTGAAAGAAATACTGAAGACGGTATGTCTTTCATTCAGACTGCTGAAGGCTATCTTAATGAAACACACGACATTCTGCAAAGGATAAGGGTTCTTGCTGTACAGTCTGCAAACGGTATTTATTCAGACGAAGACAGGCAGCTTATCCAGGTAGAGGTATCTGAACTTGTAGATGAGATCGACAGGATCGCATCCCAGGCCGAATTCAACAAGATGAAAATTCTTACAGGTTCATTTGCAAGGCTGCACCCCACTGCTTCAATGTGGTTCCATATGGGTCCCAACATGCACCAGAGGGAAAGGGTGTTCATCGAAACCATGACAACAGCGTCACTGGGACTCAGAAATCCCACTGTACTTACATTTATTTCGATATCAACTCCGGGCAAAGCTAACTCGGTAATAGGTCTGACAGACGAAGCGCTGAGGATCGTTTCAAAACAGAGAGCTGACCTGGGTGCATATTATAACAGGCTTGAACATTCAGCTAAAGGTCTTATGAACGCTTACGAAAATGTCCAGGCTGCTGAAAGCCGTATAAGGGACACTGACATGGCAGAACAGATGTCATCTTTCGTAAGGTACCAGATACTTACACAGGCTGCAACGTCAATGCTTGCGCAGGCTAACGCCAAGTCGCAGACAGTTCTGCAGCTGTTACAATAAATTTCTGAGCCAACATCGCAGTACCATTCGAAACGCCGGATTCTCCCACCCGGCGTTTTTTAATTAATGCTGTAACCCCCTGAAATTTACCGGCCCCCGGCGGATAGACTTTTCCGGTGGCAATATGCCTGTACCCGCCACCCCCGGAAGGGGTATAATACTTTTTCATTTATCTCCTCTGCCTGGATAAAAAAGGTTCGGGATAAACCTCTCCCGCCGTAGACGGGAGAGGTCGCGCAAGTGTCAACGATGCGCGGGTGAGGGCATTGGGGGGAGTCTGTAAACTATTCCCCGGTAGAAGCGTAAATCACGATACCGCGCGATGCAGGCGAAGCAATCACGCGCGGATCATTTTTCACGAAGTCAGGGTCAAAGTCTATGTACCTGATCCTGTCGCGGCTGATCCCCTTTGACGAGAGGTACACCGATATGCTGTTCATGCGTGCTACTGCAAGGTCCTGGTTGATCCCGACGGAACCGTTGTAGTCGCTGAAAGCTGCGAGTGTTATTTTTATCGCGGAAAAGTTTTTTAGGATAGATACGGCGCCGTCAAGGTTGTTCTCGGCTGTGCTGTTAAGGTCAGTTGAGTTCATGGCGAATTCTATCTTTATTGTTTCAAGGCTCCTGCGCACGGTTTCTGTCTCAAGGCTGTTTATGCGCGTGTTAAGGTTTTCAATACGGCCTGAATATTCACGCAGCGCAGCAAAGTCGACTATAAGTACCCGGTTATCAACACTCTTCGTGAACTCAAGGCCCTCCAGTATGGCAGATATACTTTTTATCGTGGTGAAATCAGATGCGTATCCGCGCACTGTTGCGGTTCCGCCGTCGTATTCCACCGAGACATCACTCATGTTGGGCTGTGCCGATTCCCGTATCCTCTGCATCGCAGCCTTTTCATGTCTGCTGTCAATATAAAAAGACCAGGCTGATCTGCATAACCATGCAGCAGAGAGGATAAGGAGTATTGCTGAAATCACCTTCAGTTTCCTGTAAGAAACGGCCTTAACATCTTCGTGCGGTGTGTTATATGATGCCATGAACTCTTCAAACCTGGGACCGGCAGCTGCAAACAGGGAGACGTCGCCGGTGAACTTTTTCATTTTTTTCCCGTACTTTACCCGGGTTTCAGCGGTAAGGGAACCCGTGCTGTTCATGAACTCAAATGACGGGGCGCCGCTTACGACAAATGCCATGAGAAATGTTTCCGCGGACCTTATAATAATCCTTCTGCGCCCGTATTTTATTTCATCAAGCTCTTTGTTTGCATTGCCGTCGAATGCGGTTTTCGCGAACTCGTTTATGGCCACCAGCATACCGCCGACCATGTCGCGGTCAATGTTGTCATCCTGGCTGCGGGATGCATGGACAAGCAGGATCCCCGAATCCTTCTGAAGCATGAAAATTTCAGTAACAATAAAAGGCAGGGAATCCGCAAGGAGAAGTTCGGATACCGGGATGCCCGTGAAGAATGATTTTATCCTGTACCCGAAGGACCTGGCGCTTGTGACCTGTTCAAGTTTTTCATTCAGGTAATTTACCAGGTTCATGAATGCTTCTGATATTTTGCGTGATATGATTTCGCCTGTCATGGGGTAAATGGCTTCAAAGAGTTCGTCGCGTGGAATAAACCCGCTCCTTTTGAGCATCTCAACGTCGCGGCGGAGAAGTTTTATCTTTTCAGCGTTTTTATAGGCAAGGGAAATCTCCTCGATATCCTCTGTCAGTTCGTTGAAACTTACATGAAGAAGGTTCTTCCGGTCGCTTTTGAACTGGATTATTCCGCACCTGTGCAGCGAGTTGAGACCATGGTATATGTCCATCTTCTGGAGGCCGGTCTCTGCCGAGAGAAACGAGTACTCTGTTTTCAGTTCGGTCTTCATCAGGTTGGTAATGTCTATAAGCACGCCAAGGAGCAGGGTCTCTTTCGAGTCAAGGTTGAATTTTTTTATGAAATGGCGCAGTACCGGGTTCTCTATCTGGTTGATTCTTTTTATTATTTCAAAGCTCTCAATCCCGATATTGTCTTTCTTCATATCAATCCGTCAATATGGAGTTCAGGGCTGCTGAGCTGATACCCGTCTTTAAAAAAGATGTCAATACATGCGTCAACGACTGAAGGGTCAAGGGACTTTCCCCTCTCCTTCATTATAAGTTCAAGGGCATACTGGAGCCCCAGGGTCTTCCTGTACGGCCTGTCAGTGGCAATGGTTTCAACTGTGTCCGAAACTGCCAGTATCTGGGCCTCGGTCATGATCTCGTTTGCGGTAAGGCCGAAGGGGTAGCCGCTTCCGTCAAAGCGTTCATGGTGCTGGAGGACAATGGCTGCAACAGGCCAGGGAAACTCGATGTCCTTTAATATGTCAAAGCCTATGACAGGGTGCATTTTTATTACGTTGAATTCCTCCTCAGTGAGCCTTCCCGGCCTTGTGAGGAACTCGGAGGGTACATATATCTTGCCTATGTCGTGAAGCCTGCTTGCTATCTTGATTCCATCGACCGTGTCACTGTCAAAATTCATTTTACGTGCTATTGCCACAGAGAGGTCGGATACGCGTTCCTGGTGGCCCGCGGTGTACGGGTCGCGTTTTTCAAGGGCCTTGCCCAGTGACTGCACTGTCTGTTCAAAAACACGCTGTGTCTTTTCAAGGTTCTGTTCAAGTTCAAGGGTCCTTTCACCAACCTTGTCCTCGAGCTGACGGTTCAGGAACTTGAGGTCATTCTGAAGAAGTTCAAGTTCAATGTTGTTTTTTTCAAGTTCTATGTTCCGGTCCGAGATCCCCTTGTTAAGGAGTATGATCTCGTTCCTGCTCTGCTGCAGTTCCCACTCAAATATCATGCGTTCGGTCGTATCTTCAACAAAGAGAAAAATAGTCTTTGTATGCGGGGGATGGGCCAGTATGATGTTAAAATATATGTCGCCGCGTTTCGCGGTTCGTGAAATATTCGGTATCCGCAGCGTCTTGTCATTATCCGAAAGCAGTTCGAGTATGCTCCCCTCGTAGCCGAAAAGTTCGGGAAGAATGTCGAATATCGAGATCTTTTTATTTGCGTATTCTTCTGTTAAGTCCAGGTAGTTTAAAAATTCTTCTGAAGGTGTAATAGTCAGATCCCTTGAAAGACCCGCCCTGAAAATATGGAAATGGGAGGATATGAATTTGTCGATGTGAGTATCAGTCATGTGCCGCCGTCATCAGTGACGCTATCTCCATGAATATCTGTTCAACAGAATCCCCTGTCTTTGCGCTTGAAAAAATTACATGGAACCCGGTTGTTTCCTGGACCTCTTTTTGAAACCTGGTCACGTACTCAGGCGTTGTGCCGCCGTTAAGCAGGTCTGTCTTGTTGAGTGCAAAAACAACAGGCTTACCCGGGCATATATCCCTGAACAGGGCATGGTACTTGTTCATGTAGACAAGGGTCTCTTTCCTGGTCACATCGCCCGTAATGATCGCGCCCGAGGAACCTTTTATGTACTGGTGTATAACCGTGGACAGCCCGTCATTGCCCGCTATGTCCCATATGAGGAGATTCGCATCCGGTCTGTTATTATCCAGGGGGACGGACTTTTGCGATACGCGCACGCCTATCGTGGTAAGGTATGCCTCGTCAAAGGCATTCTCAACATACCTTCTGATCAGGCTTGTCTTGCCCACTGAGAAATCGCCCAGCATAATTATTTTAAATTTATTTTCCATAACAGGCATCCCGATAAAATAGCACCAATTTGTAACCAGTTCTATTTGATTGACACGTATAGCATATTATATATAATAATCAATAAAAAAATAACTGACCTTTTTTCCTCAAAAACCCCCTAAATAACTGAGGAGACATAAACATGAGAATGGACAGACTTACACTGAGAGCGCAGGATATCCTTAACAGCGCCCAGAACATTGCAACAGAACGTGACAGCTATGAAATTCAGCCTGAACATATGCTGAAAGCCCTTATTGATCAGGATGGAGGGATCTTTACCTCTATCGCGCAGAAACTTGGTGCGCCCCTTAACCAGTTAAAAAGCGAACTGAACGAATACATTGATACCATGCCGCGCCAGAAGGGGGCAGGACCAGGCGACGGATCACTGTCGCCTAAATCAAGGGATGTGCTGAATGTTGCATGGAACCATGCTGTAAAGCTTGGCGACCAGTATATGAGCACCGAGCACATGATCCTGGCGCTTGCCGAGGCGGACAGCCCCAGGGCAAAGCATATACTAAACTCGCACGGATTTAACAAAGAGAGCATACTGCGTGTCTTAATGGATATCCGCGGCAGCAAAAAGGCCGGCGATGAAAATGCCGAGGACAAGTACAATGCCCTGAGTCGTTTCAGCCGTGACCTGACCGACTGCGCCCGTTTAAACAAGCTGGACCCTGTCATAGGACGCGACGAGGAGATAAGGCGCGTGATGCAGGTGCTCACAAGGCGTACAAAGAACAACCCGGTTCTGATCGGCGAGCCCGGTGTGGGCAAGACAGCAATAGTCGAGGGGCTTGCACAGCGCATGGTAACAGGGGACGTGCCGGAAAACCTGAAAAACAAGCGCCTTGTGGCGCTTGACATGGGTTCACTCATAGCAGGCGCAAAGTACCGCGGAGAGTACGAGGAGCGGCTTAAATCGGTGATCGAGGAGGTCGAGGAATCAAGCGGCGAGATCATACTCTTCATTGATGAGCTCCATACACTTATAGGTGCAGGGGCAGCCGAAGGGGGCATGGACGCTTCGAATATGCTGAAGCCCGCACTTGCGCGCGGGGACATGAGGACAATCGGCGCGACCACACTGGCAGAATACCAGAAGTATATTGAAAAGGACAAGGCGCTTGAAAGACGCTTCCAGCCCGTATATACCAATGAACCGTCAGTTGAAGACACAATCGCCATTCTGCGCGGCCTTAAAGAGAAGTACGAGGTGCACCACGGCGTGAGGATATCGGACTCGGCGTGCGTTTCAGCGGCCATACTGTCGGACAGGTACATAACAAACCGTTTCCTGCCCGACAAGGCCGTTGACCTGATAGACGAGGCAGCCTCGCTCATAAAGATGGAGATCGACTCGATGCCCACCGAGGTAGACGAGACCGAGCGCCGCATACGCCAGCTCATGATCGAGAGCGAGGCGCTTAAGCGGGAAAAGGACCCGGCCTCGAAGGAGCGCCTTGAAAAGATCGTGCGCGAGCTTGCGGAACTCAATGAAAAGAAGAGCATCCTTGTTGCCCAGTGGCAGAAGGAGAAGGATATTATCAAGAAGATCAGCAATGTAAAAGAAGCGATCGAGCAGTACAGGATCGAGGAGCAGCGCGCTGAGCGCGAGGGGAACCTGAACCGTGTTGCAGAGATAAGGTACGGCAAGATTGTTGAACTGGAAAAGCAGATAGCTGACCTGAACAGGCAGGCAAAAGAGATACAGGGGGAAAATTCGCTCCTTAAAGAGGAGGTTACTGACCAGGAGGTTGCGGCTGTTGTGTCGCGCTGGACCGGTATACCTGTAGCACGCATGCTTGAGGGCGAAAAGGAGAAGCTCCTGCACATGGAGGACATTCTGGAAAAACGCGTAGTCGGTCAGCACAGGGCGATTGAGGCAATTTCCGGTGCTGTGCGCAGGTCCCGTTCAGGGATACAGGACCCCAACAGGCCCGTGGGCACCTTTATTTTCCTGGGGCCCACAGGTGTGGGCAAGACCGAAACAGCCAAGGCTGTGGCAGAGTTCATGTTCAATGACGAGAAGGCCATTGTGCGCATAGACATGTCCGAGTACATGGAGAAGCATGCGGTAGCAAGGCTTATAGGTGCGCCTCCGGGGTACGTTGGCTATGAAGAGGGGGGGCAGCTTACAGAGGCAGTACGCCGCAGGCCATACAGCGTGATTCTCTTTGACGAGATAGAGAAGGCGCACCACGACGTGTTCAACATCTTCCTGCAGATACTTGACGAGGGGAGGCTGACCGACTCGAAGGGGAGGGTGGTGGATTTCAAGAACGCCCTTATCATAATGACTTCAAACATCGGCACATCGTATATAAGTGACCAGTCGATACCGGAGGCAGACCGCTATGCAGGGATCGAGGCCGAGATGAAGATGAACTTCAAGCCTGAATTTTTAAACCGCATAGACGAGACGATCATCTTTAACCCGCTTACAAAGGAGAACATAGCCGAGATTGTGAAGAACCAGCTTACGGATGTTGCAGTTCGCCTGCGTGAACGCGGCATAAACCTTGAGATGACACGCAAGGCCCTTGATTTCCTTGTGACAGAGGGGTACGACCCGCAGTTCGGCGCAAGGCCTCTGAAGCGCGCTATACAGAAGCATATACTTAATCCGCTCTCTGTTAAGCTGCTTTCGGGTGATTACACAGGCAGCGCGAACCTGAAACTTGACATAAAGAACGGGGAACCGGTTTTTATATGAAAAACTTCACTAAATGCGATTTAATAGAATGTAAGCAATAATAGAGCTCTATTGAATCGCAAAAGGGTGAATTTTTTTTAACTACAGGTTTTAAAATGACTATAATATATATACCTGCAAAAAACAGTTGAATGCAGGTATATTTTTTTTATAATGCCGTTTAATTTGCAGCATGGTAAACATGCTTTAAGAATGGAGGCTTTAACAATGATAAGAACTAAACTATTTATACTGCTTTTCCCGGTACTGATGCTGTTTGCGGGAACAGGGGCTTATGCGGCACTCACAGTAAATGTGAATTTAGGAACTGGCAATGAGACAGCAGCAGGACTAATAGCAGATGATATCAGGACACAGCTCAATAAATATAGTGATATGCCTGATTTTACAAAGGGTTTTGCTAATGCCAATACATACGCGTCGAATGGGGCAACAATGCGCGGCTACCAGGGTTATGATCTTATCTGTATAGCAGTTGGTACAATGTTCACGGTACAGGCACCCAGTGCAGACCCGCTCTTTTTCCAGGAGATACAGAATCAGCTTGATAATGGAGACGTTTACACCGGTCTTGGCGCAAATCCCCTTGTTGGCCAGGTTGGATTAAATATGGGATTCATTATACCGGATCTTTACATAGCATTCAGGTTCGGCAAACTGAACTACAACGTTGATGCGGGAAGCTACAAGATGGATTATGACACAAACCTGCTTGGTGTTATCGTTGATTACCAGCTTATCCCCTCGCAATCTATCCTTGCTGGAATTCTATTATGGAAAGGGCTCAATCTTGAATCGGGATTTATATATTCAACAAACAATGTTGTTTATTACAAAGAACTTGATACAGTAACTTCAACTGTTTATGCTGGTCATACTGCAGTAACAAATCCTACTCTTGATCTGGCTCTGGATATTAAGAGTTATATTATTCCTGTTGAGATATATTCAGCATTCAGACTTTTTTATATGATCAACTTCGGCGTGGGTGTAGGTATGGACTATGTTTACAACAATACAACTGATCTTAAATTGCGTAGTTCAAGTGATATTACGGTGTCGGGGTCTACAATAAATACAACCGGAACTATCGATATTGCAGCCGATACAAGCAATGAAGCAGACAAGTACAGGTTCAAAGGAATGGTAAACGTAGGTGTGGGCTTTGGTCCTGTTTTTGTTGACGTTCCAATGACCTTCTACCTTGACAATGGTTATGCTGTTGGCTTAAGCGCTGGTATAGTCTGGTAGGTTTTAGCCTGCAGAAAGTTAGAAAAAACCCCGCAAGGGGTTTTTTTATGCCTGCGTTTTCAGAATAATGGTTTTAATGTAAAGGGAAATGTGCCCGCCGGTTACTTTTAAGCAGAATTACGTATTGCTGTTCCATGGATCTGCTGCTGCAGCACTCTCCCGTGAAGTACGAACCATATACGAACCTGGTACGGAGCTGTGAACAGCCGCTTCCCTGTTCCCCCGCTGTTTACCGGTTCATAAAAGCACCTGGTGCCCCTGAGTGTTTCAGAGATAAAGAGGTTCATTCCGTTCATGGGGAGTTTTGCAGTCCTGGAATTATACCAGTCCCTGGCTTCAGCAGTGAGCTCTCTCCACTGCCTGACAGCCAGGCTGAATGCGGCGCGGTTTATTACCTGTGAGTCTGTACCGGGGTTGCGCGGTTTTACATACCTGCGCACATAGAGCCTGCCGTGCCTGCGGCAGTATACACGGTCGCCGGTCTTCCCGGTCACGGAATTGAACATTGGATCAGCCCATCCCTTTGCCATAAAATACTCCTGGAGGTGATATGTATTAATACGATTAACCGGCCATAAAAGTAAAAGTTTTCCGGGAAACTTTAAAAAAAAGGCAGAACCAGATTACTGTATTCCGGTACTTTTTATCCGGAATGGGGAGAAACTCTTGACATTTTTTTGTATCATATAAACTTGTTTTTGAAATGGGCCTTTGCCCTGATTTTTAAAACCCGGAGGAAAAAAATGGCATACAAAATTAATAAAGATTCCTGCACAAACTGCGGCGCGTGCGAATCAGAATGCCCTGTAGAAGCAATTAAAGAGAAGGATGGAGCGCGTAAGATCGATCCAGATACATGTATCGACTGCGGTTCATGCGAAAGCGTATGTCCTGCTGACGCGATCTCCGCTTCATAACAGGTTCCTTGAATGGTTAAAAAAAGGCGCGTTTAAAACGCGCCTTTTTTTTAGTACCTGTCCAGTTTTGCCCAGAACATCCGCAGTATTGCGGGCAGCGACGATATTACAGGTATGAGAGTGCCGGCGATCAGGACTGTAGAGGTAAAGGCCGCGTTTATCTCCAGCGAGAGTCGCAGACCTGGAATTGAAAGCGCCTGTACAACGTAGTCCTTTGCATATGTAACTGCAATGACCCCCGCTGCAGAAGAAAGGAATCCCATGATAGCAAATTTAACAAGAATCGTGAATCCTATGAACAGCTTTGACGCTCCCAGCGCGCGCATGATCCTGTAATAGTCGATCCTGGTCCAGACAGCTGTAACAGAGCAGAGGGCAGTTGACACAACCGCGAGTATTGTGATCAGGCTTACCATGAGAGCTATGAATGTGTTCACTGTGCTCTTGAGCCTTACGATCTCTGCAGACAGGCTCTCGCCTGTCTCTATCGAGTAGCCCATGTTCTTTATCTGTTTCTTGATCCCCTCTATGTACTTGTGGTCTTTTGCCTTTACTATGGCAAACATGTATCTGCCTTTCTGCCCGAACTTTCTGTTTATATCCTCCGCGGCCTTGAGCGGAATAACAAGTCCTGTGATGTTTATGCCGTTGGTATACCCGGCCACAACGGACGATGAATCGAAAGCATCGTTCAGTTTTGACACGCTCGATTTACCAAACGAGACCCTGAACTTGAGGCCCGCAAGCTTTTCAGGTACTATTTCGGGCAGGTTGTTTGCAGCTGCAAGCCCGTTATTGTAGGAATCTATAAGTGCTCTTGGTACAAGTACCGGTATACCCTTTTCATGGGTGCCGGTCTTCCATGCAGTACGCATCTCTGCTGTTTTAAGATCCTTCTCTACGTAGCCGTAGCTGGCGCCTGCGCAGATCAGGTCAGTGTTGTACTGGAATGACCAGAAGTATATTGTCGCGGAAGAAGGGATTGTCAGTGCAAGTATGGAGTCCACGCTCTTTACGCCGTTAATGTTCCTCAGCTGGTTTACAGTTTTTGAATCGATAACCTTTCCCGCAGCGGGGGAGAACAGGAACAGGCTGCGGGTTTCGCCCGGTTTTACCTTTATTTCGTCAGGCGGGATCGCTGAAGCAAACCTGTTGCTTATGTAGTTGTTGAAATTGACTGATAAAATGTTAAACGATATGATTGCGGAAACTGAAAGCAGGATCACGCAGAATACCACGAATGATATGAACCTGGAGCCTGCCAGCTCCTTCAGTGTAAGGTAGAGCTTGCTGATCATTTTAGCTGCCTCAGTATGCCGTTTTCCATTGTGTATGTCCTGTCGGCATTTTTAAGCATATACTCCTTGTGCGTTACTATTAGTATTGATTTACCTTCGTCGCGCAGCATCTCGAGCAGTTTGAAAATCTCCTGTGATGTAGCCGCGTCAAGGTTTGCGTCAGGTTCATCAGCAAGAATGAGTGAAGGTTTATTCACTATTGCCCGCGATATTGCCACACGCTGCTTCTGCCCGCCGGATAGCAGCCCCGTGCGGGTGTTTACAAACTCGGACATGCCGGTGCGGCCCAGTATCTCGAGCGCGTATTCACGGACTGCCCTGCCGGCCCTGCCCTTTATGCGCGCGGGCATCATCAGGTTGGTTATTACTGTATCATCTTCAAGAAGCCTGAATGTCTGGAAAATCTGCCCGATCTCGCGGTTGCGAAGACGCGACATGAAAATGTCGGACCAGTAGCGTATGCGTTTATCTTTAAGAACAATGTGCCCGTCGTCTGGCCTGGTTATGCCTGTGATTATGTTAAGAAGGGTGGATTTGCCGCAGCCCGATTTGCCCGTAATTGCAACGATCTCACCCTCTTTGAGTTCAAGTGAAAGGTTGTCTATAACTGTAACCCTGTTTCCGGCTATGTTGAAGTGTTTGTGTATCCCGTTAAGGGACATGATGGTCTTTTTTTCTACTCCGACAGGAGTTTTCCTGCTACGGCCCATCGTTCCCTCTCAACTTCTTCGAATACAATGTATGTCGTTTCAGGTTTTTTGTCGGCTATCTCCTGAAGCGCGGATGTGATGCGTTGCGCGATTTTTGTCCTCTGCTCTTTTGTGAGCGGACCTGCAACCTGAACATTTACGTAAGGCATTTTATGCTCCTTTACCCTTGGTGATGGGCAGTGAAATCATGATATTAACTTTAACAAGAGGGTCCTTTTTTATGTCAGAATGATCAAGTACATTTTCTGCAAAAATTTCTCCGCCGTGTCTTGTGATTATTTTTTCGACAAAGGTGAGTCCAATGCCGAAGTCGAGCGAATTGTATTTTTCATAAACCATTCGTGATATCCTGTAAAACGGCTCAAATATGATCTTTTCGTATTCAGGCGGAATGCCCAGAATCCCGTCACCGGTTTTTATCGGGTCATTTACTATGGATATGCGCAGGGTGTTGTTGTGGACATAGATCAATATGTATATGTTGGTGGCCGGCTTTGAAAACTTGAGTGCATTGAGCAGCAGCTCTGATACTGCCTCTGAAAAATACTGGGTGTTTATCTGCACCTTGATATCCTTCATAGACCTGGAGTATTCATTAAGGATAACACGGTTTTCATTGATCTCGATAAGCTGGCGGCTTTTGCTGATTATGCCTTTAAGTATGGTGTAGAGCTCACGCATGCTCTTTTCTTCAAGCTCGATATTGTTTGATATAATCCAGTCTATGCCTGCAAAAATTTTGAAGCAGTCCTGGGCGATCTTTACGTTTTTCATTGCCTCTATAAAAAGTGACTGGTCAACCAGCAGTTTGTTGTCATCCTTTGGTTTGGATGTCTTTGATATCATTTCCATGAAAGTGATAAGTGTACCGAACCCGGCACCCTGGGTGAAGCTGTTATTGATGTTGTGAAATATGGACTTGTCTGTCCTGGAGACGTTCCTGCTGAGCATTTTCTCTTTCCATGTCTGCCAGTCCATGTCCTTGTCTATGGATTCAGCAGATGAACCGCGCAGCGTCTTCTTCATCTTTTCCAGTTCGAGTTCATCCTGTTTCTGCTGGGTTATGTTATCGGCATTAACTACATAGTATTCCACCACTCCATCTTCATTCCGCATTTTGTTTATAATGCCGTCGAGGTAGTATAGTTTACCATCTTTTGACATGTTATAGAATTCGCCTTTCCAGGATTCCTTATCCTTGAGGTGTTTTAAAAAATCGGGTTCCGGGAGCACCGGGTTTGGGGCCTGGGTAACGTTCAAACCTGTAAGTTCATTCTTTGAATACCCGCTCAGTATCGTGAATGCCTTGTTCACATAATTTACTACCCCGTGGCTGTCTATAAGAAGTATGGAGCGTGGGCTCTCTTCTACCAGGTCTATGAGGATTGAATTTTTCTGTTCAACCGTATTTCGTTTGTCGATCTCTTCAAGCAGCGTGGTGTTGGCGTTCTGCAGTTCCCCGGTCCTTTTACGGATCGTATCCTCAAGCATGCTCATCTGGTCCGTCATGGTCAGTTCATGCATCTTTCTGTCTGATATGTCGCGCACCATAACAAGCAGTACGGGGCTGGATGTCTTTATTATCCTTGATTCTAAAAAGATCCAGTGATCTCCCACCGGTTTTCTGTGCTCAAAAATCTGCACCTGCCCTGTTTCTATTGCCCGGGCAATATACTCAATAGCCTGCTTGCGTGTGTCGGTTGACCAGAACTCTTTTATCACCGCAGCGTCTTTTTCAGTCAGGGGCGATCCGTCGCTTTTTATCTCAAAGAACCTGTCGGGGATGGCATCAATTATTATTTTTCTGTTCTCTTCACTTTCACGAAGCCTGTTCTCCATTTCAAATTTGAAAAGGGCCATCTCTATGGTCGAAGTCAGGCTCTGGGCATTAAAGGGCTTCACTATGTAGTTCATGGGCATGGAACGTTTTGCCCTTTCGAATGTCGGGCCGTCTGTTCCTGCTGTAATGTAAATAAACGGTATATTGTATGTGTTGAATATTTTTTCAGCTGTCTGTATGCCGTCAAGTTCGCCCGGGAGTGAAATATCCATAAGTACAAGGTTGGGCCTGTTTTCATGTATGGCCTTGAAGGCATCCTCTCCTGTTTCAACGATCTCGGCTACATTATAACCGGATTTCAGGAGAAGTTTTTTCAGTATCAGGCCGGAGGGTTTATCATCTTCGACTACCAGAATGTTAACCATATACTTAAAAGCTCCAGGAACAGGATAAATCGGTTACTATCCCGTTTATTAAAGAATTTTACTTGAACTTGATTATTCATTACTATAAAAAGTAAACAAGCAATTAAATTTTAATATCATAAATTGTCTGGTTTTTTCCAATTTTTTTGCTGTAAATAATGAATTTTTTTTTGAACAGCACTTAATAAAGTACTGCCCGGTAAAATATAATACCGGCCGGAAAAAGAGCAGACGCTTTTTTTTGACTCTGAAAAGTATTTTATTGTAATTGCAGACTTTTCAGCAGGATTCATATATTTGCGGGATGCAGTTTCTAATAGAGAAAAAAAGTAATTAATAACGACCGGGATATATAAATGGAAGATCTGATAATAAACAGCGAAATCACCACCGACCTGAAAAAGATCACACCCTTTGTTGATTTTAACACTATCAGCAGGATTGTCAACAAGCTTACTGACTATGCTGAAATGCTCACAGAGGGGAAACTTGCGGGGATTATTAACTATAACTACAGGCTCAACAGTTCGCAGTCTAACATGATAATTGAAATACTGGTTGAACTGCAGGCGCTCTCAAGGGTGTATAACATCGCGCATAAAGGGAAGAAGGATCTTGAGATGGAATATATATCCAATATTTTTTCAGATATAAACAATCCATCTTCAATATCATCATATATCAGCATAAGGAACATACTCGAGAACAGGCTGAACCACCAGATACAGCAGTACAACATGAACATGAATAAGAGCAACACAACACTGTCCATACCGCTCAACGAGCTGCATGGCCACGTAAAGACATACAACGATATGTCGAGCAACAGTGTCGCCATATCCAGCAAGGTACAGCACGGGTATATAACCGCCTCCCTGCATGACGCCTATGTAATCGTGATGAACAGGGATGACTGGTGGGACGACAAGACATATATAAAGTTTTTTTTTAACGAGGAGGACTCGGAAAAGCGCCACCTTTCACTTATCAGCAGGGACAGGAGGCTTAACCTGCGTGAAATTGAATCAAACGTAAAAACTGTTTTGAATTATTTCATGGAACTTTATTCTGCAAAGACAAGGGCTGTCCAGGAACAGGTCGCGGAAGCGATGTCAGGCAGTGCTGTCCCGGCCGATTCGGGAAGAGAACAGGCTTCCGGTGATTACGGCGTAAACACCAGGTATTCGGATAAGGTTCTCATGACGCCTTTCGGAAAGCAGTACGGCACAAAGATAGACTCGATTATTGACACCTGTTTTTCAAAGGAGGCATATGCGGCTTCGGGCATCCCGGATGAGGAGGATGTTTCAAGGATGGTTATTACACTCTACCAGGTGTACAAGGCGCTGCCGGGATCGCTTGGAATAAGACAGAACAGGGATATGATTATGCTGCTGGTCCAGCACCTGCTCCACCAGGAGTACGGGATCAAGCAGTTTGCCGAAAAGTATCTTTATACCGACAGGAAGGTCAGTTTCAGCAGGTTTTTTGCTGATATCAAGAATGACCTTGAGGAATTTCTCACAAAAATTTTTACTGACTTCTTTGAAGAGCAGTTCAGTTCTGTTTTCAGAATAATCAGAAGCCTTGACATGAAGCAGTATGCCTGTGCTTTTATCATCAAGAGGATATACCTGAAGTGCGGTGAAAACCTGAACACATTCGGTTATTTTCTTGTCAAGGCCATATCAAAGTACGGGAAGATTAAAGTTGTATAAAGAAAAAAGTTATATGATATCTGCTGACAGACTACTGCAGCAGCGGAGTTTTACCATAGAAAACACCGGGGCCCATGCATCCGGGATATCTGTGCATGAAGGTGATGCTGAAGGCGGCATACAGCTTGAGGACCGGCAGAAACTTAAAGAACCCGAGATGTACAGGGTCATTTTACATAATGATCACTATACCACAATGGATTTTGTTGTCGAGGTGCTTGTGACCGTCTTTCACATGCCAAGCGCAAAGGCGACGCAGGTTATGCTCGATGTTCACAGGAAAGGGATCGGTGTGTGCGGAGTCTACACATATGATATTGCAGTAACAAAAGTTGAGCAGGTTCATCATATGGCAAAGGCCAGGGAATATCCCCTGCGTTGTTCGTATGAAAGGGCCTGAGCCGGATTATGCGGGTAAAAGTGCTGATCCATGTTTAAGTTTTGAAAAATTATGAAGGGTGATATATGGAGTTAAATCCCGTATTAAATGATGTTCTTATGGCCGCGTTCAACGAGGCAAAGAACAAGAAGCATGAATACATAACACCTGAGCATATTCTCTATGCCTCGCTTGATTTTGATGAGGGTAGAAGTATAATCGAAGGTGCCGGCGGCAACATCAGGAGCCTTAAAAAGCACATAGAGGATTTCTTCAGGGACAAGATGGAGGAGATTGAGGTTGATGAACCCAAACAGTCCTCGAGCTTCCAGAATGTAATGGAAAGGGCTATATGGCATACCGCATCGGCCCAGAAAAACACCCTGGACCTGGGCGATGTCTATGTATCAATACTTGATGAAGATGAATCATTTGCTGCGTATTTTATGGGGCTTGAAGGAATCTCAAGGTACGAGCTGCTCAAGTTTATTTCGCATGGCGTTTCCGTGATGCCTGACGAACCCTACGAAGAGGAGATACTTGAAGAGGGATTTGAGGAGAAGAAAAAGGAGCCTTCTGAAAAGATCATAGAAGCCTTTACGGTCGAGCTTACAGAGAAGGCGCGCAAAGGAGAGATCGATCCCCTTATAGGCCGCGAGGATATTCTTGAGCGGACCATACAGGTCCTGTGCAGGAGAACAAAGAACAATCCTGTGCACGTGGGAGATCCCGGCGTGGGCAAGACTGCTATCACAGAGGGCCTGGCTCAGCGTATAGCCGATGGAAATGTTCCGGACAAGCTCAAGGGGCTTAAAATCTATTCACTTGATATAGGGTCGCTGCTTGCGGGCACCAAGTTCCGCGGTGACTTTGAGGACCGCATGAAAAAGGTGATCCAGGAACTGAAGAAGATGAATGACGTAATTCTCTTCATCGATGAGATACATAATGTTGTGGGCGCTGGAGCGGTCTCGGGCGGTTCCATGGACGCGTCAAATATGCTGAAACCTGTACTTTCATCGGGCGAGATAAAATGCATAGGCTCCACAACGTACGAGGAATACAAAAAGTATTTTGACAAGGACAGGGCTTTATCCCGCAGGTTCCAGAAGATCGAGATACCCGAACCTTCAATTGAGGATACAGTGGATATACTTAAGGGGCTCAGGGAACGTTACGAGCAGTACCATAATGTGCGTTACACCGACGAAGCCCTCAGGGCTTCGGCCGAACTCTCTGCCAAGTATATAAACGACAGGCACCTTCCGGACAAGGCCATAGACGTGATTGACGAGGCCGGTTCCTTTGCAAGGATATACCGGGCTAAGGACGGCGAAGTTATAGAAATCGGAACAGAGGATGTTGAGCGGATAATTGCACGCATGGCCAAGCTGCCCGAGAAGAGCGTTACCTCCTCCGAGAAGACAAGGCTGCGCGACCTTGCAGCGGGTCTGCGCGAAAGGATCTTCGGCCAGGATAAGGCTGTTGAGCTTGTTGCAGACGCTATCAAGAGGAGCAGGGCAGGTTTCGGCAACCCGGACAAGCCCGTTGCCTCGTTTCTTTTTGTGGGGCCCACTGGCGTAGGTAAAACAGAACTGGCGCGGCAGCTCGCACAGAACCTTGGCGTTGAGCTTCACAGGTTCGACATGAGTGAATACCAGGAGCGCCATACCGTGGCAAGGCTCATCGGTGCGCCCCCCGGCTACGTGGGATACGAGGAGGGCGGCCTGCTCACAGAGGCTATACGCAAGACCCCTTACTCGGTCCTGCTGCTGGACGAGATAGAGAAAGCCCACGCTGATATATTCAATACGCTGCTGCAGGTGATGGACTACGCGACGCTCACTGACAATACCGGCAAGAAGGCCGATTTCAGGAACGTGATTATCATCATGACTTCAAACGCGGGAGCGCGCGAGATAGGGAAAAGGCAGGTTGGGTTCGACGAAAGGCATGTCAAGCAGGACGCCATAGAGAGCGCCGTTGACAGGATTTTCTCTCCCGAGTTCCGCAACAGGCTTGATGCTGTGGTCACGTTCAATGACCTTGACGAAAAGATCGTCCTTGACATTGTCGGTAAAGAGATAGAAACCTTCGCGACTCAGCTGAAAGAGAAGAATGTCATACTTGAAGTTACCGCGCAGTGCAGGGAATGGCTGGCAAAGAAAGGCTATTCCAGGGAGTTCGGTGCGCGCCAGATCGCACGGCTTGTGCAGGAGAAACTGAAGCCCTTCTTCGTTGACGAGGTCCTCTTCGGGCGGCTTACGTCAGGCGGACACGCAGTAGCCGATATCTCCGGCGACGATGTGGTGATTACAGTAGCCGACAACTGACATGCCCGTTTTCAGACTCAGCGAAGAACATATATTCCCCCCTGTCGAACTGTCCGAACCAGACGGACTGCTCGCCGTGGGGGGTGACCTCTCTGCCGGGAGGCTTATTGAGGCATACTCCCGCGGCATTTTCCCATGGTTCACGAATAAGAGCCCGATAATGTGGTGGTCGCCCGACCCGCGGTTTGTAATAATCCCCGGAGGCCTGAAAGTCTCGCGCAGCATGAAACAGATTATAAGGAAAAATGTTTTTGAAATAACCTTTGACCGATCATTCCGCCAGGTGATAACCTCGTGCAGCAGGGCGAAGAGGAGAGACAACGGCACATGGATTACAAAGGAAATGATCGAGGCGTATGTGAGGCTGCATGAAGCAGGGTTTGCCCACTCGGTTGAGGCATGGGAGAACGGTAAACTTTCCGGCGGGCTTTACGGCATATCACTGGGCAGGGCGTTCTTCGGCGAGTCGATGTTCTCGAACGTCAGCAATTCATCAAAGGCCGCGTTTATTGTGCTCGCGGAAAAACTTTTCTCCCTGGGTTTCAGCATAATTGACTGCCAGGTTCACACCGGTCACCTTGAAAGCCTTGGAGCTGTATTCATGAGCCGCGGTGATTTCATAAATACGGTGAATGAGTCACTGAAGCATGAAACCATCCGCGGTTCATGGAAGGATAACCCGCTCTTTTGCACTGCGTCAGAAACTGATCCCGTTGAATAACTTTTCGATCACCCCGTTAAGGTAACGGGCCTTCTCTTTCACCGAGTATCCCGTAACAATAATCACAACGCCTTTCCTGGCAACCATCCTTGTATCGCTTACACGGTTATTTTTGCCTTTGCACAGAGTGCGGAAGTAGTCCTCGTTGTTGATCCTTCCCCATCTTTTTTCGACCATGCTGAATCCCCTTTCGTCAGACCATGCTGACGAGAATTCCTGGAGGTTTACCATCTGAACCGGAACAGCGTACACCTCGATCCAGCCCGTCCTGTCCGGGCTTTCCAGCTTCATGCCGCTCCCTGACTCGCATTCAAGGTTGATTTTTTTCCAGCCGGCCGGGGCTTCGAACGATACCTCAAGCCCGGCGTATGCAACGGTTTCCCTTGCAGTTTTGTTCCCGGTGTTTTCCGCCGGGGTCCATGCTGTTCTCTCTGTCATCTTCCTCAGGGATTCGGTGCAGTTGGTGTCTATCTCCCTGAAGTTCCGGCCTGTCATTGTCCATGAAGCGACTTTAAGTTCGGGGTTTCCCGCAAACACTCCACGCATGCGCCTTATCTCGTTTTCGGTCGGGACAAGCTGTACCCTGAATCCGCGGCCGGCATAGTACCTGCAGAGTGTGACAGCCCCGGTCAGCGCCTCGTTCCCCTCACGCGCGAGGATCTCCCTGCCCGCGATTTCCCGGTCAACGGAAACAGCTGTAGATGATTTGACAAGCTGCAGTATGCTTCCGCTGCTGATTATTTCGATGTATGTGCTTACGCTTCCGTTTTTCTTTATGTCCGCGCTTATTGTTTCATAGATGCTTTTATACTCTTTGAGGAATTCATCTGTTGTATCCATTGCACCGATGGCGTCAGAACATTCTTTTGCAAAGGCGAAGAGCGCGTCTGTCTCGATCTGGGCAATTTTTATTTCCGAATCGGCGTCTGCTTTTTTATCACCGGTCATGGACTCGTTGTAGAGCCTGGTGTATTCGTCAAAATTTCTGCGTATTAAAGAGGCGGTAAGTGTAACCTGGGACCTGTAGGTCTGGTTGATTGATGCGAGTTCACGGACCTGTTCCTTTGTCATGTTTTTACGCACATCCGCGGGTACAGCGAAAGACTTGAGAATGCTGCGGATGTAATCAAGCGAATCCTTTACCACCTCTTTAACTATCCCGTGGTTCCCGGCGTCAGGGGTCCTGCCCAGTTCCGCCGAGTTTTTAGTAAGCTTTTCCATGAAGAGGATATATTCAATGTAGCGGCCGGACATGTAGTTCAGCGCCGCCATGTATGTTTCAGGAGTTGATGTACCGGCCTCTGCCACGGCCTCGATAAATTCTGATGAAAGGTCGACGTAAGAGCGCAGCCGGATTTTGATTTCATCAAAGTGTTTTCTTGAGGCCAGGAACACCTCTTCATTGTAGATAATCATGCTCTTGTTGTTTTTTTTGATTCCCGAGATCCTCAGCTCCTCTTTCCTGTATGCGGACTCATAGAGTGCAATGTGCTTTTCCGCAATGCCGCGCATATTGTCCCCGGCCCTTGAACTGAAAGATTTATCCCCGGTGCAGTCAATCCTGCGCATAAGGGCAAGCCTGTATTTGTCGATCTCGTCGACAGTGCCTGTAAGCTTTTTCAGGTCAGGGATCGAGTACATGGGATTTCCGTTTCCCGCTCCCACGGAGGCACCGGATGAATCTATCATGCCTGTTATTGAACTGCGTGCGTCCGAAAAAACCAGGTGTTCAGCGTATTCCATGCCCCTGCCGTTTACGTTTTCCGGTGCAATGCCGTGCCCGGTTGCAAAGAGTTCGGCTGACCTGTCCTTTTCATTTTTCCTGAGTGATGATGATTCGATCAGTCTCCATTCGGGAACTTTTACCAGGAGTGTTTCGCTGAACTGCGGATCAAATTCCCTGATGGCAGGTTCAAGTTCACCTGCCGCTTTTTCCAGTATTATTTTTTTAAGATCTATGTCATTCGAGTTGTAGTCGGTCCTGCTGAGTTCGTATTCAATCCTGCCAAGTATTTTTTTCAGCGCCGAGGCTTCAAATGCCGGGTAGTGTTCAATGGACATTTCCAGGATATAGCCATGGACAAGTTCTGTTACACCCGGTGTACCGGCCCTGATTCCCGCCACCCTGTTTGAGTTCGCGTACGCCGTAATCCGCGAAAGCACTTTTGTAAAATATACCGGGTCTGAAAGCCTGTCGGTTGCCGCCAGGAGATACCATGCTGATATTACAGGGATGGCAATTTCAGTTGTTTTAGATTCGATCTCGGTTATGGAATATTTTTTTGTATCGGCCCGGAGCGATCCGTCACTGGACGCGTAGCGTTCAAGCAGGCCCTTTATGTTTCCTGAAGATTCAATGCCGCGCCTGAGTATCTCTGATACAACGGGCAGGGTATCTCCAGGGACGGTTTTTGAGCTTAAGGCGGTAAGCCTGTCGATCCTGTTTTCCCATCTCTGAATCCGGGCATCTGTTCCGAAACCGGCTGTGATAACCGCAAGCAGGCATGATGCGGCGGTAATTCCTTTACTTATCCTGAGATTCACGGCTCAATCCTCCCCGTAAAATTGTCGGCAGGACGGTTCTGTTATATGACATAATTATTAAGGGGCCACAACCGGGTAATTATTCTTGACTTAATTATCAAAGGGGATATCTTTTTAGAGCGGATGAATTTTGATAAGGGTGTTTTTTAATGGCTGCAGATGAGGACAAAAAAAGACTGGAACGCCAGGCCAGGACAATGATGATGTCGCGCGACATTCCTTTGCGCGACAGGGAACATCTCAACAGCATCATGAAAGACGGCAGCATCCCCCCGGAAGTGAGATATAAAAAAATAATTATACTGTTAAAGGATTATCCGGAAAAGGAATTTGCAGAAATCCCCGATGACGAAGAACTGTCAGTCTCTCCGGTGACGGCGCCGGGACCTCTTAACCTGCGTAAACCGCAAACAGGAAGTCCGGCAAAAAAACAATCCGGGAGCCTGCCGGTGATTCCGGTACCTTCGGACGGCGAGGAGCGCCACCCTGACATCAATGGCCCCACTGATACGAAACTTTTTATCAACGAGATATACGCGCGCTACAGGAAGTATAAATTTTTCCGCAAGAGATACCTGGTGGATAAAAATAATGTGTTAGGCATAGGTATAGACCGCAGGCTTATCCCGACAAACAGGTTCCTTGCTGCAATGAAGGAGATACATGCATACCAGGAGAGGGCGCTTTCAAGGCTCGCTTCAATACTCGAAACCATACTGAAGAGCGAAACAATCGAAAGTCCACTGGAGTTCAATTACCTGAGGATATTCCGGAAATGGATGTTTAACACCCCGTTCGCCACGCTTCCGATGTCCAGGATAAAATGGATGGACCACTGGGGGTTCGAACGCGAACTCAGGAGGTACGTGGCCAGCTACCAGTCATTCCTGCACATACCTTTAGACCACAGGGAGAGTGTCCTTAACCTTGTAGAGAGCATCCTCCGCGACGAGCCCGACCTGAAACGCGAAGAGATACTCCCGGGGGATGAAAAGTCTGTTTCAGTAAGGAAAGAGAAGCAGAACTACGAAAAGGAAAAATATATATTTGAATACATGGGTGCCATGCGCTCATTCATGGCCATACCAGGGGAGGGGGACAGCCTGCTTGCCCGGGAGCTTAACAGCATGTTCGGGCTGCACTCGCTCTGGGATTTTCTGAGTATGACCCTTGAGGCTATTGTTTTCCAGAGGCCCTTTGCAATTGTGGAGCTGCGGGATTATTACAGCATACGCCCGGTATTTGCAAGCACTGCTGCCTGGGACTGCAGCCCTGAAAAGCTGAAGATGTTCGGAAAGGACCCGGATTCTGCACGCAGGAGGCAGGTTGACAAGCTCAAGTCCTCTCTCAAATGGTTTGATTCGATATACGGGCTTGTAAACCTTGACGATTCAGGAAAGAGCATACCGGTGCGTGCCGCCGATGATTTATGGAGACTTGTAGATAAGGTGAACAGGGACGCCGAAGATATATACCAGAAAAATTTTATAGTGTTTCTTGAGGCGCTGATAAAATATTTCAGGGACCTGCTGGTCCCGGTGCTTCGGGGTGATTCCCTGACCCTGGAGTCCGGGGCGCGGGTTATTTCCGGGCAGATGTTTGCGCCGGAGTTTTTTTCCGGGGAGCTCAGGGAGCTTGAAACCCTGAACAGCGATATATACAGGTTCAGGAACAGTAACCCCACGCTGAAGATAAGTGACGACGAGATAAAAAAGATAATGTCGGGAAAAATATCATCGATGAGCCACGTGGAGAAACTGGTATTTAAAACAGGGAGCCTTTTCTATACATTTGCAGACCGGCTGCACCAGGTATATGACGGTTTTATCACTGGCAGCGTGGAAAAGAATGGTCCCAGGCCAGTAGCAAGGCCCATGACGCCCGGGGATCTGGATCAGCCTTTTATCCCTTACCATGATTCCGTGTTGAAAGGAACGGGCAGCGAGACCCCGCTTTACGTGAAGATCCGCGACCGTCGCATACTCACGGAAAACAGGCGCGGCGGCGTATTTGTCTGGTTCATGGCGTTCTGCTACCAGATGGCAGAACTCTGCTATTACCCGAAGGTGCAGGATGACCTTGCAAGGCGCGAACAGATCAGAGTGGAACTTGAAAGGTTTAAACAGGAGGACCCGGGTAAAAGCCAGGGTGCCTGAAGTTTTTGCGGTTCACTTAAGCATCATGTGGATGTATACCCAGCGTCCATCTTCCGATGTATCAACAATTCCGTATGAATTTTCCGACAGGGATCCCGGGTTAAAAAGTGCAGGCGACCCGACAGTAAGCTGTTTCACGTGTGTATGCCCGAAAAACACTGCTGCAGCTCCAAGTTTTTTTGCTTCGGAATAAAGCAGGGATGTCCCCGCCTTTACATTAAACCTGTGGCCGTGAGTAACAGCGACACGCTGCCCGTCAATATTCTCAAGAATCAGTTCTTCAAAATCATCATAAGAATGCAGGTCGGTGTTTCCCCTGACCGCTGTGACTATGACTCCATCCGGAATGTCAACAGACCCGATGTCCTTTATGCCGTCACCGCAATGTATCAGCATGTCAAAGGGTATGCACTCCCTTATGGCCCTGGACAGTTTGCCGGTATTGCCGTGAGTGTCGGAAACTACGAGGACTTTCATTTCTTTGTGAGCATCATTATTGTGCAGTCGTCAGAGCGGATATATTTATCGCTTGCCATGGCGTTCGTGAGCGCGGTGAATTTTGAACGGTCACCGGGTACTGCTTCCTTCAGCTGTTCAATCAGGCTGCGCAGGTTTATCTGTTTGAATGATTCATCAATTATATCTTCAAGCCCGTCTGTGTAGAGAAAGAGCATGTCGCCGCTGTTGAGCTTTTTTTCATGGGTGGTATACTTACTGTCTTTTATGGGACCCAGGAACGGATCGGTTTCACCGAGTACGCTGATGCCGCTGTTGTTTATTATATACGGTGTGGGGTGTCCGGCGTTTGCGTACAGGAGGACCCCTGTGTTGTTGTCAATAAGCCCGCAGAACATTGTAACGAAGGATTCGACGGGAAGGTTGGCCGACAGTTCATGGTTGACTATGGTCATAATCTCGCCCGGGTCTTCTGTGATTTTCAGCGCATTGCGGAATACCATCTTTACAATTGCGGTAAACATAGAGGCTGAAATGCTGTGTCCCGAAACATCCGCCACGAAAAAGATCATGGTGTCGTTCCTGAAGTGAATGTAATCATAAAGGTCGCCGCCGATATCAGAGAGGGGTATAGACCATGAATAGACGTCAAGTTCATTTGAGATGTAGTCCGGCTCGGGAAATATATACTTCTGCAGTTTTTTGGCCATGAAGAGTTCAACCTTCATGTAGTCGTTGAAGTCTATGATTTCACCGATCTTGATTCCGTTTTCGATGCGTTTCAGCATGACCTCGGTCTGTTCAGGCTTGGTGATAAAGTCATAGGCGCCCAGCCTGTAGCTTTCAACACGCAGGTCCGCATCGTGCGTTCCGGAAACCATCAGTACGGGCTTGTTCGTGTAGTTTTTTTCACGGATGAGTTTAAGGACTTCCAGCCCGTTCATAATGGGCATATGCATATCAAGAATTATCAGGTCAACGTAAAGGCTTTCAAGCTTTTCGATCGCCTCCCTGCCG
Organism: Spirochaetota bacterium; assembly: GCA_035403465.1. Lineage (GTDB taxonomy): Bacteria > Spirochaetota > UBA4802 > UBA4802 > UBA5550 > JAAYBQ01. Next base: position 14,065 of record DAONFG010000002.1, on the reverse strand, counting down.
TCAGAGGCAGTAAAAATAATATAACCGGCGCGTGTAAGTATCTTCTTCATGAACTCGCGTACAGGGGCCTCGTCGTCAATTACGAGTATGCGTTTTTTCATCCGGTACACCGATGCGATGCCGGATTGAAAACTTTATCCCCGAAGACCCGCCGGTATTTTATTATATGTATAATAGAATAAATCATCATTTTATAGCTGTCAGGATGTGAGTACGGTTACGCTGTTTCAAACCGTATTCCTGAAATTAATATAGCGAATCAGTCAGTAAAAGTCAAATTGTAATTATTTCGGAAAAACTGTATCCGGCGATCACTGGAAAAGCTGACCGCAGGACTGGCACTTTGCTGTTTCGCCGGTATGAAAAATCTGCGATACAGGGGCGCCGCAGAAAGGACATTTCGTAAGATTCTTTATATCCTGGATCGAGTCTGATACGAAAAATTCATTAGTTGTACGGTCTATGTGGCCGTTGATCAGGTTCTGAGCTATGGACAGCGTAAGCAGGTTCTGGGCTTCGGCTTCAGGTATGCCCAGCTTACTTGCCATATCCTGGATGGAGAGGCGTCTGTACGTTGTGAGCATGGAAACAAGCTTCCGTATCTTTATCTCCTTTTTCGCAAGATCCAGGCCTTTCCTGTAAAGGAGGATGCCGGGAAAGATTATGAAAAGGGAAAAGATGCTGACACCCACACCCATATTGAAATCTTCAGGTTTATCTCCTCCAATGATGCCGAAAATGGCTATGAACAGGAGCAGCGCACCGGGGATAATCAGTACAAGGCCGAGTGTTTTTTTAACGGTATCCTGCATGAAGAATAAGAATTTCATAGAAGTCACTCCTTTTCGTTGTTGCTCTTTGCTGTCCTGGTTTCAATTGCAAGGGCAACTGCGCCCATAACTGAAACAAGAACAAGAAACGCCACTGTCTTCATCCCGAGCATTGCACCTGCATGTCTCCTTTCGAGCAGCAGTTCAAGATAAGGCTTCTCCTCGGGTCTTATACCTGCACCGTAAAACACCCTGTTGTCAAAGAATCTTATGGTGTTTAATACACCGTTTCCCTCCCTGTCCCAGTTTTTGTAACCTGCGAACAGCTGAGGCTCCCTGAGTTCGATGTAGGCCTCTTTCAGCGTATCCGGGGATGAGAGGAGTTTTGCCGTACGCGGTTCAACCAGGAAGAGCGAGTAAGCTGATATCACGGCCAGGATAAGAGCAGCGGCAAGCGGTGTAATAATGAATGCAATGAGTATGTTTTTATCATTAATTTTCATGTCACTTTCCTTTTAAGAGATCAATGATCTCTTTTTTTTCAAGTTTAAGACCCGAGAGCTCGACGTTTTTATCCTCAAGGGGCCGTGCTCCTGCATCCTCGCCTGATATGAGTTTATCCGCGCTGATTCCGAGGAACTGCAGGAGGGGCGCGGCTTCGTTTTCTTTAAGTTCAATCCTCTGGAGCACCACGCCTGCCTCAAATGGGAGAATGGTCTTTACCGTAAAGGGTACAGGCAGCAGGATTTTACCGCTGTCATCCTTAATGTTTAATGTGCCTGCGGCATTCATAAAAGCGGTGCTGTCATTTTCATTTTTAAGGGTACAGGTGAAATCTGCAATGTATATATTTTCCGACCCCCTCTTTTCAATTCCGATTTTAATTGCCGGTGAAAGTACATTTTCCGGTTTTTTTGCGCATGCGGTAAAAAGAAGAAGCATGGAGACAACGGCCGCGGTTACCTTGAATATCTGGGACATCGTGAAACTCTCCTGTTTGATAGATTCGATTTTTGTTATAACCCTTGGGGCATTAAGTCAAGAAAAATAAAATAAGCAGGAGGGAATCGGCTATATGATCCGGCCGGTAACCGGGTTGTCTTTCGGGTGGAAACAGCGCCCCGGGCGGTTTTTTATCACCAATAATAAATTATGATGGAATTTGCAGAGGCTTTTTTGGTATATTAAGCATGCTGATCATCCGATAATAATTCAGGGTCTCTTTGCGGCCTGAATGTCAGTAAACGAATTAAACCTGTGAAAGGAACAATGAAAAAAACAGCAGCCGCCATTATAATATTTCTGCTCGCACTGATGCCCTTATCAGCAGGGCCCTTTATCAATATCACAGGGGTCGATGCGGATTCAGACTTTCCCGGGGTAAAACTCACCGTAAGCGTAATAAGCCCGGACCATAAAGGTATACCGGGGATTGATGAAGAGAATATACTGGTATTCGAGGACGGTTACAGGGTAGATTACAAGGTCAGGGAGGCCTCCAGCCCTGCGGATTACCTGCATGTTGTTATAGCTGTTGATTCAAGCAAAAGCATAAACGGGATGTTCCTTGAAAAGATCAAATCCGAAGCCGGGAATTTCATTAATGCCTCAGCAGCCACGGACAGGATTGCGGTTATCAGGTTTAATGATACCGTAAGGCTTCTTAACAATTTTACGTCAAACAGGCTTGAACTGCAGTCGAGCATTAAGAGCGTTGACCGTCACGGGAAATTTACAAGGCTCTTTGACGGAATTTATGATTCGATTGAACTGCTCGACAAAGTCAAGGGGGGACGCAAGGGAGTAATTGTTTTCACAGACGGCAAGGATGAAGGGAGCAGCCTGACACCTGATGATATAATAAAGTTTTCACACGATACGGGAATCCCCGTCTACTTTATCTCAAATAACAGCAAGACATCGATGCACCTTGGCAGGATTGCAAAGCTTACCGGCGGCAAATACTTCTGCGTAAACCAGAAGGATGTTGCCTGCACATACAATGATGTAATAAGCAGGATCAAAAGCGTCTACGAGATACGCTACCAGTCAATGCTCAAACGCGACAACAGCAGTCACAACCTTGAGGTAAGGCTCAGGTACGGCGACCTTAAAGACCGGGATACAATGGAGTTTACTGTTGAAAGGAATATCTTCAAGTTTGATTTCCCTGACGGGTTCTACGTTATTGCATCTGCGTTCGTTATTGCCTCAATCCTGGTTCTACTGGTGCTTGCGGTCCATTTTTTCAGAAAGAGCAGGCCGCAGAAGAAAAAAGGTAACAACGAGTACAACCCGGTTTACAGCGGGTATTCGTCACAGGTAAAGGCCGAAGACCTTGTCCGGGAGGAATCGTATGTTGATGAAGCGCCTGCTGAAATCCCCGACGTGCTCTATTCACAGGTCTGGCTGCACCAGAAGGACGGCCGCGAAGCGGGCAAAAAAATACCTGTAATAAAAAACGAGATTACGCTTGGCACATCTGAAGAGAACTCGGTGATTGTTGAAGACAGGTTCGCTTCAGGCAGGCATGCCAGGATCAGGAGAATGCAGGGAGGGTACTACATATTCGACCTGATATCCGATACAGGCACATACCTTAATTCTAAAAAAATACTCAGGCCAAGGCTTCTCCACGACTGGGACGAAATCCGGATGGGGAACACGAGCTTTATATTCCGCGGGATCAGGTAAAATCTGTAAAAATTTACCCTGCAGACATTTTCGTCTGCAGGTGCCTGCCAAACCGCAGCCACACACTAAGCTATACTACAGATTTCGTTAACCGCTATAATATAATTATTTTTGTGTTAAATGCGGGGAACCTGCCGACCCCGATAATCTCATCATTGCGTTTTGTGCTTTTTGTGGACGCAAGTTCATACTCCCCCTGCGGCAGAATAATGCCGTATGCTTTGCCTTTTCTTTAAAAAATTCTTGTCATTTAGATTCTATTATTTGATTGTATGCTCATAGTTAGTGTTTTTTAAATTATTTCTATGCCAAGTTAAAAATTATAAAGTATATGTTTTAATATGAGAACGGCTATTACAGTCTGGGGGATAATTAATGAGTTTTTGTTCTTTAGATAAATGCCTTAATTCATTCGTTATTATATGCCTGTTTTTTTTATGTTTGTCATTGACTTCCTGCGTGAATGGAACTGCTCCTAAAATTAATTCAGAAATAATAGCAACTTATTCAGTTTATTACATAGCTAACGGTGCTGACAGTGGGATTGTCCCCACTGATAATACAGATTACATTAGGGCCGATACTGTTACTGTGCAGGGCAATCTCTATAGTCTTGTAAAAAGGAGTTACAATTTCACCGGATGGAATACCCAGCCTGACGGTAATGGACTTAATTTTGCCCAGGGAGAGACTTTTATTGTAGGTTCGTCAGATATAATCCTATATGCAAGGTGGTCCGCAGGAATAACATATTCTGTAAGTTACAGCGGCAATGGTGCTTATACCGGAGTCACTCCAATAGACACAACAATGTATGAATCAGAAGCAGGTGTCTTGATTCCTGGGAACACAGGTTCACTAGCCAGGCCCGGTTACAGTTTTACAGGATGGAACACGCTGGCTGACGGTAATGGGACAACATACACCCAGGGCCAGTATATGACAATGGGCGGATCTAATGTTATTCTATATGCAGAATGGACAACAAATACAACATACACAATAATCTATAATGCAAATAATGCAGATACTGGCACAGTCCCTGTTGACAGTACAAGCTATGAAACAGGGAAGTCAGTTATAGCCATGGGAAATACCGGCAACCTCAAGAGAGCCGGGTATAGTTTCACAGGCTGGAATACTCAGCCAGATGGAAGCGGGATTACCTGCCTGCAAGGTCAGACCTTCACTATGGGTACAGAAAATGTTATCCTCTACGCAAAGTGGACACTGGGGTATTCAGTGACTTACAACTCAAACGGAGCAGACAGTGGGCCGGTACCTGTTGATGCATTGTTTTACCCGCAAAATTCAATAGTTAATGTACAGGGAAATACTGGATCTCTTGTGAGATCCGGTTACAGCTTTGCAGGCTGGAATACAAGATTTGACGGCAGCGGAGCAACATATACACAGGGACAGAGCTTTCCAATGGGTTCTTCCAATGTTACTCTGTATGCGATCTGGAAGCTTAATCCCGGATATTCAGTAACATATTTCGGTAACGGTTCTACAGGAGGGGATGTCCCGGTTGATAACACGTCATATATATATGGACAAACTGTTGTTGCTGCTGAAAATTCAGGACTGCTTGAAAAAACCGGTTATGTTTTTCTGGGATGGAATACCGAGGCAGACTGGAGCGGCACATCATATACAGCGGGCGAGAGTTTCACAATGGGTGCATCCAATGTGGAACTATATGCTATGTGGGGTGGGTCTGGTTCTGTTGACATATCATTCAAGCCGGGCACAGGTGTTGATTCAGGCATATCATCCGTTGCTGTACAACCTGATGGCGATATAATCATAGTTGGAGATTTTACAACATATAATGAGGTTCCTCGTAATTGTATTGCACGTCTTAATTCAAACGGTTCATTAGATACTGCCTTTGATCCCGGGACCGGCGCCAATAATACAATATATGCTGTAGTTATACAGGCTGACGGCAGGATTATTATAGCCGGTGATTTTACTGCATACAATGGCGTGTCACGGAATCATATAGCACGTCTTAATTCCGACGGCTCCCTTGACGAATCATTTGATCCGGGTACAGGCGCTGATGGGCCAATATACTGTGTTGCTGTCCAGTCTGACGGGCTGCTTCTTATAGGGGGAGAATTCACAAATTATAATGACACTGCGTGTAATTATATTGCCAGGGTCAATTCTGACGGATCGCTTGATGTTGGTTTTGATACAACATATGCACCCGATAATATTGTTTACGCAATAGCAGTTCAACCTGATGACAGAATAATAATTGCAGGTTCATTCAGTAACTGCGGCTTCGAAACCAGGAACAGGATCGCACGGCTTGAAAACAGCGGTGTTCTGGATATTACCTTTGATCCTGGTGCAGGTGCCAGTGGCGATATTTATTCAGCTGTTCTGCAGCCGGACAATAAGGTCGTCCTTGGAGGTGAATTCAGCAGTTACCTGGGGTCTGAGGATTATATAGCACGTGCCAATGAGGATGGTTCGCATGATACTGAATTTTTATCATCAGGCACAGGGCCAGATCTTGAAGTATTCTGTATTGCAATACAGTCTGACGGAAAGATACTTATCGGTGGAAATTTCGAGAATTATAACAATACTTCATGCATGTATTTAGCACGCCTTAATCCGGACGGTACACTCGATGCGGGATTTAGAACAAATAACGGTCCAGATGGTGCAATAAGCTGTATTGCTATTCAGCCTGACGGTAGGATTATAATAGGCGGTGTTTTTTCAACATATAACGGAATTTCCAGAAAAGGCATAACAAGAGTTCTTGAATAGAATTGTATACAAAGAAAACCCCGATTACTGTTTATATATTTTTACCAATGAAGAGTGACGGGCAGTTCAAAAATCAGACATCCCTCTAAAAAATATCGGGGAATAATGCAATGAAGAGATTCTTTCTGTTTTTAGCAATCTTTTTTATAGTTTTTAATGCGGCATGTAACAGGAATGAAAACAACGTAGCACCTGTACAGATCAACACGACTCATGGTGATGGAATGAACAGGGCTGAAGAAATTTACATTCAATCTCTCAATTTGCCCGACACGGCTGAAAGAATAAGGCTGATGAAGGAGATAGTAAAAATTTCTCCAGATTCGGAGTATGGTCTTTTTGCCATGGGCTATATATATGTTACTGAAGGAAAGCAAAAAGAGGGAGCGGAATTATTTACTGCAGCCCTGAAGAAAAAAAATAATTTTGGTGAAGCATTTTTTCGCAGGGGTAACTCAAAACTGGCTTTTAAAGATTACAGCGGAGCTCTATCTGATTACCAAAGGGCAATAGATTATGGTTATGCAGGTTACGGGTCATATATGGCCCGAGGTGATATTTTGTTTATGCTCGGGAAGTATGGAGATTCAATAAATGATTATGATAAAGCAATTGAACTTAAACCCGACTTGCCTGAAGCATATTATAATCGGGGGCTTGCTGAAATACAAAATACTGGCTATATAGCCGCGGTATCCGACTTTGACAGCGTTATAAAATTTAAAGAAAAATATGCTGAAGCATATAACAATAGAGGATACGCAAAATACAGGTCCGGCAATTATACCGGCGCATTGGCAGACTGCACAAGAGCGATTGAATTAAAAAAGAATTATTTTGATGCGTATTACAACCGGGGGGACATAAAAAGTGATTCCGGAGATTATTCAGGTTCAGTTGACGATTACAACTCGGCCATAAGCCTGATGCCTGATAATGCTGAAGCATTTAATGGAAGGGGATACGCAAAATACAGGATGGAAAGATATAATGAAGCAATTGCCGATTACAGCATAGCCATTGAAAAGAAAAAAAACTTTGCAAAGGCCTATTACAACAGGGGAAACGTCAGGGAAGATGCGGGTGATTATAAAGGCGCTCTTGCTGATTATAAAATGGTAACAAGAATTGAGCCCCGGGATATATTCGCATACATCGGCATGGGGAATATTAAGGAAAAAATAAGGAATTATACTGGTGCTCTTGCTGATTATAGTACAGCGATTAAACTAAATCCGGGATATGATACCGGGTATTTTGCCCGGGCATATGTAAGACATAAAACCGGTGACTACTCCGGATCCATAGAAGATTACAGCAGTGTAATAGCGATTTCACCAAAAAACGCGGATGCTTATCGTGGCAGAGGCGCCGCAAAACAAAAATTGAAAGATTACAATGGAGCACTTTCGGATTACAACCACGCAATTGAGCTTAAACCTGAAGATGCAGGTTCTTACTACGATAGGGGACATCTAAAGCTGGTAATGAACATGCATAGTGATGCATGTTCAGATTTTAAACGAGCCGCAGCATTAGGATGGGAGGTTGATGAGGATCTTATGGCAGGTTGCAACAAATAACTACGGGGATCTTTAATGAAATCAGGTATAAGGATAAAATTTTTTTTTGTGGTTTTCCTGGTAATTATAAACCTTGCGAATCTGTACGCTCAAACCGGAACTTCTGATGAAGCGGTGAGGGAGCTCGAAAGGCGGCGGTATGAAACAGAAAAGAGGCTCCATGAAAAGGAGATGCTTGAAATAGAGAAGAGTAAAAAAGAGAAAGAGGAAGAGAAAGAAGCTCAGAAAAAAGAAGATGGCACCGAACCCGTTAGGGATGAAACCCGTTTTTATATTTCTAAAATAACCATAGAAAATTCTGATCTGCTTAGTGCAGGCGAGATAGCGGCTCTTATAAATCCGTTCCAGGGCAAAGAAATATCGCTCAACGATATAACGAATCTTGTGGGTAATATAACAAACAAGCTTGTCGAGAAGGGGTATATTACAGCAAGGGTCAAAGTTCCCCTGGATCAAAACCTTAAATCCGGGGTTCTTGTTCTTACCGTTGTCAAAGGTTATATAGGAAGTATTAAACCTGAAAAAGAGAGTTTAAGCACCCGTATTCAGGTCTTTACTGCATTCCCTTTTCTTGAAGGCGAACTTCTCAATATTGAAGACCTTGATTACGGTATTGAGCAGATGAACAAGCTGGGGTCAAATAATGCTACGATGAAGGTGATACCCGGTTCAGAGCTTGGTTTTTCAGATATTGTTATATATAACCAGCAGGGTAACTGGCTAAGCCTTGATATAGGCGTTGATAACCTGGGGCAGAAAACTACAGGTGTAAACCGGGGCAAGGTTTCCGCCGGTTTTGACAACCTTCTGAATATTAATGATAATATATATGCGAACTATACAGCCACACTCAACAGTGATACAGACAGGAAGTATAACAGAAGCGCGTCTTTCCAGATTGCATTCCCCCTTGGGTACTGGTCTTTTTCTTCCACATATAGCTACACTGAATACATGCAGTACGTGCAGGGACTGAACACCGAATTCAAATCATCCGGGAGTGACGCAAGTATGATTTTCGGCGCTGACAGAATGCTGGGGAGGATAGGCTATAACCGTTTTAAGGCAAGAACTTCCCTGGCTTTAAAAGACAAGAAAAATTATATTGAAGATGCGATCATAGATGTGTCCAGCAGGAAGCTCACGGTCGCAAAGATCGGCCTTGAGTACACAACCTTTATTTACGGAGGTTATTTCCTGTTTGATGCTTATTATAACCGCGGCCTTGAATTACTCGGCGCCTTTAAGGACGAGGGCGATATGGACGCGGATACGCCGAGGGCGCAGTTTAATAAATGTGACATGTCGCTCCTGTGGAATAAAACCTTTCAGTTTATGGGCCAGAATTTGGGATACCTCTTCAACTTTGTGGGGCAGTGGGGCATTGAGACCCTGTACAGTTCCGAAAAGATATCAATTGGTGACCTGAATACTGTAAGGGGTTTTAAAAACGGATCGATCTCCGGCGACAGGGGTTTTTATATCCGTAATGATTTTTCAGTTTTTGATTTTTCACGGTTCCAGGAGAACCTCAGAGGCCTTAAATTATTTGCAGGGTATGACTATGGTTATGCCATAGAGAGATGCGGGCTGGATGAAAATTCAGGGACGGGTGAAGGTTCTGTAATGGGATGGGCTGCGGGTTTATCATATTCCGCAGGAATAGCAAATATGAGCATTTCATACGCAAGGCAGCTATTCTCCTCATGGTTTGTTAACGAGGAGGATTATGTTGTCTATTTTGCGGCATCCATTAGCCTCACTGGTTTGTATGATGAGGGATTAAAGGCTTTTCAGTGAGGAAACTTTAAACACAAAATGACATAATACTGACACCAGGTCGCCTGAAATAATATTTTATCAAAGTGGTATTATGGTATATAATGTCTATTTTTAGAGTAAAAAATGTTGACAGTATTATTTTCATGTAAAAAATGAATAGCACAATACTATAAATTAAGAAGGAAACAATAATACTATGGCCAGATTTATTAAGAATGCGGTTGTAGCCGCGGCGGTATTCTGTTTTATGACTGCAGGTTACGCAAAAGACGATGATGTAAAAGTTGAATTTACAATTGAGGAACTTGCTTTTTCAATCAATGTTCTAAACTCCATCGAAATTATCGGAGAAGAAGTTCAGCCATTCATGGATATCAGGACTGTCCTCATGGATTCATACAAGGAGATGAGCGGCGGTAAAAAGAAATCAGGAACAATTACTTTTACAATGCCTATGGCGAAGAATTTTTTCTTTTTCATGCAAAGGGGAAAATTCAAGGGTGCCGATGCAGTTACGTTCAATAGTATAAGCACCAAGATTGTTGATGCAATAAAGAAAGAATCCAAGTAATTTTATTAACTCTCATATCAGCGGAATAAAGGATATAAAATGAAGAGATTAAAACATTTGTTAAAACAACTTCTCATATCTTTACTTGTGGCGGAACTGTGCTTTCCCGTACTGCCGCTTTATTCCGCTGATATAACAGTAGACACGTCCGTACCTGTAAACCAGAGGCCTACCCTTGACACGGCGCAAAACGGCGTTGTGATTATAAACCTTGCCACAACAACAGCGGGCGGGGTCTCGGTTAACAGGTTTACTGAATATAACGTTGGTTCAAACGGTATAATCCTTAATAACTCTACAGAGATGGGTATTTCTGTCCTGGGCGGTGCTGTATACGGCAACCCTAATTACCAGCTAAACGGACGCGAAGCTTTAATAGTAGTCAACGAGGTGACCGGAACAAAGAGGAGCGATATCCTTGGTTATATCGAAATGTTCGGCGGATCGGCAGAGTTTATACTGGTAAATCCGAACGGCATAATGCTGAACGGCGCGGGCTTTATAAACATGCCCCGCGTGACCCTGGGTACAGGGCGGGCGGTTTATGACGCTAACGGGTTCAGCGGTATAGATGTTGATGGAGGCATGGTCAGCATTGAAGGCAACGGGGTGAATGCCGGTACAGTTGACTACTTCACGGTTATTACCCGGATGGCATCGCTTAACGGCGCTATCTGGGGAAATGACGTAAGCATCATTACCGGTACCGGAACATACAATTACAATGACAGGATTTTTACCCGGAATGAAACGGGCACCCCTTTCCCTGAACTGGGCATAGACGCCTCTGTATTCGGGAGTATATATGCCGGACGTATAATTCTGATATGCAATGAGAAGGGAGTGGGCGTAAGATCAAGCGCAAACATGCTGGCTGATGTTTCGGACATAAGCATAAGCGCGGACGGAAGTATTGAGCTTAATAACACGCAGGCCGCGGGTAACATTCAAGTTGCTTCTGGATCTGACAGGATAGTCCAGCGCGGTGATGCCTTTGCCATGGGCGATATAACTTACAGCGGTACGGGGTTCACCAACAGGGGGAACGTAAACGCACTTGGAAACATTACTATTGAGGGCTATATAGATAACCAGTCTGGTAAGATTACGGCAAACGAGAACATTACGCTGCACACCGGCGGTATTATTTCAAACAGCGGCGGAAGCATAATACTCTCAGGCGATACAGGAAGGATATGGGTATACGGCAATGACAGCCTTGAGCTGCACGGCGGCGAGATAAAGTCCGCAGGCGGTATTGATATAGAGATGACGGGGAACGTGGTGTTCTCCAGTGACATATCCTCGGTTTATGCAGACAGGTATTTAAATATTGAAGGGCTTAACTTTATTAATGGAACCGGCCTCCTCTTGAATGGTTCCGTAAATGTATATGTATCGGGTGATATAATAAATGAGAGCGGCAGCAGAATAGTATCAAACAGCGAAATTACCTTTGTTTCAGGAGAAAAGATTACAAACAGCGGTGAAGTAAGCGGACTATATATTAATATAACAGGCAGTTATCTTGACAACAACACAGGCGCCGTTCTTACAGGCGGCAACGGTGTTTCGTCACTGAACATTACAGGGACAATAAATAACAGCGGAAGGATAAGCGGAGCGTCAGACCTGACTGTCCGGGCGTCGGAGATAATAAACACGGATGACATGTCCGAGACCCAGATATCGTCCGGCGGCAACCTGACTGTTGATACTGGTACATTACAGAATAATGGTAGTGTACTTTTCTCAGCCGGTGATATGAACATCACGACAAAAACCCTGAATAACATCAGGGGATATATTTACTCCATGGGTAACATGGTACTTAAGGGAAAAGAAAATTCAGGGAACAGCATATATAACTATTCTGGTAATATAGAGGCTGATGGTACTGCCGCTGGAATGCAAATGGGAAACACTACAGTCCATGGTATACTGATTGATATTGGTGATGATGGAAGCCTTATAAATACAGGCGAAGATACAGGGAACTATACAATGGATCTGGTAACCGTAGGTGATATAGGGGATGATGAATGGGCCGTGATGCAGCGGTATGAGTTTACATCTACAATGTACACTGATTATTCATGTCTTGTCTCCGGCGGTGATATGAATATAACGGCCGGAAACGTTGTTAATCATGGCAGTGTTATTGCGGCAGGAAATGACCTGACTATTGACGCGGATACATTAAGCAATGAAACAGTTTCTATGGTTGAGTACCTGCCTCAGTACGAGTACGAGGGTAATAATAAAAGGGTCAAAAAAAAGCATAAATTAGGACCATTCAAATGGAAATGGGGTTGGACTCATAAAAAATATTACAGATCGCAGTCTGGATATGTCACAGTACCATCAAATTCCAAAGCTATTATAAGTGCAGGCGGTGATGTTACTGTAAATGCTACAGAGATAGGTAACGAAGAAATAATTAAAGAATCTGTCGGAGTTAATATTGAGGGCAGAACCGGAATCCTGGCGAACACCACATCTGTCATTGAAGACGTAATGACTACAGGTTTTATTGATGTTGGCCAGTATATACGAACCGACGGCCTTTTCAGAATTGATACAAATCCTGCCTCACAATACCTTATTGAAACACGGCTTGATTATATAGATGTATCCAAACTTAAGGGTTCGGAATATCTTCTTGAAAGGATAAATTTTAATCCTGAAGCAGACCTGCGTTTTGTTGGCGACGCGTACTATGAACAGGAGCTTGTGAGCGAAGCGATACTTGTGGCAACATCAAGGAAATTTCTTGATGACAGCCTTATGAGCGAACAGGAGCAGATGGCCTGGCTGCTTGACAATGCTGCAACAGCCTACGAAGACCTGGAACTTGCAGTGGGAGTAGAGCTTACAAAGGAACAGATAAACCAGCTGCAGCAGCCCATTATATGGTATGTAGAGGACGTGGTGATGGGCGTGAAGGTGCTTGTGCCGCGCGTATATATACCTGAACATATTCTGGACGGCTTTACAACAGACAGCTCTTCTGTGATCGCGGGCAACACTGTAAAAATTAATGCGTCAGGGGACGTTAATAATTCGGGTGTTATAACCGGTACCTCGTCGGTAGATATAAAGGCCCATGATAATATTACAAACAGCAGCGGTGTAATTGCGAGCGGCGGCAACGTGTCGCTTGTAACTGAAACCGGTGATATAATAAACGAGACAAAGGTCTATTCGTCAGACGGTTCAGGATACACAAATTCCGAGCTTGGAAGAACAGCGACGATTGAAAGCGGCGGTGACTTAACAGTTAGTTCAGGCGGTGATTTTGTAAACAGGGGAGCTGATGTAAGTTCGGGCGGTGACGCTTCGATTACGGCCGGCGGCAACATAGACTTTGAAACAGTGCGGACCGAGGAAGAGGGCTACAGTGAGCAGCATGGAACATACGGCGTTTCGGATGTTACAACTGTGACAGGTTCAACCCTTACAACAGGAGGGGACCTGGAGATGACATCGGGCCATGACATAAATTTTATAGGGAGCAGCGCCGATGTGGCGGGTGACGCGGATGTTAAGGCAGAAGGGAATTTTAACCTTATAAATGATTATGACACAAGCCATTACCAGGGTGATAAAACAAATGATAAAACATTCAGCAGCAGTACAGTAAAAGTAACTGAAGACACAAAAACCGTTGTAAGCAGCACTTTTAACACGGGCGGCGACCTGAACGTAGAGAGCGGCAACGACATAAACATTGTCGGGAGTGAAATAAACGCAGGCGGCAACGCGGACCTTGACGCAGAAGGTGACCAGAATATAATAGCCGCGCATGACGAGCATTACTACAGCAAAACAAAAGAGACAAGCGGCATTGGAGTTGGCGGGTCTATATACGG
>DAONFG010000001.1:0-245407 GCA_035403465.1 Spirochaetota bacterium | reverse complement strand
ATCCTGTTTCAATTTCTGCTTTCATTTACCACAACCTGACAAATATTTATCAGAATACCGATTAACCTTGACAAATACAATAATAATTACAAAAGTTAATGCCAATACAGAATCAGTAGCAATTCCAAACCTGCTTCGCGGCGGGATTTTCATTGCAATAAACGGCCTTGATTTATTCTGCTGATAATCCGGAAAAAACTATTATATATAGTAATAGTTCTAGTTTTCAGTATATTATAATAAATAGAGCATGAAATAAGATTTTCTGCTCTATCATCCAAAGATTCTAATAAATTCAGAGATAGGTTATGGACGGATCATTAATAAACGTCGGCGTTGCCCAGGTAAAGATAGCAAACGGGACTGCCGTGTTAAGAACAATTCTTGGAAGCTGCGTAGGTATATGCATATACGACAGGTTGAAAAAAGTGGGTGGTCTTGCCCACATCCTGCTGCCTGTTGATACCTCAAACGGCACGGCTATAGAAAAATTCGCCGAGACTGCAATACCCCACATGGTTCAACTCTTAATGAAAGAGGGGGCAAAGAAGGAATTCATGTCAGCGAAGATCGCCGGCGGAGCATCAATGTTTAAATTCGAGGCGTCTGTCACGTTGGGGCAGATCGGAGAGCGGAATATTGAGGAAACAAAAAAAATACTGGCTAAACTGCAGATACCTCTTCTTGACGAGGACACAGGCGGCTGCGCAGGCCGTGTTATAGATTTCTTTCTTGATGACGGTCATCTTAAAGTCAAGGCCAATGGCCAGGAAAAAATGTACTACAAGGTTTAATGTAACCCGGGGTAATTCAAATGCATGCACATATCAAACAGAGAATAGAATCAACAATTAATAACATTGCGGCACTCCCCACAATACCGGAGGTTGCAACTAAAATACTGAACATGGTCAATGATCCTGAAGTTTCATTCAAGGCTGTTGCAGAGCAAATTTCAAAAGATCAGACAATGACTACAAATATCCTGAAGCTCTGTAATTCGGCGTACTTCAGTAAAGGGAAAGAGATTACATCAATCGACCGCGCAATAGTCACCCTTGGCATTAAAGAGGTGACAAATATAGTCATGGTGATTGCGGCAAAACCAATCCTTGACAAAGCGGTTATAGGTTACGACCTAGGCAGGGGTGAACTCTGGAAGCAGGGACTTCTCGTCGGCACGCTTGCAAAAAAAATTGCGCTTCTGAAAAACAGGAAAGATATAGCAGACGTTGTCTTTACCGGTGGAATAATTCACAACGTCGGGAAGACTGTCCTTGCGATTTTTGTACAAAACACGTATAATGATATACTTAACGAAGTGAACACAAAGAACATTACTTTTAATGAAGCAGAAAAATCCATCATGGGTTACAGCCACCAGGAGATAAGCGAGAAAATCCTTGAAAAATGGAACTTCCCGCTTGTTTTACGGGCAATAGTCCGTTATTACACAGAGCCCGAAAACGCGCCTGCCCCATACAAACCTGAAGTTGCAATCGTACACCTTGCCAATGCCATAAGTGTACTTGCCGGAATAGGTATAGGCAGCGACGGTCTATATCACCAGATAAGCAAACCTGCACTGGATATACTGAAAATTTCAAACGCGGAACTTGAGGATCTGTACACAAAGATCCCGGAAATGACCAGCCAGGTAAGGGACCTGCTCTAGAAGATACATGAAGTATATAAAGGATTGTCCGTCATGCGGCAGAAAAATCCGCTTCCCCCTGGACAAGGGGCGCATAAAAATTTTCTGCACATGCGGATACAATACCGTAATTGACCCAGACGATACAACTCTCTACAAAACAGGAAACTTTGACCTTAAGCCTGAAAACAAAAAGTCCGGCCCCGCTGAAAATTTCTCCAAATCAATTACAAATCTTTTAAATAAATTTACATGGAACAATTTCGTGAACATCCTGCTTAAAGTAAAATACAAACTGCAGAATATACGGTACCTGCCGGACAGGGAGAGGAACAGGATTGTTGCGGTTATGCTTTTTGTGATCCTGGCTGTTGCTGCTACAGTTTACTTCCTGTGATTACTACATATACTTCTTTATATCGCGCTGCATGTCCCTTTTCAGGTCGCGTTCCTGTATGGTCCTCTTCTTGTCGTATGTGGTTTTTCCGCGCGCAAGCCCCAGTTCGATCTTGACCTTTCCGTTTTTTAAATACAGCAATAAAGGAATCAAGGTGTAGCCGCGCTCGTGCAGTTTTCCTGTTAACCGCTTGATCTCATGTTTATGCATCAGGAGCTTCCGTTCGCGCAGTGGTTCATGGTTAAACCTGTTCCCCATTTCGTAAATGGAGATGTTCAGGCCCACTATAAAGACCTCGCCGTTTGTAATTTTAGCGTAGGCCTCCTGTATGCTTACCTTTTTCTGGCGGATAGACTTAACCTCGGTCCCCTTAAGCACAATACCAGCCTCGAAGGTGTCAAGTATCTCGTACTCGAACCTGGCCTTTTTGTTCCGCACTATATCTACAATATTATCCGACATGTGAGCACCTTAAAATATCATGGTTCGATCTGTAAAGTAAATAACTATGTAATCGGCAATTGTCAACGGTTAAATCCTCACTATGTCGGGTGCAATTCCCCGTTTTACTGAAGAGAGTTAAGGTCTGTCTAAAAAGACTTTTTATGATCTTGACAAATGATCTATAAAGCATTCAAATAAATAATTCCTACAGGTACAATGCAATTAAATCAGAAGGTTTTATATGAAAAGAAGATCAGTATTTACGGCTGTAATAATATTTCTTTCAATCATAGTGTTATTTAATTCCGGTAACACAAAGCCGAAAACTGCCGCGAATACTCAATGGCAAAATCTCTACGGGTATGTTAAACCCTTCAATTTTTCCGGAGAGCTAGCGCCAATTGCTACAAATAAAGGATGGGGATTTATTGATAAAAAAGGGAAAGTCGTTATAGCCCCGGTTTATCTCGATATACCCTCGGATTTTTATTCTGAGGGACTTTACTGTGTAAAGAAACAGGAAGGTTACTCTTTCATAGACAGTAAAGGCAAAGAGATAACATCCGGAACTTTTGATGATTATAAACCTTTTTCAGAAGGCCTTGCAGCTGTAAAGAAAGACGGTAAAGTAGGCTACATAGATAAAAAAGGAAATGTTGTCATCGATTACCAGTTCGCAACGGGTGGCAGTTTTCATGAAGGTCTTGCACCAGTCTGGAGAAACGGAAGGAAAGGGCGTGTTGATTTTATAAACAGGGAAGGAAAAATCGTTTTTGAAACAGAATTTGATTTTTCAACCGGTTTTTCCAGCGGCTTTGCAAAGGTGAAAATCCTTAAAGATAAAAATAGATACGGCTTTATAAATAAAGAAGGTATATTAATAATCAAAACGGAATATGATGATGCTTCAGATTTTTCAAACGGGCTTGCGCCGGTGGCCCGCAATGGAAAATGGGGCTATATCAACACCGAAGGACGGCTTATTGTGGATTTCCAGTATGAACGTGCTTCCATGTTCCGCGAAGGACTTGCTTTGGTCAATAAAAATGGTAAAGATGGTTTCATTGACAATAGCGGGAAGATTGTTATTGAACTTCAATATGAATCATCTGACTGGTTTTCCGGGGGTTTCGCTTGTGTCAGAAAAAACGGCATGTATGGTTTCATTGATAAAAACGGAAATGTCGCAATAGACTTTCAATTTATCAGGGCATGGTCATTCCATGATGATCTTGCCAGAATTGAAACAGAAACAGATTGGGGATTTATTGATAAAAAAGGGAATATAGTCATGACATTCCAGAAGAGATAAACAGCTTTAAAAATAAACAAGGGGCTGTCCCGAAAGTCATACCGGCCTTTAGAGCCGGAATGACACTATTCCAGGCAGAATGCTTTATTCTTAGACAGCCCCCTTTTACACACTGGTGTTACGGGCACTGAACTACAGTGACCTGTTAACCGCCCTGTTCAGCCTTGCGACGAACGCATTGGGGTCCTTAAGTTCCATCCCCTCAACAAACATGGCCTGTTCAAGCAGGAGCATGCTGATATCCTCCACAACAGATTCATCAGTTGCCGCTTCCAGTTTTTTGATGATTTCATGGTCAGGGTTGATTTCAAGTACCGGTTTAAATTCAGGCATGCCGCCGGCTTGTCCCATGGCCTTGAGCAGATGCTGCATCTGAACCGTAGGATCGTTTTCATCCGCAACAATGCATGACGGAGAATCTTTGAGCCTTGTGCTTGCCACAACATCCTTTACCCTGTCTCCGAGCTTTTCCCTGATTTTTTTGATGAGCGGCTCGATCTTTTTCTCGCGCTCCCTGTCATCGTCTGTCTTCAGCGATTCAGCAGCATCGCTCCTGTTTACTGACTTCAGTTCATGATCTTTAAATTTCGGCACTGCCGATATGACTATCTCGTCTATCTCGTCATCGAGTATCAGCACCTCGATGTTTTTATTTTTATACATTTCAAGGAGCGGCGAGTTGCGCAGCACTGTCTCCTTGCCGCCGGTGATGTAGTATATACCGCCCTGGTCAGGCGCCATCCTCTCACAGTATTCTGAAAGTGTAGAAAATCCATCTTTGCCTGAAGTTTTGTACATGATGAGTTCGAGCAGTTTATCCCTGTTCTCAAAGTCCTGGTAAAGACCCTCTTTCATCGGAACCCCAAACTCTTTCCAGAATGCGTTATACTTTTCCCTGTCCCGGTTCTTCAGAGATTCCAGTTCGCCCAGGATCTTCTTCACAGACGATGACTTGATCTTCGCCATCACCTTGTTCTGCTGCAGAATCTCCCTGCTCACATTTAGCGGAAGGTCCTCTGAATCTATTATACCGCGGACAAACCTGAGGTATGTGGGCATGAGCTCCTTCTCGTCATCTGTAATAAACACGCGCTTGACATAGAGCTTGACCCCTGCCTTGTAGTCGGCCCTGAAAAGGTCCACGGGCGCCTTGCCCGGAATGTAAAAGAGCGTGGAAAAGTCAAGCGTACCCTCGGCCTGCGTGTGCATGTATAGCATAGGGTCCTCGATATCGTATGATATCTGCCTGTAGAATTCCAGATAATCCTCATCTTTCAGTTCGCTCTTGGGCCTTTTCCAGATAGCTGCCGCAGAGTTGATCTGCTCAACCTTCTGTTCCTTAACCTCTTTTTTATCCTTCTCTTCACCTTCAAATTTTGTCTCTTCAAAGTGCAGGAAGATCGGGAACGGTACGTGGTTTGAATACTTCCTGATTATCCCCTGGATAGACCACCTGCTTGCGTACTCCTCACCTTCATCATTAAGAAACAGGAGAACCGTTGTACCCTGTGAATCGCGCTGTGCGTCCTCAATTTCGAATGATTCCTTGCCGTCGCTGATCCACTTGAATGCATTGTCCGACCCGGCCTTTTTAGAAACAACCTCAACCCTGTCGGCAACCATGAATGCCGAGTAGAATCCCACACCAAACTGGCCTATAAGGTTCGAGTCCCTTTTCTCATCGCCGGTCATACTCTGAACAAAATTGCGCGTCCCTGAACGTGCAATCGTGCCCAGGTTCTCTTCAAGCTCGGTGCTGTCCATGCCGATCCCGGTATCGGAAATAGTCAGGGTTTTTTCTGCATGATTAAAACTGATGTCGATGCGCGGTTCAAAACTGATGCTCTTGTACGATTCATCTGTAAGTGTTAGATACTTCAGTTTATCAAGGGCATCGGATGAGTTGGAGATCAGCTCACGCAGGAAGATCTCCTTATGAGAATAGAGAGAATGGATAATCAGGTGCAGCAGCCTGTGCACCTCTGTCTGAAACTGTTTTTTACTCATTTGCAACACTCCTTGTTAAATATTAAACAGCGGTAAGTTTCCACAGATATTATTAATCCGTAAAAAAAATATGTCTGAAAAATCAAGAATTTTTTGAAACCGGAACATCCAACGGCTATTCCGAAGCCCGAACAAGAAGCGACAGGGCAATAAATATAACCGGTGCTAAAATATTAAAGAAAAACCCCCAGGTAAGCAGGTAAGATGTAGCGCAGAATGAGTGGTTCCACCACTTGACAAGAAACGCCAGCAGGTACCATGCATTAACCAGGATCCTCAATGCTGTTACATAACGTCCCCTGAAAATTATAGTGATAAACATAATCCCTGAAATAAATATCAGGTATACGCCTATGGGATTATTCACCCCGATCCAACTCTCCCACATCCAGTACTTGACCAGGGGAAGGACAACCGCAAGAAAGGCTATGCCGATATTGCCGATTATCATTTTGTCCAGAAATGACTGCGCCATAAACCATTCAAATGCCCTGCCGATCAGTCCCGCGCAAAAACGTCCTATAGTATAAAGAATCTCTTTCAGTAATCCGAAAATTTCACTCAGTATATTCATATTTCAACCCGGGAATAATTTTATAAAATCTTTCACTGCTTCGGTAAATCCCTCAGGGCCGATACCCGCTGTAACCAGGAACTCGGTCCCTTGCATGAACGACCCGTCAGGTTTCCTCACAATATACCCTACATCAACATTATCAAGCATGCCAAGGTCGTTGTAGCTGTCTCCGCAGGCCGCTGTTTTCACACCGTCCCCGGTGTTGTAGAAATTGTATATTCTGCGCACGGCATATGACTTCCCGGCACGGGAAGGGAGCAGATGGTTGAACCTGCCGCCCCTGGTCACTCCGAGGCCAGTACATGCCAGCCGGATATTCAGGTCATCGATATCTCCGTCGAATAATAATTTGCGGTCCTCCGTGATAAACGGGAGAGTGGCAATCCTCTTTTTCGCAAGGCCGGACCTGTGCATATCAAGCCCGGAATACGAGCAGATCTCAGCCTCTGTCAGCGACAGGATAGAAATCAGTTTCTTTTCCATGATATGCTCTATCTCGGCAAGACGTTTTTCAAGGATAGGAGTACCCGGGCCGGAAACTTCTGTTGTATAGCCCCCGCTTCCGTCAGGTATGGCTATGCCGCAGCCGTTTTCAAAGGCAAAGTGATTATAGAGCCCGGCCTGATCCATTATTTCAGTCATCTCGGCAAAAGTTTTGCTGGATACAAGCACCAGGGGGATTTTGTTTTTTTTAAGAAGTTCAATCCCCTCCATGGAGAGTTCCATGCTGTAGGTGTTAAAATCCATGAATGTGCCATCAACATCGGCAAACATCATCTTTTTCATTATTCAGTTTTATCCTTTATCAGGAGGAATTCAACCCTCCTGTTTCTTCTCCGGTTTTCTTCATTCGTATTGGGATAGAACGGGCTGCTTTCACCCATACCCACATATTTCAGTCTTTCAGTGTCTGTTCCTTTTTTAACAAGGTAATCCCTCACTGCCAGGGCCCTTTTTTCAGATAGTGCAAGATTGGTCTCCTCGCTGCCTATATCATCGCTGTGCCCTTCAATTACGACTTTGTAGTTTTTATATTTTTCGAGTATCTGGTATACACGGTCAAGTATTTTTGTACCGCGTTTTTTGAGCACTGCGCTTCCGAACGCGAACTCTATATTGCTTATACGCATCTTAAGTCCGCGCTCTGTAACAATCACAAGGATATCTACTGCGAACCGGTCATTCGCTGTCTGCGAAATATTCCCGGCCGCATCAACTGCAAAAAACTGCAGGTTATAATCCGAGGCGGATTCAACAGTTTCGCCGTTGTCTCCAATCCCGTCCCAGTTGAAACTTTCCGGTGAAGGGCCTTTACCTGTAAATTTTTTAAAGAGTATGCCGCTCTCATTGTATACGGCAGTCTCCCACCTCGCGATTTCCCCATTATCATTTATGCCGGTGTTTATTGTCAGGTAGTCATTTTCACCGTCAGCATCAGGTGAAAAGAATTCCGGGCTGTGCGATATTTTTACTTCGGGGGCGGTCCCGTCAAAAATAATTTTCTTTTTATATGAGACCGGATTGTTGCCGCTGTTATACCATACCGAGAGGCTTGCATAGTAATCGCCGTCATCAAGTCTTTCGCCCTTTTCATCAATGCAGTCCCAGTCCACGAATGATGAGACCTGGCCGGTACCGCCGATTACCCTGACAGGGTCACCATCCTTGTCGCTGATTGTCACTTCCCATTTCTCCATTCCTTTTACCGATGCCAGGTCTGGAAAAAAGCGTATTGATTTCTCCTTTGACGACCTGTAGGAAAAATATTCAGCCGAAGGTCTAAGGTCTGCAACATCTGTAACTGTGGTGAGTATTATTTCTTTTACATGGGCGGTAGTTGAGTTACCCGCCTTGTCGGATGAAGTGATTGAATAATAATAGATTCCATCAGGTAAAAGGTTGTCATCTTTGCCTTTGCCGTTCCAGACCAGTTTTGAAGGAATTGTTGTACCATTCCACTCATAGGTCACAACTGTCACGCCCTCAGAATTTTTTATCTCCCCGGTCCAGATATCATCAGGTGTACTGACTATTTTCTGTTTAATGACAAGGGTGTCCTTGTTGCCGTCACCGTTAGGTGAAAAGATAAGACTGTCCGCGTCCAGGACCGCATCAGGTACCGTGGTGTCTATCACCATGTATCCTGACTTCACGGGCGCTATGTTATCCCTTTCATCCCATGCAAAGAAGTGGTACCTGTACCTTCCGTCCGGGAGTTTCTTTCCCGATGCGTCAGACCCATCCCACATAACAGTTTCGGGCACGGTGAGTGAATCCTTGCTGCTGAAAAACCTCTGAACAAAAAGCATCGGGGTAAGGTTCTCCTCCATCTCCCTTTCGCTCACCTTGAATTCACGCACCACCATGTCGCGCTCGTCAGTCACCTGCAGCCGCCAGCCCTTGATCCTGCTGCGGTCAGTGACGTCGATGTCGAACATCGCGTGGTCCTGGACCCCGTCATAGTTCGGTGAAATATATGTATAATCCGGTGTGACTGCGATAGCAGGCGCCTCCCTGTCAAGGCTTCCGTATTCGATTTTTATACCTGCGTAATGTGAAATCCCCTCCTGGCCCGAGTAGGCAAGTGCATAGTCCAGTGAAAAACCGAAAGTATCGCCTGAAAAGGTGTAGCCTGCACCTGCAGTATATGTCATGTAAGAATACGATTCCGGGACAACTGCTCCCGCACGCACATGCCAGCTGTCCGCAATCTCACACTCCAGCCCGAACTTCACAGGGTACGCCTTGAACCCGCTGATTGCCGAAACCTCGTTATACCACCCCAGAGAAAACTTATCCGCTTTGAAAAAATCAAAGTTGTAGCCGATCGTAGCCGAATTTATCGAAGCCTCATCACCTGTGGCAAAACCCAGGTCAGCTGAAACTCCAAGCGCAGGATTGAATATACCGAATTTGTTGTACGAATCCGTTCCATCGAACTTCATGATAAATCCCGGCTTGATCCCGCCATAGAAAGACGTTTCATCGCCACTCCAGTACACGCCGTTTGCCGAAAGCCCGAACATAAATCCCGATGTAATCTCCTTGGAAAGACCTAACGTGAACATGTAGCCTGTAGAATCCATATCATCAAGCGGTCCGCTGAAATAACCGAAACCAAGACCCAACACGCCGTATGCGCCGGGAATCAGCAGTGTGGCAACCGGGAACGTGTAGTCTCCGGCTATGGAACCGTACGAGGCAGTAAACAGTATCCTTTCAACCTGTGCCGCTGTTGCAGGATTCAGAAGGAAACCCGCAGTACCGGTCTTTGAAACTCCGGTTCCCCCTCTTCCCAGTATTACAGGATCAGCGCCCGAATAAAACGGCCCGCCTTTATCTGCAGCGATTGATATGCCCTGAAAAACAATTAAAACCAGGATGCCCGAGCTGATAATTTTTTTTATGAATGATTTCATTTCCCCCGCCATTAATACCTGTATTTATTTCCTGCGTTAAGCGTTCTTTCTGAATATGCTTTCTGCCGTTCACCAGATACCGCTTAAATATTCACGTAAAGTATTTTTTAACTTTTGTAATTATTGAGGAGAGTGGTCCGGCCCTTTGAATCCGCAGATTCAAAGATCCTCCTCCCCCAGCCGTCGCAGAACCTTTTTAATCGAATCATAATCAAATCCTTTACTTCGCAGGTAGTTACCCACCCTTGCAGACCGGTTATCCTTCTCCTTCAGCGAATTATATTTCTTCAGCGCCAGCTCATATAGTTTTTCCATGTCCGGTTCAGCGGCCCCGCACTCCTTCATAATCTTTTCTATGGTCTTCCTGTGAATCCCCTTCCTGTAAAGATCGCGGATGATAATATCAGCCCCGTACTTCCCGCTTTTCATTTTACTTTTCACAAAACCCCGGCTGAACTCGTAATCATCAAGGTATCCCTTATCATTCAGGTAACCGGATGTTTCAGCAACCTGGCTCTCAGAAAACTTCTTCTTCCTCAGGTACTTCTCCATCTCATCAACCGACCTGGAACGCACCGCGAGATATTTAAAAGCCTTGTCCCTGCACTCTGTTTTCCGCGACTCTTCGTAAAGTTCCGAATAGAGGTCACCCTGGATGACCATGCCGCTCGAGAGTTTGTACTGTGAATACGCATCGTACGACAGGTTCAGCACTTCACCGTTGTCAAGCTCCGCGGAGACCAGGCTATCCTTGAACAGAAGTTTCACAATTTCAGGCATATAATAAATCCCCCCATAAAACAGAAAAGGATGCCGCTGGCATCCTTCTTCCGCTGAATAAAAAGCATCGATTAACGTTTTGAAAACTGGAATTTTTTCCTGGCCTTTTTCTGGCCGGGTTTTTTTCTTTCTACTCTTCTAGCATCCCTTGTCATGAATCCGGCTTCCCTGAGAGTTTTTTTATTTCTTTCATCCACCAGAACAAGGCATCTTGCTATTCCAAGTTTTACCGCACCAGCCTGTCCTGACCAGCCGCCGCCGCAAACACTTGCCATAATATCGAATTTGTCAATAGCGCCAATCTGTTCAAGAGGCTGCCTTACTACAAGCTCAAGAGTCTGCCTTCTGAAATATTCATTGATCGGCTGCTTGTTTATGATGATATTTCCATTGCCCGGCTTGATCCAGACCCTGGCCACTGATTTCTTCCTTCGGCCTGTTGCGTACATGTTATCTGCCATATAATTTCTCCTTTAGTCCCTGAATACTATAGATTGATAATTTCCGGTTTCTGCGCTGTATGCGGATGATCAGTGCCTGAATAAATCTTCAGGTTGCCTATGATCTGCTTTCCAAGCCTTGATTTAGGAAGCATGCCCTTAACAGCGTGTAAAAGCACAAATTCCGGCTTAGTGCTCATATACTTCTTGATGTTCGTAAATTTCACACCGCCGGGATAGTGTGAATGGCTGAAATAATCCTTATCATCAGACTTGGAACCTGTTAGCACAACCTTTTCAGCGTTAATGACTATAATATTGTCACCCATATCAAGATTAGGCGAATATGTCGGTTTGTGTTTTCCCCTGAGCCTGTCAGCAATTACTGTAGCGAGTCTGCCGAGAACTTTCCCTTCAGCATCAACAAGATACCACTTCTTTTCAATTTCAGACTGCTTCATTGCATACGTTTTCTGAATGTCCTTCATTACTAAATCCTCTCATCAGCTATATAAAAATGCATTTTTTCCGCACATTTTTTCCAATAAAGGTATAAATCAATATATACCCGCAATCCTGTCAACGAAATTAATCACATTTTCCCTCAATTTATAATTAATCATCTTTTTTTGAGTATATTTTTGTCGCTTATAAAATCCGTCTCTCAATACATTTCTTTTTATAAACACTAAGAATCCACTGTTCTTTTTCATGAATTCTGGTTGTGAAAAACCGCCTGTTATTTTACCATATCAGAAACAGGCCAGAAGAAATCAATCAACTGTCCGGAAACCGGGGGTCATCATGAAAAAACTGCAGATTCTGTCTCTACTCCTCGCTGTTGTAGTATTAGTATCATCAAACAGCCAGAGCAAAGATCTTTCAACTATAATAAGCAATATACCTCTTCCAGAGGCAACAATCGTCAATTTTGATATTGATTCACTGTCACTTCGGGATATTACACTTCTCTTTGATGTGGAGATAAAGAATCCATACCCGGTTAAACTTAAGCTCTCCAGCATGCAATCTGTATTTTTCATTGATAAAAAACAGCTCTTCAAGACCTCAACAGACAAGCTTAAAATTAAAGCCATGGGAAAGGCTACATCACGTATACTTGTAAACCTGAAATACAGTGATATAATCAACATCATTAAAGGATACGGAGACAGGGAATACCTTGAGTGCGAAGTTAACATCACCCTCACACTGCCGCTTCCAAAAAATGTGCAGAAATATAAGAAAGAAATAACATTCAATTTCAAGCTCAAACAGAATATACCTGCAATCAAACCCGAGATCAGTATTGCAGGATTTACAGTAATTAAACCCTCCAAAAGGGAGATCGAGGAAGCTATCGAAAGGTCAAAGAAAAAAAACCTGAATGCAGATGCAGTAACAAACATGTTCGGCGCAATAATTGACGGCAAGAATCCCGTAAAGGTGATCGACCCGTCCGACCTTGACCTTAAACTTAAGGTGAACTTTGATGTTGTGATGAAAAATAAAACAAAGACAAACCTTGTATTCCAGGACCTGAATTATAATTTCAACGTGAACGAAAGTAAACTCGTTGACGGGTACACGAAAGACATCAAAAATAAACCCGGCGAGTATACACTGAGTGTTGCTAACGAATTCAGTTCAAAGGCGCTTGGAGAATCGATCCTTGGCGCATTCTCCAAAGGTTCAGGTAACTACAGCCTCAAGGGATTTTCAATGGTTAAATTTCCTGACAAGATAAAAAAAACGCCGATTAAACTGAATTTCGATGAAAAAGGAGTACTTGAAATTAAATGATAATACCCGTAATAATGGCAGGCGGTGCCGGTACCAGGCTCTGGCCCATGAGTAACGAGGATAAACCCAAGCAGTACCACAACATGTCCGGCAACGGCACACTGCTTGAAGAAACAATAAAAAGGCTGAAGCCCCTATCCCCGGAAGAAATTCTCATTGTCTCATCAAAAAAATATGAGGAACTTTCACAGAATGAGATCAGCACTTCGGGATTAAAGGGAAGCATTCTGTCCGAGCCTGTACCGAAGAATACGGCTGCCGCTGTCCTCTATGCAGCGATGTTCCTTAAAAAAAAGCATAATGACCCTGTAATGATTGTCCTCCCCGCAGATCATTTCATCAGGGATGAAGCCGGATTTACACATGTGTTAAAAGAGGCTGTCGCGCTTGCTGAAAAAGGTTATCTTGCAACAATCGGCGTAAAGCCCTTGTATCCTGAAACCGGTTACGGATATATTAAATCCGGACCCGTTAACGGGAGCTCTGCTGCCGTCGAACGCTTCGTCGAAAAACCTGATCTTGAAACCGCAAAAAAATATGTAGCTGACGGAACCTACTTCTGGAACAGCGGGATTTTTGCATGGAAAACATCTGTTATTATTGACCGCTTCAGAGAACTCCTGCCCGACATGTACTCGCAGTTCCTGAAGCTCGAATCGCTCACATCTGAAGCGATCCTTTCCGATTCCCACGATGTCTGGTCGCTCAAGCAGAAGATTTTTTCCTCAGTGCAGTCCATATCCATTGATTACGGCATCATGGAAAATTCAGGTAACCGCATGGTTATTCCTGCGGATTTCGGCTGGGCAGACCTGGGAAGCTGGAAGGCGGTTGATGACATCCTGCAGCCTGATGACGAGTGCAACAGGACACAGTCCCCGAAAAACGCTATTTTTGTTAAAAGCGGCAACTGCACAATCATGAGTGAAGGGATGCGTATTGCTGTTGTGGGAGTTTCCAACATAGTAGTGGTCCAGTCAGGCAACGACATACTGGTTATCGACAAGGACTCGTCGCAGGATGTGCGGGCAGTTGTGGATATAGTCCGCGGTAAAAAATGAGAATAAAAAAACCTGCGCAAGCAGGTTTTTTATTTTATTCCCATTCTATGGTTGAAGGCGGCTTCGACGAAATATCGTACACCACCCTGTTGATCCCCTTGACTTCATTTATTATCCGGTTGGATATCCGCCTCAGCAGATCCTCGGGCAGGTACGCCCAGTCAGCCGTCATTGCATCAACCGAGTTCACGCCGCGCACCGCGATAACATTCTCGTATGTCCGTTTATCACCCATGACCCCGACTGATTTTACAGGAAGGAATACGGCGAAGATCTGCCACAGCTTTCTGTACAGTCCCGCATCCTTTATCTCCTGCACGATTATATCATCGGCATCCTGAAGTATCTTTATCCTCTGCGGGGTAACATCGCCGATAATCCTGATAGCAAGCCCGGGACCTGGGAACGGGTGCCTGTATATCAGTTCTTCGGGCATTCCAAGCTTAACTCCAAGCTCGCGCACCTCATCCTTGAAAAGTTCCTTGAGCGGTTCAATCACCTTGCCCGATTTGATCAGTTTCAGCACCTCGGGTACACGGTTGTGATGGCTCTTTATAGTATCAGATGGTCCCTTTGTTGAAACAGACTCAATTACATCGGGATAGAGTGTACCCTGTGCAAGGAAATCGAACCTGCCGATCTTCTTCGCCTCATCCATGAACACGCTGATAAACTCCTTACCTATGATGCGCCTCTTCTTCTCCGGGTCCTCAACGCCCTTGAGCTTGTCCAGGAACCTTTTTGAAGCATCAACATATATCAGGTTGATGTTCATGTGCTTCCTGAACCTGTCCACCACCTGTTTCTCCTCGTTTTTACGCAGCACACCGTTGTTCACAAACACACAGTGGAGCCTGTCGCCGATCGCCTTCTGGAGGAGCATTGCCGTAACCGAAGAATCAACCCCGCCCGAAAGCCCCAGCAGAACAGATCCGCTGCCGACTTCTTTGCGTATCGCCTCAACTGATAAGTCGACGAAAGATTCCATGTTCCATGAAGCCTTGAGTTTACATATTTTAAAAAGAAAATTTTTCAGCACCTTTATACCGTTTGTTGTGTGGTAAACCTCGGGATGGAACTGTACGCCGTACACCCTGCTCTTTAAATTTTCAATTGCTGCAATTTCAGCGTTGACTGACGATGCGGTGACGGTAAAACCTTCGGGAATCTTTGTTACCTTGTCACCATGACTCATCCAGACCTGTTCTTTCCTGCCCATGCCCTTCAGAAGTTCGGATTTTCTGCTTACATTTATAATTGCCCTGCCGTATTCCCTGGAACTTGCTCCTGCGCTTTCCCCCTTGAATGCGTTAACAACAACATACAATCCATAGCATATGCCAAGAACCGGCACACCAAGTCTGAATATTTCATCAGACACCCCGGGTGCATCCTTCTCGTATAATGATGACGGGCCCCCTGAAAGAATAACAGCAGAAGGATTCTCTTTCCTGATCTCTTCTATAGGATGATGGAAGGGTACTATCTCTGCATAGACATTCAGTTCACGGATCCTGCGCGCAATAAGCTGGGTGTATTGTGAACCGAAATCCAGTATGAGTATTCTTTCCCGTGGAATTGCAGTATTATGATCTATCATTTTTTTCCTTCCAGCATTTTTATATAATTCATCAGGCCTGTCTGATTTATCACTTCATTTTTTTCCAGTATCCTCTTCTGCATCTCCTTCCTGTAGGCAGCAAGCTTTTCTGCAACAGCCGGGTCCATAAGAGCGAGTATATTTGCGGCAAAGAGGGCTGCGTTTGTTCCGCCTGCCTTTCCAGCGGCCATGGTAGCAACAGGTATACCGGCAGGCATCTGGCTTATTGAAAGAAGCGAATCTAATCCTCCGGCTATTCCCGACTCAACAGGTATACCTATTACCGGGAGCATTGTATGGGACGCTACTACTCCGGGCAGGTGGGCAGCCCCTCCTGCTGCGGCTATGATCACTTTAATACCCCTGCCTGCCGCGCCTTTTACCCATTCAGCAGTTTTTTCAGGTGTCCTGTGCGCAGATGAGACAAGAACCTCGTATGATATATTAAATTTATCAAAAATTTCAAAACATCCCTTGATTTTAGGCAGATCGGAATCGCTGCCCAGTATTACGCCCACCTGGTTCATTATTACCCCGCTTCAGCCTTTAAAGAGGCTGTATTTATTATCAAAATTTAAACAGAAATCCCTGAACTTTTACTGTCCCCGAGTTCCCTGATATTTTCAGCAGATCATAAAATGTTTAAATTCATTACATCATTTTTTGTCAACAGATTATGATTAAACCTGTCTAAAAGAAAGTAACATTTATTCATGAAAAGCAGGATCCTCATCCGCCGGGAAGGAATAATTTCCACAGCAGGCACAATAATTGCTTAAAACAGTAAAAATTATCAGGTGACATTTTTACCTTAATACTTGACTTATTAATAATTCTATTATTATTTAAATACAAAATACTTTTAAAGGAGTTTCGTGATGAAACACATTGTATCAGCTGTATTTACAGCAATGCTTCTTGCCATCTCAACTGCAGTATTTGCTCAGACATCATCAATTGACCTTAAGGTTGGGGCAGGCTATCCCGATGCGCCAAGTAAAGTCGGATTGGACTCGGCTATAGCCATAAATTTCGGACTTGATAAGTACTTCAATCTTGGTGTTGAAGGCGGTTTCGACTGGATCCAGTGGGAAGACAAGGATGCTTCAGTCAATTTTCCAAATCTTAACATCACAAAGGTAGAAAAAGCTAATCTCTATTCATTTCCTCTTCTTGCAGTCGCACAGATACGCTTTGCAGATATTGAATCAAGTTATGGATTTCTTCCATTCATTGCAGGCGGGGCAGGTTATTCATGGACTGTTTATGATCATCCCGAGGTATCTGAAACATTCAGCGGATTCACATGGCAGGTATCAGCGGGTACTGTATTCAGCCCGGGTGAAGGTTCCGCGATGAACGTAATCCTTGAAATAGGATACAGGGGCGCAGACATAGAAAATGAAGATTCTTATCAGCTCGACATGTCGGGTGTTTTCGGCCGCATAGGCGTAAGTTTCCCTTTAACAGCATCAGCAGAATAATTTATAATAAAACAATCCTGTAAAAAAAATCCCGTCTTTCGACGGGATTTTTTGTATTCCCTTACAAACTGGATATAAAATCTAAATCAACTGCCGAGAAGCTGAAGCACTGTTCTTGTCTGCATGTTAGCCTGGGCCAGCATCGCAGTACCACTCTGTACAAGAACTGCGTTTTTTGTAAGATCCACCATTGTTTCAGCCATGTCAGCGTCCCTGATCCGGCTTTCCGATGCTTGTATATTTTCATAAGCAGTCATAAGACCTTTTGCAGCATATTCAAGTCTGTTATAATAAGCTCCGAGGTCTGCTCTCTGCTTTGAAATCTTCTGAAGTCCAGCATCGATCACACCGATTGTACTATTAGCGCTGCCGGCAGAGCCGAGATCAGCAATAAATGCTCCAGTTTTTTCCCTGAGACCAAGTCCCTGGGCGGTCATTGTGCCGATATATACCCTCTCCCTCTGGTTCATATTAGCACCCATGTGGAACCACATACTGGATCTGAAATTGGTTTTTGAAAAATCTCCCAATAACAGTTTAAATTTGTTGAATTCAGCCTGGGAAGCTATCCTGTCAACTTCATCAACAAGCGCGGAAACTTCAACCTGGATCAGCTGCCTGTCTTCATCGGTATAGATACCGTTGGATGACTGAACAGCTAGAACCCTGATTCTCTGAAGAATTTCTGATGTCTGGTTCAGGTAACCTTCAGTTGTCTGAACAAAAGACATGCCGTCTTCAGTGTTCCTTTCCGCCTGCCTTAAGCCCTGGATCTGTGTCCTCATCTTTTCGGATACAGCAAGACCTGAAGCGTCGTCGCCGGCTTTATTGATCCTCATGCCGGAAGCCAGTGTTTCCATTGACTTGTTTACGTCCCAGTGTTTGAACTTCAACACCTTGTTCGCGTTAATCGCGCTCATGTTATGATTGATAATCATATTAAACACTCCTTTGTTTAATTTTGTTGTTCCCGTCCTCCTACAGACAGAAACGGCCTGATCTCCTTATCAGGCATTTAATACCAGGTTACGGTGTTTGAAGGGAATACAGCCGCTGCATTACAACGACCATAAGTCCCTAAACAAAGAAAAGGATATATGCTTGCTGTAATGTTTGAATCGGTTTTGAAAGAACTAAAAATTCTGGAAATGGAAAACGGCCGGTTCTCCCAAACCGGCCGTGTAAGTCTGATAATAAATCACATTATCTGAGGAGCTGCAATACTCCCTGAGATTTTGCATTAGCCTGAGCCAGCATAGCAGTTCCACTCTGTACCAGTATCTGGTTCTTTGTGAAATCAACCATGTATTCAGCCATGTCAGCATCCCTGATACGGCTTTCTGAAGACTGGATGTTTTCATAGGCTGTCATAAGTCCTTTTGCCGCATGGTCCATCCTGTTGTAATAAGCGCCAAGGTCTGCTCTCTGCTTTGCGATCTCGTGCAGAGCTGCATCAAAAACGCCTATGTTCCTGTTAGCTTCGCCTGCTGTTGAAAGGGTAATAGGGTTACCTGTTACATCTTTCAGGTTAAGAGCGCGTGCTGTCATGGTCTGGATGAAGATCCTCTCCCTCTGGTGCATGTTCGGCCCCATGTGTATCCACATGGATGCAGTTGTGCTTACGCGGCCAAAGTCTCCCTGAAGAAGGTTCATCTTGTTGAACTGCGCCTGTGAAGATATACGGTCAACCTCATCAACAAGCTGTGAAATCTCAACCTGGATCAGCTGCCTGTCATCATCACTGTAAATACCGTTCGAAGACTGAACTGCAAGAACCCTCATCCTCTGGATGATGTTGCTTATCTCTTCCAGGTAACCTTCAGTTGTCTGGACAAGAGACATACCGTCCTCAGTATTCCTTTCAGCCTGCCTGAGGCCAAGAATCTGGGTTCTCATCTTTTCGGAAACAGCAAGTCCTGAAGCGTCATCGCCGGCTTTGTTGATCCTCATACCGGATGAAAGACCTTCCATGTTCTTGTCGATGTTCCAGTGCTGAAATTTTAATACGCGGTTGGTATTAATTGCGGACATGTTGTGGTTTATAATCATACTGATTCCTCCCTGAATCATTTCATGTTGACCCCGGCATCCTTGCCATGGGTATCAGAATTGTTCCTGACTTTATCTTAATCGGGAGGAAGCATCAATAAGCTGAACACGTTTATAGGCGTTTATAAGCATTTAAAAGCATTTATATGTGATTATTAAAAAATATGATTCATATATATCCCAAAATATCTTTTTTTTGCATATTTTTGCTTATTTATTAAATCGGGATTAAATTTTTTTTGCATTAGCAAAAAAAATTATTTTATGCAATTTTCTGAAAAAATAATGAAATACACGGTGAAAAGGGGTTTAAAGATAAATCTTTAAACGCAGAAGCCTGATAGAATACCTCTACGCAAAGAAGCGCAATTTTATCTGCAAATACACCGAACAAATGCCTGCTTTTTGTAATAAATTTTTTCTTGCTTTTTAACCGGAATTAATGATTCTAATATCAGCTTTGAACATAAATACAAAAAATATAATAATCAGTTTATGTTCATCAAAATAAACTATGGAGAGAAGTTATGATAAAAAAAATTCTGCTATTTTCGCTGTCTCTTGGGATACTTTTTTCAGGTATAATCGGATTATATTCAAAAGATAAAGCCCCCCTGAGGAAAATTGTCATCGCTACTGACGCAACATGGGCACCCATGGAATTCGTTAATGAAAAGAAAGAGATTGTTGGATTTGACATTGACCTCCTCAACGCAGCCGCCAAAGAGGGAAATTTTGAAGTGGTATTTGTAAATACCGCATGGGACGGAATTTTTGCAGGTCTTGCTGCAGGTAAATATGATGCAGTCTGCTCATCTGTTACAATAACCGATGAAAGAAAGAAAGCTATGGATTTTTCAATTCCTTACGTTAATGCCGGCCAGGTTATAGTTGTAAAAAAAGATCTGAATGGTATGGATAAACTGAGCCAGTTTACCGGTAAAAAGGTAGGCGCACAGATCGGAACAACAGGCGCTCTTGAAATATCAAAGACAAAGGGTGTTATTTCAAAAACATACGACGAAATTGGCATGGCTTTCGAAGACCTTATAAATGGAAGAATTGACGCTGTTGTCTGCGATTCTCCTGTAGCAGCACAATATGCACTTCAGAATGCTAAGTACAAAGCAAAACTTAAAATTGTCGGAGTTCCCTTCACAAAAGAAGAATATGGTGTTGCGGTTAAGAAAGGAAACAAAGCTGTTCTCGATCTGATCAATGATGGTCTTGCAAAAGTGAAGAAAAAAGGCAAAAATAAAGAGATCGAGAAAAAGTGGCTAAGATAATTAACAACAAATCCAGGATAGAAATAACAGACGGCGTACTTATTCCCGGAAAGAATGACGCATCACTGTTTTCCGCATGGAGAATTGCTTTTTATGGGGCAATATCGTTGCTGGTATTGCTCCCGCTGATTTCTCCGGAACCATACAGGGATATTCTCCTTTTCATTCCCGATGGTGTCGTAAAAACTTTCCAGGTAACTGTCCTCTCCATTATCTTTGCACTGGTGATCGGACTTCTTGTGGGACTCGGCAGAATATCCAGGATAACCCTGGTAAACCGGGTATGCACGGTTTATGTTGAAATAATCCGTGGAATCCCTCTGCTGGTCCAGCTGTTTTATATATACTATGCGCTGGCCAAGTTTGTAATGATCATGGATATTACAGCTGCGGTTATCGCAATGTCTGTATGTTACGGTGCATATATCAGCGAAATTTTCAGGGCGGGCATCCAGTCCATACCAAAGGGACAGATGGAGGCGGCTCTTGCACTGGGCCTGTCAAGGACCCAGTGCATATACAGGATTATACTGCCGCAGACGATTAAGGTAGTACTTCCGCCAATTGGGAATGAATTCATTGCCCTTCTTAAAGATTCCTCCCTGGTTTCAATACTTGCAGTTTCCGACCTGCTGCGGCGTGGACGGGAATACGCTTCGACAACATTTAATTATTTCGAAACGTACACGGTTATTGCAATAATCTACCTGATTATGACCCTGTTCTTTTCAAGACTTGTCGGGTACATGGAAGAGAGGATGAAGATCGATGCAAAGTAGAGTTAAAATCGTCAATGTTTCAAAAAATTTCGGCGATGTTGTCGCGCTGAACAATGTAAGTCTTGAAGTAAAGAAGGGCGATGTATTCTTTATCATAGGTTCATCAGGAAGCGGTAAAAGCACTCTTTTGCGCTGCATAAACAGGCTTGAGAATGTAACAAGCGGCGATATATGGATCGAGAATGATCTTGTTACAGGCAATAAGGCGAATATAAGAAAGATACGTGAAGAGACCGGAATGGTTTTCCAGTCATTCAACCTCTTTCCGCATTTGAATGTTATAGATAATATTATCCTTGCCCCGCGCATGGTAAAAAAAATCCGCAGGGAAGACGCAGAGGAGAATGCCAGGGCACTGCTAAGACGTGTCGGACTTATGGACAAGGAGAGGGCTTATCCTGAACAGCTTTCAGGCGGCCAGCAGCAGCGCGTTGCCATCGCGAGGGCCCTTGCCATGAATCCCAAGGTTATGCTCTTTGATGAACCGACATCGGCTCTTGACCCGGAGATGACCAAAGAGGTCCTTGATGTAATGAAGGGCCTGGCAAACGACGGTATGACCATGATAGTCGTGTCGCATGAAATGGGTTTCGCAAGGGCAGCAGCAAACAAGGTTGTATACATGGATAATGCCGAGGTTATTGAGATAGGAACACCGAAGCAGATATTTAAAAGTCCAAAAAAGGAACGGACAAAGCAGTTCCTGAAAAATATTCTGACAGCATAGATATAAAATCCGGTCATTTGGCCGGATTTTTTTTTCATCTCTTAAAATTCATTATATTTATTCTGCACCAGAACGGCTTACTTATTAAGGATGCGTATGAACGAACTGATACAGCCCGAAACAGAGAAATATCCATTTTCATTGTTTGAGGTGTGCGGCATTGAACTGGAATACATGATTGTCGACGCGTCAACACTTGATGTTATGCCTGTATGCGACCGTCTGCTTGTTGAAATTGCAGGTGATTCAGTTAACGAGGTTCATCCGGATGGTGACACTGGTATTGCCGCATGGTCCAATGAACTTGCGCTTCATGTACTGGAGTTCAAGACAATCAACCCTGTAACAGATATTGCGGGTTTACGCTGCGTTTTCCAGTCCCAGGTAAACCGCGCATTGGCCATGCTTGAACCTTACGGTGCAGTACTTATGCCCTCTGCAATGCACCCCTGGATGAACCCGGACAGGGAGTTTAAAATATGGCCGCACGGAAGCAGGGAGATTTACAACACGTTCGATTCAATCTTCAGGTGCAGGGGGCACGGCTGGTCAAACCTTCAAAGCGTACATATCAACCTCCCGTTCAGGGATTCATCAGAATTTGCCGCGCTTCATAATGCGATAAGACTGGTTCTACCTATGATGAGCGGTCTTACCGCATCATCACCGTTTGCCGGAGGAGACTATACCGGATTTAACGATTACCGGATGGAGATGTACCGTACTAATTCAACGAAGATCCCCTCAATCACCGGGCTGGTTGTTCCTGAACTCACAACCGGCATTAATAATTACAGGGACTCAGTGCTTTCCGTAATTTACAGTGATCTCCTGAAATACGACCCTGCGGGAATAATTTCGCATGAATGGGTTAATGCGCGCGGATGTATTCCCCGTTTTGAAAGGGGATCGATTGAAATCAGGACCCTGGACATTCAGGAGTGCCCTGCAGCAGACATTGCATGCGCCGAACTTTTTATTGCAGCAGTAAAAGCCCTTGTCGAAGAAGACTTTGTCTCTGCCGCAGAACAGAATTCAATATCCACTGATAATCTCCACCTGATGCTGATTGATACAATCAGGCATGGAGACCGGAGTGTTATAACAAACATGGAGTACCTTTCATTGTTTGGAATCCGCGAAAAAATCACAGTTTCGCAATTCTGGCAGTATATGGCCGGAAAGCTCTTTTCTCCCGCAGCTGAACTGTTTAAGGAACTGAATACTATTTTTAAACATGGAAACCTCTCCTCGCGTATTCTCTCGGCCGCAGGCAATAAGCCCGGCCATAAAAGACTTTTTGATGTTTACAAAAAACTTTGCATATGCCTTAAAGAAGGGAAACAGTTTACGCCGTGAAAAACTGCGCCAATGTTTTACGCTTTAACCGGATTTATGACTTGAAGCAAACAGGGAAAGGAGATACAGTTTATGGAAACCGACAACAGATCCGCAAAAAAGCTTCGCATAACAGTTATAATACTATCAATACTTTCAGCCGCACTTATCCTTACTCCGTTCATAAGAACCGCGATTACTTCACACAGGGGACTAGTCCTTGATGTAAACGGCAACTATTTCATGATAAAAAAATTTCACCTCTGTGGTGAAACCATTATCTGCAGTAAAAGTTCATTTATTTCACAAAAGAAAGATGCCGCGCTTGCAGATGAAACCGGCACATTCAGCTTTTCCATTATATCAACTCAATCCATAAAATACATCGAATTTATTCCTGCTGGCGAAGAAGGTGATGAAAACGATGAAAGCCCCGATACAGGACGTCTTGGCAGGTTCAAAATCAATGTGCAGGGTCATGAAGGCACACTTGTTCTTTATGAAAAGGAAGAAAAAATATACGGGACAGTCAGGTTTCCCGGGTGGGCAAACGGCGTCACTGAGTATTTGACAGGAATAAAAATTACCGGTGACAGGATAAATTTCACAAGGTCCGCAACAACTGTTAAAGAGATGAACCGGCTGGGAGCAAACAATCTTTTTACCCAGAAGTTTTCAGGAACCTACAGCAAATCGGGAAAGAGAATCAACGGTTATTTTGTGAATAACAGAAGAGAGAAGTACCAGTGGGAAGCGGTGAAGTAGCAGGTCTCTTCAGTTCTCCTGCACCTGAATCATCTTCTTATACTTCTCCGTGAGGTCTTTTAGCGATAAAACCTTTTCGCACACCGGGAGGGAGTCTGTGAAGATCGATCCGTAACTCTTTGTCTTTATCCTTGAATCGAGTATGGCCACAATACCCCGGTCGCTCCCCCTGCGTATAAGCCTGCCTGCTCCCTGTTTCATCTTCAGCACAGCTTCGGGGATCTGCAGGTAAACAAACGGATTCTTCCCTTCATTTTTTAAACGTTCGAACTTTGCCTCCATCACAGGCGTGTCAGGCACTGCAAAGGGAAGGCGCATGATGATCACCCCTCTCACCAGGTCTCCGGGCAGGTCTATACCCTGCCAATATGAGTGCGTGCCCATAAGTACTGAGTGCGGGTCATTGATGTAAAGGTTCAGGGCCTTTGACGCGGTCATTGTATCCTGCGAGTATATTGTACAGGTGGTTAACTTTTCGAGCATGGTACGTACGGTGCGGAGCATGGCATATGAAGTAAAAAGTATCAGGCACCTGCCGCTGAGTATGTTGATTATATGTGCGCATGCCTTTGCAGCCTCTGCAGGGAAACGGTCATTTTCAGGCGACGGAAGGTCTGCACCCAGGTAGACGAGCATCTGCTCCCTGTAGTTGAATGGCGAGTCAAGGACAATGCCGCTCCCATTCTCGAAACCGGTTGTTGCGCTGAAGAATGAGAAGTCATTCTTAACTGAAAGTGTTGCCGAAACAAACACCGATGATTCATAGAACGAATATACTTCCTGTTTCATGATCATGTCAATGTTCAGGGGACGGCCTGTGAGCGCAACATTGCCAAGCAGGTCCGATGAACTCCTCTCTATCCAGTAGACAAAGTCCGGCACCAGCACCCCGACAAATGACTTAAGCGACTGGGAAAAAGCAGAGAGCCTGTTTTTTGCAGGTTCATACTCAACGCGCAGTTCATCCTCATCAAGGTCGTCTTCACCCCTGGCAACAACAAGGAGAAACTTTTCGATTGCCGTATACAACTCATCGCCGATATCAAGCGGGGCTATAATCCTTCGTACAGTCTCCCGGTCATTGATGAACAGAGACTTGATCTTCTCGAAGAATACCTGGCCAGTCTTTGCCACTGTCTCAAGCTCATGCATGGCCTCCTGGCGCAGGTCATTCGATGCAAAACTGTTTATTATACCGCGTTTTCCCCGCTGAAAAAAACGCTGCAGCAGGTTTACCAGGGCTTCATAGTCAACAGAAAAACCAAGCTGCTTCGATGCGATCTGTTCGACCGAATGCGCCTCATCAAAGATGACCACATCAGAAACAGGGAGGTAGGATTTACCCGAACCCACATTGGAAAAGAAAAGGTAGTGGTTCATGACCAGCAGGTCCGCCTGAGCCCACTCCCTGCGTGCAGCCTGGAACTGGCACTGCGACGCGAACTGGCACCTCTGCTGATCGCACACCTCGGGATCACGGCTGATCTCCTCCCACAGCCTGAAAGGAACATCCGCGTCAAACCATGTGAATATTTTTTTCTGCCTGAACATCTGCGCGACACGGTTCATGTGTTCAAGGTCAACGCGTTCAAATTCACCCTTGCGGAGCGCGCGCTCGAACCTTTTGCGGCATGGGTAATTGGAGCTGCCGAAACAGATGGCGTACTTAAAATCAGCGCACAGGTTCTCCCTGAATATTTTCTGTACAAGCGGAATATCCTTCTCCACAAGCTGTTTCTGGAGTGCGCGGGTTTCGGTGGTGATTGCGATTTTTTTATCGGTCTCTGAAGCGTAGCGCAGGGCCGGTATCAGGTATGCCATGGTCTTACCGGTTCCTGTTCCAGCCTCGACAATCCCGTTTTCAAGGTGATGCAGCCGTTCATGAATAAACGAGGCCATGAGTAGCTGGCTCTCCCTGTACTCGTATTCTGTCAGCTGTGTGTCAAGGTGGCCGCCGGGGCCGAATATATCTTTCATCTGCGATTATGTCCCGTTTTTAACGTGATCCAGAATCGGTCATTAGAGGGTATTTATCAAGATCTTTTTTTCATCAGGTTAAACACAATTATAACAGCAGCGAGAATGATAAATGTTGATGCCGGCGGGAGATTTAGTTTTTTGACAATAATGCTTATGACAGGTGCAGCCACAAAGAGTATTGTTACAAGGGAAAGGAGACCGGGTTTTGCAGATTTCCCATCCTCCGGTTCAGGAATATCTTTTTTTTCTGTGCCTGGAAAAGCATCGGGGATTTCACTGTGGATCGTACCCGGAACTTTCTGAAGAATTGATCCTTCGTTTTTCTCTTCCGGAGCAGCCTGTTCAACGCCGGAAAACAGGCTGCGCGGTCTGTTCCATGTGCCGCAGTTGCCGCAGAGTACGCTTTCGGTCTTGTACGGTATTATCTGCTGATACCCGCACTTTCTGCATTTGAACCTGACCTGTTTCATTTAATCACCTGCTTTTTCATAAAATATAATCTGTTCAGCGGCATATCAATAATATTTTCAGGATTTGTTGCTTATTTGTTTGTATATTAATAATACAATAAATTCTATCTGTTGTATTAAGTCATTAATCTCATCTCCGCGAAGGCGGAGATCCATAATTTTAGCAACAGAATATTAAATATCAATGGATTCCCGTTTTCACGGGAATGACATTAAGAAATAAATAATACATCTTACGATTAAACCTATGAACAGAAACCAGATTAAGCAGATCAGCGACTTCCTCTTCGAAATTCCGGCCGATGCGTCGCCCGGCATGAAGGTGCCTGCACGAATCTATGCCTCGGAAAAACTTATCCGTGAAATGGATAATGCAGTCTTCACGCAGATTATAAACGTTACAACACTCCCCGGCATAACAGGCCCGGCGCTCTGCATGCCCGACGCGCATTCAGGGTACGGGTTTCCCATAGGGGGTGTTGCCGCAATAGATCCTGACACAGGAATTATCTCACCCGGCGGGATCGGTTTTGACATAAACTGCGGTGTGCGCCTGGTCTCGACCACGCTGACATACGGTGAAGTTAAACCGCAGATAAAGGAACTTGTTGATACGCTTTTCCGCAGCATCCCCGCAGGCGTGGGTTCAGGCGGCATAGTAAAGCTTACAGAGAGTCAGTTTGACGAGGCAATGGTGAAGGGAGCAAAGTGGGCAATCGATCACGGCTTCGGGGTTCCGGCAGACTGCGAGTTCACAGAGGAGAACGGCATGATCCGCGGAGCAGACCCTGCCTCTGTTTCGTCCAGGGCACGGGAGCGAGGCGCGGGACAGATCGGCTCACTCGGTTCAGGAAACCATTATCTTGAGATACAGGTTGCGCGCAAGGGAAACATAACAGATCCCGCTACTGCTTCGGTTTTCGGCATAAACAAAGATGACCAGGTTATGATCATGATCCATACAGGCAGCAGGGGTTTCGGTCACCAGGTTGCCACCGATTACCTGCAGCTTTTCGCTTCACAGCAGAAGAGGTTCGGGTACTCTCTGCCGGACAGGGAACTTGCCTGTGCCCCCTTCTATTCGAAAGAGGGAAAGGATTATTTTGCGGCAATGAACTGCGCTATCAACATTGCCTTCCTTAACCGCCAGCTCATCCTCCACAGGACACGTGAAATACTCCACGAGATGTTCGGTAAAACACCCGGTCTCCAGGTAAACAACGTGTACGACGTATGCCACAATACTGCCAAGCTTGAGAGCCATACTGTAAACGGAAAAGAGAAGAGACTGCTTATACACAGGAAGGGTGCGACGCGCGCGTTCCCTCCAGGCAGCCCTGACATCCCTGAAAAGTACAGGTCTATCGGGCAGCCCGTGCTTGTTGGTGGAAGCATGGAGAGCGGGTCATGCGTCATGTGCGGCACTGAAAGCGGTGCTGCGGCCTTCTACACGACAGTTCACGGCAGCGGCAGGACCATGTCGCGTCATGAAGCTAAAAAACATTTTAACGGCCGCGAACTTCAGAAAAGCATGGAGTCACACGGGATACTGATCCGCACAGCCTCCTTCGCGGGTCTGGCAGAGGAGGCCGGGGGTGCTTACAAGAATCTGGGTGAGGTTGTCCATTCTGCAGAGAAAGCCGGACTGGGAAAGGTGGTGGCTAAACTTGAACCAGTGGGGAACATAAAGGGCTGAATGGACTACGAAATAATTCATGACATGACAAGCGCTGATCTTGCAGTGCGGATTAAAGGCGGTACAGCCGCTGACCTCTTTGTAAACGCAGGGAACACACTGATGAGTGAACTGGCAGAGGATATCTCCGTGATAAACCGCGTTGAAAGAATCACGGGTGAAATTCGGAACAGTGAACTCGACATGCTCTACTTTGAATACCTGAATGAATTTCTTTTCTACAAGGACTCGCAAAGCCTCCTGCTGCTCCCTGAATCAGTAGAGGTCACAAAAGAATCCGGCACGTACACCTGCCGCTATACACTTGCCGGGGAAACAATTGACAGGGAGAGGCATAAATTCAGGGTAGATATCAAGGCTGTTACTCTCCACGGGCTTAAAGTTTATGAACATCACGGGACCTTTATTGCCGTAACCGTATTCGACGTATAATGTTAAAAAAAACATACAACGTGCCCTCTCAAAGCCTGATTTGATTGATTTTATCAGATTATAATATTATATATGATTCAGCTATTTTACACAGGGGTCTCTTATGAATACATATTTAAAAGCACTCATAGTTAATGTCGCGGATGGTTTCTATAAAGTAAACAGGTATAAGGTTGGTGATTATTTCGGACCCGTTGACCTGGGACTGCACCTGTCCCGTCATTTTGACAGTCTGAACATAGGCACTGGTCTTCTTGCAGGTTCAATATTTCCAGGATCAAACAGGCTTATCGTAACCGGGTTCTCCCCTGCATGGAGCGGATTCTATGTTTCCACCATGGGGGGCGCGGGTCTTGTGTTCAACGACCTTGGTATTGACATGCTTGCAATCAGGGGCAAGGCTCCAACCCCATCGGTACTTTACCTTAACAGGATACACGGCGAAGAGATCCAGATAGACATTCAGCCCCTTGATATCATGAACATATGGAAAAGCGGCCGTGGCGGAATTTACTCACTCACTGATCATGTTTACGACATGTTCGAAACACAGTACAACAATGATCCGCGCATCCTGGTGACCGGGCCTGCAGCTGTATATACAGGTTATGCAGCCATAGCATCCATGCCAATAAAGAAAGGCGAAATATCACGGGTAGACACGTGGGCAGGACGCGGCGGGTTCGGATCAAAGATGTACCAGGAGCATGGACTTGTGGCGATAATATACGGCGGAACATTCATTGACCAGGACTTCAGGGACAGGACTGTCGCGGACCAGTGGTTCGTGGATAAGTACAACAAGAAGCTTGCAGCAAAAGACCTTGAGGCTACCGCGAAGTACAGGTTTGAAGAAAACTTCAACACAGGCGGAACTTTCGGCGTAAATTACGCGACGCTCGGCGGACGCATGATATCGTTCAATTACCGCAGCATTTACATGACTGAGGAGAAGCGCCTTGAGATACATGAAAAATTTGTGCGCAACCATTACCTTAAGCAGTTCAACGAGGAGACCATAGCAACCAAGCAGCAGACTACGTGCGGTGAACCCTGCGTTGCTGTATGCAAAAAGATGCGCGGTGAATTTAAAAAAGACTATGAACCATACCAGACCATGGGCCCCCTTTCAGGCATATTTGACCAGCGTGCCGCAGAAATGCTGAACCACAGGGCAGACATGTACGGGTTCGACGCGATATCGGCAGGCGGTGTAGTGGCATGGCTCATGGACTGTATGGCTGACGGACTTTTAAAGCCTACGGACCTGGGGCTCACAGACCGGCTCCCGAAGTTTGATCCGGACAATTTTGACGTGGTAAAAGACTCAATGCATAACGCGGAAATAGGCTGTGAAATACTCGACTCGATTGTTGAAGGCCGCAGCCCTATTGACCTCAGGACCGGCGCACGTAAACTCGCACGACGCTTATCAGGCAAGCATAACAAGGAGATCATGGACAGGTTCGTCTGTGTTTCATTCGCAAGGAACGGCTGGATGGTGCCTAACCAGTACTGGACACCGGGTGTACTTTCGCCAATGGCAATTATGGGAAAATATTTTATGCATTATGGCGAGGAATTCATGCCTCCCCGCGAACTGGGACGGCAGGATGCAATCAGGTTTAAAAAGGAACTGATTATTGACAACATGGGGATGTGCAGGTTTCACAGGAAGTGGGCCGAGGAGATGATACCGGAAGTGATGGAATCGCTGTTCGGGATGCAGGAACAGTACCTTTATAAAATATCAAGGGCCGCAGCCCGTATTAACAGCCGTAACGCATCAATGTTCTGGGAGGGTGAAAGAAATATAGATTTTATCCACACTTTCCTTAAGCGGAAACGGGATGTTGATGGAGAAAAACATCCCGATCTTGAGAAATGGCTTGCTGAATTTGAAAAGGACAAAAAAGAGGCAGCCCTGAGTTTCTGGTACGAGATACACAAGGGCATACAGGA
Source organism: Spirochaetota bacterium (assembly GCA_035403465.1). Lineage (GTDB taxonomy): Bacteria > Spirochaetota > UBA4802 > UBA4802 > UBA5550 > JAAYBQ01. The sequence goes on along the minus strand of DAONFG010000001.1, from coordinate 214,945 downwards.
AACTCTTAAGGACTTCTGACAGTGTTGAACTGATATGACAGTCATTCCCGCGAAAGCGGGAATCTATCTTTGGAAAAATATTAATCTCCGCCGGAGAGAAGATGACATATAATTCTGCAATACCATATTTTACTTCACCTTGTTCAACAGTTTTTCCTTCAGACTCTGGAACTCGTCTTCGGAGATCGCTCCTGAATCTTTCAGCTCCTTCAGCTTTTCAATCGTTGATAAAACATCATCCTTTGAAAAACTTTTTTTCAGGTTCTTCGCGTACTCTTTACCCTTATCAACATATTCCTTGTACTTAGCCTTTACCGCTTCCGTGTTAAGGCTCTCAAGTGTTCCATTATTGACAAAGTGGCTGTCGAACAATTTACCAAGGGCATAGGTTGTTGCGCCTGATATAATTACCTGTGAAGCAATCCCCAGGACCGTGCCGATACCAGGCAGCGCCTTCACAATACTCGCGCCCAGCCTTGAAGCAGACGCGCCTGCAATTGATGTTGCCAGGGTCTTACCCTTGTTCGAGTCATAATCAACCTTGTGAAATTCGGCCACCTTCTGTATCAGGTCATACTGGATTGCAGATACGGCAACAAAGTCAGCCACAGGCACAGGTATTGCTCCTGCTGTCATGGCATAGATTACATGGGTTTTGATAATATCATCAATGGTTTTAGTTTCGGGCATTGTTGTTCTCCTTAATGCAGTATGCTATAATTTACAGACAGTTTACATTAATGTCAATTTGTTATTAGATGGGCAGATATATCCTACCCACAGCACCCTGCACCGCCTGTGGAATCGCACCCACAAACCGGCTCTGTCCCTCGCAGCATCCCTGTAATCACAGCTGCAGCACAGCCAACTCCTGAATTCACAGTAACAGCACCGAACGCGCAGTTCTTTGCGCAGGCACCGCACTCCATGCACCTGTCCTTATGCTTCATCACGGCCTTTTTATCATTCATTTCGAACACGGCGTGGGGGCATACCTCGGTGCAGCGGCCGCAGCCTGTGCATTTTTCCGGATAAAATTTCAGTGTTGAATTCTGTAAATATTTCATATCATTCCCCTTACCTTGTCATATAGTATTAGAAAAGCCGAAAAAACAGCTGTTACAATATAAATCGGCAGAGCGTACTTTAATTCCTTTTTTACCCCTGACAGGTGTGTGAATGTTGTAGCGCCTGTGAACTGCACTACAAAGTACGACGTAAGCGCAGTAAACAGCAGTACAAAAGCAAGCTGCGTAAATTCACTATACTCAAATACATCTATCCATGAAAACGAAAGCGGTATAAAAACTGCAAGCCCCGTGAGTAGACCCTTCATCGCGAATGATCTGAATGGAACAAAGGGAAGGAGTACCGGGGTCACGAATCCTCCGGTAAGCACAGCAAGGAGCCCGCCAAGAAGAAATGGCAGTCCATCGAATAAAGCATTCTTAAAAATTATCCCCTCTGGAGTCAGTCCAAAGATAATCAGCACTGCAAGAGCGAATTGCGGGTACTTCTTCATTGCAGGGTTAATCTCCATAGGAGTAAGTATAAGCCTGTCCATCATCCCGAACTTCATGATTCTCATGTCACCGGTAGCTTTGTACCCGGCCGCAACATATGCCTTAATATCCTTCGCCTGCACAGGCCCGTACATCACCCTGAACCCTGCCTGCTTCTGCACCTCTGCAGCATCTACACCGGGCGCACCAAGCTGCGGAACAATTACCTTTCTGTGCTGCACAACTTTTTCAATGCCTGAAAGCCTGATCCTGTTTACAAGTTCCGCAGTTCCGAATGTACCCTTTCCAGCTGCGCACCATACGTTTATACCTTTAGTATCAAGTACAAGTATCCACGCGTTCATGCCATGCAGTGCTTCGCGCAGGTAATTAAAGCTCATGCCGTAATTGGCGCTCGCGAAAACATCCGAGTCAGCGCCGGGTTTGCCCACTGCATAGAGCCCCGGCATCACTGTAAAACTGTTCCTGAAGCTGCCGGTCCGCGCCTTCACATGGTTCCACCTGTCTTTGCGTGAAAGTACAGTAGCCGCCACTGGAAAAGTCCCCTGTTCATTCGTAATTCTTCCCGCAATAAAATCCTGCATGAACATACTCTCATCGATTTTTTGTGCAGGGCCGCAGCAGCTTCCCGCCGGGTTTTTGAGCAGCATCGATTTATTCCCGCCGGTTACGGGCTTAAACTGTTTTTCCATAATTCCTCACTTCCCCCAGATGCCTGAAAACTCAGCAAATAGGGACTTCATCTCTTCAAAAATTTTTTTATTTATACAGTAACATGAACGCGGCCCGTCAATTTCACCCATGATAAGTCCGCATTTCTTAAGCTCGCCCAGGTGTTGCGACACTGTTGACTGTGCAAGCGGCAGCACATCCACAATCTGGCCGCAGATGCATGTGTTCCTCTCTGCAAGGGTGTTCAGTATTGCGATGCGCGCGGGGTGTGAAAGGGCCTTGGCAAATTCCGCCAGCCTTTTTGCCTTTTCGTTAAATTCATTATTTTTGTTGTATGCCATAATTAACGTTTATCGTAGATATACGATAAAGTCAATACTTTTATCAAAAAATTCATACTAATACAGACGTTTTTACGGAAAGCTTTTTCATCTTTATAAAACTGCTCAGTTTATAGAAATGTACATTTTTTGTTGACATTATACCTTTCCGGTATTACTAATAATTAAATAAAAACCGACTAGTCGGTTTTTATTTAATTATCGAATGAGCTGTTAAAAAGCTGGTTCTGACAGTATTCCATTCTGCAGCCGCAGTTCCAGCGGACCAGGCATCATCACTTATATTCAGCAGTACTTAATATTTTAAATCACCGGCATTGCCTTAAGACTTATTTTCCGGAAATTTTTAAACAATAAAAAACAGGGGGATGGTTAATGATCAGATTCAGAAAATTGATTCTCGGCTTGATGATCACAGGGCTTATAAGCATTTTATACTGCGACAGCGGCACCGGACCGGACAGCCATAGCAATTCAGAAGAAACCGGCGGAACAGTTGTCACAACAGATTCAAATCATTACGTAGAACCGGGTGGTGACGATTCCTGCTCCGGGTGTAAGGGACAGCTTTCTTCAAGCGACAAAGCCCAGATTGAAGAGGAACTTGAAAAAAATGATGTTGAAGACGCAAAGATCGATCTTAACGTCAGGATCACCATTCCGAAATCTGAAAATCCCGAGGCTGATTCCGACCTGGACCTCTGGGCCACTGTAATAAGGCCGGCGGGCAGTGAGAAACTTCCCACTATCGTTGTTGCCACGCCCTACAGGCGCGAGATGTGTATAATGATGTATATTCCGCTTGTGAATCACCGCTACAACCTCCTGGCCGTGGATTTAAGGGGTACCGGTTCCTCTGAAGGAACCTGGGAGTCTTTTGACCTGGTGGAACAGTATGATGCAAGGTATGTCATAGATAAATTTATTCCGAAACAGGTATGGTCTGACGGAAAAGTAGGCATGATAGGACCATCCTATATGGGTATAATACAGATGCTTACTGCAGGACTTGTGGAGACAGATCCTGTTACAGGCGAACCTGTGCATTTAAAGGCCCTGTTCCCGCTCGTGCCGAAATCCGATGCCTATCGTGATATAGTAATGCACGGCGGCAACATTGACCTGCTCTTCATACCGATCTGGCTCGGCTTTGTGGATATGCTGGCAGTCCTGCCGTCAGCACTTAACCTGGGGATTGACGGCAAACTCACGGAAGAGACCATAGGGGAGGCGCAGGATACATGGCTAACACACTGGAACCATGTTCCCACAACAGTCGGGTGGATAATGGACATTGACCATATGAACGACGGGCCTTTTTATGATAAAAAATCAGCCATGCAGTACTGGCCTCAAAAGCCCGCAGGCGGGTGGGGCTATCCCGAGGGAGACAGGGTTATATCAAGCAAACTGCCGGTATTCCTGACAAGCGGCTGGTTTGATTTATTCACACGCGGAACAACAAACCACTACCAGTACGGGCTTGTGAATCATTCCACAAGCGACAAACGCATTGTTATAGGTGAGTGGTACCATATTGGCGGGTCAGCCGGTCTGGGACTCGATTCCTACATGACATGCAGCCTTGCGGCACGATGGTTCGACTGGAAGATAAAAGGAAAACAGGACCCGTTCATGGAGGAGTTCCCCGTGCTTCTTTATGTAATGGGTGAAAATAAATGGAGAGCTGAGAAGGCATGGCCCCTCCCCGCAGACAGGGTGGTGAACAGGACTCTATACCTTACAAAGAAAGCACCCACACCGATTGAAGGCGACTGGTATACAGATGCAGACACCGGTGAGTATGATGACAACAACTACGGCATGAACAATCAGCCTGATTTTGAGGGTGAAAATCCCGTTCTTGAACATGATGTATTTTCTCTCACCGGGCTTGACCTGCACGGCATGAAATCACGTTCAAGCACAAGGTGGGCTGCGGGAGGGTTCTCGATAGTATCCGACCTTTCAAAATTCTACCTGAATACCAATATTGACGCGTCACAGTGGTATGAAGACGAGCGCAATGACGAGAAAGAATGCCTCACCTTTACAACAGAACCTCTCACAGAGGACGTGGACATAACCGGACGCATTTCGGTTACATTCTGGGCAAGAACCGAATTCAAGGCAGCCCTGACACAGGCAACCGTAAATATCATCACGGAAACAATCAAGAACATGTACAATGTTGATTCCAACCTTATTCTTGGCGCGATGAATAAAAAGGATGTGCAGTGGGTAGCCGAGGTGAACGATGTATTCCCGGACGGCAGGGCGCGCAACGTGGCATCGGGCTGGCTTTCGGCATGGCACCGGACGTATGATCCTTCGGGAAAGACAACCACCTGTGTGCTTGACGGGAAGACCGTTGTGCAGCACGCCATCGACCCGGCTTATGTGACTTTCGATCCGTTCTATGAACGTCCTGACAAAAATCCCAAAGCGATCAATGAGGGAGAGCTCTACCAGTACACCGTAGAGCTCTGGCCTACATCAAACGTGTTCAAAAAGGGGAACCGCATCAGGGTCAGCATCTCGGCGTCGGATTTCCCGCACATGGTCCCCATACTCCGTCCCTCAAGGAACACTATCGTGATTGACGCGAAACACCCGGCGACAGTTAAGTTTACTTCCACAACCAGGGAAAATGAAGGTACATCGTGGAAATGGGTCGGAAGCTCAGAGGATACCGATGATTATCTCATGAGCGGCGGCCCCATCAGCTGCGGGTCAAGCGCTTCGGCATCAGAGTACCGCGGAACAAAGGCAGGATTTTTTGCTGAGTTTCTCGGCATCCTGGGAATAATGATTATACCTCTATCATTAATTGCATTGCGTAACCATCTACGTAAAAAAGTAATACGAAAATAATAGTCCTGTGACCGGCCGGCGCATACCGGCTTCATGAGCAGTTTATATTCTTTTAAAACAGCAGAGAGTTTTGAATAAACTCTCTGCTGTTTTGTCTGATCTGGAGATTTACTCCAGTTAAGGCAGCAGAAAAAAAATCTTTTTTTTGATTAATTTGCTTGCCGGTTTAATGATATTTTAGTAATATAGTAAATAATTAAATATTTTAAAAACAGGTGCTTTTACATGAAAGTTAATCCTCAAAGATGTCCACAGAATCACGCATGCCCGGCAATCAAGGTCTGTCCCGTAGATGCAATAAGCCAGAAAGGACACGGTTTGCCTGTAATCGATGAAAACAAATGCATAAATTGTGGTGCCTGCGCAGATTTTTGCCCGATGAAGGCTATCTCGGAATAATTTAAATTTTGAATAAACAGGGAGAAAAAGAATGATACCATACAAACTGATTATAGGAGTAATTGCAGGTGCAGCACTTGGATTTGCTTATTATAAATACGTCGGGTGCAGAACAGGCGGGTGACCAATGACATCAAATCCATACAGCAGTATGCTGATTGGTGCGCTGTTCGGCGCTTATTTATCACAACTGAAACATTAATAGCATATTTTTTATCGTGATTGGCCCTTTTCAATTGCCGATAACGTTATAAATCAGATTGATAAACCCGTAGATTAAAATACGGGTTTATTTAATACAAAATATGATATCATTAAACGAAATAGAAAACGCCTACAACGCCTATTCAAAGGAGATATTTTCATATATACTCCGCTCGGTTTATGACCATGATTCGGCTGAAGATATTCTGCAGGATGTGTTTATCAAGCTGCTCCATTACTCTGAAAAGAAAGAGGTACATGCCGGGAACATAAGGGCCCTGCTCTACTCAATCGCACGAAGCGTTACTATTGATGCTTTACGCACTGCTGCCAGGAGAAAGACTGAATCCTGCGATATTTCCGCAATGCCTGACACACATAACAGTCATGAGGAAGCCTCCTCAGGTGAGATTATCGATACAGTTACCAGAATAATAGGATCCATGGGAGAACCTGAAAAAAGTATTATCCTCTTCAGGCAGAACGGCCTGACCTATAATGAAATATCTGCTGTTATGAAAATCCCTGAAAGAACACTTAAAAGAAAAACCAGGGCTATTATAGAAAATATAAGAAAAACGCTGCAGGCTGAAGGATTTTTTATTTCTTCTGACACTAAAGACAGCAATGAATCGTTTAATGATTAGGTAAAGATTATGGATGCACACCTTAAAGACAAGGATATTGACAAACTCGTTTCCGGGATCATGGGCCGGAGAGAGATTTTACGTGCCGAAAAGCATCTTGAAGTATGCGGTTCATGCAGAAAAAAGGTAAACATCCTTTCCGGAATTATAAGTGAGAAAAAAATCGATTCAGTAGCCGGAGACCATGTAAAGGTCGCAGTTATTGCTGAATGGCACAGAACAAATTCCGGCGTTATTGCTAAACATGAAAAACCGGTCTTTAGCCTGAGACTGGCATACGGTTTAGCTGCCGCTGTATTAATTGCTGTATCCGCATACTTTATTGTCACCAGCATACCGAATCCAACATACAAAAATGGATTGTCAGTAACATCCATAACCGGCGAGGTGAAAGTTAATAATACTGCTGCTGACATGGAACATATGCTGCGGAAAGGAGACCTGGTATCAACCGGCCGGGATTCTTCAGTATCACTTACAACCGGCAACTATAGCCTCGAGCTTGAAGGCTCCTCGGAACTTAAACTGGCAGCGAGCGGAGGGGACACGGGCTTTATCTTCAACCTGAACAGCGGAGCAGCGACATCACGTTCAGCAGGAAAAATTAAATATTCCTTTATATGCGGTAAGTACAGTATCACACCAACGGGCACAGAGTTCAGACTTGAAATGTCACAGGGGAGGCTTTCAGTTGCTGTATTCACCGGCGGCGTAATTATTTCAGGCACAAATTTACAAATTGAGGTCCCGGCGGGCATGAAGTGGGATTCGGATGATCCTGTTAAGTTCAGGTCTGCGGAAACAGGAAATAGCATGGATGCGATAACCGAGAAAGTTGAATATACAGAAAAGAATACAGGTGATGGAGATAAATTTCACGATTCCGGAAACAAAATAAACAGAGCTGAACCCGGCGAGATACGCGATCTGAAACGGGAATCACGTGAAGAGATCAGGGATATGAGAGACATGAAAAAGGAAAGCAGAGAGGGGAGACAGTTTAAGGGCGGAAACTGATAGCCGCCCCTAATCTTAAAGGTATAGTGAAACTGAAACACTCCCTGTATGATTTGCATCAGCCTCAATTGTTGTCGTTGATGATCCCGGCCCGCCGCCACTCACAGTTTTCTCCGAGAATTCCACAGTGAACATATATATCGCCCCGAGTTTTACATGGTCATAAAGTTTTATTGTGAACCCCACATCAGCAACAGCACTTATGATATCTGAAGAGTCCACGCTTCCCGATAGTCCGCCAAGTATAAAACAGTCCTGCGACATTATATAAAGCAGGCCGCCCCTAAAAGTATGCTTATCATAAATGTAGTCAAAAGTTTTATAATCGGTCCTGTCATAATCATAAGCTATATCCCATGAAAGGGTATCACTTAGATCAAAACTAAGTTCAACAGCACCGTTCTGCGAAGTATTCTCAATGTTAACGCCAAAATCATACATTGTTGACTTGTATGAATAATCAAACGAGATATCTATTGTTTCAAGATCAAGCAGAAACCCGGCTTCGACCCTGTGTGCCGTATACGAGGAATCACCTTTAAAATATGAATATCCCAGGTCAATACTCGTTATATTTCCGGGATAAAAAGAGAGATCAAGACCTGGCTGGTGAATATCTATCTCCCGGGTATTAAAAAGCTCGTCAGTTATTGAGTACGAAATCCACCTGTAATATGAAGCATTCACATCGAACAAATCATCTGACCAGCCGATCGACGCAAATGGTTTAAAGTATTTCTGAAGCACGTTCTCATCTTCAGCATAGACAAGTTTAATCCCGCCTGTGGCATTAAACTTGTCTTTTGCATACAGCAAAGAATTACTTAAAAAAGAGACCTGCATTATAATAAAAATCAGTATTCTTTTCATAAATTATTCCGTTCCGGTTCTATCCTGTTTTATAACGACAAAACCCTCCACCGTATTTCTGCGGCGAAGGATTTTATTTCAGTGCCAGTTAATTACTACCTGCCGTTTCTCTCACCCTTGATCATCTCATCCTGCATCTCTTTATTCTGTTTCATCTCTTTTTTCTGGCTTTTTATTTCTTTCTTCAGGGCCTTTTTCTCTTTATTACGCTCCTTGTTTGCAGCCTTGTTCTTCTTGTCGCTGACGCTGTTTTTTATGGCGTTCTTTTCTTTGTTGCCTTTATCCTCTGTTACTTTACTGTCACCGTCCTTCACCATGGTTTTCTCTTTTGTCTGAACCTTATCGCCATCGCCTGTACCGTCTTTGAGTTTGAGACGATCCTGCTCTTTCAGTTTGATCTGCTCTTTATCCTTAAGCTTCAGCTGTTCCTCCTCTTTCAGCTTTATTCGGTCCTTGTCTTCATTCTTGATCGTATTCTTCTCCTCGAGCTTGACCTGTTCCTTGTCTTTAAGCTCCGTCTTTGTTTTTGTCTCCTGAGCAAAGGCTGCGACTGTAAAAGCAAAGATCAGTGCTGTGATGATGTTTAATGTTTTTTTCATGATTACACCTCGTATTATAAGTTATTTAATATTTAAACGGATTTGAAACAGTATTGGTGCCATAAATATCAATTTTTTTATAATATTGTGTATTCTTAATGAATCAATTTCTTCTGAAGTTGCCTTGCGGCAGAACTTTTATTTTAAAATTTTTTCATACCGTCTGTATTTCATAATTTTAAAAATACCGGCTGATACAAGAAACATAAAAGCGAACAGTATATGCAGCAGGTCCAGAATGAATAGAAGGCCCTCACTGAAATAAACACCCCTCTGACTTGCAATGACCTTAAAAATACCGGTAATAATTATACCGGCCAGAAAAATGTGTATTACCCGGCCCTGTCTTGTTATAGTGAAAGCATCCCTGTTCTGCAGAAAATACTTTGTGATATAATAAGCCGCCAACCCCAGCAGAATTACAGCGCTGATATAATGAATATTATGTGTGATATAATAATCCGCAGTCCACCCCAGTCCGGGCATACTGCCTAAATAATATCTTTTATAAAGCGGCATCTGTCCGAATCCTGTAACGGCCAGTGCCATTACTGATGCTATTGCTGTCCACTGTATATATTTTAAGTTTCTGTTATCCGGTTTATCCATTATTTCATTTCTCCCCGTTGAATAATTTTTTAAGCATGTTAAAGTTTTTCCCGACTGCCGCAGCAATGCCTGCAAGCGGAGCTATGATCATGGCCTTTGACAGCAGGTCAGCGCTTTTCATTGAATCGGCAACGGGCTGCATGTGCGGTTTCCCGTTACCCTTCTCAAGATACCTGTCTATAACATCAAATGGCACGGGTGAAATGTATATCGTATTTGTACCTCCGTTCTCTTCAAGCCCGTAAATATATCCATCCGATGAAGCGGCTATTGCTTTGGCTTCACGTATTATATCTGTCCTGTTCCCGATTTTCTGCACACCTTCGGGACATTCAGTTATGCATGCCGGGGTCTGACCCTGCGCAATTTTATCATAACACCTGTCACACTTGTACAGAACACCGTTTCCGCCGATTGAGGGAGCAAGCTTAAGGTATAGTCCCACACCTGTCTGCCTTTGCGGGATATTCCAGGGGCATACATCCCTGCACTTGGCGCCACCCAGACAAAGGTTTGAATCTATTAAAGTTATCCCGTTATCCTGTTTATGCGCAGAACCCCAGGGGCAGAGGTTGGCGCATGGTGGATTCTGGCAGTGCATGCATCTCCGGGGGATATTCAGTTCATGATCCTTACCATTGTAATGAAGTTTTACCCTCTGGATGTAGAGCCATGTGTAGGGGGTAAGCCTTGTTGTTTCATCCCTTCTGTCAGACCAGTCCTCTACCTTGACCCTTTTTGCAGGGTGCATTACAGGGAAAGGCTTCAACGGCTCCGGGTACTTTTTCGCATTTGAATCTTTGCATGCATAAACACACGATTCACAGCCGATACACTTTCTTAGATCTATCAGTGTTGCCAGTTCTTCACCGGAGGCTCCTCTTGCAACCTGCGGCAATGCTGCTGTTGCAATACCAATTGCAGCTGTTCTTTTTGCACCTTTAACAAACAGGTCTCTCCTTGAAATTTTTTGATTCATTCCATACTCCTTACTGATGATTTAAACAATAATTACAAAAATCGCAAGCTAAATAACAATATTTTAATATATTCTAAAATACTTAATGTTTGTCAACAAAATTATTTTCCAAAATTCAGTTTCAACAGGCCGAGGTGACGCCTTAAATTTTTAAGCCTAATACTGTATATTTATATTAAGGCTTAAGTGGGGATAAGGAAAAAAAATTTCACATAAATTTCCAGAAATTACTGATTATTATTTTTAGAGAATCCAGGTGCCCGCTATTTTCTCCTGATAATAAAAAACCCGTACTGGGCAAAAAAATTCGGCATGAACTTTTTGCGTTTTGAGGAACTGCCATCCCTTACTGAAAAATTTCTCTCTTTAATAATTTTAAATCCCACATGTCCGGCCATGTTGCGCATATCGTGTATTGTCATAAGGTGGATGTTGGGTGATTCATACCACTCGTAGGGTAGGTGCTTGCTTACCGGCATCTTTCCCCTGAATAAAAGATAGATCCTGTTCCTGTAATAACCGAAATTTGGAAAACTTACAATCACCTGTTTTCCTATTCGCAGGACCTCGCTCAATACATAGTCCGGAACCTTTGTGTTCTGTATGGTCTGGCTGAGTATGACAAAATCGAACGAGTCGTCCTTGTAGTCGCTGAGTCCCTCGTCTATGTCGGCCTGGTAACAGTAGAGGCCCTTCTCCATGCACAGGCTAACCCCCTCTTCGGAGATTTCAACACCGAACCCCTTAACCTTTTTCTCCTCCTGCAGCTGCAGCAGCAGTTCACCGTCGCCGCAGCCAAGGTCAAGGATCTTGGCGCCTTGGTTCACCGCATCAACAACAAGGTCGTAACCAATTCTAAGTTCTTCCATCTATATTGTACTCTGCCTGTATTCATTTTTTAAAAAATTGGAAATATTCTTTTCCAGCAGCTCATTGGGAAGCAGAAACGAATCGTGCCCGTTATCAGTATCTATATCCGTATAATTAACATTCTTCCCGTTGACCCGCAGAGCACGGACAAACTCCTTTGCATTATCGCTGGGGTATAACCAGTCAGACGTGAAACTGGCAACCAGGTAGTTCGCCTCGACATTTTCAAAGGCATTAATAAGGCTTCCGCCGTAATCCTCGTTAAGATCAAAAAAATCTATGGCCTTTGTAATATAGATATATGCGTTCGCGTCGAACCTTTCAACAAACTTTATCCCCTGGTGGCGAAGGTATGATTCGACCATGAACTCGCTGGATCCACTTACGGGCTGCATCCCGGATTTCTGGAAGTTGCGGCCGAACTTTTCATGCATATGCTTCTCGCTCAGGTAAGTGATGTGGCCTATCATACGCGCAAGGGAGAGGCCGGCACCGGGGATTGTGCTGTCGTAATAATCTCCGCCGTTCCAGTTCGGGTCATTGAATATGGCCTGGCGCCCCACCTCGTTAAAGGCGATTCCCTGCGCCGAAAGCGATGCCGAGGTCGCAATGGCAATACATGACTCCACATCATCAGGGAATGAGATTGTCCATTGCAGCGCCTGCATCCCCCCCATTGAACCCCCTGCAACAGCGAGAAGCTTGTTTATGCCCAGGTGCCGCACAAGTGAATGCTGGACCCTTACCATGTCGGCAATTGTGATCAGCGGGAATGTCATGCCGTACGGTTTGCCGGTTGCAGGGTTGACCGATGCCGGTCCAGTTGAACCTGTACAGCCTCCGAGAATGTTGGAGCATATTATAAAATATTTGTCAGTATCAAAGGCCTTGCCCGGCCCGATGTACCAGTCCCACCAGCCGGGATTTTTGTCTGAGGAGGAATGGTAACCGGCAGCATGGGCGCTTCCGGAGAGAGCGTGGCAGATTAAAACTGCATTCCGGCCGGACTGGTCAAGCGTGCCGTAAGTTTCATACGCGATTGTTACAGGGCCTATTTTTTCTCCGCCCTGGAGGTCAAGTTCTTCAGGAGGTGAGGCAAATGAGTAGTAACGGGTTTCAACAATACCGACCGAGCCTGCATTGCGATAATCTTCTTCAGTCATAAAAAAACCGCCTGTTCATGGAGACGGCGGTTTTTTTCAAAACTGCAGTCTCATCTTCCGGATAAAATCCGTGGAATTAGCACCTGTTCATATTGAATGGTTGCCGTGGCATCACAGGGCCAGTCCCTCCGCCACTCTTGATAAGACGAACGTTAAGTTCAATGTTGTGTGGATATAAATCCCGGCTGCCTGCTGTGTCAATAAAAAAAGCCGCTTTTCAGGCAAGTATTTTCAGGGCATCCTTGATTATCTCTTCAATTGTAATATCGGGTTTCTTTGAGACAAGGCCGGCAACGCATTTTGAAGAATCGGACTCACTGAATCCAAGCGAGACAAGCGCCTGAATGGCATCGCTCGATGATGAGTCCGTTTCGGATGCGGGCCCGGCTATCAGTTCAAGCCTGGGCAGCTTGCGTTTCAGTTCGAACACAAGCTTTTCAGCTTTTGTTTTGCCGATTCCGGGGATTCTAGTGAGAGCAGCAATATTGTTGTTTTTTATGGCGTCTATCAGCCTGTCCGGAGCCATCCCGGAGAGAAGCGAGATCGCCATTGCAGGCCCAATTCCGCTCACATTGATCAGTGCGATAAAGAGGTCCTTTTCGACGCGGGTAAAAAAACCGAAAAGCCTGAACTGGTCCTCTTTATGAATGGTATGCACGTAAAGAGAGGCTTCAGTCCCGGCCTGGACTTTCTCGTATGTTGAAACCGGTATGGTAAGGCCGTAACCGACACCCTTTACATCGAGTATAAGTTCGGTCGGCTGAATCTCGTCTACAAAGCCTTTAAGTTTTGCAATCATGTCTGTTCTATCAGAAATTCTTCAGGATAAACTGGTCGATGTAAAGCTTTTCGACGAGCCTGAGCGTTGAAACATCAACCCGGAATAATTCATCCCTGAGATTAATTACATCATCAATATCAATCATCTTCTTTATATTTTTTTTACCGTGCACATAATTTTTAAGAAGATTGTTCAGCGCGCCTATACCCTTTCGGCTTGCGATGATGATTGTTTCGTTTTCAGGATCAATTGTACTGCGTATAATCGCGACATCTTCTTTATTCATCTGCTGCTCATTGTACTTGCGGCCGAAGACCTGGTGATATATCTGGATCTCCCCCTTGCCGACTACAACATAATACCTTCCGAAAAATGAAAAAAGGATAACCGTAATAAGAAGCGAAAGAAGAATTCCCAGTGCCGTGTAGATTACAATAATTGCAAGGGCATTCAGATCGCCTGAGGGGATAACCGAGAAATGAAGGATATGAAAAAATCCGTAGTAGATACCAAGAATAAATCCCACCTGGAAAGGATGGTATTTAACCTTCCAGCTGATTGAAGCCGTATCTCTGGTCTCGGCAGTTTTAACATTGGTATTATCCGGCAGAAAAAGCGGGTAAGGATTAAAGGGATGCTTCCTGTTGATTGAATCGAGTTCTATCTCGTTTCTGCATGTCAGGGGCAGGCCGATTTTTGATTCAAATTTTTCGGCAAATTTCTTTGCCTCTTTTTCATTATCGAATTTCGCGATAAGAAGCATTGACCCGAACCTGTTTTTAAGAATGATTTCATATTCAGGTTTTTTTTTGTCATTTATAGTGTACTGCATCAGTATTTCAGTGAAGTATTTGAGAGGAATTTTAAATGGTGAAATCTCCCAGCTTGTAGATTCAACAAGACTGATGTACCCGGGCTCTTCATTAAAATGCAGCTTGTAATACTTTGTATTCACCATAAAAAAAAGTGTGCCGGATACAAATAGTATACCAAGCCCTATGAGGAGATGATCAAACGGGGCGATCGTCCTCAAAAAATATACCCCGGCCACTATAAATCCTGTACTGATTAATGATACTGTCAGCAATGCAAATATTGGAGTCTTAATGTTAAGGCTGTTTCCTGAAAAGACTGCTTTTGATTTCATATAGTTATCGCTGTTTGTATTTTTTGAGTAACTGCTTCTTTAATGTAATTATGGCAAAAGGCAATTCATTATTCAAGAAGTTTTTTATCTGTATAAAAATTGGTCCCTCACTTATTGCGGGCCCTTTTCCTCAAATTTTATGTATTTTTGAGGAATTTATTCCTGCTCTTCCCCGCCATATTCACTGTCCGGCGCAAAATCAGTACGGCCTTCAAGCCTGATTTCACTTATACATGTATCAGACATCTTTCCACTGTAAACCTTGTTTATCATAAACTTAAATGACGTACCGTATAGTTCCATGGCTGAAGTCTGAAAATCAAGGTTACTGTCAACAAGGTCAATAACCACTTCCTGGCCGTTACCTGAAATCACTTTTAACGATGCCACCCTGCTGTTATTTTTATATGAGTCCCCGGTACTGGCATAACCGTTTACAACACCGACCTGTGTCAGCACTACCGGTTTTTCAAATGTGAGGATTATAAACTCGCCGATCCCCTCATCGCTGCTCTTGCCTTCACACCATGCGGTCTGGACTTTTCCGTCAAAAACATTCCTCGGGTCAAATGATGTTTCTTTGCCTTCACTTGGAAGGTACTGAGATGATGCGGCAACAGTTGCCTTACCCAGGCCGACAATTGTTATTGTTCTTATTACCATGCTTGCATCGCCAAGGCTTGCTTTAAGTATGTATGCCTCTTTGCCGGGGAACTGGATCAGAACAAATTCGTTGTTCTCTTCGATTTTAAAAGCAACCTGTCCTGCCTTGACAGTTCCGGTCTTTTCGCTCTTGAGGTTAGGTCTCAGGTAGAGATCATCATCTTTTATCACTGCCACGGATTCAAGTTTACCCTCTTTCAGGTTAACAGCATCGATCCAGCCCCTTGTGGTTACGCCGTCAATCGTTACATTGATAAACTTTTTGCCGCTTACATCCCGCTCTTCATTGACAATGACATACTCGCCGCGTTTCAGCTTGCCCTTGGGAACATAAACAAGTTTTTTCTCACCGGGATTCTCAACCAGGTATGAATCAACCGCAACAGTCTTATATGCCTTAGCCGGTTCCTTTTTCCCGCAGCCAATCGCAAAAGTCATGATTAATACTATAAATAATACTGTAACTCTCTTTAACATTGCATTCTCCTGTATTAATTTAAAATTAGGCCTGCTGCATGCCCGTTCAGCCCGGTGACCTGCAGTATTTTATGCAGTATATGTATAATAATTACGGCCGAATTCAGCAAAGCTCACGGTGTTTTTAATGTAATGAATATGCAGGTAAAAAAAATCAGGGGAATAAAAAAACTCCGCAATCGCGGAGTTTTTTGTGAAGTGCGGGTTACATGAACTGCGGTTCCTTGTACGAATACATGTCGTGGACATGCCCCTCTCTCTGTGCCATAGCTGAACGTATTTCAAACCGCAGGTCTCCTGAACGTAAAGCGTCATGAAGAGCTTTAACATTCCTGATGCCCATGTCCTGGAATGAATGCTTAAGCCCCTGTATCAGGTACGGCAGGTAATCGTTAAGTGAACCCTTGTCCATTACAGCGCCGGATACACCCTGTGCCACTATGATCTTTGCATCCTCTGCAAAGTACCTGTTGTTACCGCCTGCCTCCATGGCCTCCTTTGAGCCCATGCCCCTGTACCTCTTGAGCCTTACGCCGTTCTCGTAGAAATAGTCACCTGGCGCCTCGTTAGTACCTGCGAACATTGAGCCCATCATCGCTGCCGATGCACCAAGTCCAAGAGACTTGGATATATGGCCTATGTTCGCGATACCGCCGTCTGCAAGTACAGGGACATTATGTTTTGCCGCAAAACGCGCTGTCCTGAAAACCGCGGTTGCCTGCGGCCTTCCCACTGCCATTGTAGTCTGGGTGGTGCATATTGAACCGGGACCCATACCGATCCTGAGCGCATCGGCACCGGCCTTTATCAGCACCGCGCACTGCTCCTCTGTAACAACGTTGCCGCCTATGACATCTATTTCGGGATATTTTGATTTTATGTACTTTATCATTTCAACCTGGTACATGGAATTTCCCTGCGCCGAGTCTATTACCACTACATCGACCCCTGCCTCATGGAGAGCTGCGAGCCTTTCCCTGTCCTCATCCTTTGTCGAAATCGCCGCCCCGACCCTGAGCTGCTTCTTGTCATCTTTCGAGGCAAGGGGATACTCCCTGTTTTTTAAAAGATCACTCCTGCTCATGAGTGCGACAAGTCTACCCTTATCATCAACTATGGGGAGCTTCCCTTTTTTTGAAGTCTTCAGTATTTTATTGGCCTCGTTAAGGGTTATACCTTCGTGTGCGACCAGAAGGTCTGTGGTCATAACTTCTGCCAGGGATTTGGACCTGTCGCGCTCAAAGTCTATATCCCTGTTTGATACGATACCCACAAGCCTTGAGTTCAGCTTGCCATCCTCTGTAATTGGTATGCCTGAAAAGTTATATTTTGCCTTGACTATATCAATATCGCTGATCCTGTGCTGAGGCGAAAGAACCTTCGGCTTGTTGATAAATCCGTTCTCGTAGCGTTTTACGCGCCTCACCTCTTCAGCCTGCTTTTCTACAGTGTTGTTATAATGAATGATCCCGATCCCGCCCCAGAGCGCGAGGCCAATTGCCATATCAGCCTCGGTTACAGTGTCCATTGGACTTGAAACAAGGGGGCTTTTTAGTTTTATGTTGCGGGTCAGGTTTGTATCAAGACTTACGTCATCAGGGGCAAAGTCAATGTAGCCTGGGAGAATGATGAAATCGTTGTAGGCGTATCCTGTCTGTCTTGTGAATATCTCTTCCGCTGAAAATCCATCTTTTACTGTCATATCATTTCCCTGTAGTTTAGGATTGGTATATCTTGAGAATATAATGTCTATTGATGCAATAAAAAAGATAATTGAGTGCTTATTTTTGGAGAGGGTATTTGTCAAGAAATAGATGAAGAAAAATGGAAATAGTTAATTCCCGTAGCCCCGTAACGTCCGCCCCCGTAGCCCCGTTATGCATAACGGGGCTACGGGGGCGGGGGGGAATCCCGTATTTCCCAAAAAAAATTTCATGAGATATGTTTTCACAACGTATACATGATATAAAAACATATTATAATACGGAAAAAACCATGACCCGGATGAGATTAAAAAATTATGATTATCGCAATGAGGGGCATTACTTTATCACCATTGTAACGAAAAACCGCGCTCCATATTTTGCCAGGGTAGAACCGGGTAAACTTGAGTTAACGCAGGTAGGCATAATTGCCCGTGAAGAATTAATCAATACAGCCAATTTACGCGGCAATGTGTTTATAGATGAATATGTTGTCATGCCTGACCATATTCATTTTATTTTAATATTATCCGGAACATACATTTCACCGTTTGTTGTTAATGAACGCGACCGGAATAATTTTTATTCCGCTTTATCGCCGGAATCAGGGTCTGTTTCGGTTATTGTCAGGTTATTCAAGGCAGCTGTTACCAGAAGATGCAGAGAGTCCGGTTTAAATGAGTTTTCGTGGCAGCCCGGTTTCTATGACAGGATAATACGGGACCAGGGTGAATTAAATGCATACAGGAGATACATTGCGACGAATCCGGAACGGATATGATTCGCGCGCGCCCTGTAGCCCCGTTATGCATCACGGGGCTACAGGGCGCGCGGGGAATTTGCGGTGATGACCATGAATGAAAATGTTTTTTATTATTTTGTCCTTACAATGCGGAATCCTGTTCCATAAATTGACTGACTTGGGCTTTGCCACATACCATCCGTTAGTGGCTTAATAGGGTTATTCCAATCTCCACCGCCCCTATAACGAGTATAATTATCGCCGCCTTCAAATAACCATTCACAGAGACTTCCAGACATGTCGTAGAGCCCCAGTGTATTGGGTATTTTCCGCATTACAGGCTGTATTGCATTACCGGTTCCCATGTCTGGATCACCTGAATACCAGGCAACCAGACGGGTGGCAGCTTCATCAGTAATCGGGCCTGTTGCGCCGCTTGCTGAATACCCCTTTGTAAAATAGGGATTGGCGTAACCTGCAACCGTGTTTACGCTATCATTGCCCCTGTAACGGGCAGCATATTCCCATTCCTTTCGTAGAGGTAGGCGATATCCAGATCTGGAATCTTGATTTCCAGTAGCAAGAAAATCCCAATTTGAACCATCAGAGGGAATGTTTGTGTGGACAACATTATCTGTATTTCCGTCCCGCATCTCTGTAAGCCAATTGCAGAACATTATTGCACCGAACCAGGTCACCCTATTCGCAGGGTATCTGTCAAAACCCTGAACAACTGTAAAAAGCCCTCTGCTGTATCTGATTTTACCGGCTTCTTCCAAATAAACTAAAGGTTGATTACCATATGATGCCTGCCTCTGATTTACCTCATTATGAGCACCCGTATAATCACTTAACTTCCCTTTAAAATATGCCCACTGCAGCACTTTCCTGAATTCTTCATTTGTCACCTCAGTCTGCCCCATAAAAAACTGCCGTGTTATTGTTCCAGTACCTGAATCATTTTCCAGTGTGGGAAAAGTAATACTTGTCTGGTTATTCCCATAAACCATATTCACACTTACATCGCCAACGGTTAATGTCGCAATATCTCCAACATTCGTTGCTGAAGTAAATCCCGATTCACTTGTAGCGTATGATTCCCACCTGTCATTATACACATCCATGAGCGCGTTGTCGCATGAAAGCATAATTACAGAAAACAGTATTATCATTATAATCTTCTTCATATGCTAAAACCTCACCTTAAAGTTTATGCCGAGCGACGCATATCCAAGGCTGTCGTCCTTTTCAAATATAATGCCATAGCTTGCGTACACTCCCATCGTCATGTCATACCTGAATGCCCAGTCCGCTGACACAGAGAATGCCGCAATGGGATCAAAGCCGTCAGAGGTTTTTGAAACCGCGGGTGAAGTTATCTGGTAACGGTATACATAGTCAATGCAGGTATAGGCATACCCCAGCGACAGGGCAGGTGTAAGGGCGATACCTTCAGTTACCCTGAACTCGTATCCGCCCCTGAGCATGAGCGGCGCCATGTGAATCATGTTAACTTTACGGCCTGTGCTTTCAAGCTGGTCTTTCCCTGTTATGTAGAAGTAGCCCAGGTCAATTGCTGTAACCATGTTCTCTAACCATAAACCGGTATATGAACATGAAATAAAGGCGCCATAGCCCATTTCGCCAAGGTCTGCAAAATTACCCAGGGGCACTATCACCGCGGGGTGAATGCCTATAAAAAGTTTGCCTATGGCAATCCTTGATGCAACAGATTCATCCCCCTTATCGTCAACAGAGGCCAGTTCCAGGCTTTGATACTGTATTAAATCTGCAAGGTCATATTCTGTCGTTGAAATTTCTTTTATCAGTACGCGCTCGCCCTCCTTCATGCCGTAGAGCCTGTACTTTATCACTTTTCCGTCGGGGTCTGTTCCGGTCTTCCATTTAATTCTGAAAACCGATGTCTTACCGTCAGTTGAAACCGCGTTATCTGCAGAAACAATCCCCGGCGCATCGGGCAGTATATTCTTTGTGGTAATCTTCAGTTCATTGCTCGGCAGGGACTCGTAGTCGTCAGTGTCTGTTGCGGTAACAATTACCCAGTACGTGGTGTTGCTCTTAAGCTTCTTTATTGTCGTATCAAGGTTCTCGGTAGAGGCAACAGGCTCGTACTTTCCCTTTTCAGAGGTCTTGATGTAGACTGTGTAGTGTTTTATCTTGTTGTAGGGGGGAAGCCATTTAAGTTCAATTTTGTCGGTCCATGCCTCACCCTCAAGGCCCGAAGGGTTCTTCTCGGCCATGAAGAGCACTTCAGTGCGCTTCAGTTTAAATTCCACCGGTTTGTAAAGATCCTCACGGAAGGTCCAGGACTCCTGGTCCTCGTCCACCATGTAAACCTCGATCCCCTTGCCGTCGCGTTTCTGCACGTAGACCTTGCCAAGGGATAGCCTTGTGTAGAGAATGCGCAGAATATTACTTCTCGTTATCTGTTTCTCCTTTTTATCCTTTGTCTGCAGCGTCAGGTAGTCTGCAGCATCCGAGGTTATTGTTCCCTCGATTATGCTGCCGTCTTTGAGGAAAATAAATTCAGCCCTGAGAGATGAGACCGCTCCTGTCATAAAAAAAAGAATCAGCAGGATTAAATTAATCTTTTTTATTTTAGAAAACAGCAGATGTTCAGTATTTTCTCTCATGGCGCTCAGACCTTTCCCGGCTTTGGAATATTTCATTTTTTTTATTTGAAGCAATTTATATTGTCAATTACAAGATGCTTATAGTGCATTTTAAATTCACATTGCGCCAAAGCCCGACCGGGTTAAAAACATTTTATATTTGCCATATTATGCTCTGACCCCTTTTCTGGAAAAAAATCATTTTGTCGGGTGAAAATCATGGGTGACTGTAAAAGATGCGGGATGTGCTGCCAGGATGTAAGGCTTGCCGAGGATCCCGAACTCCTTGAAAAGGCCTACGGCTTCTGGAAAAAATCCAAACAGATAGACCCCAACTTTTCTGATATATACCTGATATACCCCATGCTTGAATTCAAATTCGAAGAGAAGGGAGCAGACCTTCCGTACCACTACCGCTGCAAACATTATGCTGTAATTGACGGAATGCCTGCGTGTTCGATCCACACCATCCGTCCCAGGATGTGCCGGGATTTCCCCTACTACGAGGATGTGACCCACCTGCAGCAGGAGGAGAACATTAGTCCATATGAGGGGTGCGGTTACAATGATCCGTTTGTAGCCCCGTAATGCATTACGGGGCTACAAACGGATCACGGGCTATGGGCAGGTACTCACCATGTATGTTTGACATTGACCTGTAAAGGTTCTTCAGCGAGGTCTTCTCAACCGAGGTCATGGCCTGTATTATTTTTTTTGCCTCGGCCCTTTTAGAATCCTTTGAATGCGGGCAGTCCTTTACCATTTTAGGGAATCCCCGGAGCCGGGAATACTCAAGAGTCTCCTTCTCTTCAAGCAGAATAAGCGGGCGGATGAGTTTTAGTTTCCCGCTGAAAAGATGAAGCGCCGGTGGCATTGAACTTATTGTTCCGTTGAACATCATGTTCATGACCAGGGTCTCGACCGCGTCATCCATGTGGTGCCCGAAAGCGAGTATGCCGCAGCCCGCACTTTCACAAAGATCAAAAAGTTTTTTGCGGCGCAGCCAGGAGCAGACAAAACATATTGATTTATCCCCTGCGGACTCAAGGTCTGCCTCTGCCTCTATTATATGCAGGGGGACTGAAAGCTTTTCGCAGAAATCCGCAAGGTAGTCCCGGTCAACGCTGTAGCCGATATTTTTTATGTGCACATGAGCAGCGGTTATACCGTATGTAACCGGGAGCCTGCGCCTCCTGTTTGCCAGAGTCTCAAGCATAACAAGCGAATCCTTGCCGCCTGAGAGCGCAACCAGTACATTGTCGCCCCCCTGTATAAGCGAGTAGCGGTTTATGGCAAGCCCGACCCTTTTTTCGGACGCCTCTATGTACCTTGTGTCAGGATTCATGATTATGCCGGTACTTTACCCTGGATCAGTTTCCTGACACTGCCAGGCTGCACACATAGATTCTCAGACCCTGCCAGTTCGACGGGTGCCTGTACCTGCCGCTCCTGAGCTTATCTGCAGACTGCCTGAACGCCGCCTCGCTCCCTGAACCTGCAGACATCCCTGAATAAAACGATTCAATAAATTCTGCAGAGTTAACATCCCTGACTGCGGCGTTGTTTACTATGATTTCCCCGCTGCAGAGGTCCTGTGCTGTCAGCACAAGGTCTGTCACCGACGAACCCCTGATATCACCCGCAGTGAGGTAAGCCATCCGCGAGCCTGAAACAAGTTCATCAAGGCTCCTGCCGTTCTCAACCGTGAAGAACGGTTTAGACCTGTTGTAATTTATTGCGTCTGCTACATGGGCCACGCCGCCATCCGCCTTTTCTGAAACAGTGAAAGGCACACCGGACTCCCTGACCGCCGCCCTTTCAATGTACTGCCTGTGATCGCCCTCGCTGTACGAAATTACCCGCACAGACCCGGCCCTTTCTGAAGCAGTTCCGGAAAGCAGCAGCGGTGATGAAACATATACTATCGAATACTGCTCACAGAGCATGCGGCTGTCACCGGCTATCTCAAGCGGGATTTTTTCTGTCCATGAATCGCAGCATACAATTATGCTTTTTTTATTTTTAAGCGAACCGTAAACCGGTGCAAGGAGTATCTGCAGCTCTTTTGAAAATGATGAAACATCCTTACCGGCCGCAGCCCTTGACTCGTATCCGGTGATTATTTTTTCAGCTGATGTATAGCCGCCGGGTATAATGAATGCCTTCTTCTCTTTGCTGTCTATGATCCAGATGAAGAGGTCTTTCCTGTTTTTAGATATGTTTACATAGACAGCACTTTCCGGTATCAGGACATTCAGCCTGCCCATAGATGATGCATCGCCCTTTTTAAGCAGGTTTATTCCGGACCTGACCGATGTCAGTGCGATTTTTTTTATCTCGTTATAATAATGGGCGTCATTATAATTCCCGGTCCTCATCTTGTAGTTGATGAACTCGTCAAAGACAAGCTGTGCCATGGACTCCATTCCCGGTCCTGCGGCTAATGAGGGATTGTCAGTCAGCATGTTCAGGGTTGAACCAAACAGCCTTTCAAACTCAGCCGCATCATCAACAGTTGCCTTCTTCAGTCCACCCAGCCTGTTCAATTCAATAAGAGCAAGCTGTATCCCGAACTGGTACTTCTCCCGGACGGTGAATGCCTGTACATTCTTCATCACCTCTGCGCGGGCTGCCGCTTCAGGGTACTGCCCTGTGGATGTAAGTATGCTGATCATCAGCAGTCCCAGGCTTTTGCTTGTCTCGCCCCTCTCTGCATAAATTTTTTCTGCTTCAAGCCCTGACCCGTAAGCAGCCCTGTAATCACCATCAAGAGAATGGATCCGCGCTTCATCAGCGTAAATTTCAGCAAGGGTATACGGCGCTGCATGTGAATATTTTTTCATCTCCACTGTCATTGCAAGTGCGGACGTATACTCAGCATTACTTTCATAAGTTTTCCTGACCCTTGAAAGAAGCAGAAGCGCATCAACAGGATCAGCAGCAGCCGATATCCGGGCTATGTCGCTGTCTGTGAAGAAACGGCCTGGATTCCCTTCAGCTGTATAATAATTAAGGATAAAGATTACGGGGAAGAGAGACAGCCTGTCATAGCCTGTATCTCCGGTAAAGAGTCCTGCAGCGCTTTCCCCGTAGGTCCTGCCTGGTGTACCCCCCGAAGAGAGTGTGGCAATCCTGTCAAACCTGATCGATGTGCCTGAGGCAGTTTTTCTTCCTGAAAAAGTCATGAGGAGCAGCATATCCCTTTCTGATGCCGCAGCAGCTGATGGTATCAGTGCCGCAGCCTCTTTTGCCGCTTCGTCGCTTATAAGAATCGCATATGACAGAACCAGGAAGAGGTAACGGTCTGACGGTATAATTGTCATGTAAGGCTTTTTGATTGCCGCTGCCCGTTTAACCGCAGAGACATCCCCTTTCTCTGCCAGTGAGAGTATTATATTAATGAATTCAGAATCTGCAGAAGCTGCAGGATTCCCATGAATTTTATCATAAGCAGTTCTCGCCTGGCTTATTTTACCAGTGTACAGGAGCTGGCATATAGTCATCAGGTCATATGCATTCTGGTCTTCAGCCCCCGCAGGCTTCATTGCATTTATTACTTCTGCTGATTTTTGATAATCTCCTGCAAGCATGCTTATATGCCAGAGATTCACTGTGTATTCCCGGTTTACAGTTTCTCCTTTAAGAGAGTACCACTTAGCCAGGTGTACCCGGGCCGGTGCAAGTTCAAGTCGCCCGAGGCTATCAGCATAAAGCCTGTATTCCCTGTCAGCGGTTTTTTCCACATTATATGTTTCAGGGATTGTTGTCCTGATATATCCACAAACAAGCGTATTTTCAGGGAGAAGTTTTGTCCCAGGCCTGTAAACACTGCTGATAATATCCGTTACGACAGAATTTTTATCACTCCCTGTAAAAACTACCCGTGTTGTTCCAGCGTAGAGCGCGGCCTCAGTCTCCAGTACAATGCTGCTGTAATCATAACCAGTCCCTGCCCTGACAATGCATGCCGGGAGTATCCCTGAACTGAAAAGCGCAGAGGGACCTGTGGCGTCCGTTAAATCACCGGTACTTAAAACCGTGGAAAAATCAGCCGGGTTGATTTTATCATTCCATGACGTGACCTTTACACCTGCAGCGGAACCGTCAAAATCTATTGAAGAAAGCAGTTCTGCTGTAAGCGGATTTGTGTCCTCCAGGTAATACCCTATCCGGTCCAGGGTATTAACCGCACTGTACGGTTTTGCAATGACAATACCGCTGTTTATTAGTGAAATAAAAGATTCATTGAGCAGTATAAATACGGGCTTTGCATTGTCGCCATCGAACAGCCTGTTCA
The DNA here is from genome assembly GCA_035403465.1 of Spirochaetota bacterium. Lineage (GTDB taxonomy): Bacteria > Spirochaetota > UBA4802 > UBA4802 > UBA5550 > JAAYBQ01. Next base: position 189,735 of record DAONFG010000001.1, on the reverse strand, counting down.
CTGCAGCTGAATCCGCGGAATCCAGGTATCCTGAACTTAATTTTTTACCGGAAATCCTCCACCAGAAAATCCCTTTGGGCGTATCCTGGAACCTGTATATCTCATACGCAGAATCGGGAACCACGACTGCCCCGATTTCAAGGCAGGATGATATGAGCGGGTTGTAGTTTTCAGCCATATCGTACATCGAGCGCACCTGCGCGGAATGTTCATTCCATTTCTTTTTCAGTTCAGCAAGTTTTTCTGATTCGGGTTTCGCGCCTGATTCAAGCAGTGCGGATATTTCATCACCGGTCCGGAAGAGTTTCCCGATCGCCGCAATGTAGTCGTAGTAGATCCTGCGGTCATAGCTGTTTTTGAATTCAGGGGAGATTGAGTTCACAAGCGCAATACGTGTAAACTGCGCGTACCTGTCAGAGACTGTAAATGCCCTGCTGCTGTTGCCGGAGGCAATCAGCATCTGTATATACTCCCTGTAAATGCTCCTTATACGCTCAGCGTGGGTTACAACAAGCAGCGGGTGTTCCTCGGCAATTTCAAGAGCAGATGATATGTACCTGTCGGCAAGGACCCTGGCGTCCCCCTTTTCAACCTCGCTGCCGGACCTGTGCATGAACGACCCCAGTGCATGGTTCGCTGAAATCTTCAGCCACCGCAGCTCGTATTTGTCAGCGATCGTCTTCGCGTCAAGGAGAGCCACATAGGCCTTTTCGTATTCCCCGCGCTTTTCGTAGCACGTACCGCTGTTTATCAGCAGCCTGCACTGGAGCCCGGGATTCACTGACACGCCCGATACAGACAAGGCGGTCTCGAATCCCGCAAGCGCCTCGGTGTAGAGGTTGAAGATTTCCCTGTTCCCGGCATACAGATTATAAGCCGCATCCTTCTCTGTCTTCTGCGGCCTGACCTTCGAATAGAGAATTTCCGCCCTGTAGAATTTAAGGGTGCTCACAGCTATATCAAGTTTATAATTTACCTCGTCAGTCTCCCGGCTGACCCTGAGTTCCGCAGCCTCTTTCTCCTCTGCGGTAACTTTACGTTTTGCAGTTTCAGCTTTCTTTTCAAGGTCTTCCATCTCCTGATTCAGGGCAAGTTTCCTGTACGTATCCCTGTGTCCCTGGATTGTTTTTATGGCTGACCCTGTAACTTTAAGCCAGTCCCGTCCCGGATCCAGGTTCTCCTCTATCATCATGGAGTAGAGGTTTACAAGGTTCAAGATAGAGGAGAACATTCCATCCCGGTTTTCTTTTTCAATGGAAAGTTTACCGGTTTCAATGAACTGTTTCTCTGCATCGGCATATTTACCGGACAGGAAATAGTAATACCCCAGGTTGTTCTTCGACCTGATCATTATGTCATTTGCAAGCTCTGTATCCTTCTCCGCTGTAAGCTTGATTTTATTCTTCAGGTGTTTGACCGCGGCAGCGTAATCATTATTTTTAAGCGCAATCTCTTCCAGCATTGAGAGGTTCAGCAGTTTCTTGCTGAACGTATCGAGCGGATAGAATATGCTGCTCCCGCCGATGACAAGGGAATCAGGTCCCATGTCGTAAACAGGGAAAGGACCAATGCCGAAAAGTTTTATCTTCGCATAGTACTTCCTCGTATCGTCGGGATATTTTTTAAGAAGCTGCTCAGCCTGGTTGATATATGAAATTGCAGTATCAGTGTCACCCATCTCAATGTAACAGCGCGCGATCTCCTGCAGGTAGCGTGCCCGGTCAATTTCAAGTTTGTTCCCGTCCGCAAGGTCCAGGATCATCCTGTACCACTTTATGGCCTCGCTATATTTTCCATCGTACCTGCTGAAAAGCGCAAAGTACCTGTAGAACACAAGGTACTGTGACGCGTACATCCCTGTTCTACCCGCGGTCATGCCCCTGTATATTGCGTAAGCCTTGCTTATTTCATCCCTGGCCTTCGCGGTATCATTGTTCTGCCAGTGACAGTAGCCGTAATGAAAATGATAAAGAGCCTGCTCTGTTTCAGTTCCGAAGCTCTTCTTGTACTTTGCAGCAAGCTGGTAATGCTTCAAAGCCCGCGGATAGTTCTGAAGCAGAAAATAAGTATTGGCCATGTTGAGATTAAGGTTCCCTTCGTTTTCCGGGTTCGTTGACTCATCATTCGCCGTAACCGCTTTTTCAAGTATGGGCACACTTTTCTCCCAGAGGTGTTCCGGGAAGAATTTATCCGAAGAATCCGAGAATACCTCGTCACCGGTCGAGCGGCGGTAGTCTATAAACTGGTAGTTCCAGCTTTTCAGAAGGTAAGGCTCAATGAATGTATCATCGAGAAAGAGCGCCCACTCGATCTGTTGATCACTCTTTGCAAGCGCATCAATTACAAGTGGTTCCGTCCGCGTATCAGTATCTGCAGGGGGCGTATTTTCTATGTAGAGAGCCTTCTTTGTATAAATATATGCAAGGCCGTAGATCGCGGCCCTGTTAAAGTCCATCCTGAAAAGGGGCATGTTGTCATTGTATGATTTTTCAAGCTCCGCGATTCCCTGTTCCCCTTTCCACTCAATAAACGAATCAACATAAAGAACATGTGCCCTTGCGGCATACCGGGTATATATTTCAGGGAAGAGCCTTTTGTTGTGCATCTTTGTAAGGAGGAGTATATTCTTCTCATGGTTATGCGCGCCCTCCATGAACCTGCCCGAAACCGAAAGCCTTATCCCTGTCTGCTCGTAATAATCAACAAGCCATGAAAGCCTCTCGCGTAAATTCCCGGTCCTGAACCTTCTTGAGTGGCTGTTGAAACCCTCACTGTAATATTTTTCAGCTTCTCCGGAACGTCCCGCCCTTCGTTCAATGTCGCCCATTATTATATTTGCAAGGTGACTGATGATGTCGTTTTTTGGCGTTATCTCAAGGGTCTCTTTCAACTCCCTGGATGCGTTCCCTGAATCACCGGCTTTAAGATAAAGCAGGCCCGCCGAATATTTAATCACTGGCAGAATCTTTTTATCATCTTTAAACTTTTCCTTAAGCACTGAAACATTTTTCAGGTATGATGCTGCCGATGCCGCAGGGAAGTCACCCTTCTGAAAACCATATATGAGGTTACGAACAACTGTTATTCTCTGGTTAGCGTTGCCAGAAGAGAGAACATTTACTGCTGATTCAGAGAGCTGCCTTGAACGCAGGTCGTCATCGCATAGCGAAATCTTTACGTGGATATCCATTGCCCGCTCATAGTCGGGGTATGTTTTTATTATTGCGCTGTATACGCGCGATGCCGCCTCCCTGTTTCCGGAAGAGTAGTACAGGTCTCCAACATCTTCAGTTGCGAATGGTATATAAAAACTTTTATCTTTGTCGCTGCGGAGCGTATCCAGCATCTTTTCATTGCTCCCTTTTCTTCCGGCAAGCATATCCTCTGCTATCCGGAGCTGCAGCGACGCGTAGGGGTTCTTCTCAGAAGCCCGTTTCCTCAGAAGGGCTATGACCTTCTCTGCATCCTGTTTTCTCCCTGCCATTATATAATACGACGCAGACATCCCCAGTGACCGGTCAACATAGGTCCTGGCGGAATTATCTTTGCTGCTTCCGAAAAAAAAGTTCACTGCTTCAAGGGACATTTCGTATCTCTCGGCATCGTCCCATTCTTCAAGGTAAGTGCTGCAGTATTCAAGCTGCAGTTTTGCGTTCTGTTTTTTAGGGATGATGCCGCTGTCCGGTATTATGTTGAGGTTTATGTTTTCGCCGGTAATGTCTGTATAAAGAATTATCCCCTGGTAGTCCCTTGTCTTTACCGCACTCAGCCACTTTGCCTTGAATGAGGATACTGATTGTTTTGTGAGCCTGTAGGAATTTCCTCCCCTGACATCGGAGTATTGAAGCACGGACCGGTCATCAAGGTCAAGCCTGCCGTTTTGATTTGTGTCTATCGCTATGAGCGAATATATGAATTTCCCCTCGCTGCCGGCGTAGCAGGGATATAGTTTGATCCCGGGCTCTGCCTGCACCTTTTCTGTTTTTCCCGATTCAATATTTAGAGTATAAATCTCACCATCGTTGCTTCCACTGTATGAAACATAAACGATGTTCATCCCGTCAGGAGAAAATGAAGGGTAATCACCTCCATCAGATGTAAGCTGTTTTTTATCCTTCCCGTTTTTTTTCATGATCCAGATTTCAGTTGAGCCGCGCATTGTGCGTGAATAGGCGATGTGCTTTCCGTCCGGGCTCCAGGCCGGGTTGGCCTCGCGGATTGCCAGGTTAGCGCCTGATTCTCCCTGCTGCTCCGCGGTCAGGTTCACCAGTTTCGAGTCAAGGGTATCATTTGACTCTGCGCTCTCTTTTCCATTGCGGATAAGTTTCTCCGCGTCAATATCAACTGTATAAATATCACCTTCAGGGTCGTCCCTGAAAGACACGAATGCGAGTGTTTCGCCGTCAGGAGAAATAACCGGGTTTGTCTCCTTTGACGGATGAGCTGTTATCCGGACTGTTGTAATATTATTCATTGCCCTGAGGTAGATATCAAAGTTTCCGCTGTCCACATTTGATGTGTAGTAAAAATACATGCCGTCTGAAGAAATGTCTCCGTCGGTTTCAATCGACTGCCCAATTGTAACCGGAATAACCCGTCCCACATTGAACCTGTACTCCTTGTCTATAATACCGGCATAGCTGAACGATACATCGTACGGGTCTTTTGTTTCACATGAAAGCACCGCGGCAACCTGCAGTGCAAGCAGTATGGCGAAAACGTATCTCTTCATTTTTTCTTCACCCATTTACCGGAATTTTCCTGTATCCACTCACCCTTACCCGCAAGCATCATCTGCTCCCCGGCAAAAATTCTCCCGAACGCTTTTACTTCATCAGCCGATGGTTCCGCGTTATTCATTACAAAGAGTGAGCGCCTGAAAATAATTTTACGCGCCATGTTCTCTTCGTCTATTACCGCAAGGAGTATCTTTTTCTGCGCGGGGTCCGATTCGTATTTTTCAGACTGGATGTATGCTGCAAATCCATCGCTCGCCTCGCCCGCTGCGCCTTCAGACTTGTATAATGCGAGCCGTTCAGCATGGAACGACCTTAACTTTTCGGCCTTGAGCAGTTCAGGGTCACCGGTCATGTCGGACTTTGTCCTGCCCGATGAATGCGGTGTTTTGACAGAGGCGATAACCCAGGCATCCTTTTCCAGCTCCATGTAATCGCCGATGATCTGGCGTTCAACAACTGTCTTTTCTGAAGTGAGGTTCAGCGACGGCGGAACAACCGAAAGGCAGCTTGGAGTTGACTTGCATCCCGATGCTGAATAAACCGCTGCTGTAATTATAAGTAAAAATGCAATACTACATCTCATGATCTTACTCCTCCGTAACCTTGCGTAAGTATTCCTGTACCGGGATCCTGTCAAACTTCACTTCACTCCTGTCAACAACAGCAAGCACGCTGATTATCTTTCTCCAGAGTTTGACAGTCGGGTAAGCGAGCCCCTTGTCCAGCTTGAAGTCAAATCCTTCAATTCCCATGGAATTATCCACTATAAACTGCACAGGCTGGCCAAGCTTGGACTTGCCCTTCTCCTGGCTCAGCCCCTTCATCAGCCTGTTGGCGAAATCTATTCCAATTTCATATATGTTAATATATCCCGAAACCGTAAGTTCCCTGTTTATGTTAAGTCCCTTACCGGAAAAATTCGCGCTCAGGGACAACTCGGCATCTTTAGGAATCACCTTTTTATAATCAGGCTCATCCATCCTGCCTATATTGATGTTTGTTGCGTCAAGGATAAGGTCGAACTCCATGTGGTGCAGTTTAAAATCCGCGAAGTTGAACATGATCGACCTGGCGTATAATGAACCATCCATGACCGAGGCCTTCAGGTCTGCAATCCTGAACACGTTTTCCCTGAAGTACATGAGGGCAGAAAAATCCTTCATGTATTCAATTTTTCTTTCACGCGCCGGGTGCTTGAAGCTGAATGACTTTATTGTGAAATTCGGTTTCTCCTTGAAGTGTTCGCTCTCAATAACCTGCTTCTGTGTCACCGTAAGGTAAGACTGTACCGCTTTGCGCGCAGCGAGTTCATACTCAAATGGAAAGTTCATGTCAAGACCGTAAAGTGCCAGCATCATTTCGTCGTTCTTCAGGTTGAACCCTGAACAGACGAGGCTGCCTTTGACTACGCCGGTGTCCAGGTCACCCTTCATCCCGGCTGTGAGTTTTACCATACCGGATGTCGCCCATGGGCCGAAAATATTTTTCATCGCGCTGTTGTTCAGCTCGAGGGATACTTTCAGGTTAGAATCGGACATTGGGGATTTTTTCAGGTCGACTGTTCCGTTAACCGCGAGCAGGAGGTTCATGGTCCTGCTGCCGAGCGTCAGGTGTTCCACCGTGACCCGCTGCTTCTTCCTGTCCTGCTGAACCGATGCTGAAAGTTTCAGGTCTTCAACACCATAGTCCGGGACCAATGCCGAAATGTCCAGGTCTGCATCTACAAGGTTATCACCCATAAAAAACTTTGTCACAAGCCCCAGGTTTACAGGCTTTTTCAGGGGGATCGACTCCACGCTCTTCCTGAACCTCCCGGGCACCATCTCCTTCAGCGGAGCAGTATTGAGCCGCAGCCTGCTGATATTAATCCAACCCGAAATTGAACCCGCGGTGTTCACCTCGCCATTGAGCAGCATGGCAACAGCATCCTTTCCTGAAACAGGTTCATAGAAATTAAGCGACATTGTATTTATCCTGAAAATACTGAATCCGTCAAGCGCTGTGATACCGGTATTAAATTTAAGCCCGTTGCCCCCTGACTTGCTCCCTTCTATAACATAGGCGATATGAGGGACTTTCAGATCCAGCCCCAGCTCCATGCGCGACATGGGTCCTGAAGCAGAATAATCAAGAACCAGGGAAGGAATGCTCGCCTCGGTTCCGGGAATCTTGAAGTAGATATTTTTAAGGTTAACTCCGCCCTTTACGTCCGGGTTAGACACTGTACCCCGGACAGAAAGCGGATAGAGTGAAACATCTCCATTAAAACGTGTAGCCCGGTCCCCGGTCATTAGCACGTAATACGGGTAAAGATCCTTCAGCGGTATGCGGCTCTCCTTCATGTCAATTTTCAGGACCTGGTTCTTCGTCACATTGCCAACTGTTCCGCCTAACTTCAGCCAGTTGCTCCCCTTGAAGTTTATAGTAAAATCCGTGATCCGCACTGAATCATCTATGGGATTCAGGAATATATCATAAGAAATCATAAAATCGAATGGTGAAAATACCCTGTCCTTCAGACGCAGCGGCATACGCTTTGCGCCGAACTCAAGGCTTGAATTGAATTCGGATTTATCCCCGTTATTAAAAATCAGTTTCCAGTTAAGGACCAGATCCGGTGAGCTTTCTGCACCGTTTGAATAAAAGCTGACATCCATGTTCCCTGACGGATTAAGTTCAAATCTCATGGTCCTGATTATTTTTACAGCCTGGACCGATTTAGGTATTTTTTTAAATGGGGGGATATCGATATTCGCGTTAAAAGTAAGACCCTGCATCTGTGCAGAAAAATCCGCGCCCTTTACAAAGACCCGCAGGTCATCGAGATAAAAGTTCAGAAGAAAATCAACGGATATGGGGAGACTGATTTCATCCGAAATTTCACCCTCATCCTCCTCTTCCGGTTCCTCCACCTTCTTCTCTGATGGTTTCATTAAAGTGGAGACATTCCATTTCCCGTTCTTCTCCTTCAGGTAAACGCGCGGCTTGTACAGCCCGATTTCAGGGAACCTTATGCTGCCGGTAAACATTCTGAAGAAGTGGTACCTGAACACGAACTTCTCCATTTCAAAAACTTTTTCATTGTTAAAGTCCGCGCCGCTGCGTACAACTATGTTCCTGATTACGCAGCCCCTGTATATGTTGAATTCAGTGACATCCATTTTAAGTGACCCGTTCGACATCCCGGCAAAGACGGATGTGGCAAGTTTCTGCACAGTAACAGGCGTAAGGTATATCTTAAGCGTGAAAAGCGTAACAGCAAGCACCGCGATAATCACCAGGGGAACACGGATCAGCAGGGTCCTGACAAACTGCCATGAAATCCTCCTCCATAGAGGTTTCATCCTGCGCATCTCTTTTTTAAGGTGTCTCCTCTCTTTGCGGGTGAATTTATGCGGCGCAATAATATCTGAACCGGTACCCGGATCACCAGCAGCCTGGTTATTCAGTACTTCGCTTTCACCGGAGGATTTTTTACTTTTTTTATTGATCATTTAACCGGACCTGTTCCTGTTGGAATACTTTTATTTTAATAAATCATGCCTGTAAAATTCAAGCAAAAGTTGTTCCCTGCCTCTTATAATCCATGATTTCATGCAATTATATCATTTCGCGATTGGATTAGCACACAGAACGTCACTGCGAGGCATAAAATGCCGTGGCAGTCTGTTTTGGGAAATACCCATATTGTTATACCAAACAGATTAACGCCTGAACAGATTGCTTCACTTCGTTCGATGACAGCTGCTGATTCTACCGTTAAGTGCTATAGTTCCCCTGAATATCAGTTTTTTATTTTACAAACATAGACCTGAAGTAACTCATGTATAATTATTTTATCAAAGAATTAATATGAAAATGACCGGACTGTATATTCAAAAAATAATCCCTTCAGCAGCATTTATTATTGCTTTCATGCTGGTGCTCTCCTCATGCGAATCTGAACCTTCGGGTACTGAAAGTTATGTCTATTACACCATTGATGAAATAAACCGGTTTATTGATGACGCGCATGACGCCTATCCATCAATAACAGCAATCGAGCAGGTAGGAACAAGCGTTGACGGCAAGCCTATCAGTGCCCTGGTAATTTCCAGTTATTCCGGAACAAGCACCGGTCCAGCCAGTCTTGAAATGGAACCGCGAGTCAGGATTTCAGCAGGCATTCACGGCAACGAGAAGATCACGACCGAAGTTCTTCTCCGGTTCATAGATTATTTATTAACAGAGTACGGTAACAGCAATGCTGAAATCATGGATCTTATCAATTCCCGGTACATTGTCATCATCCCTGTCATAAATCCCGACGGCTACATAAACAGCAGAAGGTACAACAGCAACGGTGTTGACCTTAACAGGAACTTCAGCAGGGAATGGAGTGATGCCTACTCGATATATGGTGACTACGCATTCTCAGAACCTGAAAGCTATGCAGTAAGCCAGTATTCTATTTCAAAAAGATTCACATCCGGAATTACCCTTCACTCCGGCGAAGTAATAGTTAACATGCCCTTTGATTACGGGAAAGAGAGCAAGGGGATATTTCCAGCAGAAAACACCATGGTCGAATACATGGGCCTTGTATATGCCGAGGCAGGAACACCTGCATTCTACACTAACCCGGACATACTGACATCCACTTATGTTTATCACGGGACAATCAATGGCGGAGACTGGTATGTCATTACCGGCTCAATGCAGGACTGGAGCTACCTTGATGCAGGGTGCCTGGACTACACTGTAGAAATCGCCGAAAGCAAATACCCGGTATATCCCGAAGACATCGAAGAGACATACAGCTACAACCGCGATTCACTTGTTGCATTTATAAAAAAATCGGGTTACGGCGTTTACGGCAGGGTGACCGACGGAGCTGATCCCGCAAACGGAATTGCCGGCGTAAAGATCACAATTCCAGGCGGCGACCTTGTTGTTTACACAGACGCTGACGGCTACTACCACAGGCTGCTTATGCCTGGTACTTATGATTTAACCTGCGATATGCCAGGTTATACACCACAAACTGCAACTATTACTGTACCGGATACCAATTCAGGAATTCAGCTCAACGTTCAGCTGAATTAATTCTGAAAAATTCAGTACAGGCAGCTGACATCCACGACTTAAACTCAAAAAAAATTTATTTTTTCAAAAAAATTTTTTCTCTTAACCGCATCCGCGGCGTATTAATTGTGTTGCTCGTGATGTTACAATATAAACTGAGTGTTTATTCCTCAACCGGTTTGCGGAATAAAATACTCCGGTCCCCCCGCCGCCTTTGGCGGCGGGGGAATCAAAAACAGGGTGTATTTATGGATGATCTCTACAACAAGTTCAGGTTCACAAGGAAGGATATTTTTCGCGGCCGCAGCGAGTTCATGGTTCAGTTTGTTTTTTACCAGATATCCTTTTTTTTCGAGTATCATAAAGACGGATATTTTTTACACAGCAGACTTTCTAAATCGGTTGACATGGCTGCAGAGAGCGCGGGGATAATTATACCTGAAAAGGCGATACTTGTTCAGCTGGTGATCGATTTTTTCTGCGAGGAACTGGGATTTAAACGCACCTTCAACCAGCACTACAGTGAAATTCATGAGCTGATCCTAATAATATTCATGGAGCATATTTCGGATGGATATAAATTCATTGAACCGCTTACGCGGATGATTATTGATGCATTCGATACAGCCGAATGCTCCACGACCATGGGAGATGTTGTGGCTAAAATAAAAAATACCCCGCACTTCAGGTTTCTCCCGTACGAACTGCTTGAAGATGCTGTTATTTCCGTCTATGATTTATTTTCAAACCCGGATAGCGAGGATTTTTAGCATATAACCTCTAAATCACCGTATTATCTTTTAAATATTTCTTGAAAAAAAACCATCACTCCCGCGAAGATTGCATCTAAAGCATCATCAATACTAAAAGGTATATCCAATGCAGAAAGTCAGAGATTTACGCACATCATTCATAGATTTTTTTAAATCCAACGGTCACAGGATCATGCCCTCAAGTTCACTCGTTCCCAAGGATGACCCGACACTCCTTTTCACCACTGCGGGCATGGTACAGTTCAAACCGATGTTTGCCGGTACAGTTGACCTTGAATACACACGCGCCGCATCAATACAGAAATGCCTGCGAACCAGCGACCTTGAGCAGGTGGGGCGCACCAAACGCCACCTTACACTCTTCGAAATGCTGGGAAACTTCTCCTTCGGTGACTACTTCAAGCAGGAGGCAATAGATTTCGCATGGGACTATTCCAGCAATGTGATAGGTTTCCCGAAGGAGCTGCTATGGGCCAGCATATACGAGAATGACAATGAAGCATTTGAAATATGGAACAGGCGGATTGGTATACCTGCCGAACGGATTGTCCGTCTCGGCAAAAAGGACAACTTCTGGGGACCCGCCGGGGAAACCGGCGCGTGCGGTCCCTGCTCGGAACTCTACTTTGACCGCGGAGAGAAGTTCGGATGCGGCCAGCCTGACTGCAAACCGGGATGCGACTGTGACCGCTACATGGAGTTCTGGAACCTTGTGTTTAACCAGTTCAACCAGGACGAAGCAGGACAGCTGCACCCCCTTCCCCGTACAGGAATCGATACAGGCATGGGACTCGAACGCCTTGCCACACTTGTCCAGGGAGTGGATTCTGTTTTCGAGACAGATGAACTTAAATCACTCATAGAATTTGTCAGCCGCGAGTCAGGGATGAAGTACGAGGGAAAAAACATGCTCCCGATAAAAGTAATTGTTGAGCATGGCCGCACTCTCACATTCGCCATGTCAGACGGCATCTACCCCTCCAATGACGGCCGCGGTTACGTACTGCGCCGTATACTTCGCCGGGCGCTGCGCTTCAGCAGGCTGCTTGGCCTCAAGGAACCTTTCGTCTATAAAATGGTGGACCCGATTGTCAGCATCATGGGTGACTTCTACCCCGAGGTGACGCAAAGCGTTGCCAACGTGAAGAACGTGATCGAATCAGAGGAGAGGCGTTTCCTTGAAACAATTGAAAACGGCATGGACCGCATTGAGGAGATTATTAAATCAGTTAAATCCAGAAATGGGAAGATAGTTACAGGCTCCGATGCCTTTGTGCTTTATGATACATTCGGCTTCCCCCTTGAGATGACCACGGAGATGGCGCAGGAGCAGGGTCTTGATGTAGACATCGCGGCCTTTAATGCAGAGATGCAGAAACAGAGGGAGCGCGGCAAACAGAGCTGGAAGGGTAGCGAGCTTGGCCTTGAAGCCGCGTTCGATGAGATTATTTCTGCTGCCGGCAACACCGGGTTCCTTGGCTACGAGAAGGAGACGTCCGATGCAATGGTGCTCATGCTTTACAACGGCCCTAAACGGGCAGGTTCACTGAGCCAGGGCGAAACAGGACTAATGGTTCTTGACCGCACACCTTTTTACGGCGAGTCGGGGGGTCAGGTGGGCGACATTGGCGAAATAGTCTGCGGAAACTCCGTTTTTAAAGTTGAGGACACCAAAAAGCACAACAAAACAATTATACATGTTGGAACTGTAGTTAAAGGCTCATTCAAAGAGGGTGACGGTGTACAGGCCAGGATCGATACAGTGAACCGGAACCTTATACGCGCCAATCACACTGTAACACACCTGCTTCAGGCTGCACTGCGCAAAACTCTTGGCGATCATGTGAAACAGGCAGGATCTGTAGTTGAACCTGAACGCATGCGTTTTGACTTCTCCCACTTCAATGCCATGACCGCCAAAGAGATCGCTGAAGTTGAAGGTATGGTCAACCGCAAGATATGGGAGAACATCGACGTGACCACAACCATCATGAACATCAAGGATGCCGTAAAGATGGGCGCCATGGCCGTGTTCGATGAAAAGTACGAGGATACTGTACGCGTCATTGATGTGCCGGGCTTCAGTATGGAGCTCTGCGGCGGAACTCACGTAACCAACACCGGCAAAATAGGCCTGTTCAAAATATTAAAAGAAAGTTCACCCGGTGCCGGCATCCGTCGAATAGAAGCCGTTACACTTAAAGGGCTCCTCGACAGGTTCAACGAACTTGAAGGCATCACATCAGCACTTACTTCAAGCATCAACATCCCCGAGACCGGGCTCGTGAAAAAAATTGACGAAATTGTTGCACGCAGCAAATCTCTCGAAAAAGAAATAGATAAACTGAAAAAGGCCGGCCTTTCATCAGATATCGATTCCATCATAGATTCCGGAAAAGATGTGTCAGGGGTAAAGGTTATCGCGAAAGTATTCAGCGATGTTGATGTCAATGCACTGCGTGAACTTTCGGACTCTGTACGCGAAAAGGTTCAGAACTGTGTCGTACTCTTCGGTTCAGATACGGGCGGAAAGGCCATGCTTCTTTACGCAGCTACAAACAGGGCTGTTGAAAAGGGTATTGATTGCGGCAGACTTGTCAAGGATACAGTCAGCATTGTTGGTGGAGGCGGTGGAGGCCGCAAGGATATGGCGCAGGCCGGCGGCAGGGACGCCTCAGGGCTGCAGAAAGCGATTGATGAAGCTGTGAAGATTGCGTCTGCTATGATAAAGTAGCAGTTACGGTTACTATAAGTTAAAGAAAAAGCTGCCGCAGGGCAGCTTTTTTTATTTCTACACACAAACATACAATATTTAATAAACATTAATTTTTATTTTAAACCCCCCAGTTTAATGAAAAAAACTTGGCTATACTCCGTATATAAATTAAAGAGTTTAACGTAAAAGTTTAACTGAATAGTTAATTTACGAGGGTGTATGAAAAGCAGGGACAGGATAATCAACGCGGCAATCCCGGTATTTGCAAACAAGGGCAGGCACGGCGCCCACATGGAGGAGATTGCGAACAGTGCACATATAAACAAAGCCATGATCTACTACATATTCCACAACAAGGATGAGTTGTATTTTGAAGTGTTAAAGTACATCATAGATCAGGCTTACCTGTTTATGCATGACTCAACCTGGGGTGAGGCTCATACACCCATGGATTACAGAAACCAGATCTCCAGAATAATAACTGCAATGATCACATTCTTCAACGAGAATAAAAACTACACAAAACTTTTTGTTGATTCCCTGAGCAACGGCTCTGAAGAGATACCGCGCGTTGTGCGGCAGGTAAAAAACCTTCACGAAGATAAAGATCCGCTCAAATCAACGAGGCTCTTATTCAACAATGGGAAAAAAGAAAAGATTATCCGTGATATCAATACGGACCAGCTGATCATCAGCATAATCGGAATGGTAGTCGTCTACTATATCAGCGGTTCAATCTCCGAGGTCTTTGATATCGAGATTACCGATGAAAATGAATTCCGGGAATCACGAAGGAAACACATTATTGACCTTGTGCTTAATAGTATTATGGTTAAAAAAAAGCAGTCCGGATGAATGTAAAGCACATATCTGATCTACCCGGGGCTTCCATGCGGCAGGATAATTCTTATTTTCAATACGTATAATTCAAGCAGAGGTAATTATGAAAAGGATCATAAATTATATTCTTGAGCAGGACCTTCTTGTTAACCTGGTTGTTGCTATTCTCGTAATCGCAGGTATAACGTCATATTCTATGCTAAACAGAGAGTCACTCCCTGATTCAACACTTGACATGGTAACTGTAACGACTATTTACCCCGGCGCATCACCAACTGACGCCGAAGAACTTGTTTCAATTCCAATTGAAAAAAAACTTCGCGAGGTAAGCGGCCTGGACAAGGTCAGGGCATATAATGTAGAGAATTTATCACTTCTTGTTCTATATATTGCTGATGATGTGAAAGATAAAAAAAAGGTTGTCCAGGATATCAAGGATGCGGTTGAGCAGGTGACCGGCCTTCCCTCCGTCGCCCGTACACCACTTGTAGCCGAGGTTACCGTAGAAACTACTGAACTTGTAAGCGTGGCTTTTACAGGCAAAGACGAAAGTGTACCGTATAACAGGCTTCGGGAGTTCGCAAACAAATCCGAGGGCTTCTTTTATGACATAGATGGAATTGCCGAGGTGGAAAAGTACGGTTATTACGACAGGGAATACCTTGTGGAGGTTGATTCCGACGCGCTTGACAGGAACAGGATCGGGTTGAACACGATAGTCAATGCCCTCAAGATGCGTAATATTGATTTTCCAGGCGGGCCACTTCGTGTTGGTAAAAAAGAATTTGTACTGCGCACAAAAGGCCAGTTTAAAAACGCGGAGGAGATAAGGAACACAATCATCAGGGGAAACGATATCGGGTACTCCCTGAGAATAGGCGACGTGGCAAAAGTAACGGATACTTATGAAGAGGCCGATGTCCACCACAGGTTCAATGGCAAGCAGGCGATCGTTTTTAAACTCTGGAAAAAAAGGAGCGCTGATGAGTTAAAACTGGCTGAAGCGATCAGTAAAGCAGCAGCCGGGTATTCAGATCCTGGCTACAATGATGTTGATATATCATTATTCAATGACAAAAGCAGTCTGACAAAAAACAGGATTATGTCTGTTGTTCATGAAGCAATCCTGGGTTTTGTAATCCTTGGACTTTTCATGTTTCTTCTCCTGGGGAGGCACATGTCCGCCCTTGTTCTTGCGGGAATACCCATAACCTTCATGGCAACCTTTGCTGTTATGAAGTACCAAGATATAACAATTAATATTATAAGCCTCTTCGGTATGATCATGGTACTGGGCATGATGGTTGATTTCAGTATTGTAATTGCCGAGAACTCACACAGGTACATAGAACAGGGAATCAAACGGAAAATCGCAATTGAAAATGGAGTATCCGAAATTTTCTGGTCTGTCACTGTAACACTTCTGTGTATAGTTATTGCTTTTATGCCGCTACTGCTCGTTTCAGGTTTGATCGGAAGATTTATCAGGGCAATACCTATTGTAATAATTGCGACCCTTGTCGCTTCGTGGTTTTTCGCGATGTTTATACTTCCCTATTTTCTCAATAAATTCCTCGGTGATTCTCACAAAAAAGGAAGGGACAAAAGAGAAATTACTCTTCCTCAAAAATTATTTTCAAAAATATTCGGAGAGAAGCTTAATAAGTTTATAAGCAGGGAACAGAAAGAGGATAAGAATTTTGAAGAAGGGCTTTTTGGCCAGGTACAGAAAAAGTACAAGGGATTAGTAACAGCGGCCCTTAAGCATCGCTATATCGTAGTGGGAATTCTGCTTATATTCTTTATTTCATCCCTGGCTCTTATCCCTGGAATCGGATTTAAATTTATCACAGGAGGCGGCGAGGAGCAGATAAGGATCAAGGTTAAAATGCCTTTTGAAACCAATCTCCAGTCCAACCTGGATGAAATGAAAAAGCTGGAACAGCTGATTATTGAATCTGTCCCGGCAAAAGAGTTCAAAGCACTTCATCTTTATGTTGGCGAAGATTATATTGATTTTTCAGATCCCAAACCGCCAAAGGCAACTTATAAAAGTACATTCGAACTTTATCTTGTACCTGAAAAAGAAAGGAAAAGAACAGCAGATGAAATAAACGCTGATCTGCGAAGAAAGATATCAGTTGCCCAGGAGAGCGGATATATATCAAGGGAAATTAATATAAAACTGGAATCAGTTTTTCTGGGTCCGCCGGTTGGAAAACCTGTAAACGTGGAAATACAGGGCGCTGATTACGAAGTGATGAAAAAGATTGCTGATGAATACAATGATTTTCTTCCTACGGTTAAAGGAGTAAGGGATATAACAGTAGACCTTGAGAGCGGCAAGACCGAATACCAGTATACAGTCAACGAAAGGATGGCCGCATGGACAAAAATTTCCGCCTATGATATCGCTTCAGCAATAAACGCTTCATTCTCCGGATCGGTTGCCACGCTGGTAAACCAGAACGAGGAGGAGGTTGGAGTACGGGTAAGGTTTCCGGAAAACGCGCGTAAAGACAGGACAAGCCTTCATGATGTCAAGGTATCCAACATGATGGGCGGACTGATACCACTTGATTCGGTGAGCAATGTAACCATATACAAAGGATATTCCCAGATCAACCGGCTTAATTTTAAACGCCTTGTCCAGGTACAGGCAGAAGTAGACACAAAGATAATCACACCCAGTGAAGTAACCAGCATTCTTGAAACAAAGTTTGCAGATATTGGAAAACGTTATCCGGACTATATTATCAGGTACGGGGGAGAACAGGAGGATACAAACGATACGATGAGCGATCTTGGAAATCTTTTTATAGCAGCCCTCATAGTTATCTTTGTTATATTAACTGTTTATACACAATCGCTGGTAATGCCTCTTATTATAATGATCGCCATTCCATTCGCTCTTGTTGGCGTTATATTTGCACTTTTTTTTCACGGTCAGCCGTTGTCATTCATGAGTACGCTTGGCCTCTTCAGCCTTGCAGGTATTATCGTCAGTAACACACTGGTGCTTGTCCAGTTTATAAACAAGTTCAGGGACGAAGGGATGCCTCTTAAAGATGCCCTTGCCGAAGGGGGTGTCGTGCGGCTCAGGCCGATCATTCTTACAGCCGGATCAATGTTCCTTGAGCTTCTGCCAGTCATGTACGGTTTTGGCGGCAAGGATTATCTTGTTGCGCCGCTGGCATTGGCTTTCGGCTGGGGACTCCTGTTTGCGACGTTCATTACCCTTGTGCTCATTCCATGTTTTTATTACATAGCAGAGGACGTCAAGGGACTCGCGGCAGGCATGCTCGCATTAAATGGAATTTATATAAGACATACGATTTACCAGCCGAAAGTTTTAGAAAATGACGCTCATCTCCCTGAGCCGGCATTGGGGCATGATGAGATCAAGGTTAACAAAAACAGGACGAAATCCGGTAAAAAATGAAGAGCAGGGCAATAAACAGGGAAACAATTAAGAATAAAATAATCCATGCAGCCGTAACCGAGTTTTCCGAAAGAGGTTTCGGCAATGCAAGGATTGACAGCATTGCAGCAGGTGCAGGGATCAATCCTTCCCGGATATACTATTACATCGGAAGCAAGGATAACCTGTACGGCCATGTACTCACATCCGTTTTTCAAACTGTTGCCGACAGGCTGCTGCAGCCGGTATTTTTACAGATACATGCAACGAAAGACGAACCGGATATAAAACTGGCCCTGTTGATCTATTCATTCGCAGCGTTAAATGATCATATTCCAGTACGCAGCCTGCGGCAGCTCTGTTACCGGGATATGGTTGAAGGAAGGAATGCAGCGACGGTTTATGTAAAAAAATACCTGATAAAATATTTATACGCGGTCGAGGACATTTTAAAAGACGGTATCGGGAAAGGTATATTCGAGGTTTCTGATTCCTCAATGCTTGTTATGAGTATTGTTTCAATTCTAAAAAACAATCCGGCAGATAATCCGGTTCTAATCCGGAATGATTCTCAAAAAAAACCGGACATTGAGGAGCTGTATAAAAGTCTCCGGGAATTTGTTTTCAAGTCACTGGTCCCTGCAGGGAAAATGCTGGTTATCCCGCAACTTGATGATGAGAAGAAGGGGCTGTGTGCCGGATTGGTTGCAGATCTGAAATAACCGGTTACTGCCAGGCATGCTGTTAAATCATCAATAAAAACACACGGCTATCTTTTCTGTCCTATAGTCGATAATGCGGTCTCTGCAAACGCATCACTGTTTACCATAGGACCAATATGGTTGCCCGGCAGGGCGGCAAGAGTACATATTGCGCCCGATTTTACCGAAGCTGGATAAAACTTTTCAAAAAAATGTTCATTCTCCTCCCTGGTTACATTAACAGGGTCTTTTATCCCTCCCTGATCATCATATTCAAATAATGTATCATCGACAGCAAAGACTACCGTTATATATTTTATCCCGGGAAGAGGAAGATCAGAATCATCCGCATAAAAAGAACAGTCTTTTAAATCCTTATAACTCCTGAACATTTTAAAAAATGAAAAATTTCCCGATATACATGACGAACAGGACCTGCCGGTATCGCCAAACAGCCCTTTGGTTATACCCCAGCCTGCGTCAGAAATATACGGAAGTTCACCGCGAAATATCCCGAGCCCGATACATGCACTTTCAACATTAAAATTTGACAGCAGGCAGGCTGGCCCTGTGCAGTATTCACCGCCCCAGTCTGAAAATCCCGCCGGTGCTAACTGTACAAGGCTCTTCACACTGCCGGGGTATGCGTATGCAATTCTCCTGGAAATAAGTGCGCCATGAGACCACCCTATCACCGCGAGTTCAGCCTGGATTGAAGTGGAGCCAGGTTCACCGACAACCTGTTCGTTTATCCTGACAGGCATATCAGTAACCGGTTTATAATTCTTTACCGATATCTGCATCTTCGAGAGCACATATCTTGTGATCTCCATGAGTATAACGTCTTTTCCCCTGTCGCCGCGCCATTCACTTTTTTTTCCGAATGGAGTGTCGCAAACAGGTATTATGACTATCCCTGATTTCGACCGGGCAGCAAGCTTTGATGTTAAAGGGTACCCATCATCCGCACGCTGTAAATGCCCGTGTATGAAAAGAATAACCTCTCCAGATAAGCTTTGTCTTTCAATGTCAGATTTTTTCTCTTCAGGAGTACGAAAATCAAGTACAAGGCAGAAACCCTTGAGCGAGTCTCCATTAAATTCAATATTCAAATCTTCAGTCTCCGGTAGAGACGGGATGATCCTCTGAATTTCTGAAACGGCAGGGGCGGGGTGCATGATGATTATTACCATCGCGATCAATAGTCCGGGGATACAGTTAAGGATTCCTGATTTCTTTCCGTATTTCTTCAGAATAAATGTTTGCATAATTATCCTTATCCTCTTCCATATTGTTAAGACCGGACCTACATTACCAGCGGCAGCATCTGATTCGGAAATTATTGTTTCTGCTCTTTTCCGTATGCATATTTATTCTCAGTATTATTCTACTGATATTAATTTTATTAATACACGCCTTCAGAGAGTAATATTAAAACCTGCTCCGATTTTACGCTGATAAACATTATAGTCAATCAGGCTTTCTCCGTATCCTTCCCAGTAATGAAGCATAAACCCCATACTGTTTGATATCATTGGAATTGTGATATTAATTTCCTCTGCCCCGTGGCCATATGCAGGATTAAAACGTATAACGGATGAAATATATATCATTCGAACTGAAGGAACTTTTACTGTAAAACCAAGTTCGCAGTAACCGTAATATTTATTAATCTCCGGATTCTCGTCCCCTCCGGGATCAAGGGGGTAACTTTTCGTTTTTTCCTTGAACCTATACCATCCCTTCAAATAAACAATTGCATACTCGTTTTCAAAATACGGTTTCAGGTATATCCTGTTCCAGCTTCTTGAGTAAGGCTCTTCTCGTCCATTGGATTCGTGCTCCATGGCAAGGTCTGCACGGAATCCCTCCCACATGCGCGATCTCAGAAAAATTTCAGGATTAAAATTATTTTCACGAAACGGTCTGGAATTATGTAGATCATACGCCTGCCAGAAAGATTTCTGGGAATAGGCAAAATAAAAAGCCCAGCCGTAAAATTTCAGAAGGCGTTGCTTAACACTCATCTGAAATTTTACTTCTGCTTTTTGCTCTCCATCACCATCACCTGTAATCGAATACGAACATGGAAGTAAATAATTCATTTTATGTGATGAAAAACCAGCCACCGCGTTATTTGAAATATTATAATCAACGATTTTACCAAGAGATGAAACCGGTAATTCATTTTCATATGGTTCCTGGATTGTTCCCTTAAAATATTCTGCGGACTCCGCCGCCAGCGGGATACATAACATAATTAATAGTATCAAACTGGTAATTCTCTTCATAAAGTTATCACCTGCTGGCGAATTTCTCCCTGTGCATAAACCCGGTTATCTCCCTTCTCCTGGGACCCTCTTTCTTCAATTCAACAGGTTTACCAACCGGGAGGATGCATACAAGCTCGTAAGGCGCCTTAACATCGAGCAGTTCAGCGCATTTCGCGTGGTCCATTAATCCCACGACAACGGTACCCAGTCCCAGGTCGTGAGCCTTGAGCCAGATATTCTGTACGGCTATACCCAGGTCAAACATGTACCATGAATCGAACTTAGTCCTCTTTACACCGTCCCTGTACCCTGGAAGGTCACTCTTTGCGCAGCAGGCTATGAGCACAGAAGCGGATTCTGAACATTTTTTCGCAGGATTTGTCTCGGAGTATGTACCTGCAATTTTCTGTATCAGATCCTTATCCCTGATTATAACGAATTCCCAGCACTGCGTGTTTGACCATGATGGCGCCCACTGTGCAGCATGCATGAGCTGTTTTATTTCTTCTTCGGTAACGATGTAATCTGTAAATTTACGCACTGATCTTCTTGTCATTATTGCTTCGTGAAGTTCCATTGTCCGCCTCACCTGATAATATTATTGAATATCCTGGTAAAATAATCAAAGTGGATATTAATCCTCTCCCTGATGCTCCCTTTTGAAATAATCTGGAACCCGGCAGTTTTCATTGTATGCTCTATTTCATTAAAAATGAGTTTGTGGTCAATGCTTCCGTATTCACCTGCAGGGATCACATTCAGATTGCCCATAATCATTCCGGTCAGTTCAGTATGATAAGGAGACGGATTGACCGCAAGTATCCTGCAGCCGGCAAGGTCACCCTCGTACATTGTTATACCGAAATGTGTTATGAGTACCCTTGACCTTAACAGCAGGTCTGTATAACCGGAATCAACCGGAACTTTTTTTTCAGAGAGAACCGAAGGTTTGCCGTAAGCAAAGAGCACCACTGATGCATCGGCCGGAATCGCTCCCCTGATACTTTCAACAACATCTGAATCAGGCTTATATCCGGCATAGATTGCCACATCAATATCCTTTGCAATCACTTCAGTCTTCATTGTATTTATTTCAGAGATAAAGTTATACCCGTAAAGAAACATCTTCTCCGGAATACTGCGGTTAGCAGGATTCGGGAGCAGGTCAATAACATGATCAGCAAGCTCCCTGCCCGGACCTGTATCGTCTATAACTAGAACAGGGCCTCTCTTTTTGAGGGAATTTATTTCCTCTGCGGATGAATCCCGCATATCGCGTATTACCAGGTCTGTTTTATCTGGGATTGAGTCTGTCACGGTCTCTTTCAGCGGTCCCGGGATATCAGGTGTCCCTTCAGCTATAAAGAGTTTGACATGGACCCGGCCTGTATGGTTCAGCGAATCGGCAAGATAGCACATGCGCTGAAAGTGCCCTGTGCCCAGCGCCCCGCCCGTACCGGTGATGATTGTTATCATTTTTTTATCCATTGCTGCTGTGTGTCATGGGCCGCTGCTCCACATGACAGTTTATGTTAATAAGTTCAGGATTTGCCGTTATAAAGGATATCACTTCTGTTAAAAGTATCGGCCGGCCCTTGTACAATGCGTCGTATATTTTTTCCATGAGTTTAAAATCATCAGGCGTGTCCACTGTAAGCCGCAGGTCAGGGAAGGGATTGTCCAGTGCGGATTGGTACTTTTCGATGCTGAAGAGTTCAGGGTGCTCCTTGATGTAAGGAGTCACATGCTCAAAGTGGTACGGAGTTGATCCCTCCCTGTATGAGCGTTCTAGCGCGTACATGCTGACTATCTCGATCCCGGTTCCTATCGGGATGCCGCTGACAGAACAATGGTCGCACTTTTTTTCACAGGCATGCTGCAGAGCCCCGGATGCCGAGATGTGGTCTGTCAGGGGATTGTCCCCTGTTATCCTTATTATGTAATCACATCCCGTACCTTCAACAGCCCGGTAAAACCTTTCGAGGACATTATCCTCCGACCCGCGGAATACACTTATACCGCAATCCGCCGCTATCCCCGCCAGGCAATCATTCGCAGCCGCTTCACCTGTTGCGAGTATCACACTGCCGGCTCCATTTATGGCCCGGGCCCTCTCTATTACATGAACTATCATAGGTTTACCCGAGAGGGGCATCAGGGCTTTTGCAGCGAGCCTTGTTGAAGCTATCCTTGCCTGGATCACCGCGACAGTTTTCATTGACACTTCCCTGTATCAGAAATTAAAAGTATACCACTCATCGCACGACGCGCAGTCCGGGGATGTACACAGTTTCCCGTGATAATCAGAGAGAAATGCCTCTTCCTGTTTTTCCAGGATTCCCTCCAGCGTTGCACCTGCGATGTTACCGTATCCTTTTTCACCATCGATGTCCTGTTTGCAGAAGCTTACAGTTCCATCAGACAGTACGTACATATCGCGCTGCAGGTGCCAGCAGGGGATACGCTTAATCGGCGACAGGTCGGAATAAGTCCGGTCTTCTATGCGGCCGAGGTAGGTATCCTGTTTCTGCAGAATCAGCGGGACCTTGTTTCCCTCCCAGAAATCGTAAAATTTATCCAGGTAGGTTTTTGTATCACCTTCATTTTCAAATTCGTCGGTCTCTTTGATCTTCATCACCTGGACGTAAATTCGCTCGCCGTTTTTATTAAGCTCTGAAAGTGAAATGATATTGTTGAACACGCGGTTGTATTCATCACCGCCGTGCAGCCGTGAATAGGACCTGTTATCCATGGCGTTATTGTTTAGAATGACTTTTATCTTTGTGTTTCCCGGCTTTTCCAGGTAGCTCTTGAAGTTCTGGTCAGCCTTAATTCCGTTTGTTTCAACCACCAGCAGTTCAACAAGGGGTTCCTTAACTGCAGCATCCATGAACGCGTAGAATTCAGGGTGATCCGAAGGTTCGCCGGATCCGCCGAAACAGAGTGTATAGGGCAGCCCGTAGTGCCGCATGGATTCAAGTATCTTCATGTAAACAGATTTCTCCATGCGGCCGTGTTCATGCTTCAGTGTTTTCCTGTAGCAGAACAGGCAGTCCAGTCTGCACTCGCCGGTTATTTCCAGCTCGATATATGCAGGTGCAGTAAAAAGAACTTCCGGATGCGATTCAATCAGCCCCCTCACCTCTTTGTATCCGGGGACCGAATTGTTCAGTTTGTAAAGGTTCTCCATGATTCTTCTTTCCCGAGGAGATGTCAGCCTGAAGGAGATGCGTTTATCCCTGAGGTCAGGCTCCTTGTAGAACAGTTCCACGTCAAACTGGTTGATGTTTGATTTTATTACTTTATCAAGCGGGAGAGTTTTTTCATCGGTTTCGGGCAGATGTTTTATAAGCTCTGATGAGTATATCTCACAGGTGAACCCTTCAGGCAGATTTTCTGAAAATGTGAATTCGGCCAGGTACTCAAGGTGAACATTGCTCATCTCTGTGAATACCTCAGGATCAAAAAAAGCAGCATCTGCTTTCACCACTGCGATGTGCGGAGCAGATGTCTCAGAAAAAATATTTTTCCAGGAAGAAAGATCATTCCCTTTATCCCTTGTAAAGGCAAACTTTTCGCTTTTTAATTTGCCGTTATAATCCGCGGGAATGGAATAAAAAAAACGTGAGTCTCTGCTCACGCCCTGGATCTTCTCTTTTAATGTTAAAGGAACATACATTCCCGCGAATGCAAGCTCCCCGTCGGTCAGTCCATCCTCAACATAAAACAGAACATCTATACCCAAGACTCTCTCCAGTGCTACTTTTTTTCAACGTAATCTTCCATGTATATCTCTATTGAAGCCTCATTCTTTCTCTTGTCCAGCCACTTTTCGAACTGCACTGCCATGTTTTCCGAATGGAGTTTCCACATTATCAGCTCTTCAACCTTTTCATATGTCACCGCCCGCCTGTCGATATACTTCACAATATGATACCCGAAGCCCGACTTGAAGACCTTTGATATCTGTCCCTTCTTTGACATCTGGAACACATTATTTGCAAAATAAGGATCAAGCTGCCCCAGCATCTGCCATCCTATATCACCGCCGTTCTGGGCAGACCCGGTATCCTGTGAATGTTTTGCTGCGAGCTTTTCAAAGGATTCCCCTGCCAGGACCTTCTGCCTGATCCCTTCGAGCTTATCGTTGGCCTCTTTCTCGTCGGCCAGAGAATTACCCTTTGGAACAATCAGTATATGTTTGACATGCACCTCAAATCCCAGCTTCTCCCTGTTCTTGTTGTACCATTTCCTTGCGTCTTCAGAGGATGGGGGATTTGCTCCGATAGCTATCGACATGATCTGCTGCCTGGCTATACCGACCTTCATCTGGTCAAAGAAGCTGAAGAAATCAGTTTTCTCCTTCTTTTCAACAAACGCCATGAACTTTTTGAGGTCGGAATCGATCTTGATATCCGGATTGAACCTGTCCCCCATGAGTTTTTCAAGGTTTTTTGAAACACGCACAACTGTTTCGGCGACTTTTTTATTATCATCCTCGGTTTTCTTGAAGAACATTGTCATGGCATCATTGAGCTGGTTGATAACCCGCCTGTCGCTTATCTCAATTGATTCCTTCTCTGCTGTTTCAAATATCAGTTCATTCTCAATCAGGTTATCAATAATGCGGCTCTTTTCGTATGCAAGTTTTGCCCTGGGAATATCCTTGATTGCGCGGTGCTGTTCAAGCCTCTTGTTCACTTCGCTCTCAATAATCGGCCTGTTGTTGACAACGGCAAGCACCCTGTCAAATTTTTCCCACGCCAGAAGAGGCATAAGTCCTGTAACTGCAAGTATAAAGAACGGAAATACTATCCTGAATTTTTTCATCATTAAACCATCAACCCTGTGTAAACTGGAATCTATAATGCAGCCTGAATAAATATTTGCAATGTTTTTTTAATTCCCTGCATTTCTTCTTTTAAAAAGCATGTATTCAATACCGTCAACGAGGGCCATCCACGAAGCCTCGATAACATTCTCGGAAACACCCACGGTCCCCCAGTGTTTTGTCCCGTCTGTCTGATCTATCAGTACCCGGACCGAAGCCGCGGTGCCTGAATCCTCGTCAAGCACACGGACTTTATAGTCAGTAAGATATATCTCTGAAATTTCAGGGAAGAAATTCAGCAGGGCCTTCCGGAGCGCATTGTTCAGCGCATCAACCGGGCCGTTCCCGTTCGCGGCTGTATGCTCAACCTGGCCGTCAACCTGCACTTTGATTGTGGCCTCGCACTCAAGCCTTCCTTCAACATCCATGTCTGTGATCAGCCTGAAACCGAGCAGTCTGAAGAACGGCTTGTACTCGCCGGTCGCCTCCCTGAGCAGAAGTTCGAATGAACCCTCTGCCGCCTCGAACTGGAAGCCCTTCTCCTCGAGCGCCTTGATCTTTTCAAGGACTCCGCGCGAAAGACTGATATCTCCCATAATGTCTATCCCGAGTTCCTTTGCCTTGAACTCCACGTTGCTCCTGCCCGAAAGCTCGGAGATCATGACCATCCGCTTGTTCCCGACAAGCGCGGGATCAATGTGCTCATATGTCTTCGTATCCTTCTGCAGCGCAGAGACGTGGATACCCCCTTTATGGGCAAAGGCATTTCCCCCGACAAAGGGACTGTTTTCGACATGGGGGAGGTTTGCAATTTCGCTTACGAACCTGCTCACCTCTGTTATATGATGAAGCACGCCTTCCGATGAACAGGTGTGCCCCATCTTGAGCACAAGGTTTGGAATAAATGTTGTGAGGTCACAGTTTCCGCACCGCTCGCCGTAGCCGTTAATAGTGCCCTGCACCGAAGATGCACCTGCTTCAACGGCAGCGATGGAATTTGCCACTGCGACGCCCGTATCATTATGAAAATGCGCACCAACCTCGGCCTTAACGTGCCCTTTTATATCTGAGGTTATGCGGCTCACTTCTGACGGAAGCGTTCCGCCGTTTGTATCGCAGAGGACCAGCATGTCAACACCCGCCCTGCATGCAGTATCCAGGCACATGAGTGTGTATTCCGGGTTGGATTTGTACCCGTCAAACAGATGCTCAGCGTCAAGGAATACTTCAAATCCCTTATCCTTCAGGTAGGAAACTGTGTCATTTATAAGCAGAAGATTTTCGTCCAGCTCCATACCCAGGGCTTTTGTAACCTGGAAGTCCCAGGTTTTGGCCACGATTGTCAGCACATCGGCCTTTGAATCAACCAGTGCCCTGATAATCTGGTCATCGCTGCATTTAAAGCCTTTCCGTCTTGTTGATCCGAACGCCGCAATTTTAGAATGTGTAAGCCCCAGCTTCCTTACATCAGTAAAAAACTGTTCATCCTTGGGATTGGAGCCGGGCCATCCTCCCTCGATGTAATCAATTTTCATTGAGTCGAGTATTTTTGCTATATTGAGTTTATCCTGAATTGAAAGCGAAATACCCACAGTCTGTGCGCCGTCTCTCAGCGTCGTATCGTATATACTTATAATTCTCTCTGCCATTATACTCTCATAATCTTCATGTTCAGTTTTTGATTTTGTACACTTGCTTCCGGTTAATGTTTCTTAAAAATCGCCTAAAATGCACAAATGTTACCAATTATGCATACTCGAAACTCATCTTTCATATTTCAAGTAATTTTCCGGAAGATTTCGCCGGATATCCCTTAATAAACTCAAATATCCGCCTTTATCTCCTGAACTTTTAATCCAACTCCCCCCTCTGGTAAGGAATTCTGGTTGACTGCACCGGTACAGCTGATAAAAGTAAAAAATACACAGCCCGGAAAACACAGACCATTTATGAATTATATTATATTCGCATTAACCGTGCTCCTCATTGCAATAATGCTGATGATCCTTAAATCATTACGTATACCCATGTCCATACGAAAGGCAGAGGAACTATTTGCTGAAAATGATCTTAACGGCGCCAATGAACTTGTAAAATTTGTCCTGAACAAAAAAAGGAATTACGTCCCTGCGATGTACCTGAAGGCAAGAATTCTCATGCAGAGGGGACAGTACCTGCTTGCGATACATGAACTCAATGAAATGCTCGCGCTCCCTGATTTCAAGAAGTTTGTAAATGAACTCGAGGTTCATTACCACCTGGCAAGCCTTTACAACCAGACCCAGAACTATCCGAAGGAGATAGACGAGTACAAGGCCATACTCGAGTTCAATCCCGACGATCTCAAGGCCAACCACAGGCTTGGCCATGCCTGGTACCAGCAGAAAAATTATAAAAATGCAAGGGAGAACTTCCTCAAGGTTGCCCTTCTTGACCCCCGGATAGATGACATTTATCTGCCGCTGGGTGTATCATGTTTCAAGACTTCTGACTACCAGAAAGCGGAGGTCTACCTGCTGAAAGCCTCGGAGCTTAAAAAAGACCTCCCGGAAGTGCAGTTTTATCTCGGTTCAATCTTCATGATGAAAAAAGATTATGATAATGCCGCGGTAATGCTTGATAACGCAAAGAACGATAAAAAGTTTTTTGTCAAAAGCCTCTACATGCTGGGCGAGATGTCCGTTGACAGGGATAACTACACGGAAGCTATCGACTACCTTGAAAAGGGATTAACAAGTCTTAAGGATAATGACGATGAATCTCATGCATACAGGTACATGCTGGCCGAATGCTATGAGCACGAAAACAAGATCAAAGAGGCAATACACCACTGGGCAAAGATCGAGGCCGAGAACCCGAACTTCAGGAGCACAGGCGTCAAGCTCGAGGCATACAGGGCAATCCTTGAAAACGACAACCTGACACCTTTCTTCCAGTCCTCACTCGAGGAGCTTCAGCCCTATATCACAGAAATGATTGGAAGCCTCAACTATAACATAGTTTCCAGCGAGAAGAAGTCAGCCAATGAGTACCAGTACAGGGTTTATAACATTAAACGGATCAACGACCCGCCGGTACTTGTCTTCTTCAACAGGACAACGAGGGAGATATCAGAGGGACAGATAATCGAATTTCAGAAAGTCATTTCTGCTGAAAAATGCAAAAGCGGAATATATATATCGACCTCTAAATTCAGCCTCAGGGCAAAATCAAGCGCCGCTTCAAAAATGATCGATCTATATGACAGCGAATACATATCAAAGTCCGTGGAAAAAATCAAGGCCAGAAAAAAATGAACAGCTGACAGAACGGGAATATGACAAGATTCAGATTAATAATAATAGCAGCACTTTTCCTTTTTTCATCCTGCGGTTCAGCAGAGAAAAACTACCAGAGACTTCTTGAAAAATACGCCGGCGGAGAAACCTCTGACACTGAAGAGCTTTACGAATCTCTGCTTGATGCATACTCAATCTCATCACACAGCAGCGATAAAATATTTTTCACCAAAAACCTGGTCCTCTTAAGCGGCGGGGATGAACCGGAAGTTATTTATCCCTCATCAATCACCCTGAGTGCGGATGAAAGCATAGATGAAAATATTACCTTCGCCGGCATAAACAGCGACTATGTAATCCTGGGAAACAACAAGGGATTCTGCGTATTCAATGATGACGGTGATCCCGTGGCCATATACAAGTCCGGACCAAAAGAGACTATCGATGCTATGGCTATGAGAAATGAAAATGTTATATTTCTTTCAAAGGGGAAGCTTTTCGAATTCAACATCAGCAGCAGGCAGACCAGGGAATTTGTCAGCGGAGATTTTTCATCAGCTTCAAAAAAATTTTTCAGGGCATTTATTCAATCCTCACCTAAATACAGCGCCCTTATAACCGGGATTGCGGGTTCATATTATATCTCAGTGTATGATACTCAAAACGGGGGATTAAGACTTAAAAATGTTGATTCTTCCGCCTTTGATTTTTCAATTAGCGGCAATAACCTCTATTACCTCAGGGGTGGTGCAGGAAACTGGACAGTTGCAAAATATGATATATCGTCAAAAAACAGGACGCAGATCAGGCAGGTTGCCTATCTTGAAAATTTCGTAATCTCTGAAAGCGGTTTTATTATAGTTGCAGAGGGTAAAAGCAGGATTGAAAATTTTTCAGGTGAAAAGTCTTTACTGCCCGAAGGATGGTCTGTAAAAGGAAGCTGCGGCAGCATGCTCCTTATAGAATATGACGACCGGATCTACCTGATTGACTTCAACGTTCTAATGCAGAGATTAAAAGAGATCAGCAGCGCTGTAAAGCATGCATCTTTTCAGCGGACCCTGGCCCACGGCTGATAAGGAGCATATGAGTCATTCATATCCGCGGCTTTTCTATATGGATTTGAAATATCCGTAACTTTCGCAAAAAAAACAAGAACAAGAAGAATAACGAGAGTCAAGGCCGCAACGATCATAATATTCATGGTTTTGCTGATATTAAAGTACATCGTGTCCTCCTGCTTTCTGGCTCTTTTATGGCATAAGTCTTAATCTGCCAATACAAAAAAAGCTTGCACTGATATTTTATTGAATGAATCTGAAGTTAAAATCTCTAATAATTCATGACATTTTGGATCACGGTATAAAGATGCCGTGGAAATAATATGTTTTCGATAAAATAATATAAGAGATTACCCTTTATAAAGATAAAGTACATATTCACAGGTTTGATAAAAAATGACAAAGATTTCCCGTAATGACCTCTGCTGGTGTGGAAGCGGTAAAAAATATAAAAAGTGCCACATGGAGTCAGATGTGCAGAATATTACTCACCCCCCTGCATCCTTAAAACCCCCGAAGGGGATAAAGATCAAAACTAAAGAACAGATCGAGGGTATCCGGAAGTCCTGCAGGCTTACAAAAGAGATCCTTGATATGGTGGCATCTAAAATCCAGGGTGGAATTACCACGGATGATATAAACACCTGGGTCCATGAATACACAATAAAGCATGGTGCAAAACCCGCACCCCTTCACTACAACGGTTACCCCAAGAGCGTATGTACCTCCATAAATAATGTAATATGTCACGGAATCCCCGATGACACAGTGCTTAAAGACGGCGATATAATAAACGTCGATGTAACATGCGTCCTGGACGGGTATTTTGGTGATGCAAGCCGCATGTTTTTGATAGGCAAGCCATCGGTCACAGCACAGAGACTGGTCGAGGTATCGATGGAATGCATGGAACTGGGTATAGCAGAGGTCAAGCCATATGCTGACTTCGGCAGGATAGGACACGTCATTGAAAAACATGCAGCAAATAACGGTTTCTCTGTTGTGCGCGATTATGGCGGCCACGGGATTGGAGTTACCTTCCATGAGGAGCCCCATGTCCACCACTACGATGTGGGCTACAGGGGGATCGCCATGTTCCCGGGCATGATTTTTACAATAGAACCAATGATCAACGAGGGCAAATACCAGACGCGACTTCTGGCCGATGACTGGACAGCAGTGACCGCAGACGGCCTTCTCTCCGCCCAGTGGGAACACACTCTCTGTGTAACCGAAACGGGTGTTGAGATACTAACCGCTTAACAGGAAAAAAATATGAACTCTTTTAAAACAACAACACCATCTGATATAACAGATAATGTCTTCAAGCTTATAAGCAGGGACTGGATGCTCGTAACAGCTGGCGGCACCGGTAAATTCAACACAATGACCGCATCATGGGGCGGCCTGGGACACCTCTGGAACAGGGACGTATGCTTTATTTTTATCAGGCCATCCAGGCACACATTCAGTTTCCTTGAAAATAACACGGCTTTCACACTATCTTTCTTCACAGAGGAGTACAGGTCCGCGCTTAAACTCTGCGGGGCAAAATCGGGCAGGGACATTGACAAGGTAAAGGAAACGGGACTGACACCGGTTCAATCCGCTACCGGAAATATCTACTTCAGTGAAGCGCGTCTTGTTATTGAATGCGGCAAAATATACCGCCAGGATATATCCCCGGAATTTTTCCTTGATCCCGGCATTGCCTCAAATTATTCCGGCGGCGACTACCACAGATTATACATAGGAGAGATAAAGTCAGTGCTCACACGCTGACCTTTAACAGAAAAAAATGCAGAACAGCAGATACAGCTCAACGGGAAGCCGCGTTACATGGCTTATCATCATTAATATCATTATTTATCTTTTTCAGCAGACCACCGCAGGAACAATGGTGCCCTATTCAAACCCGGTCCCCGTCATCAACCAGATGCCATACGCCACCTACTGGTTCGGCCTTACGCCTTACCTTGTCATGACTAAATTTTACGTCTGGCAGCTCTTTACATACATGTTTCTCCATGGCGACTTTGTCCACATATTCTTCAACATGTACGCTCTTCTTCTGTTCGGTATGCCGGTTGAACAGCTCTGGGGATCAAAAAAATTTCTTATTTATTATTTTTTCACAGGAATCGGTGCAGGAATCACAATATTGGTGATGAACCTGGTCCTTGGAGATATCGGATTTTTCATCCCCACAATCGGCGCATCTGGCGCGGTTTTCGGGCTCCTGCTGGCATTCGGAATGCTCTTCCCGGACGCAGAACTCCTGGTATTCTTCTTTGTACCAATGAAGGCCAAGTACCTTGTTATTGTATACGGGGGGATTGAACTCTACCTGCAGGTAACATCGGGAGGAGCAAGTTCCGTGTCGCACCTGGGTCACCTGGGCGGCCTGGTATTCGGCCTGATCTACTTTCTTGTCACACGGCGCAGGGGGATCGAGTTCAAGGCAAAAAAAATCAAGGCGGTACTCCAGGCTGAACTCAGCAGGAAAAAAGAAGATATGACAGCACAGTCATCAGACCAGGACCTGAACCTGCTCAGGCTGCTTCAGAAACTTGAAAAGGGCGGTGCCTCATCAATTACAGATGATGAATACCAGTATATAAAAAGAATGGATATATTTTTAGAGAAACAGGACGACCTGTGTGTAGAGAGTGACTTCAGTCTTGATGATGACTACTGCAGAAAATGCGACAACTACCAGGCATGCCTTATGCGGCAGATACGGAAACATTTATGATACCTGTACGCATAAAACTGAAACCGGGTGCGGTAATTCCCGGGTACCAGACCGGGGGATCGGCCGGGGCAGACCTCTGCGCATTTGTTGAAATGCCTGTAGTGCTCCAGCCGGGCAGTACAGTCCTGGTTCCCACGGGCGTATTCATTGAAATACCTGAAGGCTACGAGGCACAGGTACGTCCGCGCAGCGGACTTGCGCTTAAACACGGGATAACACTCACCAACGCTCCCGGCACCATAGATTCAGACTACAGGGGTGAAATCAAAATAATAATGACCAACCTGGGCAGGGATGTTTTTACCGTTGAAAACGGCATGCGCATCGCCCAGCTTGTCTTCGCAAAAGTCTACAGGGGTGAGTTCCTCGAAACTGACCGTTTGAATGAGACAGCAAGAAATGAAGGGGGCTTCGGACATTCCGGAATATGAAAAATTTAAGTAAAGATAACGGCACAGTAAAAATAATACCGATCGGCGGACTTGGGGCAATCGGTAAAAACATGACCGTATTTATGCAGAACGATGAAATGATTATTGTCGACTGCGGCATAATGTTTCCAAGAGACGAGATGCCGGGAATCGATTACATTATACCAGATTTTACTTTTGTCAAACAAAACCGGGACAAGGTTAAGGGAATCATACTTACACACGGTCACGAGGACCATATAGGCGCGATATCTTTTCTGCTCCAGGAGGTTAAAGCGCCCATCTACGCCACAAGGCTTACGATCGGCCTCATCCAGAGCAGGCTTGAGGAGAGGCCGCTTAAATATGAACCTAAATTCATCGAGGTTGAACCGCGCGGGACTGAAACAATAGGAAGCTTTGTCGTTGAATTTATCCGGGTCAACCATTCCATAATCGGCGGTGTGGGCCTTGCCATACAGACAGTCGCCGGAACAATTATACATACCGGTGACTTCAAGATTGATTTTTCACCAGTTGATGGTGAGGTGACAGACATTTACAGGTTTGCCCATTACGGCGAAAAGGGTGTGATGCTGCTGCTGTCAGACAGTACAAACGCGGAGAAACAGGGCTTTACAAAATCTGAATCTTCCATCATGGATAAACTGTCCGATATATTTTCCGATTCAAAGGGCAGAATTATAGTCGCCTCGTTCGCATCCAATATCCAGCGCATACAGCAGGTACTTGATACCGCTCAGAAATATAACCGGAAAGTTGTCATCTCCGGGCTAACGATGCAGAAGAATATAGAGATCGCCCACACCCTCGGTTTCCTTGATATACGGGATGACCTGATCATAAGCTTTGAGGAAGCCTCAAAGCAGACTAATAAAAAAATCGTGATCATCGGCACCGGCACACAGGGTGAACCCATGTCTGCGCTTGCGCGGATGGCCTTCGGGACTCACAGGAATTTTATTGCTGAACGGGGCGACACTGTGATCATAACCGCTTCAGTCATCCCCGGTAACGAGCGTATGGTGACCAATATTGTCAATGCGCTCATGGAGGTAGGGGTTAATGTCTACTACGACAAGGATGAAGACATTCACGTTTCCGGACACGGTTCGTCAAAAGAGCTCAAACTTATGCTGACAATAACAAAACCCAGGTTCTTCATGCCTGTACACGGGGAATTCAAACACCTGAAGAAGCATGCTGACATCGCGGAAAGTCTTAACATGAAACCCGCGAATATCCTGATCGCAAAAAACGGCGATATCCTTGAGCTCAGTAAAAAGCACTTTAAAAAAATAGATAAAATCAAACTCTCCGAAATGTACGTTGACGGTACCGAGATTGGTGACGTTGCAAGCGATGTGATCAGGGAACGCCACATGATGTCCACTGACGGCATTCTTTTTGTCACAGCCGTAATATCCCAGGGGATGCCCATGTCTGAACCGGAAATTGTTTCAAGGGGATTCATAAGCCACGAAAATACAAAGATACATGCAGCCCTGAAAAAAGACATCGAAGAGAAAATAAAAAAGATGCTCAGGGAACGTTCCGGTGCAGAGGCGATCCAGGACTTTTTACAGAGGAGCCTTAAAAATACCGTGTATAAACTTACACGCCGGAACCCGCTGATAGTTGTGAGGGTTGTAGAGGTTTAAATAAAACTTTTACCCGGTTTTATTTCAGGCGGTTCAGTATATATAGAACGAGGCTTGCTGCGGCACTGATCACAGCCTGGTATTTCCCGACCTATAATTTATAGGCATCCTTCCTGTGAAGTATCCTTGCTATATGTACCGATTTACGGTTTTCATCAATATAAAAAAGCACCCTGTAATCACCAACTCTCAACCGGTATTCATTATCACGCTTAACAAGCTTTTTTACCTGGACATTTCTTGGATTCTTTGAGAGAGATTCTATGGCAGATATAATCTTTGAAAAAAACGGTTCATTTACTGAATCAAGATCACGTTCTGCACTTTTTTTTATGAATATGCTATACAAGACTCTTTTTCCTTTTATACGCGGATAAGGAGATTTCCGCTTCACTTTTTGTCTTCCGGATTTTTTTTGAATCCTCAATATCTTCTATTACCTGTATCATTTTCAGGTAATCATTGTAATCAAGAATAACACTTTTTTTGTTTCCTGCATTATCTATAATAAATTCAGTTTTCTTGAGACGCATTATTTCCACTCCATAAAAGTCTTACTTATAATTTTAAAACTTTAATCTCTTTTACTATATTCATATTATATTGTAAATAAAGTATTTTCAAACATTCTGACATAATTTCCTGCGTAACCTATACCTCTTCCACGCGTGCAGCTGATTTCAATGCATCCATTTTTTTTGATATCGGGTACTGCATAAACGTTCCCATACCCTTTGCAATAAGCCTGCCGCTTGCAGTATCCTTTATCGATCCGCTTGTTGTTATCAGCTTCGAGCCTGAATAATCCACATCGGCAGTCCCCTCAAGAATCTCGCCCGGCCTGGCAACCGATAAGTAATTCATCTTGAATTCCACTGTTGAACAGAAATTTGCCTGGGAAACCGCCAGGGAAAGTGCAGTCACTCCGAGCACTGCATCCATCATTGCAGAGATTACACCTCCGTGGCACTGGTCCGGTGCCGTAAGGTGATCCTCGCGGATCTGCAGAGTGTAGGTAATTTTTCCAGGGGCCTGGACCTGCAGCTTCATGCCCAGGAAGCCGTCAAACCTTACAATTTCTTTATAATGCTTCTGAAATACTTCCATAGGGACCATTAGCTTTCTCCGTGATAAAAGTGATTTTACAAAAAGAATCTCGACCATGATTCGCTTGATTATGGGATTAACAGGATTCTGCAACATTAACTTTTACTAAATTGTCTGAACCATGATTTACACGATTACAGGATTAACAGGATTTACTGGCCTCTATCTTTTGTCTTTATCCATGAAACTTAATTTTCATGATCCAGCAACCAGTACCGGGCGTTCTATTTAAACTGCATTATCATGAAGAATTACCAGTAAAAATAAAATACGGCTCTAATGAGTCTCTAATAAGTCTCTAATATTTTATTAGATATCATAATAAAACCCATTTTGGTTTAGCATCTGATCCAATATTCTTTATTTTTCCCATTTTTCTTAATTCAGAGAGAAGATTAGCTATTTTATTTCTTTTCTGACCATCATCCATTCAGGTTATTTGTGACAGCGCTGATGACATAATTATATTTAATATGGAAGATCATAATCAACAAAGGTCTTTTTACCATCTGTCTCTTCTTGAACAAAATTCTTTACTGCTTCAAGGAGCTGATCAAAATTGGTATACGGATTCCAGTGATGTTTAGCAACACATGTGCAATTCTTTGTTCGATCTTTACGCAGAAATTCGGCGTTTTTATATGCTTTATCAATTTTTTCCCCCACTTCTGAAAAGATCCTCTTATTATCTTTTTTATAATCATAACCGAACCTGCTCTTTATTGCTTTAATCACCTCTTCACTTTTATTGAAAAGCCTTGTGGTGCAATCAAAATGCAGATAAATCCACACTTCAAAGGATATTGCTGAGAGGGCAACATTTACTCCATTCACTTTTGCCAACTGTATTGCATCATCAAGGTCTGCGTGATTATCATTATCAAAAACAACCCACAGGATGTCTTCACTGGTTTCCCTTTCTTTAATTATATCATTCACAAGACCTACGGGATTATTCTTGCTTGATAGAACAAGTTTTAGTGAAGGTATTTTAAGACCGGTTTTCTGCAGGAACCCATTAAGATAGGCGTATTCCGAATGATCCCTGGCTCCTTCACAGACTATGTACATGCCCCGTCTGGGTTGTTTTATTGCTTTTGATCTTGACCGGGGCATTATTCTTTTCCCTGAAGTAAACTTCTGTTTATGCGAGGTATCGCGTCAAAGCGTCCTTCAAGGTACAATTTATTAAATGGTGTATTGCCTCTTACTTTATCTTTATCGTATTCATCAAGAGAATAGAGCCTTGTTGCACCGCTTTTTTCCTTTTCAGTAAACCATACCTGGTCACGCCTGAAATTTTCGGGCTTCATGAGTGATATATCATGTGTTGTGGCTATGAGCTGGGCTCCACGTGGATTACGCTCAGGATTGTTAAACTCGGAAATTATGAATTCAGAGAGCATAGTGTGAAGAGATTGGTCAATCTCATCCATTATCAATACACCCCCTTTATTTAAAAGGGGTATAATTGCCTGAGATAATTGAAATAACCTCTGAGTACCATCTGATTCATCATTAATATTAAAATCTACATAACCCCCGTCATCCACCAGATGATGCCTGAGATAAGTAACATATTTTAATGATTTATTTAAATTAGCTATAACATCCTGCGGCAAATCCCAATCCTTATAGGGATCGGATGTCACTTCACGTTCTTTTAAAATTATATCATCTATATCAATATCCGCAATCTGAAGATATTTTTTAACTTCATTTTTTAAGCCCTGATTTTCTGCAAGAAAAGCTCCGGAAGGAATTATCATATTGGATAATAAAACATCAATATGACTCCACGAATTTGATGAAAACACTGTTACCAAATATTCTGAAAAAAACTGATAAACAGAATTAAGCTGAGAAAGGTTGTTATTTACTGCAACAGATAAATACAGCTGATTTGACAGGAGAATGTTTTCTACCTGCTTTTTATGGCCTTTTAACTGGACACCAAAATCTATTCCTTTTCCCTGATTACGTATATAAAGTTTAGTCTTCTGCTTTTTGGGATAATAAAAAAGAGATTCATGTATTATTTCTTTTTCTGAATATTTAACATTATATAAATATCTTATACTGTCACCAGCGATGAATTCAATTTCAAACTCAGAAGGATTAATACTTGTTTGTTTATCAAGCCTGAATGGATCAAAAAAAAATAACTTTTGATCTTTACTTAATTTGTGGGAATACATAATCATGAGTTTAAATTCCTGAATAGCCCTTACCAGGTTGGATTTACCTGATGCGTTGGCACCATAAATTATTGCAGAGGGGAGGAGCCTGAAATTTTCACCGGGAACTACGATCCTGTTGTCAAGAAGGTCTCCAGCACTGTCAGATGCGACAAGGCTGAGCGTCTGTTCATCTTTTATGGAACGGAAATTTTTTACAGTAAAATCGATTAACATATCATTACCACTTAAAATTGAAGCTGTTTTCGTTAAAAAAATGCAAATTTTGAGTCAATTATAATATATTTATCGGAAATTACTATCATTTTTTGCACATTTTACAATTCCTATAGTAAAAATTACCAAATATGAAATTCCGCAATTATTTATGAACCTCTATTTGAACGATTTTTTGATTAAAGGGATTTGGGTCAGCAGTAGTGACACAAATCTAATACTGGTCACTATATTGTCTGATCCATGATTCACATGATTACAGGATTTACTAACCATTTACTCATACTACATTGTCCGAACCTTGATTCACCTGATTATGGGATTAACAGGATTTACCGGCCTGTACATCATAAAAATCCTTTAATCGAGTGAATCAGGGTCTTGAATACAGGATTCTGTGGCCTCTATCTTTTGTCTTTATCCATGAAACTTAATTTTTATGATCCAGCAACCAGTATTAGTTACTAAATCATGAAAATCCTTTAATCCCTTAATCAAGGTTCAGACAGCATGATACTTCATGATCACCCCTCAACTATCCTGATCTCTTCGTCAGTAAGCCCGTACAGTTTATAAACAAGGTCATCGATCTTTTTGTCCAGCATGGTAATTTTCTGTTCATGAAGCTTTTTGTCATTGTCGCTTTTGGCAGCGCGGCAGTCTTTTTGCGCTGAGAGCATTTGATCGACGAGGGAGACGAGAGAGTCGTGTTTTTGTTTATCGTCGGGGTTGTTGAAATCTATGGTACGGATTGGAATTAATGCCATTGGTTCATTGAAATATTCCCGCATTTTTCCTTTTGGTTTTCCGATGAATCCATAATACCAGTTTAAAAGTTTCGAGTTTAATAAACCCAGCGTATATTTAATACTATATGTGACTTCGTCATTCAATACAATCGCCCTGATGTCACCGCCATCATTAAAGTACTGTTCATTATCATAAGCGAATTTATTATACTCTGCACGATATGGTACTATAAGTTTTTCAGGAGCATCAAAAATAAATTTACGCCTTGGTCTGTCAAATCGGAACCAATCATACATACCCT
Organism: Spirochaetota bacterium; assembly: GCA_035403465.1. Taxonomy (GTDB): domain Bacteria; phylum Spirochaetota; class UBA4802; order UBA4802; family UBA5550; genus JAAYBQ01. Next base: position 150,619 of record DAONFG010000001.1, on the reverse strand, counting down.
GCTTAACTTCATTTCTTTCGGCTAATTCTTTTTTATTACTTTGCAAGTATTTATATACATTAGGATAATTTTTTATAATTGTGTTGTTATCTACATATATCAAAGAATTACCTCTATCAGAAAAATAATACGGATCAATATCACTATTTTTGACATTTTTTCTTAATACATCCTTTTCAAATAAATGCTCTTGAGCAAAAATATTAGAAATAGTATAAACAGAATTTTTACCTGATTTTGAACCTTGCTCAATTGTAACAATACTACCCAATAGTATACTCTGCAATTTAATCTTATCCATTAAAGAAATATTCACAGAATCTGTCACTACCCATTCATCCAGCAATGCTTTTCTTGATAAACAAAAAGATTTCATTGCTTCTTCAATATTTGCAAAATCAATAATGCTTTTATTTTCCAATTCAAAATAAGGTATTTCATCTTCTGATGCAGTATGAGATGCTACAATAATATTTGTATGAATATTAGCATCTTCAAAGACAAGATAATCCTTAAAATTTACAATCTTCGTGATATGTGGTTTTAAAAACTGCCTCAATGCCTTAGCATAACTGTTACCTAAATAATAATTGGAGGTGATTACTCCATACAAACCACCATCTCTTAAAATCTTAATCCCTTTATAAATGAAATAATACATAATATCATTATAACCTGTATGTATCTCAGAATAATCTTTTTCAAGATACTTATAATAATTCTTATCTATAGTACTGATATTAAAATACGGCGGATTCCCAATAACACAATCAAATCCACCTTTACTGCTCCCCTCTCCATCTGGAGAGGCGTCGCGCTGAGCCTGTCGAAGTGGGCCGGGGGTGAGGTCGCCTCTACGTGAGAATACCTCTTTAAACTCCTTCTCCCAGTCAAAGGGTTTGATCTCCTTCATCTCTTCTATATCAATCTCAAGCTTGCCGTCAAAATAGTCTGTTCCTATAAGACTGTTCCCGCACTTCACGTTCTCTGTCATGTCGGGCAGCACGTGGCCCTTCACAAAAAAGAGGTCGCGTTCCCCTTTGTCAAAACCTTCGTCGAGCATCTTTAAATAGAGGCTCATTATGGCAACCTCGGTTGCCTCTTTGTCTATATCAACTCCGAATATATTATTGCGCAGTATATCGCCGCGCTTCTCAAGCGTTACCTTGATCTCGCCATTACTTGTTTTATAGAAATCTGCCTTGTATTTTTTTTTATCCTCAGCAGTGGCTTTAGCGTACCACTTCTCATGGTAATCAAGCAGGTACGAATACGCGCCAAGCAGGAAGCTGCCTGACCCGCACGCAGGGTCGCATATCTTTATGTTTTTTATTTCTTCCGGTGTCATGGCAAGGGGCTGAAGCCCCTTGTTCAGTAATGCACCTACTGTATTTTCAACAATATAGTTTACAATGTATTCCGGTGTATAATAAACTCCCCCGGCCTTGCGCACCTCCATCTTCTCTTCGATCTTTGCCTGGTGGTTTTCGGTAAGCCTTATCTTGCTGCCAAGAAACTTTTCGTATATGCGGCCAAGTATTTCCGGTTCTATCACATCAAACTGGAACGGTGAGACCGGGTAGCACATGCTTTTTATAATATCTTTAAGTGTCTTGTCATCAACTGCCAGTTCTTCAGAGAAGTGTTTTTTAAAAAGAAGCCCGTTGTAGACATTATCAAGGCTGCGGAACACGGGTATAATGCTTCTGTACACATCCTCAGTTTTTTTTGTTTTATCAAGCAGGGTGTTTTCGGGTTCGATCTCGCGGTCTTCAAGGTTGCGGATAAAAAGCAGGCGGTCCAGTATCCTTTGTACGGCTTCGTTAAGTTCATCCACTTTAAGCTCTTTATTGCGAAGGGCAATATTCCTGGCCAGTGTTTCGCGCCAGCCTGTAATCTGTTCCAGGAAATCGGCATCCATTGTCTTTGTGTTCCTGTCAATTTTACCGCGCAGCGCGTCAAGGCTGCCTGACATGACGGCCTCCTTTGAAAATGTATCCCAGATCAGGTCCCAGTTTTCAATGTAGCCGGTGTACTCAAAACTGTATTTTTTAAGCAGCTCGCGGTCTGTATTATCATAGGCCGGGGCTTTAACAACATTGAAAACCCGGAACTCTTCAAAGTCTGTGAGAATAACTATCGGAGCCCTGCCGTTGGTTGAGTAGGCGTATCTTTTTGCCTGGTATATGGCATCTTTATCATTCACAAGGTCAACGTTGGCCTCTTTGGCCTCTACAAAGAATTTTACCCTGTTATTAACCTTAAAGGCATAATCAACCTTCTTGGTGGCAGAATTGTCTTTCTGGGCAAACTCCCTGTGCACATCGTAATGGCTCTTCATGTTCCAGCCAAGTGCTTCAAAGAATACGTCTATGTAATTTGAGCGGATATTGGTTTCGCCGTGGCCTTTCTTTTTGAGCACTGCTGCGTTTTTTTCAAAGTCTTCAACTTTCTGTTCTATGAGTTTTTTACCGGCATCTTTATTCATCGGGCAGGTTCCTTTTATTAATTATATATACGCTGATGGCAATGATTAAGATCAGACCTATTATTCTCGAGCCTCATTTATCATTTCCTTCGTTATTAATTTCTTTTTTCTTGTGTGCCGGGGGAAGAAAATTATCACCTGTAACTACTTTATTCCCGGTTTCCTCTTCAAGTTCGATACGGGCTTTGTTTGCAATACGGCCTCCTTTTTTACCTGCTTCAGAATTCTCTTTAATACCTGTGGCATCAACACTTTCAGCAATCTGGCGGGTAGAAAGTTCAGCAAGTGCGGTAAAAATCAATTCCGCTTCGCTCATGTGGTCCCGGAGATTCTGTGTTTTTAATCCTTTAAGCTCTTTATGATGCTTGACCGTTATTCCTGACCATTCCTTGTGTATAATATTGGTTATTATTGCGTACTCATCTTCACCTTTTATCTCATGATCATTCCAGTAATCTGTAAGCTTATTACGGGTCTCCTGACCCATCATGCGCTGCTGAATCCATTTCTCACTCCGTCCATGGACTTTCCAGTATTCACGGGCACGGTCAACAGAAAGTGAGGGATCACTCATATCCTGTATTCTTTCATAACCGACCCTGGCAAGCCATAGTTTTACAGGTTCGGCTTTTGGACTCGGTACAGACTGAATAAGCCTGAACAATGTTTCAGGGCTTGCAACATCTGTGATATATTTTTTCCCATCAGCGGCTTCAAGTTTCAGATGGTGACAATCTGTCACCGACTCACTACCTTCTTTTTTAAGACGCTCTTTGAGCTTATTCCAGTATTTACGAGCTTTCTGGTACTCTGTCTGTTCTGTAAGTACGGCGATAATATCAACTACTGAAAAAAACCATGTTTCAAGTTCTTTATCATACACCCGCCGAATCTTAAAATTTTCAAATACAGCTAAGGCTGCTTCATTTGTCATTTATACAACCTCTGTTCCGGGGAATGTTTGCATGCATCCTGATTCATATGATAGGTCCCTTCCGATTATTCAACGAATTTATATTAGAAATGGAATATTAAAATTACAAGTTTAAAAACTGCTGTTTACACATATCCCTGCTCTAAATCCCCCCTGCAAAAACCCTGCTTATGCCCCCTAATTCACTAAACCGATCCTTTAAAAAAGCCGAAACTAAAATGTAATACCATTTTTATGTTCTCAGGGTGGATCAGGAATCTGCCTTTCGAATCCGGAGGGGATTGTGTTCAACGAAAAAAGGTACAGGGAGATTGCCGGGATTCTTTTATTCCTGGCGGGAATAATTCTTCTGCTAAGCCTTGCATCATACAGCCAGGTTGATTACAGGGCTATTGTGCACCACAGGCCCGTTACCAATATAATAGGCCCGGTCGGCGCAATAATCGCACACCTTGCCCGCTCCGCTTTCGGCGTGTCATCGTATATCTTTGTCATCTGCCTGTTCCTGTCAGCATATGCCCAGGTGAAAGAGGGCTCAATCAGCAGTTTCAGGGACCGTCTCTTTGCCCTCTTCTTTCTGACTCTCAGCAGTTCCATACTCTTCTCAACCGGAAACATGCAGATCTACCAGAACGGCGGCGGTTTCATCGGCTACTACATATTCCAGTTTCTGCGCTCGTTAACCGGGGCAGTAGGCGCGTACCTGATTATTGCCATCATGAACATAGTGGGGCTTATCCTCCTCGGCACACTCTCCCTGGCTTCACTTCTTGAAAAAACAAAAAGCCGCGGTGACGATCTTCTCGGCAGACTCGCAGTATTCGTTGCAAATCGTAAACAGGTTCAGGGTGAGGGACTTCCCCTTACTTCGATTGAAGAAAAGCTGACACCTAAACCCAAACGTCCCCCGTGGATAGAGAGAAAAAAAGTAACCATCGGCGGAAAGAAAATCCCGAAGCCTGAACTTAAATATATTGAAATGAATACACAGCTTAACGTTCCGGCGCAGGACCGGTTCGCCGCGCTGAAGGAATCGATCAGCAGCATACCTGTCTCATCAGGATCTTTTGCTGCCACTTCAACTGATACCTCGACCATAAAGGATTACCCGGATGATATAGCTGACGCCGGATACTACGATGAAGAATTTGACATACCGATGAACAGGGAGATTTATAGCGAAGATACATCTTCCGGTGATGAGGTTCCCCCTGAATTCAGCCAGGATGATGAAATAATACCTGATACGGCAGATCTTACATCAAAAAAGAATCGGATATACAGCATAGATCCAGATGAAAATGCAGGTAACGACCACCCGGCAGGCGCATCAAAAAATTCACGTTCAACGATTACGCCGGATCAGGCCAAACCTGCTTCTCCTGAAGAACCTTTTGTCGAGGAAGCAGTATTCAGCCAGCTGCGGATCAACCAGGAGTATATTATACCCACTTCGTTCCTGCACAACTCGGAGCCCGTGGATACAGAGGCATGGGAAATCGAAGTGAAAAAAAATTCACAGCTCCTGGTCAGGACACTCTCCGAATTCAGCATTGATTCAAAGGTCATCAATGTAAACCGGGGGCCGGTCATCACACTCTACGAAATGCAGATTGCAGCAGGAATTAAAATCAACCGCGTTGTTGGTCTTTCCGACGACATTGCAATGGCGCTGGCTGCATACAAGGTAAGGATTGTCGCCCCTATCCCGGGCAAGTCCGCAATCGGTGTCGAGATACCTAATAAGAAGCGCGAGATGGTAACACTTGGCGACGTCATAAAATCAAAATCATACACTGACCAGAAAGGATGTCTCAAGGTGGGACTCGGCAAGGACATCCTTGGATTCCCTGTTACCCTTGACCTTAAAAACCAGCCCCACCTGCTGATCGCCGGATCAACGGGCGCTGGTAAATCAGTCTGCGTAAACTCGATCATAACAAGCATTGTATACAACTATGACCCGAACTACGTGCGCTTCATACTCGTTGACCCCAAAATGGTCGAGCTCCAGCTGTACAACGGCATGCCGCACCTGCTGACCCCTGTCATCACGGAACCGCACATGACACCGGCCATACTCAAGTGGGCAATCTACGAAATGGAGAGGCGCTATCGGCTCCTTGCCTCTATGAATACACGGGACATTATTAACTATAACGAAAAGATAAAAAAAGAGAAAAAGAAGGGTGAACGCCTGCCGTTCATCGTCATAATCATAGACGAGCTCGCAGACCTGATGATGGTTGCCTCAAAAGACATAGAGGGCTACATCACAAGGATCGCGCAGAAGGCCCGCGCTGTGGGGATTCATCTGGTGCTTGCCACACAACGTCCATCTGTCGATGTTATCACCGGCATCATCAAGGCAAATTTCCCCGCGCGTATAGCATTCCAGGTCGCTCAGAAGACCGACTCCCGCACGATCATTGACCAGAACGGCGCCGAAAAGCTCCTGGGTAAAGGCGACATGCTCTACCAGTCTCCCATGAGCTCATACCCCGTGAGGATACAGGGTGCCTTTATTTCCGAGGACGAGATTGCAAGCGTTGTGGAACACCTCAAGATATACGGTGAGCCCCAGTTTATCGATATCGAAGCTTCACTCTTTGCAGAGGAGGATTCTGCAGAAATCGACGGCGACGAGGATGAACTCTTTGTCGAGGCCCTTAAGATAATCGAAGATACACGCAAGGCTTCTGCCTCATACCTGCAGAGACGACTCAGTATAGGCTACAACCGTGCGGCGCGCATGATCGAAAAGATGGAGGAGCTGGGATACGTCGGTCCGCAGCAGGGGAGCAAACCAAGAGATATATTTATTTAGGGTAAATTCTGGTTGTACAGAACAACGGGCTTCAGCATATATAGTAGTAGTACAAAAGCAATTGGTACAAATACGCAAGGGGTTAACCCCCCTTGTTCTGTTTTCAGGGAGTTACTTTACAGCGTAGATCTCTATCGTGTCCGAATAAGCCGTAAGACTGGAAAAAACATTATACAGCGGTTCAAACAAAGGGTAGAGCCATGAATCCTTTTTAACTACCCGTTCAGGGTGGTATCCGCTGCGGTAGACTTTAACCCTCCTGAACCCTGCCTTTTTTAAAAGCTTTTTTGCAGAAGAGGGACTTAAATCAAACCTGTGGTCAGCCGGGTGTGTCTTTACCCAGCCTTCACGGTCAAAACTGAAAGAGGGCCCGAAATACGAGGGTATACCGCACACAAAAACTCCGCCATCTTCAAGCATTGAGAATATCCTGTTTACTGCCGCACGCGGATCCTCCATATGCTCAAGAAAAAACCATGACGAGATTACGTAAAACTTTCTCTGTACCCCGGCTTCATTGAACCCGGTATTTATTACATCGATCCCGAATGTCCTGCGGCAGTAGTCAGCTGCAAACTCCGAGACTTCTATTCCCAGGAGATCAGCTATTCCCCTGTCCTTTGCCGCTTTCAGGAAAAAGCCTGCAGCACAGCCCAGGTCAAGCAGCGACAGCCCGTGCGCCTGTTTTAGATTCCTGAGAATCCTGTCAAGCCTTGCCTGCGCCATGCGGTAGATGTTTTCGTAATCCTCGATGTAGGTTTTTCCATACTGCTCTCTGTACCCGGCAATAAAATAATCCCTGTCATATGACAGGGATTTGTGGTCTGCGTTGAAAATGATCCCGCAACCAGCACACCTGTAAAGGGGGGCGCTGATCACGGCTCTGTTCTGCCGGCCGCAGAATGGACAGTCAGGAACCGGCGTCATTTAATCTTCTTTTTTCTTTTGGCCGGTTCAACTACGACAGGTACTCCGCGGATCCTGGCGTTGTCAAAGGAGTGAAGCACAAGCTCGGCATACTGTTCAGGCACTTCAAAAAAAGCGTAGGTTGAGTGGACATCAATCTTGCCGACGGTCTTGCCGTCAATCCCTGACCGCTTGACTATCTCCCTGATCAGGTCGCCGGTAGAGATATTCTGGTTCTTGCCGACGTTGATAAACAGCCTTGCGCGTCCGTCCTTGATGTCTTCGAAGATGATTTTCCCGGTTTCGGTCTTGCCAAGGATGGATGCAGCGTCAAGGTCGAGTTTGGAAATGTCACCGAGAAGTTCTTTGAGGAGTGCTGCCGCAATCCTCTTTGTTCTGCCGAAGAAAGGTAGTTTTTTCTTCAGGACTTTCAGAAGTTTCACGTACTCGTCGAGTTCCTCTGAAAGGGCGCGTTCCAGAACCTTTTCCAGTTTTTTTTCCTGGTTCATTAAAATCCTCACTGAAGGAAAGGTCTTTACCGCCGGAACGGCGGTAAGTAAATGTAAAAATAAGCTTACTACTTTATTTATCATTTAATAAAAGATCAAGTATTTTTCATTAACAGATTATTGCCGAATCACATGAAAAAATTTTATTGTGTAGTTACTGCTGTGCAGCACCCAGGTGTGAAAGACCTTTTGCAGAATTAAATGTTTGACGTAATATCATAACACCATTAATCAATGAATTATGAACAGAATGCGTATAATACTTTTACTATGCTTTTTAGCGATTGTGTCCGGGTCATATGCCGGTTCACCGGCTTTCACACCATGGAATTCCGATGTGAACACCGGTGATGAAAACTATGCCGGCCGAAACCGCAGCAGCCGGAATCCCGGTTATGTTACCAGCGGTTTCCAGGGAGGCGCATACCTGCTTATAAAAATGTTCCAGGTGTTCATCTCTCCCCAGGACGGTCCCAACTGCAGGCATAATCCCACCTGCAGCGCATATGGAAAAGAGGCTGTTGCAAAACACGGTGCGCTCATCGGTTCGTTCATGGCCGGCGAACGGCTGCTCAGGTGCAACCCTTTTCATCCGCCCGAATATGACCCGGTTCCGGGCAGGATTTTCAGTAAATGAAAGTAAAGCTGTTTTCGCTGATTCTGCTGCTGTCGCTCCCTGTATATAGTGCAGAGAGGGATACTTTTGAAAACAGGCAGAAAAAATTTATCAGCGAGCTTTTCCTTTCAAAGGACTATTTCAATACAATTGCAGAAGCACGTCGGCTCCAGTATTACACCCAGGACCCGCAGATCGAATATTTCATTTATACATGCTACTACCTTGCAGCACAGTACAACACGGTCATCCGCGAGTATAAACCAGGCGAAAGTTCGGGGATCGATTTGCCAGCGCCTGAACTCCTTGTTTCACAATCATATCTTGCCATGGGAGATTATTCATCAGCCTACAGTTCACTCGGGATGCCCATGTATGAGGGACTCGACAAAAAGAACTCATTCACACTATTCATGCGGCGCGTGGAACCGCTTCTCCTTTCAGGGGACTTTGATCCGCTCGACAGTGAACTTCCCGCTGCATCAGGGGTCATTGGTGACTACAGGGACTTCAAGATGCTTAAACAGGACCTTGAATCATTCAGGGAAAACCGGGGGGTACACCCCGTGACAGGGGCTGTAATGTCTGCATTAATCCCCGGCCTGGGGCAGCTCTGGTCAGGCAGGATTATTGACGCGCTTCTTTCACTGGCATCGGTTGCGCTCCCCGCATCAGGGGGAATTTACATGAAGGATCATGGCCGCAATGGTACCGCGTACACCCTGTTCTTTTTTACCGGCGTGTTTTACGCGGGAAATGTTTACGGCGGATACAATTCAGTCATGCTTGAAAACCGGGAGAGATGCATCGAAAATCATACGCAAATAGTTAAAAAATACGGCGAATACGATCCTGCTGTATATATAAAATTCGGGAGCGTGTTCAATTGAATTTTGTCCGTATACTTTTAATTATGATCCTCCTTGAAGCATCACTATTCGCAGACGGAAATGTTCTTGTTGACACCGCTGAGCTCTATTACAGCAAAAAAGAATACTACAGCACAATAACAGAATTAATGCGCTACCAGTTTCTTTACCCCGATGGCGCCAGGTATCCTGACAGCATGATTCTTATGGGAAAGTCCTATTTCATGGGGGGAAACTCATCTGAGGCCGCATCAGTTTTTTCTGACTGCTACAAAAAGTATCCTGACACCTATTCCGGCCAGCAGGCCCTTTTCTATTCAGGATATATACGGCTTTCAGAGGGCTCATTCTACTATGCCCTTAAGATGTTCCAGGAGTATAAATTTGTTTATAAGAACGGAGATTTTTACGAAGATTCAGTATTTAATATATGCCTGGCGGAAATACTTGCCGAAAATTATAGTGATGCGCAGAACGGGCTTGAAGCATACAGGAAACAGTTCCCTGGAGGCAGGCATTATAAAGAGGCTGATTTATTAACGGCAAAGATCATTGAAGAGCAGAACAGGCCGCATAAGTCCCCATGGATCGCGGGGATCAGCTCCGCGATTATCCCGGGACTCGGTTATTTCTACACGGAAAAGTATCTGCTCGGCCTGTTCTCCATGCTTTCAAACTGTGGTTTGATTTACCTTGCCTACGACGGGTACAGGGACGGGAACATGTTTAAAATGGTTATCTTTTCAGTAGTCGAGTTTTCATTTTATAACTGGTCGCTCGGGGGATCAATCATGAGCGCGCATGAATACAATGACAGCAAGGAATTCAGGAAAGAGATACAGCTGCATATAAAAACCCCTTTTTAATCACGGAGGATTAAATGAATAATAAATCTTTCAGGTATGATTCGCTTGAAAGCATTGACCCGAATAAAAGTCAGCTGATAAATTTTGAAAAGATCATCCGCAATGAAAAGCTTGAGCTGATAGCTGAAAAACTCGTGGAATCAACATTCGTTGAACATCACTTTATGCGTAAGGATGCAATTGACCGTCTGCTGGACTTTGCCTATTTCAAGGTGCAGACCGGCGCCTATCACGTTATACACATGGCTTACCCGACAAAAAGGATGCACGACACGGAACTTGAAGCGAAGATCAAAATACTGATAAACGAACTGCTCTACCCGGAAATAGTGCTCAGGGTGCTCAAGTACTTCACAAGGAATATACACGAATCCGATACAAACCTGTATATAGCAAACCTCGTAGAGTCGGAAGAAATCATACTGTCCTGCTACGAAACATTTAACCTGTTTAAAAAAGATATTTTTATTTATAACACGGACCAGAAATCGCTTAATGTTAAGATGATACAGCAGTTTTCACCCCAGTCCGATTACAGGCTGTCGCTGCCGCTGGACGCGTGCGCAAGGCTCAAGTATGTGCTGGAGTTCTTTTACATCAAGCAGAACGTGAAACACCTCTATTCGCTCGAGGATATTAAAATGTTCGTAAAGGCGTCATGATTCGAATGATTCCTTGACAAAGATGTTCATGTACCTTTTTGAATCAGTAAATGTGGTGATGTCGTTAAGTTCGGGTTTGTATTCCTTGATCATCCAGTACATTATATCCTTAATGTCATTCTGGCTTGTGTCAACAACCGCGTACCTGAAATAAACTTCACTTTCGCTTAACCTCTCCCTGATTGATACATGGGTCCTGGTGTATTCATCCATCAGTTTTTTTATACCGACCCTGCACCCGTCTCTCCAGCAGGCAAATACAAGCATGCTAACCATTTTCCTGTTTACCTTGTGCTGCATCAGCACTATACCGGGGAGTTCGGGAATCAGTCTTGTTACGCTGTGCCTGTCGTATTCAAAAAGCCGCGACCATTCAACATAATAATAAACATCGTTATCCCTGACATTCTTCTTCATACTCATACTACAGCCGCCTGGTTTTTAAAATTGTTTATCAGTTCCGCGATTATAATATTCAGTTTATCGCACCGCCGCGTTATATCTGTTTCATTAAGCAGGCCTATCCTGAGTTTTTTATCAAGTACAAAGTAATTTGCAATAAAGTCGCTTATCTGGTTAAGATCTGCAAGGAAATTCAGTAGCGCAATAAGCCTGTCAGATTCATCAACATTGATAAGAAAAATCAGTTCCTGCGCCTTTGTGCGGAGCTCCCTGCAGAGCACCATTTCATTCTTCACTGGAGCGGATTCGACCGGTTCGAAATACGCCTCCCTGAATTTTTTTAAAGACCTGATCTTCACACGGCAGATTCCCTTAACCTGGAAGCGCAGAACATTTTTATCAGTAATTATTTCAGTGATTTCCGCTAGGGTGGAAATTCTCTGTTTCAGAAGGAACAGGTCAAAGATGTTCCTTATAGAATAGGCAATGATACGGTCACCGGCCTTCAAGCCTGCCGAGAAGGCTGTTTTATGTATTATCATGTTCTGGTTGCTGTGCGGGAACAGGACTTTTTTCTTTAGAAGGAAAACTCTCAAGGCTTCTGAATTCATCATTCATCCGGGGATTGATATCTTTAACATCTTACAGGCGGTCATAAACACTTTGTTTTTGCAATAGCAGAAAACCTGCTCAGCTGTTCCCGGCATACTGCTGCAGGGCTTCCCTGGGACCACCACCCTTTAAACAAGGTAATTCTGGTTACTATAAAGTAGTAAAAAAAGATTGTAAATTTTGTCAATATGTATATTATTAAAGCATACGTCAGAAAGACTTGTTGCAAAACTCCGTTTTGCCATTGCAGGAGTGCCCCTGCGGGGGTTTTTTTTGGAGACTTCGCCCCCGGCTTAAAAAATGAGAAAAACAACAAGTCCATGATACAACCTAATAACCGGAAAGGAGCTGCTGAATGACTGATAAAAAACCAGATAAACGCAATGAGGAAAGAATAAAAAAAACAGTCAGGTCCGAGGTACGGTCTGATGAAACTTTTACTTACAGTTCAACAGTTGATGTGAGTAGAGGCGGCATATTTATTTCCACTCCTGAACCGCTCGGGAGCGGCTCCAGGATTGAACTTTCAATTGCAATTCCCGGTGATGGAGAGGTTAGTATCCATGGTGTTGTTAAATGGATACGGGAAGATGAAGCGGGCGGATGCAGGGCCGGGATGGGAATAGAGTTCCAGAACATGGATGATACTACGAAAAAGAAACTTGGAGCATTGATTAAATAAATATTTAAATTATTCCCGGTGAATAACCGCTGCTTCCGGGCTCATGCCGGATGTTATTCACCGGATGATACAGCAGGTCTAAAAATATCCATCACAGCCTCCGCAAAAAGTTTGTATCCCTCTTCAGTCGGATGGACCCCGTCACCCTGGACCAGTTTGTAAAAATCCGCGCCTCCGGCGACTTTACCTTCCCAGTATTTATGCACCCGTGCAACGGGCAATGAATACCTTTCAGCAAGCATCAGGATTCTGTCATAGTAATGCAGAACATGCCTGTATTCAGGCATTTTTATATATACTGATGTGAGCAGGGCAATTTCAGGATTGAATGATGATTTCAGTTCAGTAATTATTCTCTCAAGATTCGACTCGAATTCATCCGGAGAAAATCCCGTATAGGCATCGTTCAGCCCGAACTGGACAAGTACCAGGTCTGCCCTGTCCCCCTTTACATCGCGCTTCATCCGTGAAAACCCATCAAGAGCCGTATCTCCGGGTACACCCCTGTTTAATATCTCAACCCGGGATTCAGGATAGGTGGAACTGATCAGTTCTCCCAGGTAATCAAGATACCCCTTGCTGACCATCCAGCCGTATGTGAGGGAATCGCCGAATGCCGTAATCTTTAATGGTTCCCCCGATGACATTTTACTTATCGCTTTTACAGGTTTCATATCTGCTACCATTTATATGAATTCTAACATGAATATTCATAATTAATAATAAAAAAATGTATATTTCTTATAAACTAAGAATATTTTTATTGCTTTTTATCAAAAAAATGGCAATCCTTAGTATTGTTAATGTGTAAAAAATTAATTTTATTTAACCCTTATGATGCATTTTTAAATTAATTCCTTTTTTTTAAAGATTTTCTTATTAAAAATTTCAATGTTATTTTATTAATATTATAATTTTATTATAATAAAAGCAGTATAGTAACATTAATAGTTTCACTAATGCTTTAAATCCGGTTTAAATAACCGGACTTTGTACATCTTACCATACGATGCTTTAAACAACCGGGAAAGGCTTTGAGTCCCGGCGAATTATATATATGGTGTCAGCAGAAAGCGTTATTTGATATGGCCATTATGAAAATGGCAGATTAAAATTTTATCGTAAACTTTGAGGTAAATAATGAAAATTGAAATTACAATCCTGGGACTTTTAATGGAAGGCAACCTTTACGGTTATGAAATCAAAAAAAAGATCGTTGAACGGCTTGAAGACTATGTTGATATCAAGTTCGGTTCAATTTATTATGCGATAAAAAAATCAGTGGATAACGGCTGGGTTAAACGTGTCGGAACGGAAAAGGAGAGCGGCAACCCCGAAAGATACGTTTATGAAATTCTGCCGGCAGGGAAAAAACATTATAAAAAGCTTCTCAAACAGTACTTTGACACAAACTTCATCCATTTCGATGTTGATATCGTTCTCATGTTTTTTGATTTCCTTACTGATGAGCAGAAAGAGCAGTTTCTTGAAGAGCGTACTGCACTTTTAAAAGAAAAACTTGAAAGTATCAGGGAAAAAATCGAGAAGGGATTTGAAGCGGATGCGTCATATAGGCATATTCTCGGGTATCTTGAACACCATCTGAAAGCTGAAATGAACTGGCTTAAATCGATGAAGGCCGGTTGATTATCATCCGCATTCATCAATTACCGGCTGAAGAAATTCAGCCTTCTTCCTGAACTGTGCATCACTTAATTCGTTCCTTAGTTTTCCCAGGTCAATTTTCAGTTTTTCAACCTGTCCCGCCTTTTTATCATCGCCATCTTCACTGTCCAGTGTCTGATCAATGAGAGATTTATTCACAGCACTTATCTTTATTAAATTAAAATAATGCCTCTGTGCCAGCGAAAGAGTAATGTTTTTCAGAATATCATTCTGCTTTTCGTATGCATCTTTAAGTTCACTTTTCCTGATTACAGTGATTACAGCGTTGTTCTTAGCCCTGAGAGTTGCCGTCCTCTTTTCATTGAGCAGTATAGCCATTTCACCGAACACCGTGCCTGCCCTGTCTATTGTCGCCACCCTGTTGCCGCCGATCTCAACATCAATCGATCCTGTCTGCAGAATATACATCTCCCCGCCCGTTGTGTTTTCCTCGCATATTACCGAGCCCCTGGGATATTCTATCATCCTGTCCGAAAGCTGTGCAGTTGCTTCAACGGTTATCGAGTCCTGGGACTTGAAAAAGGCTTCGCCCCTTTTAAAATTGAGTGATCCCAGGTGTTTTTTCAGGATATCATTAATCCATGGCATTTTTCTTTTATCATACTCCTGGCTCAGAAGGTTTACCGCCCTGTAATATTTTATTGAGTATTCCTTGAGCTGTTTGTCCCGGCCATCAAGTATATCAATATTTTTGTTAATAATCTTGTTTGTAAGAAGAACCTGCTTTGCCAGTACAATCGAGGCATTAATCAGAAAGGAGAATGAGTTCATGCTGCTCAAAAATTTTTCGCTGGGAATTCTTTTGATATCGGAACCCTTTAGTGCAACTGCAGTTTCGATTCTACCGGTTTTTTCCGAGAAGAGGTTGTTCATTATGAGTTCGGTTGAACCTACAATAAGGTTTTGCCCTTTGATGGCATACTTGTCAACATTTGATGCGTAGTAATAGACCACTCCGCTGGAGAGAAAATATGCACAATCCGGTTCAGAATTGGCGGAGTATAGTTTCATAAAATCCTGTGACATAGGGGAGTTATTTTAGAAGCTTGTCTATGGCTTCCAGAAGTTCCTCTTTTGTGAACGGTTTTGTAATGTAAATATCAGCCTGAATCTTCTGGTCATTAAGTTTAATTGTGTTTTCGTTAAGTGCGGATATAACGATTATTTTAGCCGCAGGATTCTTGGTTTTTATCTCTTTAACGGCATTAATTCCGTCCTTACCACCCATAGTAATGTCCATTGTGATAAAATCAGGATTAAGCTGGTCGTACAGATTTATTCCATCCTGTCCGTTATCTGCTTCACCACCGACCACATGACCTGCGCTTGCAATAATATCAGCAATTATTCTGCGCATAAATTTTGAATCATCAACAATCAGGCCCCTTGCCATTCATAACCTCGAGGGATTTTTCATATTTATTAATATAAATATATAAAGCATATCCGGACAATTAAATTCAAGTACAAAATATGAGTATGTGTTATAAAAAATATGTTTTAATCACCAGTCAGAAAAATTTTATTGACGATCCGGCGCTATTTTATTATATTAGTCTCGACTAACAATATTGAGCATGGCTATTAAAATGAATTACATAGAAAGCATAATGAAAACAAACCTGAATAATATCAACGCGGGCTGTTACGCGGAAATCCTCGGAATAAGCGGAGGAGAGGGTTTACGGGACAAGGTTCTCAGCCTTGGACTTCTTCCCGGAAAGACAGTTCAGGTTATATCAAACCGGAAACAAGGGCCGGTTATTATAAAAGTTAACGGTACCCGCCTGATTGTGGGAAGAGGCATGTCCGAAAAAATTCATGTTTCATTAACACTCTGTGACCCTGGCTTTAAAGATTCTCACAATGAAGCCTGAAACAATAGCAATTACCGGAAACCCAAACTGCGGTAAAACCACCATTTTTAACCTGCTTACCGGCAGCAGGCAGACCATAGGGAACTGGCCCGGAGTAACCGTAGAAAAACTTGAAGGTTTTATGAAATACCGGGAGAATGATTACATGATTGTTGACCTTCCCGGAATCTATTCACTCTCTGCTTTTTCTGATGACGAACGTGTATCAAGGGATTATCTTCTTTCGGGTGACGCCGATCTCGTAATCAACATCCTGGATGCCGCAAATATTCAGCGCAACCTTTACCTTACAGTCCAGCTCCTGGAACTGAAACTGCCCGTTGTTGTGATACTCAACAGGATCGATATCGCAGATAAAATGAAGATCCGGATAGACATGAACATGCTTTCAGCCCAGCTTGGATGCCCTGTCATCGATATTTCAGCAGTGCGGAAAGGCGGCGATCTTAAACTTAAAGAGGCGATTTACACTTACAGTGAAACCTATTCTTTTTCTCCTGCAAGGGTTGAATACCCCAATGAGATTGATGAAATTATTGAATCATGGAGACCATCTCTCCAGTCCATGTCGGACGAGATTAATGCTGATCCCGGATGGATCGCGCTGAAAATTCTTGAAAAGGACGCCCTGCTTACAGACAAAGCAGTACAGGCAAATGCACTCTCGCGCCGCGATATCAGTGCTGCTGAAAAAAAAATTGAATCAATACTTCACGAAGCAACTGATATCATTATCGCTGATTACAGGTACGGGTTTATCCAGGGGATTGCGCGGAAATGCGTAACAAGGCAGTCCGATCCTAAAGAAATAACAGACATGATCGACTCTTTCGTGCTGAACAGGTTTGTCGGGCTGCCCCTGTTCATCGGGGTCATGTACATAGCATTCAAGTTTACGCTTTCAACAGGCGGCGCATTTATTGATTTCTTCAATAGTATAACAGGAGCTATATTTATCGATGGCGTAACCGCATTACTTACTGCTGTGCATTCTCCTGAATGGCTGATAACAGTACTTGCATCGGGCGCAGGTGCAGGGATACAGGCTGTAGCCTCGTTCATTCCCATTGTCTTTACCATGTTCTTCATGCTTTCAGTTCTTGAGGACTCGGGGTATATGTCGCGGGCGGCGTTTGTTATGGACAGGCTTATGAGAATGATGGGACTTCCCGGAAAATCATTCCTGCCCCTGATCATAGGATTCGGCTGTACTGTTCCTGCGGTTATGGCTGCGCGGACTCTTGAGGAGAAACGGGACCGTGTTATGACCGTTTTCATGGCTCCTTTCATATCATGCGGGGCGCGGCTTTCAGTTTATGCGCTCTTTACTGTGGCCTTTTTCAGCGACAATGCCGGTGCAGTTGTATTTTCGTTATACGGAACCGGGATTATGTTCGCAGTACTGACAGGGTACATTATGAAAAAAACAATATATCCTTCCGAGCCCTCAAACTATGTACTGGAGCTCCCTACCTACAACCTGCCGAGGATGAAACATATACTCATTCATACATGGTCAAGGCTGAAAGCCTTTATTACAGGAGCCGGTAAGATTATCATTGTTGCCGTCATGATCCTTTCATTTTTCAATTCTCTTGGAACTGACGGAACCTTCGGTAATGAAAACACCGACAGGTCCCTGCTCACCGCAGCGGGAAAATCAACCATACCCCTGTTCAGGCCGATGGGCTTAAGTGACGATAACTGGCCCGCAGCAGTTGCAATTTTTTCGGGCCCTTTTGCCAAAGAGGCTATTGTTGGCACACTGAACTCCCTGTACAGCCAGATGAATGCAGTACCGGACAGCCCGGGAGGAAGTATTGATGCAATGACAAAAGCCTGTAACGGGATAAAAGATGCATTTTTATCAATTCCGGTTAATCTTAAGAATGAATTTGCAGGATTTTTTTCCACACCTGAACTTTCAGCAGCCGACGGAGCCAGAATCGAGGGTACTCTTTTTCTTGAAAACATGCGCAGGTATTTCCCCGGCAAGGCAGGGGCCTATGCGTATCTCCTCTTTATCCTGATTTATTTCCCATGCATAGCAACCCTTGCAGCTGTTCACAGGGAGGCGGGAATGGGTGTTGCCGCTGCACAGACTGTTTATATGACTGTTCTTGCATGGATAGTTTCGGTGCTCTTTTATCAGCTAACAACCGGGCACAATTTTTTCTGGATCTCCATTGCCGTCATGCTCCTTATCATTGTCATTGCCTCATTTTTTACTGTGGGCAGAATAATTAATCGGAAACAGGTCAGCAGCCTGCAGTTTCATCATTGACAGGAAAGACCGATTCTCTTAATTAATCCAGTGTCTATAGAGGTAAATGTCACTTCGATCCTGAATCCGGACTTCCGGTAAAAAAATACGAAATGACCCTTTTGACACAAATTGAACCTGGAATAAACCATGAAAATAAGGCGAAACCAGCAGGAAGAACCGGGCAGAATAATAGTTCTCGGCATAAACCACAGGACAGCACCCGTGGAAACCCGTGAGATATTTTCACTGCCGGCTGACCAGATCCCTGCATTCTACGAGAGGCTTCATGTGTCCGGAGTACATGAAGCTGTTTATGTCTCCACCTGTAACAGGGTTGAGATCTACATGACAGCAACTGACCCTGAATCAGCAGTTGAGACTATCAAGAAGCTCATGGAATTCTATACAAAACTTCCTCATGAAAAATTCAAGGATTCAGTATATGTACGGTACGGGAGGGATGCCGTGCGTCACCTCTTCACAGTAGCTTCATCGCTTGACTCAATGGTCGTTGGCGAAAATGAGATTACAGGACAGATAAAGGAATCATACAGGCGCGCCGTGGACTGCAAGGCAACCGGCGTGGTGATGAACAAGCTGTTTCACAAGGCTTTCAGTACAGCAAAAAGGATCAGGACAGAGACAGATATATCAAAGAATCCCCTTTCAATTGCATCGATAGCAGTCGAACAGGCTAAAGCCGTTCTTGGCGATTTGTCAGCAAAGAGTGCATTGCTCATCGGCGCAGGTGAAATGGGAGAACTTATACTGAAGTACCTTGTAAAGGAGAACCTGAAAAGTATCACACTTGCAAACAGGACCGAGGAAAATGCCCGCAGGATCTGCTCGGACCTGGCGTACACCGCTGAAATCATTCCCCTGTCAAAAGTTGATATAGCACTTGAGCAGGTTGATATTGTAATATCTTCTGTCACGGCGCCGCACCATGTAATAACCGCCCGCGATATAAAAGAGATCATGAATGAACGTAACGGGAAAAACCTCTTTCTCATAGATATTGCAGTACCGAGAAACATAGAGCCTTCGGTTTCAGAGACAGAAGGCGTTTACCTTTTTAATATTGATAACCTTAAAGATATCGCCGAGCACAACAGGAAAAACCGCAGCATGGCCATTGAGGACGCATGTATGATTATTGAAGAAGACCTTGACAGCTTCGCTGACTGGTGCAGCGAACAGAGCCTGACCCCTACAATCGTTGCAATTAAAAACAAGTTTGAAGACATCAGGATCAGCGAACTTGAAAGGTTCCGCCATAAAAAGATGAAACATCTTTCCGAAGAAGACTTCAGGCTCATTGATGAACTTACTTCAAGCATCATGAACAGGACGCTTCACAACCCGATCGTGAATCTGAAAAAAATAAACAGCTGCGCTGACTCCTCCTCGCCGGACGATACCCTCTTTAAAAACACACAATTCCTGGAGGACATATTCACCAAATGATGAACAAAAATATTCCCAGGCTTATTTTCTGGGAGCTGACCAAGCGATGCAACCTCAACTGCGCGCACTGCAGGGCAGAGGCTGATGACACGGAATTCACAGGCGAACTTGACACAGCATCAATTAAACGAGTAATAGATGAAATTTCCGCGGCATATTCACCAATTCTTATCCTTACCGGTGGTGAACCTCTTTACAGGGACGACATCTTCGAAATCGCATCATATTCTTCAGGCAGGGGCCTGCGGACTGCACTTGCTACGAATGGCACTCTCGTAAATGAAACAATTGCCGCAGATATAAAAAAATCCGGGATCATGCGCGCCAGCATATCCATTGACGGCAGCACTGCCGCATCACATGACAGTTTCCGCGGGGTAGCCGGGGCATTTGACGGGGCGATAAACGGAGCTCGTCTACTTAAAAAAGCAGGTGTGGAATTCCAGATCAACACGACTATCACAAAGCGGAACGCTGATGATATAGAAAATATACTTAAACTGGCCATAGCCGAAAAAGCCACCGCCCTTCACGCTTTCATGCTTGTGCCCGTCGGCTGCGGCATAGAGATCGCAGAGACCGATATGATCGATGCACAGAAATACGAGGATATTCTACGATGGTTCTATCATAAATCGAAAGAGACCGGGATAGAATTCAAGGCGACATGCGCGCCCCATTATTACAGGATAATCCGCCAGCTTGCAAAAGAGGAGGGACGCACCCTGTCATTCGAAACAGACGGCATGGCCGCAATGACGCGCGGCTGTCTTGCGGGGACAGGCGTATGTTTCATTTCGCACAGGGGCGAGGTCCAGCCCTGCGGTTACCTGCCCGTATCCGCCGGTAATGTCACACGGACTCCTTTTAAAGAGATATGGGAAAACTCCGAAGTCTTTAACACGCTGCGCAACTTCGGCACTCTGAAAGGCAAGTGCGGCCTCTGCGAGTATAAGGCTGTATGCGGCGGGTGCAGGGCACGCGCGTTCTACGAAAAAAACGATTACCTTGAAGAGGAACCATACTGCCTCTACGAACCTGTCAAGGGGAAGTGAGCTGATGGATTTCACCGCTTCAGAAAAACTCGTACTGGAAAAAATACAGAAAGGTGTCCCCTGTTCGCCCGAACCTTATGGTGAAATCGCAAAATCCGCGGGACTTCATGAAGATGAAGTAATACAGACAGTAATATCCCTGCGCGAAAAAAAGGTCATCCGGAATATCTCGGCCATATTTGACGGTAAAGTTCTCGGGTACTCCATGAGCCTTATTGCATTCCAGGTTAAACCTGAAAACATTGAACATGCAGCTGAGATAATCAATTCGCATCCCGGCGTAAGCCACAACTACCTGCGCCACCATAAATATAACATATGGTTTACACTTGCTGAGGAGTCCCCTGAAGATTTCACCAGGAGTGCTGAAACACTCGCCTGTAAATGCCATGCAGAGGATTTCCTGGTCATGCGTAACGAACGCCTGCTTAAAATCGGCGTATTCCTTGACACTGGAAATTCCGGGGGCTCCTATGACAGCAGCGATTATATTCCGGGAGAGAGTAAAGGCATTGTTCTGCTCTCAGCCGAAGAGATTGAAGCGGTCCGCCTGCTGCAGAGAGACCTCCCTGCTGTAAAAAGACCATTTGCTGAAATACTAAAAACTGCCGGTTCATCAATGACCGAAGAAAGCCTGCTGAAGCACTCCAGGTCATTCCTCGAAAGGGGTATCATGCGGAGATACGCCGCGGTCCTGCGCCACAGGAACGCAGGCTACACCGTGAACTCAATGACGGCATGGCGGCCTGAAGCGGATTACAATATGGAGCCTTTCAGTGAAAGCCGCTTTGTCTCGCATCTCTATTTCCGGACGGTATATCCCGGCAGATGGGAGTACCCGCTGTTCGCAATGATACATGCACGGTCGGAGGATGAGCTTGATTCAATTATACAGGAACTCTCCGCAAAGAGCGGGATAAAGGATTTCATCTCGCTCCTATCGCTAAGGGAGTTCAAGAAAAAACGGGTAACATATTTCTCGGAATCTTTCAAAGAATGGAAAAGGTTGAATTATGATTGATATAGGAAAAATCTACTGCGGCACATCATCAACAGGCGACGGCCTGAGGTACGGCACACAGGCCGGACCTGACTGTCACGGTAACGCCCCGCATAAAATTGAAACATCGGCAAACCAGCGAAGGCCGATCGTGGTATGGAACACGACCCGCACATGCAACCTGAGGTGCGTACACTGCTACACAGACTCGGAAAACATGAAGTACAGCGGCGAGCTTACAACTGAAGAGGGTCTCAGCCTCATCGATTCTCTGGCGGATTTTGGAATACCTTCACTCCTGTTTTCCGGCGGCGAGCCCCTTGTGAGGCCCGACCTCTTTACACTGCTGGAATATGCCTCAAAGAAAGGGGTACGGCCGGTAATTTCTACCAACGGCACGTTGATCGACCGTGCGGCTGCACAGCGCATCAAGGACTCAGGAGTAGTTTATGTAGGCATAAGCCTCGACGGCCTGGAGCATATTAATGACAAATTCCGGGGAGTTGAGGGCGCTTTTAAACGTACAATGAGCGGCTTCGACAGCTGCAGGGCTGTGAACCAGCGCGTTGGACTCCGCCTCACTCTTACACGAAGAAACTACATAGACCTTCACGGTATCTTTGACTTTATTGAAAAAGAGAAGATCAACCGGGCATGCTTCTACCACCTGGTTTATTCCGGCAGGGGAAGCAGCATGTACAACGATGACCTTTCTCACTCAGAATCGCGCAATGCCATGGACATTATTCTCGAAAGAACTGCTGATTACGTCCGACGCAACCTTGACATAAACATACTCACCGTGGACAACCACGTTGACGGCGTGTACACGTACCTGAAGATGAAGGCTAAGAATCATGAATCCGCTGACGAGGTGCACAGGCTGCTGAAGTGGAACGGCGGGGCCGCTAACTCAAGCGGTGTAGGCATCGGCGACATAGACTTTAACGGCAACGTGCACCCGGACCAGTTCTGGCAGGACTACACCTTCGGCAATGTCCGCGACCGCAGATTCGGCGATATATGGATGGATGAATCCGACGAGCTGATGCGCGGGCTCAAACACAAAGCTGAATTCATAAAGGGCCGGTGCAGACTTTGCGCGTACAGGGACCTTTGCACAGGATCAATGCGTGTACGCGGGTTCCGCGCGCACGGCGATCCATGGGCACCTGACCCGCAGTGCTACCTCACTGACGAGGAAATCGGCCTGGACTCGGAGAAAAAAGAATACCTGAAACGCAGCGGCGAGGAGTTCCCTGTTCCAGAGGAGCTTGCGCGCTGATGAAGCTCTACCCTGTAATGGTGAACATTGAGGGGAAAACTGCAGCGGT
The DNA here is from genome assembly GCA_035403465.1 of Spirochaetota bacterium. Lineage (GTDB taxonomy): Bacteria > Spirochaetota > UBA4802 > UBA4802 > UBA5550 > JAAYBQ01. The sequence continues at coordinate 127,561 of DAONFG010000001.1, read as the reverse complement.
TATCGGCGGCGGCGAAGTCGCGGCGCGCAAGGTCAGGGATCTCCTTGAATCAGGCGCGCGCGTGAAGGTTGTATCACCGGTTTTCAATGAAGAGATCCTGGCAGCAGCAGGTGAATTCACAGGATCAGTTGAACTTGTACAACGCAAGTACATGAAGGGCGACCTTGATGCTGCAGTGATGGTATTCTCTGCAACAGATGATCCACTGGTAAACCATGAAGTATTTTTAGAGGCGGACTCGAAGAATATCCTGATAAATGCGGTTGATGATCCGCCGAACTGCTCGTTCTATGTGCCTTCATTTATACGAAAAGGCGACCTGCTCTTTGCTCTTTCAACAAGCGGCGCTTCACCGGCAATGGCAGCAAGGCTGCGTCGCGAACTGGAACAGCACATCCCCGAGAACATAGATCTGCTGCTCGATAAACTTAAATCTGCGAAAGAACTGCTGAAAAGCCACCGCACGTTTTCCGGAATATCCTCACCTGAACGCGGTGTAATTATGAAAAAGATTGTATCCGATGATGCGCTGCTGCATAAACTCTCGGCTTGTGAAGATGAAGGGGAGACCGTAAGTTTCCTGTTACTGCTGGTGTAACTACTGCTTTTTAATGATTTCATTAAGATAAATCTTTTTCTTTAAGTCCCCAGCACTCTTTTCTTTCAAAATTTCCCAAAGGTTCAATATGGATTACAATATCGTATATATTAGTAATAGATTTACGAATATTATTTTCAAGAATTAAAACTTTATCATGCGCATCTTTTATCTTTGAATCAGCATCAACTTCAACATCCATTTCTATTATATAATTAATCCCCAGTTTCCTGACCCTGACGCGGTGCGGATTGAACAGGCCTTCAACTGACTTAACCTCTTCAAACACCCTGTTGTATATGCTCATATCGGTTTCGCCTTCCATTATTTCGGTAATTGTACCCATGAAAATACTCACTGCTGAATACATTATCCAGATACCGATTATAATGGCGAGGACCCTGTCGATAATTGGTAATTTAAAGTAATAGATGCACCCCAGCCCTATGAGAACACCGGTTGATGTTATGATATCATTCAGCATGTTTTTACCATTTGCAATGATCATCGGACTCTCAGCCTTTTTACCCAGGCTGTACTGGCTCCATGAAAGAAAAAGTTTTCCCGCAATTGAAAAGACGGTTACATATACAGAGAGTATCCCGGGCACAATATTATAATCATGAGTGAAGAGCTTGTCCAGCGATGATAATGAAAGCTGGCCGCCGATAAAAAAAATAATAAATGCCAGTACTGATGTAGCAATCGTTTCAGCCCTGAAATGGCCGTATGGATGCTCCCTGTCAGGCGGCTGTGTTATGATGATTGATATTGCCAGTGTAATTAATGATATAAATATATCGGTAATACTATCCAGACCATCGCCAAGAACAGAAAGGCTGCCGGAGTAGATACCTGCAAATACCTTTGAAACTGCAAGCACGGCGTTACCGGCTACACTTATTATTGAGGCAAGTTGTATGATTTGATTTCTGTTCATAATATTCAATTATCGATTTCGTTATAACATAACAAGAAAACAGGTCATTTACAAAATAATCCCTATTACTTTTTTGTGGTTTAAAAAAGATTCACTTCACTTCAAGATTCCCCATGTCAGGAACAGCACGTGCGATTACAAAAATCACAAAAAGCGCAAAGACTGCGCCCGTGATAAATACATAATTCTCACCTGCACCGGCAAGAATGATCCCGGACAGAAGCGGCCCCACTGTCTGCCCTGCGCGGAGCATGGTTGAATTGAGAGACATGAACGCACCGCGGTACTCCATGGGGGCTATAATTGAAAGCTGGGTCTGTATATTCGGTATAAGTATGCCGTTGGCGAACCCGTAGAGCATAACCGGAATCACAAAAAGAAGCGCGGCCGGTGTGACAAAGGCTATTCCCAGTGAAACAATGTAGAATATGAACGCGGCGATCATCATCCGTTTTGAACTGGACATTCCCGAGAACCTTCCCATGTTGAATGAGCCTATCATTGAACCGATAGATGATGACGACAGGACAATTCCCGTAAGAAACGGTGATGCCGCAAAATGCCCTTTTATATAGTATGGATAAAACGCCAGTATTATTCCGTATAACATGGTGAATGTTGCAAAAGTTGTGAAATATAGCGCAACAGTCTGTTTTGTTTTTAAAAGGGCCAGGGATTCTTTAAGGTACTGCCCGATCTTACCGTTCTTAGCAGGTTCCGGATTATCCAGTGAGAACGTAACCAGCGCCGCAACCGGAAACGCCAGCAGCGATACAAGAAATGGATAATGCCAGCCAATAAGCGCAACCGCACCGCCGATCGCAGGGTAAAGCATGGTGCCCATACTCAGAACAGTGCTGTTGTATCCCATGGCAATGATTCTCTCTTTACCGGGAAAAACATCACCAATTACTGTCTGGTTTAACGAACCAAGCGATGCCGCACCTGTGCCCTGCAAAAAGCGCAGCATAAGTATAAGTTTAAAATCATTCACAAAAAAACAGAGCGAACCGCAGGTCCCGAAAATCAGAAGTGAAGGCACCAGTACCTTTTTCCTGCCGAAACGGTCGCCGGCAATACCCATGAATGGTGAAAGGAATATTCCCGGCATGGTGAAAAACACGATCATCAGGTTTGCCTGCTTCGATGTAAGGTTCAGAGATGATGCGATAGTGGGGAGTACCGGCGAAATGATGGAGACTTCCATTACCGCGATCATGGTTATGCAGAAAATTATATGCAGCTTCCTGTTAAATAGCAGGCGGTCATTATTCATAATAGTTCCGATTTAATGTATTCAGCAACGGTTCTGCCGAGCTTTATGTGAGATTCGCGTTCAAGGTGCGAACCGTCTTTATCACTGGCAGTGATTATTCCCGAAATGTCAAGGCAAAGAGAACCAGTTTCACGCGCCAATATGGTGTACTCCGCAATTAGCGCCGCTGTCTTGTTTATCTGCAGCCGGTAGAAGTTCATCTCTTCAGGCTGCGCTGTGTGCATTACCGGTGTCAGGAGGATAATATGCGGGGAAACTATACTCTGCTTTATGTGAGATTCCCTGACAATGCCGGTAATTTTTTCAAGACCGGCAAGTATGCGGGTCAGGGGGAGTTCGCCGGGATCAAAAACGTCATTTGTTCCAAGGCAGATAATTGCCAGGTAAAGTGGCATGTACGATTCTACTTTACTTTGAATCCACGAGATGCCGTTGAGTTCGGGATCTGAGTTAAGGTCAAGGACAGTTCTGCCGCATTTTGCGTCTTCGATAATTTCAAATCCGCTGCCCAGGCATGAAGCCATGACCATCGGCCACCGCACATCTTCACCAAAACGTGAACCGTCAGCGGGGCTGCATCCCCATGTGTTGGAATCACCGTAGCATAAAATTTTTTTCATCCGGCTGCCTTAACAAGTCGAATCATAAATATCCTTTTCTAAAATGTAAACCGTTTTAACTTTTCCCCTGGCATCTATACCCGGCATTACCACGTTCCTTCCAGTGCCTTTTTATCTGTTGCGTTTCAGAATACGGAGTATCTTCAACCCTGACAGTCTCCATGGTCAAAATAGCCATGAACATATGGGCTGAAAAGTGTAGTGATCCGCTTATGATGCTCTATGTGGTTGGCCAATTAAAAATAAAATTGACAATCCATTTGCTAATTAAATTTTTTGAATTACATTATATACATTTCCATCTGTTACAGGAGGCGACGTGCGTTTAATAACCCGTGCTGCAATTATTTTCAGCATCACATTTCTGATACTGTTTATATTTATAGGATTTCAATTCTGGAAACAAAGCGAGACGAAAAACCTGCGCGAAGAACTCGGATCAATAGCAACCGTTATGATTCAGAAGCAGCTCGATATTGTAAATCTGCCAGTGTTAAAATACCTTCAGGATATATCATTATGGGATGATTCGGTAACTTATATGAAAACCCGCAGCAGATATTACACATATGAAAACATTGACCTGAGTGGTAAACTCTATAATATAAATGAAACATGGATTTATACGCCCGGTTTCAAAGAAATCTACCAGTTTACAAACAAAAATGCCTCTACAACTGCCGGTGATCTTGACCCGGTTCTTCCCGATATAAAAAAACGGTTTGAATCTGAAAGATTCTACTCATTCTTTTATGTAAAGCAAAATGCTGTTTATAAAATAATATGCGCATCCATACATCCGTCAGCAGATATGGAGCACAAAACAAAACCCTACGGCTACATTGTTACTTCGATCTTATATGACAGCAGAATTTTTAATTCATTACAAAAAGAAATTCCCTCTCTTCATAAAGTTGAGATATTAACCGGACAGCTTAAAACACAAAGTAATCCTGAAATGCTGTCAGTACTCATCCCCCTTGCAGATATTAATAACACGAACGCGGGTATGATCCACGCAGAATTTCAGTCCCCTTTTCTTCGCAGGATAAATGCTGCTGACCGGCTACAGAGATATTTCCTGTTCCTTACTGTTATCATATTATTAATAACAATATTTGTATTTAATCACGGAGTAATACGGCCTGTCAGGGAGATCTATAAAATACTTTTCCGGAATAATTACACCCCTGACCCTGAGTATATAAAAAATATCCCTTATGAATTTGAACGCATTCTTGAACTTATCAATCTGAACAGGACATTTGAAGTTAAAATTGTTGAAGCCCTTCAATCAGCAGAAGAACAGAAAAAAATTGCAGAAACGGCCACAAAGGCGAAAAGTGAATTCCTTGCAAACATGAGCCATGAAATCCGCACACCAATGACCGGTGTGCTCGGATTTTCCGATATGCTTCTTGAAACTGAAATGGACTCAGAACAGAAATCATTTGCTGACGGGATAAAAAAGTCCGCCAAACTGACCCTTTCAATAATTAACGATATACTTGACTTATCTAAAATCGAGTCAGGTAAATTTAGCCTTTTATATGAACCATTCAATATAAACACTATGCTCGACAGTATTGTTCTGATTACTAAAGGCTTTGCAACAGGAAAATCCCTTGATATCATTCTTGAAAATAATATCGAAAAAGACCTTATCGTTGAATGCGACCAGAAACGGCTGAGACAGGTCCTTCTGAACCTCACCGGTAATGCCATTAAATTTACTGCTAAAGGTGAAGTGAAAATCACCGCTGCTTCAGCCAGCTTCTCAGGCGAGGAGATGCACTTCACATTCAGTATCAGCGACACCGGCGTAGGAATGACTGATGACCAGATAAAAAGAATTTTTGATAAATATGAACAGGTCCATGATCCCGCTGCTTTTACCGGGGGCACCGGGCTGGGTCTTGCCATAACGAAAAGTCTGACAGACCTGATGCATGGTTCTCTCGAAGTAAAGAGCACTCCGGGAAAAGGGAGCATTTTTACGGTCAGGCTTAAGATGAAATCCCTGAAGGGTGAAATTCTGAAGGCTGAACCAGCGGTTCCGAAAGACCTGGGGCTCGAAATTCTTATAGCCGAAGACAATACAATGAATATGAGGATCATTGAAAATATCCTTAAAAAAACAGGATGCAGTTGTGAACTGACTTATACAGGAGAACAGGCAGTCGAGATGGCCGACATGAAAAAATTTGACCTTATCCTGATGGATTTCCAGATGCCGGTACTCGACGGTATGGAGGCAGCCGGAAAAATCCGCCACGGCAGCGGACCGAACAGCAGGACCCCGATCTATGCAATATCTGCCGACCTCCCGGAAGACTCCGCTGAAAAATCAAAGAAATCAGGGATGAACGGCTTTATCATGAAGCCTTTTATTAATAAAGATGTACATGCAGTGCTCATGAAAGTAAAAAATAATCTTGTGTAGTTTATCTTCCGGTGTTCAATTACACTCGTAACTAATTCCTCTTTCCGTTTGAAATGAAGTTTTATTTCTTGCCATAATTTTTATGAGTGCTATCTCTATCATAATTGTAAATCCGGATAAATGGAAACTCAATATAATATGGAAGCTGCATTAAATAATTTTATCACTCAGCTGCCGCAGAATGAACTCGTTCTCTACCTGCTTCTTTTTGCAAGTGCTGTGTTTGAGAACCTTTTTCCGCCTGTACCCGGCGATACGATCACAGTCCTGGGCGCTTTTTTCGTAGGGAAGGGGATTTTAAGTTTTCCGATAGTCTATGCAGTGACCACGCTTGGCAGTACATGCGGATTTATGATCCTTTTCTACATAGGCTATTTTCTTGAGAGAGAATTTTTCATGAAGAAGGATTTTCCCGTGTTCTCAGCAAAGAGTATTGTCTCAGCAGAAAAATGGTTCGAAAAGTACGGGTACTATGTTGTCCTTATAAACAGGTTTATTCCCGGTATAAGGTCTGTTGTTTCAGTTGCTGCCGGGATTGCGGTTTTACGGCCGCAGAGAGTTTTTCTCTTTGCCCTGGCAAGCGCGGCGGTCTGGAATTTTATATGGATTTATGCCGGTTATTCCCTGGGTAATAACTGGGAACAGGTCCGTGAAAAATTCACTGTAATTATCGGGAGCTATAATATTGCTGCAGTTTCAATCATGACTACAGCTTTTTGTATTTACCTGGTAGTCAAAAAGTTCAGGGAAAGAATGGAATAATACTTTCCATATCCTGTCAAAAACGGTTTTAACACTATTCCCGAATTTTGATCTCAGATGCTGCGCTCCAACTGGTCACATGTTTTTACCGGCTTTCCCGAATTTTATAATATGAAGTAACAGTTAGTGTCAAAAACAAAGATGCTAATATAATTGACAAATACTGTTTTACCTTTTTAACTAATAAAAATATGACGATCGGCATGTCCCACTGAATGATATTTATCCGGATGTGAACAGCCACAGCTTTGAGAGGAGATAATATGGATCTGCAATTTTTAAAACTGACTGTCGAAAAAGGCGTTGCAACGGTATTGCTGAACAGGCCGGAAAAGGGCAACTCACTTTCGCCTGATATGCTTACTGAAATCGGCACCCTTTTTTTGCACCTGAAAACACGCGAGGACGTTACAGTCATTGTGCTCACCGGTGGTGAAAAAATATTTTCTGCCGGGTTTGACCTGGATTTTGTAAAAGAAATGAAACTGGAATCTAACGAGCAGTTTGTCGCGAACTTCTGGCGCGCATACCGCTCTATCAGGTTCTGCGCCCAGCCCGTTATCGCGGCCATCGGCGGAGCGGCCATGGCAGGCGGGTTTGACCTGACGCAGATGTGTGATATACGCTACGCATCAGAAAGGGCAAAGTTCGGGCAGCGCGAAGTTATGCTCTCAATAATTCCGGCGCTCGATCCCTTGTGCCGCATCATAGGATTCGGGCCTGCCCTGGAGTGGGCGCTTTCAGCAAGGGACATAGATGTGCAGGAGGCCTATCGTGTCGGTTTTGTAACCCGAATATTTCCCGAAGGTACGGTTGTCAGGGAAGTAACCGATATCGCACAAAAAATGGCTGAATTTGACCGCTCCACACTGATCGAAACCAAGCGCTACAGCATAGATCTTCTGAATAACAGCCTTGATGCTTCAATGAAATCGCACGAATGGCTTTTCAGAAACTTTGTCGGATCAGATGAAAACCGGTCAAGGATCAACTCACTGCTCGAAACAATACGTAACCGGAAAAAATAACATGCAGGAAAAGTGTTTGTGCTTTACCGCTAAAAATACGAATCTGTAAATGATATACTTTGTGTTTTTCTCATTGTTTTAACAGAGGCCCGGGTCGAAGCCCCTGAAAACGCCCCGCAGGGTCTCTCCTGTAATGGCAAAACTGAATTTTGCAACAAGTCTGATAATTATTCATCGAGGAGATTATGGCAAAAATTACAAGAGTACTTATAAGTTTATCTGATAAAACAGGAGCTGTTGAGTTTGCAAAGAGCCTTGCCGGGTTCGGAGTCGAGTTTCTTTCAACCGGGGGTACAGCAAAGATACTCCGTGACGCTGGACTTAAAGTCAGGGATGTATCTGAATACACAGGTTTTCCTGAAATGCTCGACGGCCGGGTCAAGACCCTTCACCCTAAAGTTCATGGTGCGCTCCTTGGAATCAGGTCAAATCCCGAACACGTTGCGACCATGAAAAAACACGGGATTGAGCCCATAGACATGATCGTAGTTAACCTCTACCCGTTCAAAGAAACAATATCTAAACCGGGATGCACATTTGAGGATGCTATTGAAAACATAGACATCGGCGGCCCCACAATGCTCAGGTCAGCTTCTAAAAATTTTCAGAGTGTAACAGTGGTAATAGATCCTGCAGATTATCCCATGGTAATCGATACAATGAAAAAGAATAACGGCGAAGTGGGTGCCGAACTTAACCTGAAGCTTGCGTACAAGGTTTTTAAAACTACATCTGAATATGATAAAATGATTTCCGATTACCTGAAGGAGCAGCTTTAGTATTCAATACCTTTACGTGCCGGAACGCCTGAAGAATAGTAATGCCTGATTTCTTTCATCTCTGTAACAAGGTCTGCGCGGCGTATCAGTTCTCCACCTGCGCCCCGGCCGGTCAGTACGAGTTCGGTCTTACCCCGATCAAGTTCCATCAGTTGAATTATCCTCTCCTCTCCGCAGATTTTAAGTAACGGCAGTGTTATAATCTCATCCAGCACTACAACATCAAACTCACCGCCTCCAATAACCTCACGCGCCCGTGCTAATCCTCGCTCAATATGCGCTTTCTGCTTTTCCGCTGATTCACTGTTCTCTCCACGCACAAAGTCCTCTGTACCGTACTGTTCAAATATTATCACAGGATCTGTTTTTGCACACGAATATTTCTCCCCTGTATCCCTGGCCTTAAGAAACTGGATGAACGCGCACCTGTAACCGTGACCCGTTGCACGAAAGCAGAGACCCAGAGCCGCAGTTGTCTTCCCTTTGCCGTTACCGGTATAAATATGTATCAGCCCCCCATCCATCAGTCGCGGATGTCCCTGCTGCTTTCGTAACTTTCACAGTTTTCGATCTTGACCTCAATAAACCATACCGGCGGAAATCCTGCGCCCGTTGAACTGTAAGTATCCGGGTTCCTGATTATTTCCGTCAATGTTGCCCTGCACCTGTCCGGAATGTAATCGGCAGTTATACCTGTAACAGCAGGTGCCAGTTCCACCCCGTACTCGCCGCTTTTAGATTCACGTACAATCACCCCGACCTTTGTATAAAAACCTCGCCCCTCATTCTGTATAAAATCCTGCATGATCTTTTTGTCAGTCACGCGGACCCACATTGATATTTTACCGTCAGATATAAGCGCCTTTCCGTAATTCCCCGAAACCGATGCCTTTGTGAATGAAACCTGGACCGATTCCAGAATATCCCCGATATTGTTCTGCAAGTGCTCCTTTTCCAGGAGCCTGACATTTTCATTATCCGAATAAACCTGCGCCATCTTCCCCGGCGACACGGTATTTTTAGCAAGATATATCTCTTCAACAGATTCCGGTACTTTTACATATTTCGGATTCTTATTCATAGAGACCAGGACACCACCTCTCCACGACCTGTAGAGTGACATTGAATGAAACACCCGGCCGCGCTGCAGGTATAGTTCATGCTTCGCGCCCATGGCATCATGAACAGTCTGGTGATACGACACGCTAAAGTTCGAACCTCCTGTGAGTTCAGGGAGCCTTTCAATATCACCGAATTCCCCTGTTACTTTGCCGCAGCTTATAACTGTGATTTTTATGCCCTTCTTTTTTGCCTCGGAGGCGTACTTTTCGCTCATGAATATGCCGGTCAGGTTTGAGTTCGAGATGATTACAATCTCCTTGGCTGATCCGCTTCGCCACTTTAAATTCCGGATTGTATGATTAAGTACAGACATGAACTTATTCATATCAGGAGCACCCGCAGGCTGGAGCGAGCCCAGTTTCTCCCGGACACCCTTTATCGAATTATTATGAACTGTAGCAAGCTCCTGGTCCTTCCTGTCGGAAAAGGGTAGAATAAAGATCTTTGTATCAACACTGAACTTGCCGACCAGCGATGAATTAATGGTATTAACAGCGTCCTGCACTGTTTCCCACTCATCAGCTATGTTGTACGAAAGGTCTATTACAAATGCTATGTCAGCCTGTTTCTGCTGCTTTGCGACTTCTTTCTGCGGCAGGCTGAAAAGCGTATCCTTCACCTCCTGACGCGCCAGTTTAAAAAGATCTGATGCCGAATTTTTATTCCTTGAAACGATCTTCCTGTTTCTGACTGCGTAATAGACGTTGTCGAAGAAATACTGCCCTTTTTTCTTCGTCACGGTTCCGATGAGTATATAATCCAGCTTGTATTTTGTCCCAAAATTGTAAAGGTCCTCCTCGGTTACTGAACCTTCAGGTTTAATACCTATCTGTTTCATGCCAATTTCCGCCTCTTCCGGGGAGAGGACATCAGTATCCTTTGCAAGGAGAATTGTCAGTGAGAGCAGTTTTGCGTATTCCCTGCCTGAAATGTCACCCGGTGTCATTTCCATTCTGTAAGGCATGACTGCGATTGATGCAAACGAAGCTGCTGTTATAGAGAGAAAAAGCAGCATAAATATTATTCTTTTCATAATAATTGCCTGTTGACACATATAGATTAATCCCGGGCCGAAATAAGTCCTGCACGGATCTTCACATATATATTTTCGACATTATTTGAATAGAACAATCTTAAAAAGCTTGGCTTGGGGGTGGATTTATATGAGTCCCGTGCTGGGCTCTGACCCCGGCACTGCTGATCAGCCTCCATGTAAAAAATTTAAAAAAACATGCTCTGACCCTGAAATTTTTTATCACCGGACCGCTGCCAGACGTATTACCAGTAGAAAATAAAAATTATGCGCAGCAAAAGGTGAAAAATGCCAAGAAAACCTCGAATAATTATGCAGGAAGTAACTTATCACTGCTATTCCAGATGTCTCAGGCAGAGATACTTTTTCAATACAGCATATGCAAGGCAGTATTTCGTTGACACAATAAACACGTGCCACGAAAAATATGCTTTTGAACTGATCGCCGCAGAGCCTGTTGGTAATCATATACACCTGGTTATCCGCACCCTGAAGGGCAAAGAGACAATATCGCTTATAATGCAGTACATTAAGGCAAGAATTGCAGAAAAATACAACCGCAGGACCGGTGAAACAGGGCCTTTCTGGAATGAAAGGTACGGCTGCAAAATAATAGAGGATTCAGAAGACCCAAAGATCTATCTGCTGAATCTTCTCTGGTATATAGGCTTTAATCCAGTCAGAAAAAATCTTTCAGCAAATCCAAGAAAAAATTTTATTGGATTCATTAACTGCTACCTTGACAAAAGTTTCCAGTGCAAAGTCCGGATCACTTTGCACAAATTTTTCACAGATCTCGGCGCTGATTTCGAAACACGGTTAAAAAAATTTCTTCTGTACGAACAGGCTTATCTGCAAAAAATGGAACTTGCTTGATTTTTATATTACCCATCTTCTCTGGTTTGTTGCTATTTTTTTATTGTTAAAACTTAAGGCATCCACGGTATTAATTTGACGCATAAATCCTAAGTTAAAATCAATTTTTCCCCTATGTTATACAAAAACAGAACAAATTCCATAGGCCCATGACATAATTGTGAACTGCTGATGTTTAATCTGCCAATCTGCATACATTTAACAATCAGGGGGTCAGAGCCTCTCTCTTTTAAAAGCTCTGAGCCCGCCCCTTTCCAGAAAAATATTTGACATTAACCACGTTTTAGTAATAAATTAATAATGTCTATTTATACCAGGGAGGGGTATAATTATGAAGATAACAACGGATGTTAATTATGTGGGCATGCGTCCCGCAGGAAGCGTTTCTTCACGCATACAAGTCCCATCTACAGTAAATACCGCTGCACAGAACAACCAGTTAGCAAACGAAATGACAGTCAGGCTGCAGCGTGACCGGGCAATGATGGATGCGCTCACAATTGCGCAGTCTTCACGTGCACTTGTTCAGAAAGCCATGGATATTTCTGCAAGAATGAGAACGATAGCTTTCCAGGCAATGACTACCGGCAGTGTAAACGTGCAGGACCTTGGAAACGAAATTGCAAGCATACAGGGAACACTGCAGACATATGGAGAGATTGTGTCTATACCCGTTAGCGACTCCGGTAACCGCGGTGTTGTTATCGCTGAATTCATGAACCAGGTGAATAATATGAGCACCGGCGCAGAGCAGCTTGCATCAGGAGGCAAGGTTGATCCGGAATTTTTTACAAAGATAAACAGCAGTCTTTCTGCGATTGCCTCTGAGTCGGACATTAAAATTAATAATATGGCTGCATACCTTGGTTCTTCGGGCAAAAACCTGGCCGCCGTTAAGAGCGGATACACAGCTGCTGTTTCAGAAATGATAGTGACCAATCCGGAATTGTCGCTTACAGTTCAGGGAAATATTAATCCCGAGGTTGTTAAATCATTAACTGCTGTATAAAAAATAGGAGATTATAAAAATTTTATCTTGACTAAAATTAATTTTAGCTTAACGCTGTTTTTATTATAAAAATCGTCAATCCTTACCATTTACATATTACTCATTCGCCTGACTCCGGCTGTCCGCCGGAGAATATAAAAAAACGCAGATTGATAATAATGATTTATCACAAGAAAGACATAATCAGACAAAATACCTATAACTGTAATAAATATTTCTTCCGCGACACAGTTAATCCTGTGAAGAAGAGCGGAGGTAATTCAACATTAACTTATTTTGATTCAATCAACAGGTTCTATTCTTCACTTCATAACACCGATTCAACATTCTCTATACCCGTTAACGATTGTTTCGCATTGCAGCTTGCAGAGGTAATCACAGAGAAAATCACTACTGAGCGTATTATTATAAACAGGGATAGGTCCTTCGGCACACCATTCTATAACCAGCTAGCCGATACTCTGAAGAGCACATCAATGGTTAATGACAGCGAACTTCTTGTGATCTATCTTAAACAGATGGTAAACATAATGCGTTCTGCTGAACTCATATCAGACCGCGACGGCCAGGCATTTATAACTGAAATTTTTTCAGGCAAAGATATTTTGTACCCTGTGCTGTTGAGGGCATTCTGGAATGAATGCGATTGGAGAATAATATTTCCATCATCACCGGAAGCAGCTGAAAAGATTCATGACAACAGGGATGCATTTCTTGAACTGATTCAAGCGACACTTACAGAAGTCAGCGTTGAGGAGCTTGCAGCGGACTTTTTCTCTGCAACCGGAATCTGCGAAACAAATGACTATTTCATGATATCATTTGTTGATTTCTACCTGCTCACATGGCTCAAACACTTCGGAATAATCGAATATAACGTCAAAGAAGACCATGACATTGTTCTTGTCACGGTTAATGATTACGGCCGGAAAGTTCTGAATTCATTCCTTTAATATTGGAGACGGCGGGACTCGAACCCGCGTCCTACAACACAAATCTGCAGCATCTACATGCTTATCCTGTTTCTTTGATTTAAGCTGTCAGTCCAAAAACAGGCATTGTCCTGAAAGCCGATTTCCCTTAAGTTTCGCCTTCATCCCGGGATCACAGAATCGGGCTATCCCCTGTAATTTGATGCCTTTAATCCTCCCGGGGGAGAAGAATGATTAAAGACATTGCAGCTAATTAGGCTGCAAGAGCAAAATTATCGTTTGCGTTTAACTTAATTCTGCCACGATTTACGAGGTGACAGCGCACTCGGCATGCAACTACAGACCCATCAATGCAGTCGAAACCAAGTCGTCCCCTTGCAAAGGTCTATATCCAGAACTGTTTTAAAAGACCAATAATTGTTAATTAGCATAAATGATAATTGACATTCACTGTCAACTAAGTATTCCTGAGTTAATAAATGTTACAGGTATCCCTTCATGAAAAAAAACATTTTAGCATTATTTTCAGCAGTTTTGTTTCTTTTTCCGTTGAATTCTGCATCTGGAGATGATACCAGCGCCAAAACCGGTCTTAATTTCACAAACCTCCGAGGTACATGGGAACTCATTTACGGTGACAATTATGGTTATTCATTCAGGTTTGACAGAAATTATAAAGCAATCGTTGTACTCTACCTGAATGACAGTTCTGTTATTTTCAAGGGTGTGTATACTATCGAGGACGTTAATACCCTGAGGATCAATATTTCAGCTATGAAACGCGAGGAACGGTTAAAAGATCTCGATTACAAAGAAGGTTTTGTAAATGTTAAATCATCATATTTTATTTTTAAAGGTAGAATAACCGGCAGCTCTAAAGCTAAAAAACTCGAACTAAAGGCCGACACAATTTCCATAGACGGCAGCGACTCCGAAGGATACTTTGAACCGCTGATCGAACTCGACTACACGGGAAAATAATGCGCACAGAGGAATTTCTTTTCCCCGGCACAGAAAACTCCAGTCTATCAGCCCGCATATACAGTGATAATACTGAGTCTGAAAACGGCATAATATTCAGCCATGGCCTTTTTTCCAGTAAGGACGGTTATAAAATCACCAGGCTTGCACATGACATTGTCTCCTGCGGGTATAACTTGATGACATTCAATTTCTCATCAGCAGAAAATTTTAATAAAAACATACAGAATATCTCACTTTTGGAACAGGTTCATGAACTCGGCTGCGCAGTCGATGAATTCAGAAGGCGCGGGATACGCAGACTGCACCTGATGGGCTCAAGCATGGGTGCCACGATTTCTCTGCTTTACGCGGCTTCTGCAACGGTATCTGTCGAATCGCTTGTACTTATCGCCACACCGCTTAACCTGCTGGCGATAGTCCCGGGTATGACTGCCGGGAAGGCTCTCCAGCTTGACGATTCAGGATACTTTGAAATTTCAGGCATAAGTGTCAATAACGGCTTCTTTAAAGAAATCGTTCAGGTTTCCATGATCGATGCAGTCAAAAAGGTAAACTGCCCCGTTCTTCTGATACATGGGAAAAAGGACAATGTTGTAGATTTCTCGAACTTCAGGTTATTTGTTTCAAACTGCAGAACAGATTGCACGCAGCTTGTAATTGAACGCGGAGACCATAATCTTACCGCGGATCAGGACCTGGAGCTTATCCGGAAAAATATTGTTAAATGGCTTGGTAGGTTCTATGCTTGAACTCTACATGATTCTTTTCGGATTATTCCAGATTTTTATCGGTTTTTCAGAATTATTCCTCCCGGTACGTTTATTCAAACTATGGAAAAGATGGGTCATTTCAAAATATTTCCCTGTACATGGCATTTTTCTGATAGCTGCCGGATTTCCCCTTGTGATATTTAAAGGCTATCTCGCCGGGATAATATTCTGGATAGGTGTTTTCATGGTACTGACCGGCCCGTTTCTGCTTATATATCCTGAAAAAATCCGGGAAGTTTTTAAAACTGCCGAGAACGATTTTACACCAAGAGACCTGCGGATTATGGTCTACGTTGATTCCATCATAAGGCTGGCGGCAGGGATCATAGTTGCCATAGCATGTTATAATACCTACCGGATATGATTCACACTCTGCCTGATTTTTAATTGACACAAATAAAAACAGGATTAAATTTCTTTCATAACGCCTTTATAACCTGTCAAAAGCAGAAGTATTGTTTGAACTATATGAAAGTAGTCCCGTGCAGCAGCTTATGATCGGTACAATAATGATAAAAACCGGAGATAAAATGGATTTTATAGATATCTGTAAAAAAAGACTTCATAAAGGTTCAATTCATGCCAGCACAAGCAGCGAAAATGACGCATCGCAGGCTGCAAATATCCTTTCCGATAAAGGTTTCTGGTGTACAAAAAAGAGGTCGGCTCCTATCAAGGAATCGGTGATAATCGATTTTGAAAAAAATGTTCCGGTCGATTATTTGCGTCTCGAAGCATCCTCAAACGGTACATCTACTTTCCCCGTTGGTTTTCGTTTTGAAGGCAGTTCCGATGCAAATGAATGGTGCATTCTCTATTCCGAATCAAACACATCTCTTACTTCAAACTATCATGAAATTTTCATCCCGCTTACTGTTCTGCGTTACCTGAAGCTTGTCATCACCGACCCGGCCGCTGTTCAGTCCAGCTACTATGCCGAGATAGGAAAAATCGATGCCGGACTTTACGGGCTCACTTCAGTTACTGCATCCAGCTCGCTTGAAGGCTGCGGACCTGAAAGAATGTTCACAGGGAACAATAGTGACCACTGGGAGTCTGAACCAAAAACCTCTTCTGCACGCGAATCTCTCATTATAGACCTCGGGAGAATCTACTGCATAAACAGGCTGCTTATGGTCGCGGGAATCGACGGGTTCCCTGAACAGTTTCACGTAGAAACATCAATAGATGAAGATATATGGATTACCCTTTTCCAGGAGAAGAATTTCGACGGCGAAAATGCAAAAAGATATTTCTGGATAACAGATATCAGGCCCGCGAGATATGTAAGGATTGAATCACCTGTCAGGAGACTGATAAACGGTTCATACGCTCTCAAGATTACAGATATTGAAATATCCGCAGCACCGATGAATCACAGCCACACCCACAACATGGGCGATATTACACCTCATGCGTCAGTATTTCACGCGGGAATGGCGCGGCTTGCAAGGGATGGAGAGAACCTTCCCGGTACAGTTGTTCAGGCGTCGGACAGCAGGCTCCGGGATGCATCAACAGTGTTTAAAGGGATCATCCAGCTTGCAAACAATAATGAATCTACTCCCGGCCTTGCTGTACAGGCCGATGATTCAAGGCTTCAGCTGGCAACTGAAACGAAGCCCGGCATAGTCAAGCTTGCCCACAACAGGGAGACCAATCCCGGGGCAGTTGTTCAATCAAATGATTCAAGAATTCAGCACGCCACTAATGAAAACTTCGGGATTGTAAGGATATGCGCTGACGGCGAATATATAGATCATTCCGTTGTTTCAGGAAATGATTCCAGGATACAACCTGCAACTACAGAGAAATCCGGAATATGCAGGCTATCGCTGAACGGTGGTACTGATTCCGGCGCTGTTGTCCAGGCCAGCGACAGCAGGCTTAAGGAGGCCTCATCCTTCAACAGGGGAATTGTTAAAATAGCGAATGATGGAGAATCATCCGATGATTCCGTTGTTCTTGCTTCAGACCGCCGGTTAAGAGATGCAACAACCCGTGACAAGGGTATAGTAGAACTTGCCGAGGACGGCGAGGAGCTAGCCAATACCGCTGTCCAGGGGAATGACAAAAGGCTGAAGGATGCAACAACCCAAACAAAGGGTATTGTCGAGCTTGCCGAGGATGGTGAAGACAAGACCGGCGTTGCTGTTCAGGGTAATGACAAACGTCTTAAAGACGCAACCACACAGGCAAAAGGCATTGTGGAACTTGCAGAGGATGGCGAAAACAGGGCAGGTGTTGCTGTCCAGGGGAACGACAAAAGGCTGAAAGATGCAACTGAATCAGCTCCTGGTATATTAAAATTTTCTCCCGACGGTGGAATAGAACCTTACACAGCAGTACAGGGAAATGACCGAAGGTTAAGGGATGCTACAACCAAGGTTAAAGGTATAGTTGAGCTGGCCGAAGACGGCGAAGACAGGGCAGGTGTTGCCGTTCAGGGTAATGACAAACGTCTTAAAGATGCGAATACACAGGCAAAGGGTATTGTGGAGTTAGCCGAAGACGGCGAAGACAAAGCTGGTGTTGCCGTTCAGGGTAACGACAAACGTCTTAAAGACGCGAATACGCAGGCAAAAGGAATTGTGGAGTTAGCCGAAGACGGCGAAGACAGGGCAGGTGTTGCCGTTCAGGGAAATGATAAAAGACTGAAAGATGCGACAGCCCAGACAAAGGGTATTGTTAAATTCGCCATTGACGGCGGCACTGATGAATTAACAGCGGTCCAGGGGAATGACAAAAGACTTAAACCGGCCAGCACTATCAATCCCGGTATAGTAGAACTTGCAGATGACGGTGAAGACCGTTCAGGAATAGCTGTCCAGGGGAACGATAAAAGGCTGAAACATGCCACTGAAAAAAATTATGGCATCATGCGTTTCGCTTCAGACGGTGACTCGCTTCCTGAAGTTGCAGTGCAGTCCAATGACAGCCGCCTCTTTGACAGCAGGGAACCTCTGCCACACAACCATGACTACGCGCCTTTAAAACATAATTTCAACAGCCACACGGGGTCCATTTCAATAAAAGAAAACAAGTCTGAACCGTTCAGGGACATCACCCCCCCTTCAGACGGATCCTCTGTCATATATGGAAATAACTCTTCAAGCGAAAAATACT
This sequence comes from Spirochaetota bacterium, assembly GCA_035403465.1. Lineage (GTDB taxonomy): Bacteria > Spirochaetota > UBA4802 > UBA4802 > UBA5550 > JAAYBQ01. Next base: position 109,263 of record DAONFG010000001.1, on the reverse strand, counting down.
CAATAGGTATTACAGGCGTGGCTGGAACCGGGACAAAAGAAAAGGTTTATTCATACGGCGTATTCGGGCATAGCAGCCATGTAGGTGTACGCGGGCAATCATCCGGAAAATCCTCTTCTGGTGCAGGCGTGGCTGGTCTTTCAAGATTCGGTGCAGGCGGGATTTTCTCCAGCGAACATGCATATTCCCTTGTTGCTGACGGTTCAGGTACACTGCTGAAACAGTATGATGAAAACACTTCGCTTTCAGGCGAAGGGAAGGGACTGCTGGTACTCGGCAGTTCCGAGTTTAACGGCCAGGCTGCTTTTAAACAGGGTAAAAGTTCCGGTGACTTTCCTGGAGGACTTGTTGAATACTTTGAGGTCGATGACGCAGAATATATTACAGCAGGAGATATTCTTGCGGTAAGCGATTCCGGGAACTCCATACTGTCAAGGTCCAGGACCGGATATAATCCTGCAGTGATAGGTGTTGTATCAGGGAATCCGCTTATTACAATCAACAACAGCGGAAAAGAGGAGAAAATCTACCCGGTCGCACTTGCCGGGAAGGTGCTTTGCAGAATTGATGCCAGGAACAACCCTGTTAAACCAGGCGACCTGATCGTTTCCTCAGATACTCCAGGCTGCGGGATGCGCGGTAAAATTGATTCATTTGATAAAACCGGAACCGTTATAGGAAAGGCTCTTTCAGGTTTAAGTGACGGAATAGACCTGGTCCCTGTGTTTATTCTTTCCAGGTAAATCGTTGTATTCCTGTATAAAAAAACATGGTGCAGGAGAGCGCCGTTAACTTTTATGATGTAGTTTGTCTATTTCACGGGAAGAATTGTTATATGATAACAGCGCCTGTCATCCTCAAGGAATACGTATAGCACGCCTTCGCGCTGGAGTTCGATCAGGGTCTCCATAAGTATCGTCCTGAATTGTTCGCGTAATGCATCACCCATCAGGAAACCGAACCTTGTATGCAGCACGCTACCGATACTTTTCCGGATTCCACTCCCTGTCTCCGGATCTGGAACCACAACAAAATAATCATCAAAAAAAATATCAAAACATCCGCCGTAGCTGTGTACCGATACAAATTTTCTCCCGAAAATTTTCTCCTGGTAATCAACAGTCCGGATTACTGACGATATTGCAATTTTAACCTGAGGCAGGCCGTCGCGGTGAGCCTTTATTTTCTGCTGGAAACGTTCAGTGACAAGTCTTAATCCCCTGATTGTACCGGGTGTAAGGTACCTGTACTGCTTCTGAACGTTATGAAAATAAAAAAATTCATTATCCGATTTCACTTCGGCCAGTTTCCCGTTTTTTACATTCTCCATGATTTCTTTTTCGTTATGCATTGGATTGATTCCGGTTTTAACGACCTGCAGGCCGTGTGCAGCAAGGTTATACTTCTGCAGCTCTGCCACAAGTGCGGGTGTCGCATAGTCGCGGAATACAGGTATGCTTTCAATATAACCACGTTCAATTTCATAACATGCATCAGTGTATTTTTTTACATAACCTGCCGCCGAAGTTTTAGCCGCATAATATGAGGTAATAGCTGTTGTAACAACGGCGATTATAGATAAAATTATAATTATAGCTTCTCTTCGTTTCATAATTATCTCCTGTGGTAATAAATGTTATAAGAGGAAAGGTCATGCGGAATTTTTACGGGTCTCTCCTGACTTGTTTCTATCCTCATTTCACGTAATATTGACTCAATGCCCCGGCAGAGATACTATTACTGTTCATACACAAATATCTGCCACCCCCGGAAGGGGTTTATGCACTTGAGAATGATCCAAAAGCCGATTAAGTTTATGAAGCCCCCTATGGGGGAAGCCGAAATAAGTAAATACAGCAGTAAGTGTTAATCGGCTGGGGGCCGGAAAGGTTTACCCCGTATTTATTAGGGATTAAATTTCTTTATAAGGTCCATTTCTTTTTTATTAAAAATCTTGTAAGTATAATCATTCAGCTCTTTTGATATTTTTTTACTGATGTAGACTACGCGTCTGCAATATGGCTTTTTCTTATACTTGTCAACCCACATGATAATAATTGTATCATCACTGTTCCAGGCTATCGCGCCCTGGTTATCCCTGATGTTATCACCGGAGTGAACACCGTATTTCTTTTTGATTTTATTATACACTGAATCTTTATCAAGATAAGGAAAATTGAGTGATACGTAGAAAAGTTTTCCTTCATCCTTTTTTTCTTCTGTGACAGCTGCTGTAGTATCCGTGGTTACGGTTTCTGTTCCTTCTGTCTTCACTTCAGTTCCGGTAACAGGTACCTCATCTTCAACAACGGTCGGGTCGATATAAAAGAACCCGTACCTGTATTCAAGGTCTCCATCTTTTGATACAATGATTTTTTTCTCATCTGTATAAACAAGAACGCCTGCGATTTTAGGCCTGGCATCAGAAAGGTACATGCCCCAGGCAAGGTCCCCATATCCGACCGGAAGTTTCTGTATATCAGATTCTTTCTTCTCTGTGCCATTGGCACCTTCAGTTTTAGTATCTGTTGTTGTCTTTGTATCAACTGCTCCGGTCTTCCCGTCAGTCACTGTTTTTGTATCAACCGTATTCTGGCTGAAACCGGCCGCAGCCAGTAAGATAATTACAATAAATATATTCAGTCTGCGCATCTCTTCCCTCGGATTATGGATTCTCCCTCTTCATCTTATCGGCAGAATTCTTAAATTAAATTCGCTTTTTTATGACAGAACGACTCTATCCCCGCCTGAAGCAACAGTCTCCCCGATAATATAGGCATCATTACCATTAGCCTTCATTGTCCGTATAACCAGGTCGGCATGTTTCCGGTCACAAAACAGCATCAGGCCGATTCCCATATTGAAAGTGGTGTACATCTCCCGCTCTGCTATATTCCCCTCTTTTTTCAGCAGGTCAAATACCGGGAGCATGGGATACGATTTTTTTTCAATCTTTACAGAAACCGTGTCAGGCAGTATCCTCGGGATATTCTCGTAAAATCCGCCGCCTGTTATGTGAACTACCCCTTTAACATCTGCGCCCGCATTAATACAGCCCAGCAGAGCCTTTGCGTACAGTTTTGTAGGTGTAAGGAGAACATCCCCCAGCCTGCCGCCTAAGGCCTCAATATGCTGATCAAGCCTGTACTGCCTGATTTCAAGAAGCAGTTTCCTTACCAGGGAAAAACCGTTTGAATGGACACCGCTCGAAGGAACTCCGATTATTACATCACCTGCCAGTATTCTTTCTCCGTTTATAATCTTTTTTTTATCCACAACACCCACGGCAAATCCTGCTATGTCATATTCATCATCTTTCATTATACCCGGGTGCTCTGCTGTTTCGCCGCCCACGAGCGAACATCCGCTCTCCAGGCAGCCCTGTGCAATTCCCTTTACCACGTCAACAAGCGTATCACCTTTCAGACTTCCGCACGAAATATAATCAAGAAAAAACAGAGGCTTCGCGCCGCTGGTAATAATGTCATTCACGCACATTGCAACGGCGTCTATACCGATTGTGTCATGTTTGTTCATCATCTGCGCTATCCTGAGTTTTGTACCAACACCGTCAGTACCGGAAACCAGGACCGGCTCATCCATCTCTTTAAAATTTGCGGCATATAATGAACCGAAACCGCCTATATCAGCAAGAACATCCGGGGTGAATGTACTGCGTACAAAAGGCGCGATTTTTTTAACAAACCTGTTTCCACCCTCAACGTCGACACCTGAATCCTTGTATGTAATTGCCATATTTAAACCTCTCGCCGTCTCCCGGAAATTGCATTCTTATTTTTTATAATAACCTTTTATTCTGCTTTTCATGTAAAGTATAATTTTGTCAGGCATTTTTTTCAACTACATCATTCATGAATCCCTGTACCGGTTATAATTTTATTGACACATAATTCTAACCGGTTTAAGGATTTGATTACGGAGTACAAATGAATACAGATTTAAAAAAATTACAGAACGGCTCTGATCTTCGCGGCGTCGCAATCGCAACTGAAAAAGAGCAGGTAAACCTGAACCCGGAAATTGCATCTTTATTCGGCAGGGCTTTCACCCTCTGGCTCGCGGATAAAATGCATTGTACACCGGAAAAACTTGTCATATCCGTGGGAAACGATTCAAGAATCACAGCAGAACCTCTCAAGGCAGGAATTATCAGCGGTATAAAATCCACCGGCGCATCGGCAAAAAACTTCGGACTTGCTTCAACCCCTGCCATGTTTATGAGCACGATTATGATGGAATTCAGCTGCAGCGGATCTGTCATGATTACAGCCAGTCACCTGCCGTACAACAGGAACGGGTTCAAGTTCTTTACTGCTGATGGCGGACTTGAAAAGAATGACATATCCGCCCTTATATCAATCGCGGAAAAACTGGCTCCCGAGAAGATAACCTCCGCGTCCGCTGCAGAACCCGGTCTCATGGATGTCTACTCCGCGTTTCTTGCAGAAAAAATCAGTAAAGGAATCGCCGGAGCAGTTACTGAGAAGCCCCTTTCAGGTTTAAAGATAATAGTTGATGCAGGCAACGGTGCAGGCGGATTTTTCGTTGAAAAAGTTCTGAAACCGCTCGGCGCGGATACTTCCGGAAGCCAGTTTCTTGAACCTGACGGCATGTTTCCCAACCATGAACCAAATCCTGAAAATGATGACGCTATGAAATCAATCCAGTCGGCAGTCCTCGCCTCAAAGGCTGACCTTGGAATAATATTTGATACTGACGTCGACAGGGCGGCAATTGTCGATTCAGATGGAACGATAATCAATCGTAATTCACTGATTGCTCTCATTGCATCAATCATACTTAAAGAACATCCCGGAACAACGATAGTAACTGATTCTGTCACATCTGACGGCCTCGCGGATTTTATTAACAACACTCTCGGCGGCAGGCACCACAGGTTCAGGCGCGGATATAAAAATGTAATCAATGAAGCGATCAGGCTCAACTCTGAAGGTAAAGATTGTCACCTGGCGATCGAAACTTCAGGCCACGGAGCAATTAAAGAAAACTTTTTCCTGGACGACGGTGCATACCTTGTTGTAAAAATCATTGCTGAAATGGCGAAACTCCGTATTGAAAAAAACGCGGTAATATCGTCGCTGATAAAGGATCTCCGGCATCCTGCAGAGGAGAAGGAATTCCGCATATCACTTCTTGATGCGAATTTTACAACACAGGGAAAAAACATCATTGGATCGCTGGAAAAATTTGTACTTTCCAGAAAGGGCTGGTCTATTGTTCCTGAAAATTATGAAGGGGTCCGGGTATCCTGTTCTTCCGGTAATGGAGACGGGTGGTTCCTCATGAGGCTGTCACTTCATGACCCGGTTATTCCGCTGAATATTGAGTCAGAGGTAAGAGGCGGTGTAAAACAGATAGCTGAAGAGATCCTTGATTTTCTAAAACCTTTAATTAACATCAAATTCGACTCTCTTCAGAAATATTTATCATAGTTTTATTTAAGCTGAAGTAATTTAAAAAATGATATATGAATGGTCATACCAGTCATAAACTTCTATAAGCAGTAATAAACAAGAGGCAAACATGAAATATCTTGTAATTGGCTCCGGCGGACGTGAACATGCAATTGCATGGAGACTCATCAATGACGGCAGCGCCAGCGAAGTTTTTGTTGCGCCCGGAAATGGCGGGATTCATCCATCGTACAGGGTGGCAATACAGCCTGACGATTTTAACGGTCTTTATAAATTCTGCATCGATAAAAAAATTGATATGGTCATTGTCGGGCCCGAGGTACCCCTTGTAAATGGCATCGCCGATTTTTTTCATGAAAAAAAAATCCCATGTTTCGGCCCGTCACAGAAAGCAGCCATGATCGAGGGAAGCAAGCTTTTCGCAAAACATATCATGGAAAAATATAATGTTCCGACCGCAGGTCACTGGGACTTCACGGGCACAATACAAATAAATGATTTTGTAAAAAAACAGAAGTCATTCCCCCTTGTTATTAAACTCGACGGCCTTGCAGCCGGGAAGGGGGTTATTGTAGCCCAGAACCGTGATGAGGCGCTCGAATTTATTGATGAAAACGTCAAACCTGACTCAAAGGTCTTCGCAGAGGAATTCCTTGACGGAGAAGAAGCATCTGTACTCGGTATATCTGACGGTTTTACTGTACTCCCTCTTATAGCCGCGCAGGACCACAAGCGTGTTTTCGACGGCGACAAAGGGCCAAATACAGGTGGAATGGGCGCATATGCCCCGGCACCCGTGGTTACTCCTGAGAGGCTCAAATATATAAAGGAAAAGGTTCTTCAACCTGTTATTGACGGCATGAGAAAAGATGGTATTCCTTTCAAAGGAATTCTCTATGCCGGAGTAATGATAGGTAAGGACTGGATCAAGGTGCTTGAATTTAATGCCCGCTTTGGTGACCCTGAAACACAGGTTATCCTCCCCCTGCTCGATGTAAAGCTTGGAGACCTGCTTGATGCCGCAGTTAATGAAAAACTTTCAAGTTTCGACCTTCGCTTCAAAAAGTCCCATGCAATCACAGTGGTTGTTGCAGCCGGCGGTTACCCTGGAAGTTATGCTAAAGGAAAAATGATTTCCGGGCTTGAAAAAATATCCGAACCCGTGATTGTCTTTCATGCCGGAACTGATACGGTATCGGGAAACACTGTTACAAATGGAGGCAGGGTTCTTAATGTAACCTCAACAGGCAGCAACCTCATGGAAGCGAGGAATCATGTCTATGCCTGCATCGGTAATATTGCTTTTGAAGGTTCATTCTTCAGGCAGGATATCGGATACCGTGCGCTTACCGGACAAAATTAATTTCAGGATACTGCCGGTTTGATAATCTCTGCAAGCAGAAGAACAGACATCCCGGCTTTATATTCAGACTGGTTCATTAACCGTCTCAATTCCGGATACCTGTATGTTAAAAATCCCATGAACAGAATGCAGGTCTCAAAACTCATCTTATCGCCTGAAACTATTGATTGCATTGTTTTTTGGACCAAGAATCCTGCCCCCATGCTTGATAATTTGAAACTTATACAAAATTATAATTACTATTTCCATTTCACCATTACAGCTTACGATTCAACTATAGAGAAAAATCTTCCTGAAAAAAAAACACTCATTGAAACTTTCTCCAGGCTGAGCGGAATGATCAGCGCCGACAGGATAATATGGCGGTATGATCCTGTCTTTTTTACTCCTGAATTCAGCCAGTTAAAACATCTCCATATTTTTGAACACCTTGCAAAAAAACTTTCCGGCTACACAAGAACCTGTATTTTCAGTTACCTCACACCTTATAATAAATGCAAAAAAAACATGCAGCAGCTTCAGTATTCAGTTCCCGAAATTCAGCAGGGTATTACATTTGCCAGAACACTCAACTCAATTGCCGAGTCACAGAAAATTACACTTAAGAGTTGTGCTATGAGCAGGGAGTTCAGCGATGCCGGAATTGTGCAGGGACGCTGCATTGACCCGGAACTAATAGAAAAAATATCAGGAAAAAAAATTGATCACCGCAAAGATGTTTCTCAGAGAGAAAACTGCAGGTGTGCTCCTTCTGTTGATATAGGCGTATACAACACCTGCACAAACGGCTGCATCTACTGCTACGCGAATTATAACCATGACATGGCAGCTGAAAATTACAGTCTTCACAATCCCGGTTCGGAATTACTTTACGGCACTATATCGGGTAATGAAAAAATATCTGTCAGGAATGCTGAAAACAAATCAAGCTCTGACCCTGATCAGCTTAAAATGTTTTGAGATTATTATCCCCTTTGTATCCGATTACTAAAAAAAGCTTGTTTTATCATCAACACAAAACATATTATGATACATAATCTTTTCACTTTCTATATTAAAAACTATTATATAAATGTTGCCAGACAAAACACGGGGGTCTGTTAAATGAAAATCGAATTTGTAGGTGGTGCCAGGACCGTAACAGGTTCATCATATATTATTAAAGACGAAGACTTCACCATAATGGTTGACTGCGGAATGTTCCAGGGCAAACAGGAACTTCAGCAGAGAAACCAGCTTCACCTGATTTATGCACCATCCAAAATTGACTGCATGCTTCTCACGCATGCACACATTGACCATAGCGGCCTGATACCCAAACTGGTCAAGGAGGGGTTTTTCGGAAACATATACACAACAAAAGCAACCCTGGATTTATGTACTGTCATGCTTCCTGATAGTGCCCACATACAGGAGCTTGATGTTAAACAGATAAACAAGAGGAACAAAAAACTTGGCCGTCCTGAAGTTGAACCCCTTTACACAGTTGATGATGCGATGAAGTCACTTGAAAACTTCGTACCGGTAAACTACGGTGAAATGATTCAGATCCATCCCAGGGTAGAGGTCCGGTTTCGTGATGCAGGCCATATTCTCGGATCTTCGTTTATCGAAATGTGGATTGCTGAAAAAGGGAAAAAAACAAAAATCGTTTTTTCCGGGGACGTAGGTTCAACGGACCAGTCAATAATCAAAGATCCGGAAGCTCTCGATGAAGCGGATTACCTGCTTATTGAATCAACTTACGGCGACCGGCTTCACAAAAGCAAAGAGGATACCTACGCTGAATTCAAAAAGATTCTGCTTGAATCAATCAACAAAAACGGAAATATTGTAATTCCTGCATTTGCAGTTGAAAGAACTCAGGAGATAATTTATACTCTCAACAGCCTCTTCAAAAATAATGAAATTCCCCGAATACCAGTTTATATTGACTCACCACTTGCTATTTCCGCCACTGAAATTTTCAGGGCCAACCAGCAATGCTTTGATAAGGATATGCAGAAACTGATCATGTCCGGGGATAATCCCCTGGACTTTCCGAACCTTAAATTCACAAAATCTGCTGAAGAATCAAAACTCCTGTCGCAGGAAGGCAAAGGATGTATAATCATTTCAGCAAGCGGGATGTGTAATGCAGGTCGAATCAAATTCCACCTGCAGAATAACCTCTACAGGAGCGAATCAAGCGTTATATTTGTCGGTTACCAGGCTGAAGGTACACTCGGAAGACGTCTTGTTGACGGTGCAAAACAGGTCCGCATATACGGAGAGGATATAGCAGTTAATGCAAAGATTCATACACTTGGAGGATTCTCTGCCCATGCTGATGAGAACGGGCTTCACAACTGGATAAAAACCAATAAAAATCCGAAGACAAAAGTCTTTGTTGTTCATGGTGAAGAACAGTCTGCAGAACATTTTGCCCAGCACCTGATCAAGGAATTCGGCTACAGCGCATATGCTCCTCACTGGGGTGAAATAATCGACCTGGAAACAATGCAGTCTGAATTCGCGTCTTATGGACAGGCAGTGGCAGACAGGTTTGTACCGGTTGATAAACAGATAGAAGCCCTTACAAGCACCATTAGTATTCTTATGGAGAAGTACAGCAAAGCCAAGAAGGAAAACAGGCTCTCATCCATTAAACGTCTTCAGGATGACATCAATGATGCAAAAGAGATGCTTTCGATGATTATTGATGAACTGTAACCGGAATTACCTTAAGACTCCTGATCTCATCATATGACACAGTGCGATTCCGATAGAATCCACTGCGTCATCGGGACCTTTAAGCGAACTTATGCCTGTGAGTTTTTCAATTACAAACTTTACCTGCTTTTTTTCAGCACGCCCGAATCCTGTAACAGACTGTTTAACCTGGTTCGGGGTGTATTCATAAAACGGCAGCCTGTTAAGTTTCAAGGTTAAAACGATTACACCTATTGCTTTAGATACATCCATTACTGATTTGGCGTTTTTGTTAAAAAAAAGTTTCTCGACTGCAGCTGAATCCGGGGAAAACTCCTTGATAATAACATCAAGGCTCCTGTGTATCTGCAGGAGCCTCTCTTCTAACGGGTCTGATGGTGATGTTTTTATAAAACCGTAATCAACAAGCTTCATGCCATCACACAGAACAGACCATCCTACTATATCATAACCAGGATCAATTCCCAGTATTTTCACATCATTCGCCGAGCTTGGCCATGATTTCATCCGGTATATCAAAGTTCGAATATACCTGCTGGACATCCTCCTGATCCTCAAGAAGCTCTGTTATTCTAAGGCATTGACCAGCCTTTTTTTCATCGAGTGTAACAGTTGTCTGAGGAATATAACCCAACTGGTTTTCAAGAAGATTATATCCCTTTTTCCCTAAAACATCCGATACAGTATAGTATCCTTCCGGAGTTGTTGTAACTATAATATTTCCATCTTCACTTCTTACATCATCAACATCATAATCCATAAGAAGTTCGATTACTTCATCTTCAGTAACGCTGCCACCTTCAATTACAAATAGCCCTTTCCTGTCAAATAAATAACCCACTGATCCGGTTTCTCCCAGGTTGCCGCCGTTTTTATTAAATATAGTTCTAATTTCGGGAGTTGTCCTGTTCCTGTTATCAGTAAGACAGTCTACCATGATCGCCACACCGCCAGGACCGTAACCTTCGTACCTTACCTCCTCGTATGTTACACCTTCCAGGCTGCCTGCCCCTTTATTTATCGCCCTGTCTATATTATCATTGGGCATATTTGCCCCTTTGGCCTTTAAAACTGCAGTTCTTAATCTTGGATTTGCTTCAGGATCTGCCCCGCCTGTTCTTGCCGCTACTGTAATCTCTTTTATCAGTTTTGTAAAAAGTGCGCCTCTCTTCGCATCTACAGCACCTTTTTTTCGTTTAATTGTAGACCATTTATTATGTCCAGACATACAAACCCCTTAATCAGAATATGTGATTTTGAAGGCAATATACTAATATCCCCTTTTTATTTTCAACTGTAATTTCAGGATAATTTCCCTTGCTTTATCAGTGTTATAATCATCCCTCATTGCTTCCCTGTAATACTTGATTGCTTCTGTGTAATTATCCTTTTTTTCCTGCATGCCGACTGCCCTGTCCCCTTTTTTATGATAACACAGAGCAATATTCCACTGGACCTTTCCAGGACAAAGCTGTTTGAGATTATACTTTAACAGTTGTAGTTCGCTATCTTTTTCTCCCTGCTCATCAAGGAGGCCTTCATATTCATCCAGCAGGTTTTTGTAATCATCATACTTAAGAGAATCTTTATTATTGATAATATTCATCTTCAGATCATTGACTCTATTATCAATTTCTGCTTTCTCTTTTTCCTTTGCAGATACTTCCTGTTCCACCTGGTGGTGAAACTCAGTTGAATCAATGTAATATCGAATTGCCTTATCAAACCTCAGGTTTGAATAAGACATATCTCCAAGATATTCATTCGACTTGGCCAGCCTGTAAGTATCATTTTTAGAACCCTTCTGTAAAACTCCCTGGAACATAAATTCTGCCAGGGTATAATTCCCGGTCCTGTAATATGCAATATACCCTGCCCCGAAAATTGCATTAACATCATCGGGATTGAGCCTCAGGTATTCATTATAATACTTCTCTGCATTCAGGTAGTTTCCAATGCTTTCATAAAGGTTTGCCAGTTTAAGCAGTATATCCGCATCAGTTTTTCCTGACAGACTCAGGTACCTTTCCAGATGATATATAGCCTTCTTCTTTTCAGTTGTGGGATACATCGCAAGCCCGAGCTCATATGAATACTCGTACTTCCTGCTGTTAAGTGCATATGCCTGTTCCAGGGCATCGACATAACCCTTGAAGTATATCTGGTTATTCATTGATTTAAATATCTGTGAAATCTGGTAATAGATTTCATCGTCTCTTTCAGTTGTAATCCGCCTGAACCTCAAAGATTGAACATAGTGATTCAGCGAATCCCTTTTTTTCCCGAGTTTCATTGAACACTTACCTGCATAAAGATGAAGATCTGCCAGTTCCGGATTATCCTCAATAAAAAAACCCTTCTCTTTTCTATTCCTGAAAAGTGCAATAAGATCCGCTTCATCTCCAGTCTTCTCAATAGATACAAAATCCGACGGTACCCTTTTATCACTAACCCTTTTACCGTAAATTTCATAAAGACGGCTATTGATCGTGTCCATTGCATCCCTGTAGTTACCCTGGTCAAACATGCTGACATATAACAGATCGCTGTTCTGTCCAGAGACTCTCAGTGATAAACACATCATTAAAATAAATATAATTCCACTTCTGTTAAGAAATTGTCTCATTTAGCTGTAATATCCCTGTTCTATTTTATCGGCAAAGTATAACCCGGAAAAAAGCATTTCATATTCGTAAAAACCGGGGCATATTCAGTTTCATGCTGTTACGACCTGAATAAATACTACCAGCTTTTTTGCCAATTGACCGAGTTTTTATACAGGCATCTAAAAAATGATTGTTTTTAATTATCATAAATTTAAAATTTATTCAGATCAAATCCTATATTTGCCTGCAGGAGAACTATAATGACTCATTTAAAAAAGTTCAGTTATTCCGACACTTCAGGAAGATGGATGATCTATGCTTCTGTTTATCTGCTTTTTTTTATATCCTCGTTTATTCTTTCAGACGCGGTTTTAACATATAAACAGTTTCTTCCCTACTTTGAATTCACGGGAATTATTGTCAGCCTGTCCCTATTAGCTCTTTTCCTGGGAAACATTGCCGGTAGAATAATTTACAGTAAAGTTCGGTTACTGCGCACGTTTAATGTAATTCTTTCCCTGCTTTTAACTGCAGGAACAATTCTATTATTTTATAAACATTATATTTTTGGTATTGAGTTTAACGACTTTGATCTTTATATGAGAAACCGCTACATTGTTTATTTGGTACTGGTAACACCAATGTTTATTGCCGGGATTATCAATACATACCTTTTAAAAGTAAGCTGCGGAGATTTTGTAGATGAAAAAAATCTTCTCAATCAATATCACATAGCTATATTCATATCAATAACAACAGCACTGGCAATAAACCTGATAATCCGCCATTGGGGATTAAACCCGCTTCTTTACCCGCTTATCCCTGTTTTAATGGCTGTTGCGCTGTCGATTTTCTCATCCCGTTTAACCATGACATACCTTCCCGATGTTCTGCTGGCTAAACATTATCCTGATGAAGAAATTCATGAAGAGGAATCATATGTTCACAGGGATGATCTTCTTTTTACTTATTCCAGTTTTTCATTCATTATTATTTATTTTTTCCTGGGATACATTGTATTGATAAAATTCTATGGAAATATATACTATTACGGGCTATTATACACTGCGGCAATGTTTCTAACAATTACCCTGGGATATTTATGCGGCCGTTTCAGCAGACAATCTTTCTGGTATGTTTATTCTGAAATGCTCTATCCGGTTTTTTTTACATTCAGCCTGATTCTTTTATACCAGTTTGAACATATTGCGGGTACCCGCTCTGGTATACTTATTATTTCAATTCCCGGTCTTATCTTTGGATTTTCATTAAGTAGTACAGTTTTTAATATATTCTCTAAATATGACCACCAGAGAAGATTTAACATTATTCAGTTTACACTTTTTATAATTCCTCTTCCGATTTTTGTTGCAGCAGGTTTTTTAAATTTTACCCATATGGTATTTTTTATCATTCTTTATGTCATTGCATTTGTAAATCTTTTCATACCTGCAATATTTCTATTTAACCTTAAAATAAACTATATTAAGAAAACAGCTTATATGCTTATTGCCCTGCTTTTTATTCCAGCAATAATTCTTTTTCACCTTTACTTTAAGATTCCCGTAGATACAAAGCCTTTCTTTACAAATACGCAAAATTACGATATCCTTAAAACTACAAACTACAACATGTTATATATCGCTGAAGAAGGAGAAATCAGTCTAACCGGTATTCCGGCATTTTATTTATCAGAGAGCACTATCAGAAACCATAAACGTGCTGCAGCAGCAACATTACTCTTTATTAAACCTGAATCAAAAGGACTTATAATCGATAGTAACCAGAAATTTTTCAGGAACCCTTTATTCGGTATTTATAAAAATTCAGTATGCCTCGATAATGTTCCTGAAAGATTTGTTGATTTCAACAGGCTTCCTGAATCCGGACGCCAGTTATATATACCCATTGAATCAGAAATTCTTCACTACCTTGCTGATCATAATGAACAGTATGACTTTATAATAGATTATCCTAATCTGCTTGATCAGACATCGCACAAATTCCGTTTTTCCCGCGGATACTATAATGCTATAAACCGGCATATATCAAATTCGGGTAAATATGCTGTAATTATTGATATTCAGAATATTGATCCTTCTATTCTCAATTATACTGTTGATAATATTTCTGCTTCGTTTAAAAAACATTCTGTATTCCTTTTCTCGAACATACTGCTGATCGTTGCATCAAATGATCCGGATGCTATTCAAACTGATGCACAATCTATTGAAAGAATCAGTTCAGTAATAGCTGATGAAGAAAAGTACGGGTTATTATTCTATTCCCCGGTTCAACCTCTGAACAATTATCTTTTCGCTGATGTTGCAGATATCAAAAAATATTCAATTCCCTCATCTCCATACAAATTGCTCACCATCATTAAAGCTGTTAACCGAAAAATAACACCTGAATTTGAAGAACAGTATCTGAAAAAGGAACCGGCTTATGAAACCATAATATCAAAGAATAAACTGGGTTGGGAAATTCAGAGTAAAATATTATCATCTCTTGCCCGTGAAAAATCTGTTATGTCTCTGATAAAAAAAACTGAATATGCAGAATCAATTCATTCGTATGTGACCGAGACTGATTACCTCTTCCAGTTAAAACGTTACGGTGCATACAACTCTGATTTGAAAACATATATTGACAAGATTCTGTCATTTAAAGAAAAATTTTATTTTGACGAAGCTGTAAGACTTGAAAAAGATAAAAGATGGGATGATGCAGCAACATTATACAAAGCAATTCTTACAATTAACAATACAAACTTTGATGCAAATTACCGCTTAGGTATGCTCTACATAACAATGCAGGACCTTTCTAATGCCTTCATTTATCTGGATTCTGCCTTAAAACTCAACAAAGAACATCCCCAGGTTTTATACCAGATGGGTGTTTTGATGTTTTCCAGCAACAAGATTAAAGAGGCTATTGAATATCTCGAAAAAGCAAAAGATCTCAAACTTGAAATCTATCAGTTATATATGTATCTTGGTCTTTCTTATGAGCAGACCGAAAACTTTGACAAGGCGAAAGAGAATTATGAAAAAGCAATTCTGCAGGATCCAAATGACAGCAAACTAAGATCACTTCTTGCTGGAATTGAGCTGAAAATAAAACAGAGTCAGGTTATCGATGATCAGGGGAGCCAGGACAATATGCTTGATGACGAGCAGGGTGTAAAAATGTCAATCCCTGTAAACAAGAAGGCGATAAAAGCACGCCTTCTTGATGAATAAGGATATATCAGAATTTTTGAATTGCTTCTTTAAATTTCGCTATCGAATTCACAATAGTATTTTCTGATACACAGTAGGCCAGTCTGAAAAATCCCGGACCGCCGAATCCTACCCCGGGAACAGCCAGTATATTAAAAGTCTGCAGATGTCTTACAAATGCAACGTCATCTCCGCCCGGAGCTTTACAGAACAGGTAAAATGCTCCTTCCGGATTGTTGAACTCGTATCCTGCATCTTTAAGCCCCTTCATGAGCATATCTCTTCGCTTTTTATACGATTCAACATCTACCGATGCATTATTCAGCTGAGCTACAATCCGCTGCATTAATGCAGGTGCATTAACAAAACCGAGAATCCTGTTGCAAAGGTTTAATCCTGCCATAATCAGGGCATGGCCTTCCATTTGCGGATTAACCGCAATATATCCAATACGTTCACCCGGAAGTGAAAGAGATTTCGAAAACGAATTAATAACAAAGGTATTGATATATTTTGATAAAACAGGAGAAACCGGCCTGTTATCATAAACAATTTCCCTGTAAGGTTCATCGACTATAAGAAAAACCGGTCTTGAATTTGCAGACCTTTTTAATACATCAGTAAGTGCCTCGATCTCTTTTTCGGAATAGATCTTACCTGTGGGATTATTCGGACTATTGATTATAACCGCACGGGTTCTGCCGGTGATTGCTTTTTTTACATTTTCTGCATCCAGTGAAAAATTTTCTCCTGATGCAACCTCGATCATCTTGCCCTGATGATTTGAGATATAGAATCCGTATTCAGCAAAATAAGGCTTTATAACTATAACTTCATCTCCAGGATCAAGAATAGTTTTCATTACAACATTCATACCGCCTGCTGCACCGCATGTCATTATTATCGATTCTTTATCCAGTTTAACGGCATGCTGTGCGGATATCTTCTCTGCTATTGAATCTCTTACTCCGGGAAATCCCGCATTGGGCATGTACCCGTGTACACCCGGCGTTCTATCTGCTGCAAATTTCTGCAGAACCTTAAAAAAATCCGAAGGAGGTTCAACATCGGGATTTCCAAGACTGAAATCAAAAACATTTTCCGCACCGAACTGTGCCTTCAGTTTTGCACCTTCTTCAAACATTTTCCTTATCCAGGATGACTTCTCAATTGAATCTTTTATTGCGCTTGAAATGGACATCGGTTATTCCTCCCTGACTACTTACTGCTTTCAATTTTCTGAATCAGCTTTTTTACAGTCTCGTTATTAGGTGCAAGCTCAAGGGCTCGCTTTGAATATGCAACAGCATCATTCTTTCTGCCGATAAGCATACTGCTATATGCCATGTTATAATTTGCTTCTGCTGAATCAGGATAAATGGCAAGCGCGACTGAAAATGCAGTATTAGCATCTCCGGCTTTGTTCAGATGAATAAGGACTATTCCAAGATCGTTATATGACACATAGAGTTCAGGATCTATACTGTTTGCCTTTTCAAAGAGCTCCTTCGCTCTCCAGAAATCCTTCCTGGCCATTGCGACCCTTCCCAGCACCCAGTAAAGCATGGGATCATCCTTGATTTTAAGACCATCCTCTGCAATTGAACCGGCATCTCCGAACCTCTGCTTTTCAAGAAGAAGAATCGAGCAGTCTATATATGGCTCAACAGCTGTTTTTCTTATAGACATGCACTTTCTGAAATGAGCTACTGCTGCCTGATCATTGCCCATTTTCCAGTGATTATGCGCCGCCAGAAACCTCAGTTTATAATTCGGGGAATTTTCTTTATAATCATCAGCCACAACCAGATCATTAGCAACCATTGACAGCGATTCCTGATATTTTTTCTCCTGATAAAGAGCAAGTGCCTGATCGTAAGATGCAAAGACTGCAACCGTATTTAAACATATAAATAGGCTCAATATTATTACTTTTTTCATTTTACACCTGCCTGAAATAATGGTTTAAGCTTTGATTATT
The DNA here is from genome assembly GCA_035403465.1 of Spirochaetota bacterium. Lineage (GTDB taxonomy): Bacteria > Spirochaetota > UBA4802 > UBA4802 > UBA5550 > JAAYBQ01. The sequence goes on along the minus strand of DAONFG010000001.1, from coordinate 91,921 downwards.
AAAGCATATTTTCAATTACTATTTTCTTCTGATTCTGCCTGGATATAAAAAAAGCGGCTTTTAAGCCGCTTTTTTTATATCATAAATCTGCAGGTTACTTTTTACCCTCTTTTATCGCAGCTTGTGCAGCCGCAAGACGTGCAATCGGCACCCTGAAGGGTGAACAGCTTACATAGTCAAGACCGGTCTCATGACAGAATTCCACTGAAGCCGGATCTCCTCCATGTTCTCCGCAAATACCTATTTTCAGATTCTTTCTTACACTCCTGCCCTTCTCAACTCCCATCCTGACAAGAACACCAACCCCGTTCCTGTCAATTGTCCTGAATGGATCAGCAGGAAGTATCTTTTTATCAATGTACTCCGGAAGAAATGAATTTGCATCATCCCTGCTATAACCGAATGTCATCTGTGTGAGGTCATTTGTTCCGAAAGAAAAAAATTCAGCTTCAGCAGCTATATCATTTGCCGTGACGCATGCCCTTGGGATCTCTATCATTGTTCCAACCTGATAATCAACTTTAACTTTCATCTTTGCCATAACCTTTTCAGCTGTTTCGACGATTATCTTCTTCTGGGCCAGAAATTCTTTCACTGTTCCAACAAGCGGAACCATCACTTCAGGTTTAACATTCACATTTTTCTTTTTAAGTTCACATGCTGCTTCAAAAATAGCCTGTGCCTGCATCTCTGTAATTTCAGGATAAGTTATACCAAGGCGGCAACCCCTATGTCCAAGCATCGGATTAAATTCATGAAGAGATTCCACTCTTTCCCTGACTTTTTCCAGTGAGATCCCAAGCTCCATGGCCATCTCCTGCTGTGCTGCTTCGTCCTGCGGAACAAATTCGTGGAGAGGCGGATCAAGAAGCCTTATTGTTACTCCGTATCCCTCCATAGCCTTGAGAATTCCAGTAAAATCTTTTTTCTGCATAGGAAGAAGTTTCTTCAGCGCCTTTTTTCTGCCTTCAAGATTCTCCGCGAGTATCATCTCACGTACAGCTTTAATCCTTTCACCTTCAAAAAACATATGCTCAGTACGGGTAAGCCCGATTCCCTGCGCACCAAAGCTTCTTGCGACCTGGGCATCTTTTGGAGTATCTGCATTTGTTCTTACAGTCAGTTTTTTAAACTCATCTGCCCATTTCATTATAGTTTCAAAATTACCGGAGAGTTTCGCATCAATCGTATTGACTTTTCCAAGCATCACATCACCGGTAGATCCATCGATTGAAATATAATCCCCTTCATTTATTACAGTGCTGTTTACCTTGAGTGTCCTCGCTGAATAATCAATAACAAGTGTTCCGCAACCGGAAACGCAGCATTTTCCCATACCCCTTGCAACAACCGCAGCATGTGAGGTCATACCACCCCTTGCTGTAAGTATACCCTGGGCAGCATTCATACCTTTAAGGTCTTCCGGTGATGTTTCGATCCTTACAAGAATTACCTTCTCACCGCGTTTATTCCACTCATCAGCATCATCAGCATTAAAAACAACTTTGCCGGTTGCTGCGCCGGGCGATGCTGGCAGACCTTTTGCAATTACCTGCTTTTTGGCTTTCGGATCAAATGTTGGATGAAGAAGCTGGTCAAGAGATGCCGGCTCTAAACGAAGAATTGCTGTTTTTTTATCAATTAGTTTTTCTTCAACCATATCAACCGCAATCTTAACCGCTGCTGCTGCTGTCCTTTTGCCGGTTCGGGTCTGCAGCATCCAGAGTTTCTCGTCCTGTATGGTAAACTCTATATCCTGCATGTCCTTGTAGTGCTTTTCAAGCTGCATATAAACTTTCTCAAGCTGCTTATATGCTGAAGGCATATACTCTTCCAGCGATTGAAAATGTGCTTTCCTTTCTGCTTCTGAAACTCCATTCTCTTTTGCCCACTTTTTTGAGCCCTTGATGGTAATCTGCTGAGGTGTCCGTATACCTGCAACAACATCCTCGCCCTGTGCATTAATCAGGTATTCACCAAAGAATGTTTTTTCGCCTGTTGCAGGGTCCCGTGTAAAAGCAACACCTGTACCGCTCTTGTCGCCCATGTTTCCATAAACCATTGCACAAACACTTACTGCTGTTCCCCATGAATCATCAAAGCCGTTCATCTTTCTGTAAAGGATAGCTCTTTCATTGTCCCATGAACCGAAAACTGCACCTATAGCTCCCCAGAGTTGTTCATTCGGATCATCAGGGAATGGCTTTTTAAGCTTTTCTTTAATCAGCGCCTTAAACTTTTTAACAAGCTCTTTAAGGTCATCAACATTCATCTCAAGGTCTGACTTATACCCTTTTGCATGTTTAAGTTTTTCCATAACCTCTTCGAAAGGATCTATTACATCCTTACCTTCAGGTTTGAGTCCCATTACAACATCACCATACATCTGGATGAATCTTCTGTATGAATCCCAGCCGAATCTTTCGTTTCCTGATCTTTTAATAATTCCTTTTACTGTGGCATCATTAAGACCCAGGTTAAGAACGGTGTCCATCATACCGGGCATGGAAACCCTTGCCCCTGATCGCACAGAAACAAGAAGAGGATTCTCGGGATCGCCAAAATTCCGGCCCATGATCTTCTCGGTTTTTTTCATCGCAGCGTCGACTTCCCTGTCCAGCCCTGCAGGAAATTTTTTATTATTCTTATAATACTCTGTACAGACTTCAGTTGTGATTGTAAATCCTGCAGGTACAGGTGCACCGATGTTTGACATTTCCGCAAGACCTGCACCTTTACCCCCGAGAAGATTCTTCATATCTGAAGACCCATCGCCGGACCCGCCACCAAAACTATAGACTCGTTTTGCCATTAAATTTCTCCTTTAATTAAGCATTAATATCAGTTTGTATTAGATTTTGCTGCGAAAGTAATTTCGCATTAACAGGGAATCCCTGTGCCGGGCTTTAAGACAGCGTAAAACATCTGTTAATTTACTTTAAACTGTCATAAAACCGGGACGGATTCGATCCCTGATATCACGTTAAAAAAACAGCACAAGAAAAAATATATTTTATATACTATTCAAACTGGTGCATTTAAAAATATTAATTGCTATTTATTTTATAACAATTATTAAAAGATGAATATTTTTTTACCGCTATTTAAATGTAAAGAATTTTTTATACTATATATAAGATATCTTTTTTTAATAAAATGTCAAAATTTTATAAATTCATACCATTGTTTTCACATGTGATAAAATACTATAAAAAATAATATTCCTGATAAAATAATTGCTCTTTTTAGAGATTTAATCAGCTTATTTAGATAAAAAACCGATATAATTAAAAAAAGACCAGATTAGATGATGATCAGTGAACATAATCCATTAGCAGAAAAAATGACAAATGAAGAACTCGAAAAGATGGTCTTTGACCTTCATAACCTGATCGAGATCGCACTCAGCTTATCATCAAATCTGCAATTCGACAGCCTGGTTGAATCCCTGCTCTATATATGCATAGGACAGATGATTGTCGATAAAGTCGCAATCTTTCTTCATACCAATTTTGAAAATGATGACCTTTCTGTATATATGTCAAGAGGTTATACACTCCCTGAAGGGACAAAAATAAGCGAAAAATCCCTATTAACCGAGTACTTACGGGCAAATCATGGAATTCTTAACGCAGAAAAGGCGCGCGTATTAATGTCAGATGATAATCATTGCTCCGAACTTTATAAATCTCTGGTACCTGAGATTATTATCCCTCTTAAATCCAAGAATTCACTTAACGGCCTGATTTTTCTCAGTAAAAAAATAATGGGCACCCCTTATACAGAGCAGGAATTTCTGTTTCTTGATAAACTTGCAAAATTTGCATCTATAGCCGTAGAAAATTCAAGGTTGTACCGCATGGCAACACTTGACAGGATGACAGGTCTTTACATCCACCATTATTTCAAGGAACGCCTCACTGAAGAAATAAAGAGAGCAGAACGATCAGATTTACCCCTTACTCTCATAATGGCGGATATTGATCATTTTAAGGATGTAAATGATACATTCGGACATCAGCAGGGCGATATAATAATCAAGGAGATCGCCGGTCTTATTCACCAGAATATCCGCAGCTTTGACATTGCATCCAGGTACGGTGGTGAAGAATTTGCAATAATACTGACAGATTCGGATATTAACACGGCATACCATATTGCAGAAAGGCTCAGAAAAAAAATTGAAGAGCACAATTTTCCCGCAGAAAAAACACCCATTCGCATCACAATCAGCATTGGCATTGCCCAGTATAATCCATCCATAGATAAAAATGAACAGATGCTGATCAAACGCTCAGATACAGCTCTCTATGCCGCCAAAGCGCAAGGCCGAAATAAAGTTATCACAAATATCGATAATAATTCATAACAGGTAACTATTGTGCATCAAAAAAATGAAATCAAGGCTACGCTAAAAATCAAGAATCTGTTAGACGACATAAGATCAGGTTATCCTACAAGAGATTCATACGTTGAGCTTGGGATTGAGCTTGTTAAACTGAATATGATTGACCAGGCATTACAGAGTTTTAAGCGGGCTAACCAGCTCAAAGAAGATTACTTATCACTTTATAATTCAGCGAGTCTTTACTACAGGAAAAATGATTACAAAACAGCAATACTTCAACTTGAAAAGGCCAGAAAACTAAAACCGGAATTTGTTATGATCTCTATACTGGCCGGTATTTGTTATAGCAGGATGAATAATATCAGGGCGGCAGAAGTAAATTTTGTTAATGTATTAATGACCAATCCAGCAAACCGGACAGCATTGACAGCCCTGTCGATATTATATCACAACCAGGGGCGTATAAATGAATCCCTTAACCTTGTAAACAGAGTAACTACACTTTATCAATCCGGACAAAATCTGATTAAACTCAAAACAGGTCTTATCAGGAGCAGTATTAACGGCAGTAAAAAAGAAGATGGAAACCAAAAAGCCGGTAGTCTTGAAGCATATGATAAATATATAAAGTCTGTACCCGTGGAAATCTTCACCGATAAATATGGAACAATAACAGAAAAAATCGAAATGCTTGAGACAAAGCCTGAAAAGAATATTCAGAACCTTATCTCGCTCAGCCTGTGCCACCTCTTTTCAGGAAATACTGATTCAGCACTTGAATACCTCATGGCTGCCAGGACATCCAGGGCCAGCTGATTATCAATCCTTCGTGAATATTGATTTGATCCGGCCCAGGATCGATTTTTTCGCAGGTTTACCTTCAGCGGCTATCTCACGGCTGACCTTGAAGTCTTCACCGTATTTTTCTTTATAAAGTTTCATCCTGTCATCAAGATTCGATTTTCTTTTGCCTCTTTTGATTTTATCAGGCTGCTTTTCTCTTTTAAATCCTGCATCTTTCGTTTTAATCTCTGCAGTCTGTCTTTGAACTTGTTCAGCTTGTATGGCTATGGCCTTCCTGGCAGCAGGTTTTGCAACTTCACCCGTTTTTGCAGCAGGTCTTGCTTTCTGATAAGGTTTAGCACCTGCTGTCTCCTTTTTATCCCGGCCGTGTGCAGGTCTCTCTGTCCTGGTTCTTTCGGTTTTAGGTCTTCTCTCGCCTCTTGCAGACCTCTCTCCTCTCTGCGGCATCTCCCTGCCGCCTTTGTTTGTACGCATAAATTCACGAATGAATTCTTCAGGACATAAATCTTCCGCAAAAAGATCTTCACCGGCCCATTGCACGGGAATTTTCATTTTAATGTATGATTCGATAGCTTCCAGTCCATAAACAAATTTTTCGCATGCAAGGGTAACCGCCATGCCGGATTTACCAGCCCTCGCTGTACGGCCTATCCTGTGCACATAGCTTTCATAATCTTCCGGAATATCATAATTTATAACAAGATCAAGATCATTGATGTGAAGCCCCCTTGCCGCGACATCTGTGGCAACAAGATACCTGAGTTTCCCTGACTTTATATTATCAATAATTTTAGTCCTTCTTTTCTGCGGAAGATCCCCTATAATAAAATCGCATTCATACCCGTTCCCTGTCAGTCTTCCTGCAACCCTCATAGCATCATGTTTTGTATTTGTAAAAATCAGTACGTTTTGGGGATCTCTCTTTTTCAGAAGACCCAAAAGTAAGCTGACTTTTTCATGGGTACCCACATGATAAATTACCTGTTCAATTTTATCAACTGTGATCTGCTCTTCCGACATGTTTATCTCAGCCGGGTCATTCATGTATTCCCATGCAAGGTTTTTTACCCTCGTACTTAAAGTTGCACTGAAAAGAAGAGATACTCGGTTTGCCGGTGACGGCATTCTTTTTACCATACGTTTTATATCAGGGTAAAATCCCATATCAAACATTCTATCCGCTTCATCGATGATAAGAATACCGATTTCGCTGAATTTTATTTTCCCGCTCCCGGCAAAATCTATCAACCTTCCCGGGGTTCCTATGAGGACATCCACCCCTTCATGCAGCATACTCTCCTGCTGGTTATATCCAACACCGCCGTAAAAGCTTCCAATTTTAAAATCCAGGAATGATCCAAGGAGCTTTGTCTCCTTTTCTATCTGAAGAACCAGTTCACGTGTGGGTGCAAGAATAAGAATTTTTTTATCTTTAAGATCATCTCTGGTCAGCTTCAGATGATACATCGTTATTACAAATGCCGCTGTTTTTCCTGTTCCTGTCTGTGACTGAACAAGAACATCTCTTCCTCCCAGACTGTTTTTTAACGTTTCAGCCTGGACATCTGTGCATTTTGTAAAACCGGCTTTTTCAATCCCCTGAATAATTCTGCTGTCCAGTTCAAACTCTGTGAATTTCATATATAACTCCTGCTGTTCTTTTCAATACGCCCTGCTCCAAATTTTTATCAACGATTATATCCGGAAATTTATAATTATCTGCTAACCGGTTAACTTAATAAATTTATCGCACAACACCAGCATTAATCGTCCGCCCGTGTTATTTGTAAAGCAAAAGTAATAAAATACTAATTTTACAAAAATTTTTCAGGAATTGAAGATTACTATATTTTTAGAAAAGACAAATCGTGTAAGTCAGGCTGATTTCCAGTTTATCTTAATAATGTATTTTTCTTTAAAAATCAGGCTTTCATCAATAAAAAAATTACTATATAGTTGACTTTGAAGAATCTCTTGGGTAAATTTGTAATTGGTTGAACCAATGAACCATAAGAGGAAAAATGTTTACCAAGATTGACAAAACAAATCTTAATGACGAAATCAGCCGGCAGATGATTTCAAGAATACTGAACGGAGTTCTTCAGCCGGGTGACAAACTCCCGCCTGAACGTGAAATGGCCGAACAGATGAATGTTAACCGTAATACTTTGCGAGAAGCATTAAGAAGACTTGAACTGCTCGGACTTCTTACCGTGCGTCAGGGTGATGGTATATACACCCTTGATTACCGTGATTCCGGAAGTATAGAATTAATAAAACACATTCTTATTTCACAAAAAGAAAAAACCGCTGAAATAATTTATGACGTCCTTAAAATAAGAACCCTTGTCATACCTGAAATGGCCGCACTTGCCGCTGAAAAAATATCCGGTGATGAATTGACCACTCTACTGGAAATTACCAATGATCCGCAGAAAACCTTAATTGAAAAGGATCTTGCGATTCACAGGTCTATTGCCCATATAAGCGGAAACCTCTTCTTCATGATTTTCCTGAATTTTTTTAATGAGATTTTTCGACAGTATGCCCAGTTATACTTCTCTTTTGAGGAAAACAGAAATGTAAGTATAAAATTTCATAAAAATATTATAGATGCGCTGAACCGTAAAGATTCAAAAAAAGCAAAAAGTATAATGCTTGATGTTCTGGTTTACGCCGAGGAACGAATGATTGATTATATGGAGAAAACAGATGAAAAGGGCTGATTTTAGACTGGAAAAAGAATATGATATTATAATTATCGGCGGTGGGATAACCGGTTCAGCCGTAGCCTATGATGCGTCACTGCGCGGTTTATCGGTTGCTCTGCTGGAAAAAGATGATTTTGGCGCAAAGACATCGGCTGCTACATCTAAACTGATTCATGGGGGACTTCGTTATCTTGCAAATTTTGAACTGGGTCTCGTGAGGGAATCACTGAAAGAACGCCGGATTCTTGAAAATATCGCCCCTAACTTTGTATACCCAATACCTAACATGATCCTTACCGGCAATGCAACTATGACAAATAAAAAATTCGTACTTAAAATCGGAATGATACTCTATGATATTCTTTCATTCGATAAATTTTTCACATGGGATAAAAGTAAGAGATTACCCTGCCATAAAGCACTCTCCATCGATAAAACCATCACGGCTGAACCCAATACTGCGCGTGAGGGGCTTACCGGTTCAATAGTTTATTACGATTGCGCGAGCCTCTATCCTGAAAGGCTCACTCTTGCATTTATAAAATCAGCCATGACCAATGGAGCAGAAGCAGCTAATTACATGGAAGTTACCGGATTTATCAATGAAAACGATTCTGTCACTGGAATAAAAGCAAGAGACCTGATAAAAAAGAAAAATACCTCCATTAAGGGCCGTGTGATTATAAATTGCGCCGGACCATGGGCCGATCATATACTCACACTTGCACCCGGTCATTCTCATGGAGAGATTATGCGTAGGTCTGAGGGAATACACATAATTACAAAGAAACTTGTTAACAATCACCTGGTTTCTGCCATGACGCCTTCAGGCAGGCATATTTTCATTATACCCTGGAGAAATCACTCCCTCATAGGAACAACCGACAAGGAATATATAGGCAGCCCTGACGACTGGAAAATAACAAAACAGAGCATTGAAGAACTTATCCACGAAGTAAATCAGTCATTCGGCCCAGGACTTAACGTAAAATATGAAGATGTACTTTTCAGTTACGGAGGACTCAGGCCCCTTGTAGAGGACCAGACCGAGGATGTTTACGAATCCTCCCGTAAATATGAAATATTTGATCACAGTGCTGATGGACTTCGCGGCCTTATAACTGTTGAAGGTGGAAAATATACTACAAGCCGCAACCTTGCAGAAAATGTCATGAAACTTGTCTGTAAAATTCTCGGGGTCACTGAAACAAAATGCGATACTAAAAACCATTATCTTTCAGGTTCTGACATTGAGGACATGGAGGAGTTTATCCAGCAGAACCTATTGAAATACGGCGGTTACGATCGTCATAGCATGGATTATCTGGCCAGAATCTATGGTACAGAAATTAACGAACTTATGAATCTCGCAGCAAAGCATAAATCTATTCCATCGCATGTAACCCGGGAAATACTGGCCCAGACTGAATATGCTGTTAAAAATGAAATGGCTTTTACGCTTGCAGATGTTCTTTTCCGAAGAACAGGTATTGGAAGCCTGGGGCATCCGGGTAAAAAAACACTTAATGAAATTGCTACTTACGCAGGAAAACTGCTCCGATGGAATTCGAAACGGCTGAAACAGGAAGTTGCAGAAGCAGAAAAAATATTTAAAATTCCATCATAGGAGAATTATATGACATCAAAAAAAAGATTTGAACCTTCATGGAGAGAGACTCCTCCGGCATTTAAAAGCTACAGGTCCATATTCAAATGGGGGGCCCCTGATGGATACAAACATCCTAACCATAAACTTTTCGAAGAGATAAAATCATCATTCGGTTTGAATGATTCAGACTTCAGCAGACCGATATCGGAAGGTGATGAGCCCGTAAGTCTTAAAACTGCCCCGAAACTTGCAAAAAAGACACTCGTCGATCTTGCAAAAATCTGCGGCAGCGAGAACGTAAGTATCGACTCATACCAGAGGGTAAAATATTCATCAGGAAAAACAGTTGAAGAAGCGATTAATCTTCGCCAGGGAAAAACCGACCGTGTTACAGATGCTGTTGTTCATCCGCGAAATAAAAAAGATGTTCAGGATATTATAAATTACTGCAACCGCAATAAAATACCGGTATATGTTTACGGCGGCGGATCATCGGTCAACATGGGTCTCAGGCCGTCAAAGGGCGGAATAACCCTTGTGATGAACACTCACATGAATAAAATAATCCAGTTGAATGAAACTGACCAGACCGTTACAGTTCAGGCCGGCATAATGGGCCCCGCCCTTGAAGCATCGTTAAACAATGCGCAGAATGAGTATAAGACCAGGTATAACTTCACATGCGGCCACTTCCCTCAATCCTTTGAGTATTCCTCAGCTGGCGGCTGGGTGGTTACACTCGGTTCAGGGCAGTGCTCTTCATATTACGGAGATGCCTATGACCTGGTTATAAGCCAGGAGTATATTACACCCTCTGGCTCATTTAAAACTCCTGATTATCCGGGGACAGCAACGGGTCCAAAAGTTAATGATATCATGAAAGGAAACGAGGGAACATTCGGTGTCCTTGTTGAAGTCACATTTAAAGTATTCAGGTTCACACCGGAAAACCGGCAGCGGTTCGGTTTCATATTCCCAACGTTCAAAGACGCCATAAATGCGGGACGGGAAATATCTCAGAGCGAATTTGGGATGCCGGCTGTCTTCAGAATTTCCGATGAAGAGGAGACTCATATAGGCCTTAAACTGTACGGTATTGACGGAACAATACTGGACCGGTTGATTCAGCTACGCGGATTTAAACCGATGCAGAGATGCCTCTTTCTCGGCTCCAGTGAAGGTGAAATCCATTTTGCAAAAAACGTTAAGAGACAGGTAAAAAAAATCTGCAGAAAACACGGGGGCATGTATATTTCAGGGCTCCCGACAAAAATGTGGGAACCCGGCAGGTATAAAGATCCTTACCTTCGCGAAGATCTTCAGGACTACGGATTTCTTATTGATACTCTTGAAACCGGTGTAACCTGGAGCAGACTCCATACGGTACACCAGGAGGTACGCAGGTTTATCAAAGCCAGACGGGATACAATATGCATGACTCACAGCTCTCACTTCTATTCCCAGGGGACCAATCTCTATTTCATTTTTATCATGAAAGACCGCGGAGTAGAGGACTATGTCAAATTCCAGGAGGGGGTGATCGAAGCGATTTATGCCAGCGGCGGTTCTCTCAGCCATCATCATGGTGTTGGCAAGATGATATCCCCCTGGATGGAAAAACATCTCGGGAAGGAACAGATGTCTGTGTTAAGAACTCTTAAAAAACATTTTGATCCGAAAAATATCATGAATCCCGGAGGTCAGCTTGGCCTTGATGCTGCTTCGAATAAATGGCGAAGTATAAAATAATTTATTGAATTAAAAAGGCTGCAAAGGCAGCCTTTTTAATTCAATTTAGCAGAATATCCTCTTCCAGCATATTCATAAAATATGCACCTATATCGACCGAATCATCATTAATTTCACAATAGATACATATACTGCTCAGTTGTAAATCCAGATCAGGAAAACTAATCAGTATAAGATCACCTTTTTTAATAAATTCAATTCTTCTTGCCTTTAAACAAATGCCAAGTCTGCTTAAATTTTCAACCTCTGCATCAACATTTACTCCACTGAACCTGATTACAACATTTTTAAGTTTTGGATTCAAATCAACAGAGTTTATACGCAAAAATTTTCTTTTATCAGACATCCATTATATCCTTCGAATCAAAATGCAGCCGTACTACCTTTTCAATCTTATCCCTTCGTATATTTACTCAAAATTGTTCTTTACTCGCAAATCAATAAGTCATTATTAATATAACATATTAAATGGAGAAGTTATGCCTGCTGAACTTAAATTTTTATTTTTCTGGGCGATTATTATTCTTCCATTTTTATGCGGTGCAATACTGAACAAACGGCTTCTTCATCCCCAGAAAACAGCAAAAAGACTTATTAACATTAACCTCTTTACTCTTGAACCCGTGATTCTCCTCTGGACAATCTGGGGGCTGACGCTTGACCGGGAATTAATAATTCTACCCGTTGCAGGCCTGCTGACGGTTTTAGCAGGATTTTTACTCGGTAGACTGTTTGTCCCGTTTCTCAAACTGGATAGAATCAGCAGGGTCTCTTATATTATAACTTCATCCCTTTCAAACCAGGGCATGACCATGGGGGGGTTGCTCTGTTTTATGATTGCGGGTGAAAGAGGACTTGCCCTCGCGTCGATTTATATTATATACTACCTGCCATTTGTCTTTATAGTGATATTTCCTTATGCAAAAATTTCAGCTATAAAAAATTCAGATCCGGATATTAAAAAATCCATTTTTACAATAAAACAGTTCAGGTCATTTTTTCTTAATTTTCAGAACCTGCCGCTCGCAGGTATAATAATAGCTGTTCTGCTTCAGTATGTTGGAATCAGGCGACCTGATGTAAATTTCCCGCTTGAGATTTTACTTGCCCTGGCAATTGCTATCTACTATCTAACCCTGGGAATTAATTTTAAAATCGGTGATCTTACATCTTTTATCCGGGAACTTTCAACCGTATCCATGGCAAAATTTATCTTTATCCCCGCCATGACATATATTTTACTACAGTTCATCAATTTTGATAAAAGTATAGAATTAGTTATACTGCTGCAGTCCTTTGCGCCTGCGGCAATCTATTCAGTAATAAGCTCTATCCTGTTTGAACTCGATTCAAGGATGACTTCCGGGATTTTTGTGATGAATTCTCTGATTTTTCTCTTTGTTTTGATGCCGCTGCTCATGGTTTTCAGCAGGGCGCTTGTTGAATAGCGCCCGCCGCTCTATTTCCTGTTATATAGTTCACATTTTCCTGTCATCAGGAACTTGACTCCTTCATCAAGACCATCAAGCGTCAGTTCAAACATGGGGAAAATATCCCTGACCATTCTGATCGTGTGTACATAGTCCCACGACCTCTTCGGCAGCGGATTAATCCATATGATGTCTTTGAACTTTTCTTTTATACGCTGCATCCAGACAACACCGGGGGTATCGTTGTGATACCAGTAATCAATAGCCCCGTTGACCCAGGTCAGTTCCGAGGGGGCCATCTCAGCATCACCTATGATTATTACCTTGTAATCACTATCCTCGCTCTTGAGCATCTCCATAGTGCCGACAGACTGGTTTCTCTCCATGTCTGTCCACAGATCCTGGTAAAAACAGTTGTGAAAATAAAAATGTTTGAACTTGCTTATCTGGCACGAGGCTGCGGAGAAAAGCCGTTCAACAAGCTCAGAGAAAGGTGTCATTGAACCGCCTACATCCATAATGAGCATTACCTTTGAGCTCTTCTTCTCCTTCGTTTGCCAGACAAATTCTATTTCACCAGCATTTTTACAGGTCTCATCAATAGTTTTTTTAAGATCCAGCTTCTCGCCTGTACCAATCGGCAGCAGAGACCTCAGGTGCGACAGCGCTACCCTCATCTGTCTCGTATCAAGGGTAATATCGCTGGAATAATTCCTGAATGTCCGCTTCTCTGCAATTTGAACAGCGCTCTTGTGCCTTGATTCACCCTGCCCTATCCGGATCCCCGCGGGATTATATCCCCAGGCGCCCTGGGTCGAACGTCCGCCCGTACCTATAGCCTTGTTACCGCCGACATGGTCCTTGTAATGCCCCTGTTTAAGCTGCTCTTCAAAATTTTTTAGCACCTCGTCGAGGTTCAATTGTTCAATCTGTTTCTTCTCCTCCTCTGAGAGATGCAGCTCCTTTACTTTTTTAAGGCCTGCAAGAATTTCCTCGAGCAATTCATCAGTCGTCTCAATACCTCCGAAAGTATCAAGAAAAGCCATATCGTACCTGTCAAAAAATATCTCGTTTTTTACAAGAATCGCACGGGCAATACCATAAAAGGATGTAAGGCTGCTGTCATTGAGATTCATGGTCAGAGCATGGTGAAGTGTAATCCATTCATGCAGAGAGACCGGGACCCCCCGCGACTTCAGGTTAAAAAAGAAATTAATAAACATCCCTTGTCCTCATACTTGTGTTGTACGCGTAATGGGTTTTGCCTGATTTGTCTACTATCTCAATATCCTCTTTCTTCTTGAGAAGGGTTCCGAGGAATGGGATCTCCTTTTCAACATCCTTTTCGCTGATCCCGCCAAGGATCAGTGCCTGCAGCCAGTCTATCAATTCACTGGTCGAGGGTTTTTTACGAAGCATGTCGAATTCCCTTATCCAGTAGAATTTTTTCAGCGCTTCACGCAGGAGCTTCTTTTCGATTTTGGGAAAGTGTACGTGTACGATCTCCTCCATGAGTTCCTGCTCAGGGAATTCGATGTAATGGAAAATACACCTTCTGAGAAACGGGTCGGGAAGTTCCTTTTCACTGTTCGATGTTATTATTACTATGGGCCTGTTTTTTGCCTTGATTGTTTCTTTAGTTTCCGGAATGTAAAAGCTCATCTCGTCTATCTCATTAAGAAGGTCATTCGGGAATTCAATGTCGGCCTTGTCAATTTCATCTATTAGAAGAACAAGCTGTTCCTCAGTCGAAAAGGCTTCCCCGAGTTTACCCATCTTTATATACTGTTTAATATCAGAAATATCATTATCGCCGAACCTTGCGTCATTAAGCCTCTGTACGGTGTCATAAAGAAACAGTCCCTCCTGTGCCTTTGTCGTGGACTTTATGTTCCAGATAATCAGCTTTTTACCAAGGCCCTTTGCAATCGAATGCGCAAGAAGAGTCTTTCCTGTACCGGGCTCACCCTTTACAATGAGAGGTCTCTGGAGTGCAATAGAGACATTAACATTGTCCTTTAAATCTTTTGATATTACGTAATCTTCAGTTCCTTTAAAATAGTCCATTTTATCCACCTGTTGTTTTCGCATCAGTAATGTTTATAATCCATATAAGCCTGTATCACCAATTCTAACCGGTACAGATTTCTGGCAAGTAATTAATTGTATTCAAAAAAACGTCTTATGTCTGATTTTTATCCGGCAGGCAGATTACAGAATTCCGTTAAATGCAGATTGTTTTATTCTCCTGAGAATGTTACCGGGGTCCTGTTTGTGACAGGAGAATCACCCCGGCCAGGATTGAGTTAATCAGGCATATACTGAATCAGCATCTTTGTTTTTGTGTAACAGCTTTAAGCTTATCAATAAAAATAGGAGGAACATTCACTGTCTTTTTTTCACTGAAAGAAAATGTTACAAACCCGGTCTCTGCAACTGCCACAACCTTATTATTTTTAAGAATCCTGTAAAAGACCCTATAGCCCTTCCCGTCAAATTCCGCAAAATCCATCTCTACAGAGACAATATCATCAAGGAAAATCTCCCCCTTGAAATTTATAACAATATCGGCCATAATGCCGCCGGTTGAACCGTCACCCAGATTCAGATCGCTCAGTCCCAGGGTCTTCATGATCCTGTACCTGGCCTCCTGTATAAGGTCTGTCATTTCAACACTCCCGGTGTGACCTGCTATATTGATGTTGGCAATGTTGATAAGTTTTTCATAGCTGAATCTGTAATTTTCAAGCTCTATAAGTTTTATCCTCGGCATAGCGCTACTCCTTATTCATTTATAACACATTCTAAATCTTCCATGATACAGGGATTTTATTCAACGTATTAATCAATATATAACAAAATATTGGTTATTGAATATAACACCCCCTGACAATATATGAAAATTAAATTCCAAAATACACCAATAAAGCATAATCTTCAATTTTTACCTCCCATTCAAGATCCTGATAATCATAGCCTGGAAGTTTTTAGAAATACTGTGAATTATTATTGAATTAAAACTATCACCTGGCTCAAATGAAAACAATTCAGCCACCTGACTGAAAATATATAAAGAGGAGTGTTTTTATGAATACAAAATTTGTTAAAGCTCTTTCAGTATTCACTGCTATAGTTGTTATTTTTGCCGGCTGCGGTAAAGACAAATCCAATGACAGTTCACTGAAAAAAATCAAAGAAAGGGGTTACTTCATAGTAGGCCTGGATGACACATTTCCACCCATGGGTTCACGCAGTGAGGATAATAATGAAATCGTTGGTTTCGATGTTGACCTCGCAAAAGAGACTGCAAAAAAAATGGGTATCACGGTGCAGTTTAAACCCGTGGTATGGGACGGTGTTATCATGAGCCTTAACAGGGGTGATATTGATGTTATATGGAATGGTCTGACAATCACCGAAGAACGCGAACAACAGATTGCGTTTTCAAAGCCTTACCTCAACAACAGGCAGATTATAATGGTGAGAGTTGACAGTACTGTTAAGAACCTCTCTGATCTCAAGGGAAAAGTAATCGGTTTACAGAGAGGCAGCAGCAGTGAAAAAGCCCTTAGTTCCAATGCATCTTTCGCAAAATCTGTTAAAGAAATAAAAAAATATGAAAACAACAACCTCGCGCTGATGGACCTCTCGGCCAAACGTGTTGATGCCGTCATTATTGACGAGATTGTCGGCAGATGGAGCATGGCCGTAAAACCGGGTAACTATAAAGTCCTCGACGAAGACCTTGGCAAAGAACTCTATGGAGTCGGAATCCGCAAAACCGATGTAACCTTCAAAGAAGAGCTCGACAGGGTACTTGACGAGGTTAAAAATGACAAAGCCGGAGAAGAAATTTCAAAGAAATGGTTCGGGACCAACATTCTTCTTAAATAGAGATGGAGCATAAGTGCAATATATAATCGACTCATCCTTTTTTATACTCAAGGGGGGTATTCTCACAGTAGAACTGTATTTTATTACAATACTCTTCTCTATCCCCCTTGGTGTACTTTTTGCCCTTATGAAAATATCCAGGTACAGGGTATTGCGCAGTATAATCAGTTTTTATACATGGGTGTTCAGGGGAACACCCCTTCTTTTACAGTTATTTTTCGCTTATTACGGTCTTGCTGTCATAGGGATTACACTTCAGCCTTTCAGCGCTGCTGCACTAACGTTCATTGTTAATTATTCAGCATATCTTACCGAGATTTACCGGGCTGGTATTGAATCTATTGATAAAACCCAGTATGAGGCAGCAAAAGCACTTAACATGAACTACTTCCAGACCATGCGAAGAATAATTCTGCCCCAGGCTGTGCGCCGTACATTGCCTCCCACGTGCAACGAGGCAATTACCCTTGTCAAGGATACGGCTCTCGTCTCTGTTATTGGTATGGGGGATCTGCTTATCTCGGCAAAAGAAATTTTTGCCAGGGATTTTGTTATTATGCCATTTATAATCGCAGCAGTTATTTACCTGCTTATAACTACTGTAATAGTTTATTTTTTCAGAAAGCTTGAAAACAGGTATTCAATTTATGAATAACGGAAATTCTCAATGCAAATGATTAAAGCCGAAAACCTTATAAAATCCTTCGGATCACATAAGGTCCTGAATAATGTATCGCTCGAGATCAATAAAGGCGAGGTAATCGCAGTAATCGGTCCTTCCGGGTCAGGAAAAAGTACTCTCCTGCGATGCTTCAACGGGTTAGAGGAAATAGATTCAGGCAGGATTATTATTGAAGGTGAAACCTATGCTCACAGAGAACCGGGAGAGAAGGACACTGTCAGTCCACTCAGCAAAAGAATCATGCAGAAAAAAATAGGTATGGTATTTCAGCATTTCAATCTTTTTCCACATAAAACAGTTCTTGAGAATATAATAGAAGCCCCTGTTACTGTAAATAAAATGAAAAAGAAAGATGCGATTATCATAGCCGACATACTTCTTGAGAAAGTCGGACTTGCAGATAAAAAAAATGCCTTCCCTTCAAAAATCTCCGGCGGCCAGAAACAGCGAGTCGCCATTGCCCGGGCACTCGGTATGAATCCTGATATAATGCTTTTTGATGAACCCACTTCGGCCCTGGACCCCGAGCTTACCGGGGAAGTGCAGAAAGTAATGACTGCCCTTGCCAGGGAAAAAATGACCATGCTTGTAGTAACACACGAAATGCGTTTTGCCGCTGAACTGGCAGACAGAATCATCTTCATGGATGAAGGAATAATTATTGCTGATGATCTCCCTGAAAAAATATTCCAGAATCCGGAACATCCCCGCATCAGAGCCTTCATTGAAAAAGTAGGCCAATAGTTGATTAATGCTCTTATACATCTATAAGGGTTTTTCTTAATGCAAATTAAGATTTTCCCCTGATTGACTTTTTGTTTTTAAGGTTTATATTACATATACCATTTAAGTTGTATCATATTCATGATTTTCTCTCACCCCCAAACCTTTGGGGGTTTTTTGTCTTGAAATATAATGCGCATAACACCTGATAACTATATGCTGAAAAAAATCCCTGTTTTCTTCCTCGTTTTTATCACCCTATCCTGTAACTCATACTATTACAGGCAAGTCCCTAACCCTTATGAAGGATTTAAAGGGAACATGCTTACCGTTTTTATCTCCGAATTCATACCCGATGATAAAAAAAATTCTGGTGGTCAATTATCTCCAATACTGATGGATAAGCTTAACCAGAGAGCGTTCATGATTCTTGCATGTTATGTCTCTATCAGCGTCAATCGCTCAAAAGTATCATCATCTAATGACCTGCTGTTAAATAAAGTCATTAATTCTACACTTTCGCAAGGCAGAATTATTCAGTACCGCTTTAACGAGAAGGGATATTGTGAAGTCTTTGCTGAATATGATATAAGTGTTTTTTTAAGCGCAGTTGATGATATAAACAATAAGTAAATTACCTCATAAATCTACCGATCACACCTTTTTTAAGGATAATGGCGTTTTCCGGGCATATCTCCATGCAGCAATAGCATCTTATGCATTTGTTATAATTAAAACAGGGAATGCTGTTATTTACTGTTTTTGATATTGCTCCTGCAGGGCAGATTGTTCTGCACTGGTAACACAGGGTGCATTTCTCCGGCTGCGGGAAGGGTTTTTCAACTATCAGGTTTTTCAGAACAGAAGAAGTCATTGGCCAACGCGTCATCTTTGACTTTGGTTCCGGTTCCCTGAATTTATTATTAAATGACTTAAGGCTCTCACCTTTAATGATAATCTGTTCAGGCCGTGAAATGCCATACCCTCTCTTCTCCCCTTCAATGCATGTAAGAACCTTCCGGGGATTCAAACCTGCAACAGCAACTGCGATTGAATCAACCGCAATTGCATCGGTTCCGCCGATGAGAGCGTAACCCATAACAGGCCTGCCGCCTGCACCAGGTCCCTCGCCTTCAAGTCCCAATATGCCATCCATTATATGGATCATTTTTTTACCCGGACCATTAAGGAAGGCCCCGTAAAGATCAAGAAGGAAAGAAGTAAAATCTTCTTTAGTATTTGCCCTGAAATGCCATTTTGATTTTTCAAGTCCGTTAATTGTTCCAAAAAGATTCTTCACAGCACCTGTGTAATATGTCAAACCGTGAGTTTTCAGTTTCGGGAGGTTGATGATCATATCGCACGAGGCAAGCTCTTCGGCAACCTGGAAATTCTTGAACTTCACACCTGACTCGTTATGTATTGATACTGTCCGTTTCGTGTCAGCCGTCGGAACACACTCCCGCTCAAGGATTACATCAAGTCCCGTTTTTTTCAGTACCCGTTCCAGCGGGTGAAAGGCCGGGGATTCAATTAGTACGGGCATCCCGCCGTTTTTTTTAATTATACGTATTACTGCTTCAATAATGACGGGGTGAGTAATTATACCGCTATCAGGAAGGGCTGATGTCAGGAGATTGGGTTTTAACCCAATTTTTCTGCCGCTGAAATACTGCGGATCAAAATCTATATCAGAAAAAATTTTCTTTATCGCTTTTTCTATTTTTTCAGGATTATATGAATCAGCTTTAATGAGGGATATTACACTTTTTTCCATTCACTTTTCTCTTTCTTAATGAACAGTATCGTTCCCGGCCGGGTAATAATGTCTTCTTGCCCATTCCAGTTTCTTTTTTTCATCTGAACTTAATGAACTCATACCCTCCCGGGCAATTTTAACCAGGAGATTATCTATTATTTTTTTCGCCTCAATTCTCTCGTCTATTTCCTTTCTCTTCTTGCTTAGGCGCTGTTTCTTCCTGAAATTTTCCACGAAGGAAAAAGTACCGTTTTTTTTAACTGAAGGTTTCATATACATCTTCATCAGGAAAAATCCTGCAGCAAGACCTCCGATGTGTCCTATGTGACTTATATTTCCGGCTTTACCTGCTGCGGTTGACAGGGTGCTGAAAAATTCAAATACGCCGTATGCAAGAAGCAGGTACTTTATTTTTACAGGGAACAGAAAGTAGAGAAGAACTTCACGGTCAGGCCAGAGCATTGCATATGCTATCAGTATCGCGTACAAGGCACCTGATGCACCGAATGTTACCCCTGAATAGTCAAAGCTTCGATATGTATAGTAGTTCATTAGAGCAATAAATAGTCCAGCGCCAAGCCCTGAAAAAATGTAGAATTTTAAGAATCTTTTTTCACCAAGATAATTTTCTACTTCGCCTCCGAACATCCATAAACCGAGCAGATTGAAAAATATATGTATCCAGCCTCCGTGCAGAAACATATATGTGACAGGCTGCCATAACATGAACCTGTTAATAAAACCTTCATGACTCAGCCCGAAAATACGTTCAAAATTACTTGGAATGCCTGGAACTGAACCTGTAACAAGATTTATAATCTGCTGAATAAGAAAGATTGAACCGTTTATTATTAAAAGTTTTTTTACACCTGGAGTCATCGGACCGCCGAATCTGATACTTGAGCTTCTTTGATACATCAGGCTATCCCTTCCACTGTTTCTTCATTGTCATCTTTTTCTGAATACTTTTCCCTGACATCATTAAATTTATCTGCATTTTTATAAAACAGATTTATCAGAATAGGATCGAATTTTCCGTTCTCTTCCATCATTACAGAGACTGCCTGTTCATGGCTGAAGGCTTCCTTATAGGGACGTCTTGATGTAAGAGCATCATATACATCCACAATTGTTATTACCCTGGCTGAAAGGGGAATATCCTCACCCTTTAATCCTTTCGGGTAACCGTTGCCGTCCCACCGCTCATGGTGATAAAGAATAATATCCATAGCCATGTTCAGGAAAAAATCCGTTCCCATATCCCCGGATGCGTTTTTTAATGCTTCATATCCTATGGTGGTATGTTTCTTCATTACTTCAAATTCGGCTGGAGTCAGGGAGCCTTTTTTCAGCAGAATATCATCAGGAATACCAACTTTCCCTATATCGTGCAGTACTGATGAATCATACAAGTCTCTCAGCAGCCTGTTGCTTATTTCCATGTGATCTTCTTCATATTTATACAACCGCATAAGCAGAACCGCATAATTCCGGATTCTTTCAAGATGGTCTCCTGTTTCAGTATCTCTCGCGTCGGCGAGACTGCTTAATGCAAATATTGTTGTACGCTGCGTTTTCAGGACCTCTTCAGTTCTTTCGCTGACCAGTTTTTCAAGGTTCCTGGAATGATTTTCTATCTCTTTAGTAAGCTCGGTTCTCTGAACACTCAGGGCAATCTGGCCGGCTATTGATTTAACAAATGTTATGTGATGATTTTTGAAAGCGCCGGTATTGGCAGAGATAAAGAATATAATCCCCCTTGCCTGTTCCTTAATAAGAAGAGACACCGCAAGGAGCGATTTGATTCCGTGATCGCATAATTCCCTGAAAACATCGTGTGCTTCTTTTTCCCTGATATAGCTTCCCAGATTATCGATATTCAGGATATTCTGTTCCTTGTTAAGAAAATTCTGAATATTCAATTGAGAAGCCAGATACCTGTCCCCTGTGCGTATAAGGTTATGGAAAAAACCCTGGTTGAAAACTGCGTTTTCAACTGTGAGAAAGGTGTTGGTATCATTAAGCAGCGCAAGAAACATGCCTTCAAAAGGTATAACTTTTTTTAACGAAAGATTCAGCATGTTGAAAATTTCATCTGTACTCTTACCGCTGTTAAGCATTGAAATTATTTCATTGTTCTTTTCAAGTTCAACAACATGACGTTCTTTGTCTTCTCGCAGCCGTTTGCTTTCAACAGCGCGCTTTATCGAGTATTCAAGAATATTCAGATCATCAATCGGTTTGTAGAGAAAATCATAAGCTCCCGCCTTGAGAGCTGCAATGATATCATCGTTTGTGCCATGTCCGGTCAGGACAATCTTGGGGATATGGGAGTATTCATGAGACATATGTTCAAGAAGCTCCCTGCCTCCAAGTCTTGGCATCTGAAGGTCAGTAAGGACAAGATCATACGGCAGTTTACCAAGCCGTTCCAACGCACTTTCACCATCCTCGGCAACATAAACCATGTAGCCGAGCCCCTGGAGAAATTTTGTCAGCAGTTTCCGCACAAGGTCATCATCATCAACAACAAGAATGTTATAATCGCTGTTTTCCATTTTTTTCATTATTAGGCCTGATGCTTAATTAAATGTTAACAGAATATTCAAGTCAAGAAAATTATAAATCCTTTCATACAAAACATATTCTATTTTATAAACTTCAGTTCTTATAATAAAAAATATCCGACAAATAATCATAACAACGATTTGTTCTTGCTCATCAGAAGGGATCTTTTTTATTAATTACAAAAATCCTAACAATTACGGAAAACATAAATGTATTCTCAATACGACATAATCATAATCGGAGCCGGGCATGCCGGATCAGAAGCAGCTCTTGCATCAGCCAGATGTGGCATGAAGACACTGATGCTTACCGGTAATCTTGACACGATTGCCCAAATGAGCTGCAATCCTGCAATCGGCGGACTTGCCAAAGGAACCCTTGTACGTGAAATCGACGCCCTTGGCGGCGAGATGGGTATTAACATCGACATGACCGGCATACATTTTAAAATGCTGAACAGAAGCAAAGGCCCTGCAGTATGGTCACCTCGTGCACAGGCTGATAAAAAAGCATACCAGTTCAGAATGAAGCATATACTTGAAAACCAGGAAAATCTTTATATAATACAGGACATTGTCGAAGAGTTAATCATCGAAAGCAGCAATGTTACAGGAGTACGAACTCTGCGAAATATCGAACATTATTCCAAGGCCGTTATTATTTGCACCGGCACCTTTCTTAAAGGGCTTATCCATATCGGTGAATTTCAGCAGCGTTGTGGACGGCTTGCCGACTTTTCCGCCGAAGGGCTATCTGACTCACTTAGACAAGCAGGCCTTAATGTTCAGCGGCTTAAGACCGGTACTCCTCCAAGAGTTAATTCCAGTACAATTGATTTCAGTAAATGCGAAATTCAGCATCCTGATGAAGAACCGTTCCCATTTTCTTATTCAACGGAAAAAATTACTACAACCCAGATACCATGCTGGACTACCTATACATCAGAAAAAACACATTCAATAATTAAAAACAATATACACCGTTCGCCACTGTATGGCGGAAAAATTAAAGGTATTGGGCCAAGATACTGCCCATCTATCGAGGATAAAGTTGTCAGATTTGCCGACAAAACACAGCACCAGCTTTTTCTTGAACCCGAGGGAACATATACAAATGAATATTACATAAACGGCTTTTCCTCATCGCTCCCGGAGGATGTTCAGCTTGAAATGATTAAGACTATCCGCGGACTTGAAGAAGTCCATGTAATGCGGCCTGCCTATGCTGTAGAATACGACTTTGTTCCGCCTGACGAGATCAGACCAACACTGGAAACAAAAAAAATATCAGGACTTTACCTTGCAGGACAGATAAACGGTACCTCGGGTTACGAAGAAGCTGCAGCCCAGGGTCTCATGGCAGCTATAAATGCTGTCAGTAAATTGCGCAATGAACCGGAGCTGGTTCTGTCACGATCTGAAGCATATATTGGCGTTCTTATTGATGATCTTATCACCAAACCCGTATTTGAGCCATACAGAATGTTTACATCCAGGGCAGAACACAGGCTGCTGCTTCGACAGGATAATGCCGACAAAAGGCTTATGAAATTCGGGAACCGGATGGGACTTGTAAACAACGACAGGTTCAAGCTGATGGAGGACCGTTATAACCGTATTGATTCTGAAATCAACCGCTACAGAAACACTAACATTGAAATTGATGACAGAATACTATCAATCCTCAAAAAAACAGATAGAGACATTCAGCTCCGCGGTAAAGTTACTGCAGATAAATTATTAAAGAGACCTGAAATAAATATTCAACAGCTTCATGAAATTCTTAATGAACACCCTGACACATCAACATCCCCATTTATTGAAATGGAGATCAAGTATGAGGGTTACATTAAGCGGGACATGGAACGCATAGCGCGTCTTGAAAAGATGGATAACAAAAGAATCCCCGAGAACTTTGATTATTCAAAGATCAAGGGATTGAAAAACGAAGCGCGGGAAAAACTTATTAAACATCAACCGCAAACCCTTGGCCAGGCCGCAAGAATAGCCGGAGTTGACCCCGTAGAGATAACACTTCTACTGATACACCTTGAAAACCATGACAGGAAAAAGAAATGAATGTTCCACGTGGAACATCCCCGGATGGAGAAAATTATGAATTATCCAGGCATAAAGTGCAAAGAAAAACAAGGGAAGCTTGATCTGTACGCCAGGATGATATATGAATCAAACAGTAGATTCAACTTAACAGGACTGAAAACTCTTGAAGAAATTCAAACTGTTTTAATAGCGGACAGCCTCTCCCCTTTTGCAGCTATTAATGTTCCACGTGGAACATTAATAGCTGATATCGGAACCGGGGCCGGCATCCCGGGCATTCCTCTAAGCATCCTGATGGATTCGGCAGTATTTACCCTTGTCGATGCTACTCAGAAAAAAATCGGATTCATAAAAGATACTATTACGAAACTCGGCATCAAAAATGCGGACACAATCTGCTGCAGAGTCGAAGAACTCGGCAAAAACCCCGTCTATAGAGAAACCTTTGACTGGGTAGCGACCCGGGCAATGGCAGATGCCTATATGGCTGTAGAGCTTGGTGCTCCTCTTTTAAAAACTGGCGGATACTTATATCTTTACGCAAGCGAGAAACAGGCGGAACTTAATGAAAGAGTAACTAATCATGTTGCTGACCTGGGGCTTTCTGAACTTAAAGATACAGCAAAACTTTCTGTTTTAGAATCCGGTTGCGGGGGATTGTTGTTTAATAAAATCCGGAATACCGACCTTAAGTACCCCAGGCGAATACAGGCAATTAGGCGAGATTCCATAAATATCTCCTGATATTTAAGATTCTATGGTTTTAAATAAATTAAAGACCTCTCCCCTTCCCGATATTGAGAGACATAATACATTGAGTTAATAATACTTTTTATTTATTGCAGTAAGATTATTTACAGCCCTGAGAACCAGGCATAATCTTTGCTGTAAACATAACCCATCGTGGGGACATAATACTGGCGTCTGGTTGCGGATTTATTCATCATATCATATTTTATTAATCTATTCTGCAGTACGTAGTCGATATTCTATATGGGTATGAAAATTATATTTGCCCTGAATACTGCTGATAGTTTTAATTACCAGTTAATACTGTAAAAAACAGAGAAATCCACTTGCAATGGTTTTTATGAATGCTGGAATCCAGAAACTGTCTCGATAAACTTATTTGCATTATTACTAATTCAGGAACCTAAAATGAGTATTGATATTGATTTTACAAAAGGCAACGGACTGATTCCTGTAATCATACAGGATTATGAAGACGGTGAAGTACTGATGCTGGGTTATATGAACAGCGAGGCATTTGATCTGACGGTTAAAAGCGGACAGGTGCATTACTGGAGCAGATCAAAAAAAAGGATCTGGCTTAAAGGGGAAACATCGGGGCATTTCCAGATTGTGAAAGAGATGCGTACAGATTGTGATAACGATACTCTGCTGATTAAGGTTAATCAGACCGGCGGAGCCGCATGCCATGAAGGATACAGGAGCTGTTTTTTCAGAAGGTTTGAAGGGAATAACCTGATAACTGACCGCGAATTAGTATTTAATCCTGAAGAAAAATACAGGTACTGATATGGTATTTGATAACCTGGCATCTGAACATAATCCGGTATACAAGCTGCAGAGAGGCGGATTCCTTGTTGAAAGTCCTGCTGGCTATATACAGTTCGGTTCGCCACCCGAAACAATCAAGGATACAATGTCTCTGCCAGGCGGCGTTCCGGAAATTTTTGTTCTTCCTACCAACATGTTCAGCTGGATTAAGGGGATCAGCGTAGCAGAGATAGAATTTCCGTTGTATTACAACTTTTTTCTCAGAAATAAAAAAACGATGATTATATGCAGAGATGAACAGTACTATAAAATCAAAAAGGTCCTGGAGGAATCCCTGTTCGGTCCTGAAAACTTTAACATCACTGATGATTATTCAATAAACAGCGGCCATATCCATGTACCGGATATCAGGGCTGAGATGAATTATTTCCGGAAGGGAAACCGTTTAGCCAACATGGTAAGTTTTGGTATTTTTAAGAATAACTCTTTCAGGTTTAAAGGTGTATCAATCGCAATTACCGACAAGGGGGATTACTGTATCACTGCGGAAGGTAAACACATCGCAACTGTACCGGGTGATATCGAATATACGCCTCAATACATAATCGGAGAACGATTGAAGGATCCGTATCTCCCTCCCCTATTCGGCGTTACGTGCCTGGGGCCCAGTCATGGATTTGATCCTGAAGAGAATACTTCCGGCTTTATAATCTGGCTTAACCACCAGGGAGTCATGATCGATCCCCCGGTGAATTCAACTGAATGGCTTGAAGCATCAAATGTAAGCCACAAGTTTATAGATAGTATCATACTTACTCACTGCCACGCTGATCATGATGCAGGGACATTCCAGAAAATCCTGGAGGAGGGACGGATAACAGTTTATACAACCGAAACCGTTATGGGAAGCTTCCTGGAAAAGTATTCAGCCCTGAGCGGAGTTGAAACTGGATACCTTGGTAAACTTTTTAATTTTCACCCGGTAAAGATTGGTTCACCCATATATATAAATGGCGGAAAGTTTGAACTATTTTATACACTTCATTCAATTCCTACGATTGGATTCAGGATGGAGTTTCAGAACCAGTCATTTGTATACACCTCTGATCACAACAATGATCCTTTGCTTCATAAAGCACTCTTCGAAGAAAAAGTCATCAGCAGAGAGCGGTACGTCGAACTTTCGAACTTTCCGTGGAATTCAAACGTAATATACCATGAATCAGGAGTTCCCCCGCTGCATACACCCATTCAATATCTTGATTCACTGCCCGATGAACTTAAAAAGAAAACCGTAGTCTATCACATTGCGCGGAAAGATTTTCCGGTTGAGACATCGCTTACACTTGCACGTTTCGGCATGGAGAACACTTTATACTTCCCTACCCAGGCTCCTCCGTATGAAGAGGCATACCAGATCCTCAGTGTTTTCAAGAGACTCGATTTTATGCAGGACATGCCGATATGGAAAGCACAGGAACTCCTGGATATTGTTGATATAAAGAAATTCTCAAAAGGTGAACGTTTGATAGAAAAGGGTACCCCTGGTACTGAATTCTATATAATCTATGCCGGTAATATAACCGTTGAAAACGAGGGCCTTGATGATTCAAAAATTTATGGCCCATATGATTACTTCGGTGAAGTTGCCTTGATAACCGGCCAGAGCAGGGCAGCTGATGTGTATGCAGCAACAGACGTGGTCCTTTTTACAATCGAGAAGAACAAATTTTTGAACTTCATTGTGGGGACCGAATTTGAAAAGATATTAAAAAAAGTCGCGGCAACACGAAGCAGTGAAACATGGAATCTTATGTCGCTTAACAGCTTCTTCCGGTTCTGTACTTCTACACAGAGGACCTGGATAGAATCAATTTTCATCCCACGCGAAATAGCATCGCCAACAGATATTATAAATCAGGGGCAAAAGCTGAAATCAATTTATCTAATCAGGTCTGGTGAAGTTGATGTCTTTTCTGACGGTAAATTTGTGCGGCAGTTGACAAGGGGCGAGTTTATCGGATCATTACCCCGATTATATAAAAATATGGAAGCATCATATACATTCAGGAATACGGGACATGTATCTCTGTTTGAATTAAAACAAAATGATATTGTACAGTTTATTGACAGAAATCCCGGATTAATTATGAAGTTTAATTATGATCTCGAAGAATAAAACAATTAAAAATGTCGCAATAAATTGCAGGCCTGATGATGATATATCAATTGCTATTATTGTAAAAATATGCGGCCTTTTATCAGAAAGAAAAATCAATATAAGTATTCCTGATTATGGACTGGCATCCTATCCCGGTATATCCGAATACATTACAAACAATAATGATACCTCTATCCAGCCGGACCTGATAATTGCAATCGGAGGTGATGGCACCTTTCTTAAAACAGCCCGTATGTTTATTGATTCGGGAGCCCCCATCTTCGGTATTAACAGGGGTAAACTTGGTTTCCTTACAGAATTCAACCCTGATGAATATGAAAAACATCTTCTGAAAATTCTTGATGGGTACTACACGGCGACTGAAAAAACAGTCATGCAGGCGGTTCACAGCAGAAACGGTATTGAAACTACAATGTTCTTTTTTAATGATGCGGTTATTACAAAAGGGGCATTTTCAAGAGCGATAGAAATCGAGCTTCATATAGACGGCTTGTTTATGAACAGGTATTCAGGCGACGGACTTATTATTGCAACAGCAACGGGCTCAACCGCATATTCCCTCTCGGCAGGCGGACCGATTATTACTCCCATGGCTAATGACGTTTATATAGTGAATCCGGTGTGCCCGCATTCTCTCTCTATAAGACCGGTCGTTCTCCCTGTAACCTCAGTTACCACGGCTAAGACACTGACTGATCGTACAAATTTATTATTGACAATAGACGGTCAGGTGGCTATCGAATTGAATGGCAGTGATGAAATTAACTTTATGAAATCTGATAAAAAAATGAAACTCATCCTTCACCCTGAAAAAAACTACTATGCTATCCTGAGAGAGAAACTTAACTGGGGTTGATCATTATATTCTGAAAGGTGCTCCTATGCTGCTTGAACTTCGAATCAAAAACTTCGTTATTATAGATTCCCTCACCGTCAGTTTTACCAGTGGTCTTAACATTCTTACCGGTGAAACAGGGGCCGGAAAGTCGATACTGATTGATGCGATTGCAGGCATTCTTGGCGAAAAAGTAACTACTGATATGATTCGTACAGGCTTCGACAGGGCATCGCTTGAGGCAACCTTCGATATCTCGAAAATGAAGGAGATCAGGATCCTCCTTGATGAATCGGGTATTTCAACAGATGATGACACTCTGATCATACAGAGGGAGTTTTTTGCAAACGGCAAGGGACGCTGTTTTGCAAATGCTGCCCAGATCCCGCTGAATAAGCTTAAAGAGATATCAGAATATCTTATCGATATACATGGCCAGAACGAGCATCAGAACATTGTCAATATTGCCAAACACAGGGAACTGCTGGATAGTTTCGGGGCTTTTGCAAATGACGTTGCCAGGGTCAAAGACGTACATGAGAGACTTGGCAGCGTCAGGAACAGGATCAGTTCATTCCAGATTGATGAGAAAGAGAAGGCACGAAGAATTGAATTCAATACCTTCTCAATTAAAGAGATCGATTCTGCAAAACTGAAACCCGGAGAAGAGGATGAACTTCGCGGTGAGGCAAACCTGCTGCAGAATGCCGAAAAACTTTTTACCGAGATAAACTCAAGCACTGACCTGATCACCGGTGAAGCCGGTGTAATAAGGAACCTGAA
Organism: Spirochaetota bacterium; assembly: GCA_035403465.1. GTDB lineage: Bacteria > Spirochaetota > UBA4802 > UBA4802 > UBA5550 > JAAYBQ01. Next base: position 62,263 of record DAONFG010000001.1, on the reverse strand, counting down.
AAAGGCTGAAAGCAGCCTGGCAAAAATCTGCGACATTGACCAGAATCTTTCGTCAATCCTGGACACAATCAGGGAAGCACTCTATTCCCTGGAAGATTCATCAGCGACTCTCCGCGATTACAGGAATGGTATAGATTTTTCACCTGAAAGAATCAACATGGTCGAGGAGAGGCTTAACCTTATACAGGGATTTAAAAAAAAGTACGGCGATTCAGTGGAAGAGATTATTGCCTATGCTGAGAAGGCCAGGCAGGAACTGGAATCGATAACCTCCGGTGACGAGCTCCTGGAAAACCTGAAAGCCGAAGAGAAAAAAATTGTTAGCGAGGCAAAAAGTATAGCTCTCGCCCTTTCAGAGAAAAGAAAGGCTGCTGCGAAAAAACTTGAAGAACTTGTTATGAAGGAACTGAATGACCTGGGTATGTCGGGCACCGTTTTCAAGATATCCATAAAACGTGAAACGAGTCCTGACGGGGATATCGAAAGCGATGACAAACGGTATATCCTTTACCCGCACGGTCTGGACAGGATCGAGTTTCTGCTCTCGGCAAATGAGGGAGAGGACCTGCGCCAGCTTCGCAAGGTTGCTTCCGGCGGCGAAATGTCCAGGATAATGCTTGCCATTAAAAATGTCATCCAGTCTGCAGATATTGTTGATACGCTGATTTTTGACGAGGTCGATACGGGCATCAGCGGCAGGACCGCTGAGATAGTAGGGAAGAAACTTAAAAACCTGTCAAAGGACAGGCAGGTGCTTTTAATCACGCACCTGCCGCAGATTGCATCCATGTCTGACAGCCATTACCTTGTGCAGAAAGGCAGAAATGAAGGCAGGGTTACAACAATTGTTAAAAACCTGAACGACAGGGAGAAGGTACGCGAAGTCGCCCGTATGCTCGCAGGCGAAGAGGTCACCGACCTTTCACTTAAACATGCCGAAGAAATGATAGCAAAAGCCGGATTAAAGTAAGTGTCGGATATAATTAATCTTTCAGATACCCTCACTCTGCTGCTTCATGAGATGGTTTCACGGACTGAGGAATTCAGGCTCTTCGATGTTAACCGTATTCTTCTCTGCTGCTCTACAAACAGGAAAACAACCGGGGGGGGAATTTACGGCAAGCTGCTTCCGATGAGGTTTGAAAACGGATCGGAGATAGTAAAACACAACAGTAGGTTCTATACCATTCCCAAACTTGTAGTTAATGATATAGAAATACTTTACTTGATGTACTTCTATATGCCTAAATTTTTTGACCTGCCTGCAGCAGAAAAAGTGAATGTCATGTTTCATGAACTGTATCATATCAGTCCTGCATTTAACGGTGATATAAGACGAATGGGTTCCGTCAAAAAAGCTCACGGTCATTCCAAAAAAGCATTTGAAGAAAAATACATTGAGTATTCGCGTAATTTTTATGAATATGTCAGGAGCACTCCATATCACGCTTTCCTGTCGATGAGGTCAGATGAATTACGGCGGCGTTTTAAAAAAGTTAATTTCCGCAGGATGAAAGCGGTAAAACCCGTTGAACTGAAACCTGCTCAGAAAATATAATCACCATCAATTCTTCCGCCAAAAGGCACTACTTTGTAGTCGGATATTCTTCCAAAAAAATTGTACCCGTCAGTGTTGGCAATCAACGAATCCATGTATGAATTAATTATATTTTTATCATCAGTGTTCAGTAATATACAAACCGAGCCGTCAGAAAGATTGGTTGCCGTTCCATGAAGACTATATCTTCGCGCATACCTGGCGCAGTAGCCCCTGCACCCTACCCCCTGGACATATCCCTTTATTATAATTTTTGTTGCCATAACTTCCTTTAAACCGGGTGATATATATTAATTTTAAAATACTCAATTATCAGGCACAGACAAGGGTAAAACATGACGGGAATGATCACAACAAACGACGGAAGCGCAACCCTTTTCCTGGATGAATATGACCAGGCAATGCATTCGACCTCCGGTGCATATGAAGAGGCCCTTTTCAAACATGTGCAGCCTTCAATGATACTGGAAAAGAAAAAGGAATCACTGACAGTCCTGGATGTAGGATTCGGGCTGGGTTATAATGTGCTGGCGCTTATGGACAGGTTAAACACAGAGGAGAATCATTCGTTATTGAATATAGTCTCACTGGAAAAGGATGAGAGTTTTTACAGCTACATGGAATCTGTTAGGTTCGGCGATCAGAGAGATTTAATATATGGAAAAATTAAAACGGGTTATTTAAAAGGTTCTGCAGAGTTTGATAACATCAGGCTGAAGATACTCTTTGGCGATGCAAGGGATTCGATTAAGAATATAACCGGTATCAAATTTGACGCGGTTTTTCAGGACCCGTTTTCACCGGCAAAAAATCCTGAATTATGGACTGTAGAATATTTCAGGCTTCTGGCCGGGCTGATGTATAATGAAGCAATCCTTACAACCTATTCCAGTGCGGACCATATAAGGATGGCAATGATTGAAGCGGGATTTATAGTCGGAAAAGGACCTTCAGTGGGACAGAAACGTGAAGGAACACTGGCAGCTCTTACTGATGTGATTAGCACCCTTGATAATAAACGTATACTTGATATCAGGGAAAATCCTAAATCTGAACCGTACAGGGATCCGGGGCTGAATCTGACACGAGAAATGATAATTGAAAACAGGCTTGAGTCAATCCGCAGAAAAAAAACTACAGGATATCATCAAGTTCATCAAGTATAGACTGGGACTTTTTTGCTGACCGGGCCGGAGACGGGCGCGGACTGCTGTCAGCTTTCTGTTCTCCGGATTCCTTTTGATTGTATTCAAGCTTTCCATAAAGGTCACCTTCAGGACCAAGCCTGAATGCAAAAGCAGCAGCAAAATTCCTGACGGTCTGAAGAGCTTCATATATTTTAAGTCCATGAAGTTTTTTCTCACCTTCAATTTCGGGATTAAGCTCTATAATATCCTGCGGGTTACTGATATACATTTGTCTTTCATTCATATCGCGTACAAGTGTATCCAGTTCTGTAGCGGTTTTTTCCATGAATATTTTTATTGCCATACGTGCACCGCTTCCGGCAATATCCTTTTTCCTGATTAGCTCATCTACCTGCTTGGAATAATTGATATATTGATCATTGGTTGACGGTTTTTGGTTCTTTAAACGGCTGTAATTAATAAATGATTCATGATAGAGATTGAAGGCTTGTTGGGATTTTCTCATCGAATTGTAGAGTTCCTGCATATTCTTTCGGTAATCAACCATGTTTGATCCAAGATATTCCATGTTATATTTAATGCGGTTTGTAGTAAAAATCATAGCATACTCATTATCGAATTCAAGATATAACAGGTATGCCAGGAGAACCTTATCATTATCTCCCAGGATTTCATAAGTTCCTGTTTTGTCATATTTTTTTCGCAGCATTGAAAAATCAAGTTTATACATATTTTTCAGACCTTCAGTGACGATCGGATCAATGTTTATTTCAGATGCTTTTTCCTCATGTTTGATGACATCCGGGAGTTCTGCTTCGGTCTCCTGCTGTATCCTTGACAGATCATAGCGGACACGGTTTCCCGGACGTTCAGCAGGTATTATTTCAAGCATATCATCAATGCGGCTGTCAGGATCATCAAAAAGTGTTAAATTATACTGGCAGAAGAGAGTATGAAGTCTTGGATAAAGAACATAGAACGCAATATAAAGAGCATTCCGTATATTCCGTTTGTTCAGCTGGGGATATTGATTATCCTCCGAGACATTAATACAGATATCAATCGCCTTATCAAAGGCATTATATATTGTATTCTCATATGTTTTTATAATATACAGTTTCCTGAAAATCGAATTGAAGAGTGTTTTCAGTTCAGGCAGCTGTCTTGGTACGTCTGGAAAATTTGCTATATTATCTGTCAGTTCCCTGAGGTCTATGGGTTCATATAAATCAGCAGTTTTTTGCAGCAATTCATAATAAATAGGGGATATTTTGTCAAGACGCATGATAACCTGATTGCCGCGTTTTGGATTCTGTTTAAAAAGGGCAAGATATGCATTCTGCAATTCCATTAATGCCGGTCTGTATTTGAGGTTCATGTTATTCAGGAAACGGTTTTTGTAAAACAGTGTGCTGAAACGGGTGATTCCCTGGAAACGGAGTCTCATTCGTATTCTGAATTTTTCGAATGGTACATCTTCAGATTTGCCAGGTATATTTGCAGGCATGGACACAGTGGATGTACCGGCTGCGGCTTGTGTATTAACAGGTTTTTTCAGTCTGGAATAATGAGCATCAAGTTTCTTCTGATGCTCTTTCTGCTTATTCCTGTCAATCATCAGGTTCCTTCTGGCCTGACGTTCTGTCTGGACCTGTCCTCCGGCATCGACAAACTGCTGAAAGAGTTTTTTCCGCTGGGAATCGTCAAGCTGGCTTACTTTAATATTTTCTTTTGTCTTGTCAATTTCTTTCATTAATCAGTTTATCCGGTTAATTCATTTTTAGATCAGAATCTCTGTGATGCACATTGTTGGCATTTAATAATAGTATAAATGTGCCGGGAACGCAAATTTTAATGTTTTTTATATTGGAATAAAAATATAGAGTTAAGTCAATAATTTTATTGTTGTTAATTATATGCAGAGATATATTGTAACATACAAATGTCAGACATTGCATGATATTGAACACAGAGGAATTAAAGATGAATAAAATTGGAATCATCGGGGCTGGAGTTATGGGGACCGATCTGGCCCAGATGACAGCGGAAGCCGGATTTACTATCAAATTATATGACAGCAGTGATAAAAAAGTACAAGATGCGTTGGCGATCATCGAATCAAGGCTCCGCAAATATGAAAAAAAACAGAGAATTACAGCTGCAGACAGGGAGAGGATTATCTCCCATATAAAAGTAGTAAATGATATTGCTGAATTCTCGGATTCGGATATTATTCTTGAAGCAGTTTTTGAGGATCTGTCTGTAAAAAAAGATGTATTTGCCAGACTGGACAAAACCTGTTCTCCGGCAAGTGTTCTCGCATCGATCACTTCCTCGATCTCAATTACTGAAATAGCCGCTGCAACTGCGAGACCTGAATCAGTAATCGGACTGCATTTTCTGAATCCGGCAAGGGTCATGCCCCTTGTTGAAATTGTACCGGGATTTTTAACTACGAGGGAAACTGTTGAAATGTCTAAGTCCTTTCTAAAAAAACTCAAAAAGGATTTTATTGAGGCAAAGGATTACCCGGGGTTTTATCTTAACAGGATACTGTATCCCATGATAAATGAAGCAACATTTCTCCTTTACGAAGGGGGCGCAAAACCTGAAGTGATTGACAAGGCAATGAAGAAAGGGCTTAATCTTCCAATGGGTCCCCTTGAAATTGCAGATATGGTAGGCCTTGATGTAGTTCTTGCGATCGGTGAGGAGATGTTCAGGGGATATGCAGACAATAAGTACAGGCCCTGCCCCCTTCTTCGTAAATATGTCGCATCAGGCTATCTTGGTAAAAAAACCAAACGGGGATTTTACATATACTGAAAATTTATGAAAAAGTTTATAATCATATTAATAACTGTTTTTTCAGCGACATCAATAATGGCTTCAGAATTTGAAGAACTGGATAAACCTCCTGAAGGAGCTCATGAAGGACAAATGCTTCTTGGAGGATTTATCTCTGCCGGATTGCCATTTGGTGACCTGATTACTGCTGAGGATGATTTTCTGGTTGGTAACTGGTACATGCTGAGTTCCGATACCATGAAGGAACTTATAGTTAACCACCTTGCATTTGATTTTGGTATATCTTTCGAATACATGCCTATCGACCATGTCGGTGCAAAAAGCAAGCTTCGCTATACAACTGTTGTTCAGAGAACAGCTTTCGGTCAGGAAAATGAGAACTGGAACCAGGCACTCTTCAATTCATACTCAATTCTCCTGGGACCGTCGTTTCACCTTACTGTACGCAAACAATGGGATGTGACATTTACACCTGAGTTCGGTTATGGATTCGGACAATACGAAGCCACGCCGATTGCATCTAAACTTGCATATAATTATAATAACGATGGCATAAGAAATTTTTCAGGTTTTATTTTCGGTTCCGAACTAAACCTCACAATATACTTCAGCGGCGGGGTATATATATCCCTGGGTTCTGAATATACTTATTATCCAATATCTTTCAGCCCGGCTAATTCATTGACACAATCAACAGGTTCTGATGCTACCGCAAATGGGAATGGCAGAACTTATTCTACTTCATCAGGTGGATCTCTTCAGACAGTGAATCTTACATTATCCGTTGGCTATGCTTTTTCAAACTAAGATTCTTTCTCTGACAGACGTTTAAGAAGACGCATAACATTCAGTGTTACTAAACGGTTCTCCCCTTTTCCTTCAGGAGTCATCCCCCGTGAATTATTTTCAAGTTTCCATCTTCCGTCTGCAGTCTGCTTCTTCATTATATTGTTAAATAACCCTGCACATTTCGCATCATTCCACAAGGTTGTATTAAAAATTTCCATTAGTGCAGTAATGGAATCGAATTGTGTCATTACGGGATAACCGGATTTCTGCGGGTGCAGGTTCAGTCCGCAATATAGCAATCTATCAGTTGATGAAAGCGCTGAACTTCCAAGCAGGAACGCGGCACCAGTCTCTATCCTTGGAATATACGCAGATATCCCTGAAACCGATAAAGCCCTGATACATGAAAGGGTTGCTACAGGGCAGCTGGGAATACTGGTATCCACTTCCCTGCTGATTCCTGAACCTGCATGTTTAATCAGAAACATTTTCATAACATCGCAGAAACCGCTAAATGGACAGTGAAGCCATCCGCCATCGTGGCGTTGATGCTGTGAAATCCAATGCAGTCCAAAAGTTGTTCTTTCGTCATTTATACCGGCTTTAAGCATAGCCCTCACCAGATCGCCAGTTCTGCAGGCAAGGGGTAAACGCGGCTTCAGTGACAAAGAAAATCCTCCGTCCGGTGTAAGGAAATTTTCAGAAATAAAATCGGACGTTTCTCTGATGAAATCTGTCTTGGAATTATAACCGCATTCTACTGCCCAGAGAAAAAACCAGACATTGCCCCGGTTTATAAGATCAGGATTTTTTTTATCACCAAGTATATTTCTCGTAGAAATACTTTTAAAATAACCGGTTAAAACTGAGGTTTCCAGTTCATGATAGATTTCGGTATGACCACATTCTTCGCAGAATTCCTTTTTTGCAAGGTATACTGCAGCCGGATCGGTGCCGTCAATAAGCCATGGTATTGGATCTGCGTTCAGGTATCTTTTGATCATAAGAGTATATTTCCGGCAATCAGGTTTGCAATTTTATAATCGAGTTCAGTAGTAATTTTAAAGTTCAGGTCAGACCCGGAAACAACATGTATATCGTGACCGCTTGATGCTACAAGAGAAACATCATCTGTTATTCCGCGAGCCCTGTTAAGCTGGTAGCTTTTATGCGCTTCCATGATAAGGCTATACCTGAAAGCCTGGGGGGTTTGTGTATAGAACATCCTGTTACGTTCCGGGATTGAATCAATAATTTCATTATCAACTATTGCTATTGTATCCTTTGCCGGTATATATACACCTGCAGCATCATGTTTTTTTACAGCATTTATTAATTCATGGATAATTGATGTACTGATAAACGGGCGGGCAGCATCGTGTATCATGAAAATATCATCGTACTTATAGTCTTTATAAAAAACTGCATTTGCTGATGAGTCTACTCTCTCGATGCCGCCTTCAATTATCGCAGTTATTTTAGGATATTTTATTTCAGGAAAAATACTCCTGATTGCAGGGAGGGATGATTTTTCAGATACTATGATTATTTCATCAATCTGCTTATCCTGGTGAAAAGTGTCAACGGACCACTGTATTACAGGCTTATCACCCAGCATTAATAACTGTTTGGGAGTTGTTCCTCCAACACGTTCACCTTTACCGCCTGCAAGTATTGCCGCAATTATCATCAGGAATTTTCCATAAAATTATTCTGTATTTTATATAACTTGTATATTCATATTTTTAATCTCCCTCGCCGTCTCCGGCTGCGGAAGAAAATTCTTAAGCATGTGAAAAAAGTTGGTAAATTAACAAAGTAATGTGTTTGATTTTATAACATCAGGTGTATTATCGTGACTTTTACGATATAATTCAATTATAAAAAGATGGCATTCATGAGAAAGATAAGCGCAGGAATTATTACAGTAAGCGACAGGTCATCACGCGGCGAAAGGACAGATATTTCCGGCCCTGAAATAATAAAATGGGCAGAAACTATGGATATTGAAATTGCCGCTGAAACCATTGTTCCCGATGAAATTCCGGATATTAAGAGAAGCCTTCTGGATTTTGCGGAAAGGGGATTTGACCTCATCCTCACAACAGGCGGGACAGGATTTGCCCCCAGGGATGTTACGCCGGAAGCTACACGCGCAGTTATAGACCGGGAAGCCCCGGGATTTGCAGAAGCAATGCGCGCAAAATCACTTGAGATAACGCCCCATGCAATACTTTCCCGTGCAGTATCAGGTATCTGTAAAAGAAGCCTGATCATAAATCTTCCGGGCAGCCCGAAGGCAGTACGTGAAAACCTGGGATTTATTGAAAAGGCAATTCCCCATGCAGTAATGCTTCTGCGGAATGAAGTAAAGGACTGCGGTTCAAACTGAGGACATATGAACAGGTCAGACGCAATCAAGCTGATCAGTGTAAAAAAAGGGGACATCACTGCCGAGTCCACGGATGCCATTGTTAATGCTGCAAATACATCTCTACTTGGCGGCGGCGGGGTTGACGGTGCTATTCACAGGGCTGCAGGTCCGGGACTTCTTACGGAATGCAGGACTCTTGGCGGCTGCAGGTCCGGTGAGGCCAGGATAACCGGTGGTTACAATCTACCTGCAAAATATGTCATTCATACACCGGGTCCCATATACACTGACGGCAGTCACGGTGAGCCTGATGTTCTGAAAAATTCATACAATAATTCACTGATTCTTGCGAAGAGAGAGAATCTGGAATCAATTGCTTTCCCTGCGATCTCAACCGGGGTGTACAGGTATCCGAAAGATGAAGCAGTAAAAATTGCTGTAGAAACTTCTATTGACTTTATGACCAGGGAAAATTACGAAATTAAAGTGATATTTATTCTTTTTGATGAAGAAAACTATTCTATATACAAAAAATATTTAAAAGGAATCCAGGAATGAACTATATTGATCTTCTTAAATCGAGCGCAAAAAAATTTTCAAGCATAGTATGTATGGGCCTTGATCCTGTTATCGAGGATATTCCAGAAGATAAGGGAACTCCCGGTGAAAGGATATTCACCTTCTACGAAAAAATTCTGAACAGCCTTGTGCAGAAGAACACATTTCCAGGAGCAGTTAAACCGAACTACGCTTTTTATGCGCAGTATGGCATTGACGGAATCGTGACCCTTGAAAAAATAATAAGGATCTACCAGGCCGCGAGTATACCGGTAATTCTCGATTACAAGCGCGGAGATATAGGCAAGACAGCACAGGCTTACGCAAAGGAGGCTTTTGATTTTTTCAGGGCAGACGCTGTTACACTTTCTCCGTATCTGGGGTATGATTCGATTGAACCTTACATAAAAAATTATCCTGATAAAGGCTATTACATACTCACAAAAACTTCAAATAAAAGCTCGGTTGAGATACAGGATGTTAAAATCGGGGACAAAGAATTTTATCTTTATATCGCTGAAAAACTGGTACAGTGGTACCATCCAGGTTTAGGGTCAGTTGCAGGCGCGACCTATCCTGAACAGCTGGAGAAGATTTCCGGTATCTTCCTTGCTTCAGGCAAGGAGATTCCCTACCTTATCCCGGGTGTGGGAACACAGGGGGGGAGTATAAGCGAAGTCATGGCTATACTGAACAGGTATCCGGATAAAACCATTCACAGGATTAATGCTTCGAGTTCACTCAATTATGCGTATAAAGTTTATAAAAACATGAGTTACGGTGATGCATCGGTTCAGGCCCTGGCTGATATGAACCGGGAGATTGAAAGCACATAATAAATTGAGTTGTTTCCTGATATACCCCGGAATCAGGCATTAACCAGGCCGAAATTATACGGCAGCTTTACGTATTCCTCTCCGATGTCATTATAAAACTGCTGCATTTCATCCTCGCACTGGAATGCAGCAAATTGCGGATCAGCGGCATAAACTTTTTTCAGGAATGATGAAATACTTTCATACATCCCGGACTGAACAAGTACAGCAGATTCATTGTGAAGAATCTTTGTAAAATTAAGCGACTTTTCAGTTATCATGTAAATTGGTGTAATAATGGAGTAAATATTATCCATTCTACTGAACTCATTAATGTTTTCAGAAACCTGGAAGAACCTGAACCTCGACGCCTCAGCAACGCTGTGGAAAACATTCAGCCTCCTGTGAAAAGAGTCAGTTTCATATTTACACATCAATTGTTTCAGGGTATCCTCATTTATCAATATATCCGAATAAATTATAAGATTTATCAGCCTCTGACCTATGCGAGCAAGTGAAGAAAATAATTTTTCGATTCCTGAATATAAAGACTGTTGATGTGAACAAATCACATGGAGATCGACCACATAACGTTCAGTTAAAGATGAAAATTTTTCAAGGTCCCAGGCACCCGGCAGATTACCGTTAAATTTTATACCTTTGGTAAATAGTGAATTTTCTGGTTCAGTAAAATCTGGAAGAAAGAAAATACTCCTTGAAAGTCCCGTTTTTTCCTCAACATAGTCAGAAATATACCGGATGTCATCTGAAGTAAAATCCCAGCCGCTCTGGAAATAGTAAGGTGGTTTGTCCTGAAACTCTGCACCATGTTCAATTGCCATCTCCCTGATCTGTGTGCCCGGTAGTATCATCAGCGGGTAAAGTTCAATATATTCGCCCAGGTTATTGCTTACCAGGGTATCAACGGTGTGGATAAAATTATCAGGTGAATCACCGGGGAGTCCGGGTATAATACCGATCTGAAGCTCTATGCCTGCATCTGAAAGATTACGCATACCGGAAAGTTCTTTCCCGGTGTTGCTCTCCCTGTTAATCATTCCCAGGGCGCGTTTGTTCATGGACTGGAGCCCCACTTCAAGGCTGCGGAATCCGGCGTCATACATAAGCTTCGCTGTTTTTTTATCAATCCTGTCTGTGCGGATTTCGGTATGAAGTTTTACGTTGTGATTCAGTTTTTTAAGAAGTTCAAGCTTCTCCGTAAAATCCGATGACCGGTCAAATGTAGGGCTTAAAATATAGATTTCTTTAAAGTTCATGGTTGATTTGATGCTTGCAACCAGGCAATCAAAAGAGATCTCCCTCACCTTTTTATAATTCCTTGAATAGTAGCAGTAACTGCATCTGTAAGGGCAGCCTCGGGTGAGTTCAATAAAAACAGATGCATCATTGTTTGAATTAAGACGCCTGCTGGTGAGAGGTTCACATATTGATGACACTTCAATCAGTTCATCAGCAGGTTGAATAAAGACACGATTTCCATTTATAACTGACGGTAGGATGCTCCCTGATTCAAGAAAACTTTTAAAAAACCATTCCCCTTCACCGGTAACAAAATAATTGACATAAGGTCGATGGTCTCTAAGGGAGAATGAACCTTCTGCTATTTCAGGTCCTCCAAAAATAATTGCAGTATCAGGCATTTTTTCTTTTAATCTTTCTGCCAGGGAAAGATTACGTTCAATATTCCAGAGATAAGAGGTAAACGAAACGACATCCGGTTTTGTATTATTGATATATTTCAGTATAAGTTCATCAGAACAGAAATTTGATAAAACGGCAGGCAGGGTTTCACAAAAGATCTCGGGATAATTATTACAGATAAATCCGGATAATGAAGCCGATGCATAGTCGATATTCCCATTAACATAGCTGAAAGAATGATCTGACAGGGGAAGCTGGACAAAAAGAATTTTCATAATAAAATAATACCATCAAAACAGAGTTGAAATTAATATAACCATATGTCAGGTTGAACACATAATAAAACTCATAGAATAATACAATGAGAAAACGGGATCAGGATAAAAAGAAAAAAATACTCTGCATTGATGACAGCCGCCTTAACCGTGCGTTTATACGCAAAGTTCTGGAACCGCTAAATTTTAATGTAGATGAGGCAGAGACCGGTCAGAAAGGGCTGGACATGCTTATTAATTCAGATTATGACATGATACTCCTTGATATAGTCATGCCCGAAATGGATGGTTTTACCTTTCTCAAAGAACTGAAAAAGAGGGACAGGGAGGACTATATCCCTGTAATACTTATGACCGCCCTTGACGATCTTAAATCTAAAATAAAAGGGCTTAACACAGGTGCGGATGACTATCTTTTAAAACCGCTCAATGAAGAGGAACTGATAGCAAGGGTTATGTCTCTGCTCAGGCTGAAGAAAGCAAATTCCGAACTATTCGAAAAAAACCAGCAGATAAAACGGGAAATGGAAGCGGCCAAGAGGATCCAGCAGTTCGTAATACCTCATGATTTCAGTTATGTCAAATTCCCGAATGTAAGCGGACGTTATATACCCATTGAAGATATCGGCGGTGATTTCTTCGACTGTTACGTACTTGATGACAGGCGTACTGCATTCCTGATTGCGGATGTTACAGGTCATGGAATCCCGGCTGCTTTGACTATGACTATGTCTAAAATGCTATTCAGCATATATGCACCAAAATATGAAAGTTCTTCCAGCCTGCTCAGGGATATCAACAAACATCTAAACGGCATGATGCTTGACACTCAATATATTACAGCATTTTATCTTATATACAATAACGAGACGCACCAGCTTAATTATTCAAATGCAGGTCATACCCGGGCGCTTTTTTACAGGGGGGATAAGAATCAGATTCTTGCTCTTGATACTTTCGGATTTTTTCTGGGGATCATGGATGAAGTTGATTATGAGGAAAAAACACTCGATGTCCAGAAAGGGGATCGTCTCTTTATATACACTGACGGGATCACAGAGGCTAAAAACCGCGAGGGGGGGGAGTTTGGCGAAATGAACCTTGCCAAGTTTATAAAAAACAATGATGAACTACGCGGTCAGGATTTTTGTGATAAGTTAATGAACACTCTTACGAATTTTATCAGGGACCAGGAGGTCAATGACGATATCGCGTTTCTTAACATCGAGTTCTGATTACTCGCCTGCTTCATTATCCTCAGTTTCATCCTGGTCAGGCAGACCTTCAGAATAATCAGCCTTGTTTTTAGGATCAGGCTGATCAGGGACTGCTCCGGATTTCCTGTCTTTTATGTAGACTTCAAGTTTATCAATCCCTTTGCGAAGTTCATCAAATTCAGCGATGTCAAGGGCTATTCCCTTCTGGGTCGGTTTATAAATTTCATTCCCATCATTGTCCCTGGCCGCAACATACCATATCCGTATGTTGATCAACTCTTTTCCTTTGAATTCAGAAACTTCTATTCTAATGATTTCGTTTGCATTCCGCTGAATATCTTTAATCAGAACTGACATTTGTTTCACCTCAAATATTGATAAAAAATTTTTATATTGTGAAGAATTATTGTAAATATTATATAGTGCGGCTGATTTTTGAATTATAAACAAATTTACATTGATTGCGCTCAGGGTCAATAAAAAACCTGTAATTTAATAAAGTCGATAAAATAATAATCAGCTTTACATGCAGGGTAATACCCGCCAGAAAAGATGAAATTTCGGGAGTGAGTATGACAAAAAAAATTCTGATTATGATAGTTTCGGATAATAACCTGGAAGCTGTTAAAAAAGCAATTATACAAATTGATAATGTTGATAATACTGACCTGCTTATTGTTGATGACGGTTCAACTTATGATATTCTGAAAATTATCAGTAAATATCCAAAAGTTAAATGCATAAAACATGAATTTAAGCTGGGTTACGGTTCATGTGTAGACGCTGCTCTGGACTATTCAAGGGATCTGGAGTATGATTACCTGCTTATTCTGGAATGCGATGCAAAGAATATTACAAATGATGTAAATGAAATAATCAAAAACCTGGATTACGGATATGATATTGTCAGCTGCAGCAGGATACTGGAAAATTTTGATTATGGAAACCTTGATCCTGATTTGATAAAGTTTTATGAAGAAATTGCAGCTTCATTTAAAGATGAAACGGATTCTGATTTTACTGATCCTCTTTCAGGAAACAAGGGATTCAATGTCCAGGCGATGGAACATGTACTTCTCACCGAACTTACACATGGTGTTTTTTTTCAGGTGCTGATTCAGGGTCTTTTTTACGGATGCAGTGTAATTGAAATACCTTCAGATGCCGGTTTACAGCTTGGTAATGAACTCACCGAGAATGAAAATCCCCTGAATCATTTTATTGCTGTCCTGACTACTGAAAAATTCCTGTTCAATAAAGGAGCAATAAACTGAAACTACAGGAAGTTTAACCGATACTCCGGCGTTTTATGATTGACAAAATTGCTTTCAGACTCTGACTTATTCAATCCTGAATAAAAGAGAGATTATGTCAAAACCCGTAATAGTGCAAAGTGACAAGACCCTGCTTGTTGAAGTGGATAATCCGCAATTTGAAAATGCGCGGAATGCCATTTCACAGTTTTCTGAACTTGAAAAGAGTCCTGAACATATTCATACTTACAGAATAACACCGCTCTCGCTATGGAATGCCGCTGCTGCAGGACTTGATGCAGATCAGATCATCAACAACCTTGTAAAATATTCAAAATACGATATCCCGGACACTGTCCATACAACAATCAAGGAGCAGATGAAGCGTTATGGTCTCCTTAAACTTGTAATGTCAGGTGATGAACTGATCCTTACATCCAGTGATGCTGCGCTGATAAACGAGATTCTCTACAATAAGAAACTGCAGAACTATATCATCGAACGGAAAAACGAAAATAGTCTTACTGTAAAGAAAATATTCAGAGGTCACATCAAACAGGCTCTGATAAAAATAGGTTTCCCTGTTGAGGATCTTGCCGGATACGAAGAGGGTGATCCATGCAGCATCTCGATCAAACAGCCGGTGAGCAGCGGGACAGGCCTTGAATTCAGGGATTACCAGACCAGCGCAGTGAACGCATTTCACCAGGGCGGAGGTCCTGAAGGGGGGAGCGGAGTTGTTGTGCTGCCCTGCGGTGCAGGGAAAACAATTATCGGGATCGGCGTCATGGAGGTTCTTCAGACTGAAACACTCATCCTTGTGACAAATACAATCGCCCTGAGGCAATGGCGTGATGAACTGCTTGATAAGACAGCTCTTTCTGAAGATATGATCGGTGAGTATTCCGGCGATAAAAAAGAGATCAGACCAATTACAATCGCCACATATAACATACTAACATACAGAAAGAATAAAAAAGAGGGATTTCTGCATTTTGAACTTTTCAATTCAAAAAACTGGGGCCTTATCATTTACGACGAAGTACATCTTCTTCCCGCGCCGGTGTTCAGGCTGACATCGGAGATACAGAGCAAAAGGCGTCTTGGCCTTACCGCAACTCTTATCAGGGAGGATGGTCTTGAATCTGACGTTTTCAGCCTTATCGGTCCCAAGAAATATGATATGCCCTGGAAACTCCTGGAAAAATCAAACTGGATTGCCACTGCCCTGTGTACCGAGGTGCGCATTGATCTCCCGGAAGAAATCAGGATGCAGTACTCCGTTTCGCGGGACAGGGAAAAATTCAGGATTGCTTCTGAAAATGTACGCAAGATAAAATTTGTTCGAAGCATCCTTGACTTTCATTCGGACTCGAACATTCTCATAATCGGGCAGTATATTTCACAGCTGGAGGAATTTCAGCGGATATTTTCGTTTCCGCTTATTACCGGGAGTACTCCTTTGCAGGAGAGAGAAGAACTCTACAAGAAATTCCGCACAGGGGAGATCAAGAGCCTGATAGTTTCAAAGGTGGCAAATTTCTCAATAGACCTGCCGGATGCCAATGTTGCGATCCAGATTTCAGGTACCTTCGGTTCCAGGCAGGAGGAGGCACAGAGGCTTGGTCGTGTGCTCCGTCCAAAAAAAAATGACAACATGGCTTACTTCTATACGATAATTACATCCAATTCTGTTGAAGAAAAGTTTGCACACAACAGGCAGCTGTTTCTTACTGAACAGGGATACACATATACAATCATGAACGAAGAGATGTTCAATAAAAAATTCGGATAGATCATTTAATGAATAGTAAAAAATTCTTCGTAATACTGTTTGCTGTATTTATTATTTCATGCCCTCTATATTACCTGTTATCGGCGTCCGGAATAAAAGTTTATATAATCACTTCTGATAATAAAATATCAGTTTCAGAAAACAACGGAAAATCATGGGAACAATGCAACCGGGGTCTTCCTGCCAACTGTATCCCGCTCAGGATGTATACCGCCGGCAGGAATCTGTATCTTGCCACCTTCTCATCAGGTCTTTTCAGAATAACAAATGGTAGGTGGATCAGTCTTAACTCACAGCAATTCAAACGTAGAAGCATATACGATAAAGAGCCTGGATTCAGGAAAATATCAGCGTTTGCCGCTGATCCCGAAGATGAAAATAATATAGCCGTTGCAACCAAACATTCAATTTACAGATCTCCGGATGCCGGTCTGAACTGGACCGAAATTCCGTTGAACGGATTGAACAGGCGGAATTACATCACTTCACTGGCGATTACAGGAGAGAAAGTCTATGCTGCGACTTCATTTAACGGGGTATTTGAACTTCAGGGCAAGTCTTTTGTCAGTTCAGGTGACAGGCTGCCTTCTGAACCATATTCGGATACATTAAAATTTACTGAACAGATCTCATTTCTGGCCGTGAATAAAAAAAATCTTTATGCAGGATTCAGTTTCGGCGGAGGATTATACGTCAAAAAAAATGGTGAAAGAAATTTTAATCCGATAGTCGCTTATGCTGAAAACAAATTAAATTCAGTTATATACGACATACAATTCACTGACAAAGAGCTTTTCTTTACTGAAAACATGAAAATATTTAAATCCGGGGGTGATTTTAAACCGGTGGACTTTCCAGTTTATACTGAAATTATCAACCGGCTATATGTGTATGATGGTATTTCATCAGCAACAATTTTTGATGAAACCGGTTCTCTACCGGCACTGACCCTTAAAACCGGGTATCCGGAAACAATAAAACGCTCAACTATTTCTGCGAACCGCAAAGCTCTTTATCTTAGTGTACCTGCATTAAAACATCTTGATACGCATATTGAAGAGATAAAAAAAACTGAAATCAACGCAGTTGTTATTGATATGAAGGATGATTTTGGCAATATCTACTTCACTGCCAGTTCCGGAACCGCTTCAGAAATAAAAGCCCAGAAAAATCCAGTGGACATTAAAACAATTCTTAAAAAACTTAAAAAGAATAATATTTATGCTATAGCCCGTATTGTAACATTTAAAGACCAGAAAATGTTCAGCGCTTTTAATGGAACATATGCCATTAAAAATAAAAAAACAGGCAAGTCCTGGCAGGGAGCAGAGGGTGAGTTCTGGGTAGATGCACATTCTGAATTTGTACAGGACTACAATATCGGGCTTGCCCTTGATCTTGAAAAAGCAGGTTTTGACGAGATCCAGTTTGATTATATAAGATTCCCGTCTGACGGAGCCATTAATCTCTGTAATTTTACGTATAAAAAAGACCCTGATACATATAAATCAGAAATTTTAATTGATTTTTTAAAAAAAGCTCAAGATAGTATAACTATACCTGTTTCTGTTGATATTTACGGTTTTAATTCATGGTACTATTTTGGAAACTGGATCGGGCAGGATATGGAAGAATTATCCTATGTTGTTGATGTAATCTGTCCGATGGTGTATCCATCTCATTTTGGAAACAGATTTTACTCAAAAATCGACAGCAGAACAAGGCCTTACAGAATTGTTTATGATGGTGGTTTAAGGGCTATGTTGATGGTTAACAGGTCGGTCAGCATACGACCGTACCTTCAGGCCTTCAATCTATTATCGCCAACATGGGGACCGGATTATATACGCTGCCAGATTAATGCCGCAAGGAAGAGCGGATGCGGCGGATATACTTTATGGAACGCCAAAACTGATTATTCTGTATCATATAAAGCTCTAAAAAAGTAAAGAGGCAAAGCAAGGATGAAAGGTTTCAGTCTTAGAATCGACCTTGATAATAAGATACCCTCAGTCTATCTGAACGGAGATATAACATCCGATGCTGAACCATATCTTTTTGCCGCATATAATGAAATAATGAAAAAAACAAAAGCCATCAGCATTGTTTTTAATTTTGATAATGCTCACTATATAAATTCATCAGGTATTTCCGCATTTATTAAACTACTCCACCAGCACAACGATATTAACGGAAAATTCATATTTACCGGACTCTCTGATCACCTCAAAAAAGTAATTGATATAGTTGGATTAACTGATTACATTACTATACGTGATGAAATCTAGTTTCCCGGAGGGTTATGTGTCTTCCAAAAAAAATGATGAGTGCGTAATTTCTATTGATGCAGGTACGCAGTCAATACGCGTCAGCCTTATCGATTTCCGCGGCAATATAATTCAGATAGTCAAAAATGAGATTGAGCCATACTATTCACTAAACCCCGGCTGGGCAGAACAGGACCCTGAATACTTCTGGAAGGTATTAGCCCAGACCTGCAAAAAACTTATGTCATCACTTGCCGTGAAAAAAGAATTCATTCTCGGTGTAACATTAACGACACAGCGCAATACGATGATAAATCTTGACGCCAAGGGCAAGCCACTGCCACCTGCATTTGTATGGCCAGACAGGAGGAAGGCTGAACCTGTAAAATGGCCCCCGGCCTATCTGCGTATACCTATGAAGATAATAGGTCTGTACGATGTTGCTCTTTATGGGATGATGGAATCCGAGGCTAACTGGATTTATCAAAACCAGCGGCAAATCTGGGACAGGACTGAAAAGTTCCTTTTTCTTTCCGGTTACTTCACATACAGGTTATGTGGTGAATATGTAGACTCAACAGGGAACCAGGTTGGCTTTGTCCCCTTTAATTATAAGACACAGAAGTGGGGATCTAATCTTGATTTTAAATGGAAAATATTCAATGTAGAAAAGAGTCATCTGCCCCGCCTGGTTAAGCCGTCTGAGTGTCTCGGTCATATTACTAAACAGGCATCGAGAGAAACCGGACTGCCGGAAGGCCTTCCGCTTATTGCTGCTGCTGCCGACAAAGCCTGTGAAGTTCTCGGTTCAGGCTGCATCTCTCCTGATATTGCCTGTCTCAGCTACGGCACTCAGGCAACAATCGAAACGACAAACAAGGATTATGTTGAAATAATTCCATTTCTTCCTTCGTATCCAAGTGCTATTCCCGGATCGTATAATACTGAAGTGACTGTCTATCGCGGTTACTGGATGGTAAGCTGGTTCAAACATGAGTTCTGTCAGAACGAGATTAACCTGGCACGGAAGAAAACCATTGCTACTGAAGTACTGCTTGATAAAATGGCAGGCTCAATTCCCCCAGGATCGATGGGTCTTATGCTGCAGCCGTTCTGGTCTCCCGGAGTAAAGGTGCCGGGTCCCGAAGCGAAAGGCGCGATAATAGGATTCGGAGATGTTCATACAAAGGCTCATATGTACAGGGCAATTCTTGAGGGGCTTTCATATGCACTAAAAGAAGGAGCCATACGCACCGAAAAAAGAAATAAAATTAAAATTGAAAAAATAAGGATTTCAGGTGGCGGTTCTCAAAGCCGTACGGCGATGCAGCTCACTGCTGATATTTTTAACATGCCCGCAGAGAAGCCTCATACCTATGAGACTTCCGCTCTTGGTGCTGCAATTGATGCTGCGGTGGGTCTTAAGATATATGGGGACTTTAAATCTGCTCTCAATTCTATGACCAGGATTGGCGAGGTGTTCGATCCTATCCCGAAAAACAGCAAAATTTATGAAGAACTTTTCAATGAGGTTTACATGAAAATGTATAAACAGATGAAACCTCTTTATGAAAATATAAGATCTATAACAAACTATCCACCATATCTTAAGGATATTCATAAATAAAAAATCAGCCGGTATAATCCGGCTGATTCAGTTTTCTGCATGAATGTTAACAATCAGGCAAGTATTTTATTTATCATTTTAACTATCACATCTATGTCTTCTGAAGAACCTTTATCAAGAAGTTTTTTAAATGTGACCATTTCGTTACCATAACTTTTTTCGTTCGCCAGCACAAATTTCTCGCCTACACCATAAAGAAGCCAGTCAAGTGAGATCTTATGCCTGATCGATACACTTCTTAGAAATTTGAATGACGGGTTCTGAGATCCGCATTCAACCTTAGCCACGTATCTTCTGTCAATACCGGCTGATTCACCAAATTCTCTTTGAGTAATTTTAAGATCTTTGCGTACTTCTTTGAGACGGAGCCTGATCTGCTTAAAAAATTCAGATTCCTTGTCATCATCCAGTACACTTTCAGAAAGAAACTGATGATCGGTGTATCTTTCACGATACTTGCTTTGATTAGTAATAGTTGTATTCATATTCCCTCTTTGTATGTTTATATATTTAATTCAAAATAAATTCACATGGGTTTTTTTTCAACGAAAAAATATCCTTCTACATAGCAAAAGTTATGAAAAGTACGCTATTAAATCAGTTAATTATGATTATTAAAAAAATAAAAAGTTACTATATTATCAACTTTATTTTAATAAAAACTACTTTTTCAAGAGTTATACCCCAATTTTTCAGAAAAAAACATGATAAAATTTACTTTACAATGCAGGTACACATAGAAATCTAAAAACAAAGTGCAGTTCATCAGCAAATGTGAATACATTCAGAAAACTATCATTTACCTGATTACTGAACAAATTTCTTAAATACGAAATACAGCAGAAGTTTAAAATACATTTACCGTACGGATATGTAATGATTAGTGTCGATGACGCTCAAAAAATTATTCTTAACTCAATAGCTGTTAGAAAAGGGACTGAAAAGATACGCTTTTCTGACAGCTATGGCCGGATAATTGCTCAGGATCTTATTTCGGAATTAAATGTTCCACAAATAGATAATTCTGCAATGGACGGTTATGCACTTATCAGCAGTGATGTAGAGGGAGCATCTCCCGAAAAACCGGTTATCCTTGAAATCAAGGGAGAGGTTCAGGCCGGGGGAAATAATGTATCACAGCCTGTTAAAAGCGGGAGTGCGATAAGGATTATGACCGGTGCTCATCTTCCGCATGGGGCTGACGCAGTAATACCATTCGAGGATACCGAAGAATGCGGTGACAGGGTAAAAATTTTTACACCGGTAAATAAATCCGACAATGTCCGTTTTGCGGGGGAGGATATAGCTGCAGGCGATACGATTCTTGTTAGAGGTACATATATTGATTCCTCTCAGATAGGACTTATCGCTTCAGTCAATCGTACTGATGTGACCGTGTTTAACAGACCTGAAGTGTCAATAATATCAACGGGTGATGAAATAATAGAACCCGGTTCGGCAGATATTTATGGTAAAACAGTAAATAGCAATGCATATGTCCTTATGAATGAAGTAAAAAAAACCGGCGGGAATCCTTCGTATTTCGGCATAGTAAAAGACCGGTTTGATGAGATAAGAGCAACGGTTGAAAAAGCCCTTGCTGGTGACATTGTTCTCTGTACGGGCGGCGTCTCAATGGGAAGGTACGATTTTATCCCCGACGTACTGAAAAGCCTGGGAGCTGAAATTCTTGTTCATAAGATTGCAGTAAAACCTGGAAAACCGGTACTGTTCAGCAAGGTTCAGGATAAGCTGTTTTTCGGTCTGCCCGGTAATCCTGTATCTGTAATGGTCTCATTTATTGAATTTGTACGCCCTGCAATACTGAAGATGGCAGGAGCCATACAGTATGAAAAACCAGTAGTCAAGGCTGTACTCAAAGAAACAATACGCAAACAGGCTGGAAGGAGACATTTTATACGCGGCATATTTACAATTGCTGACGGTGTATTCAATGTTTCAACAACAGGTAACCAGAGATCGGACATCATGCATTCAATGGCTGCGGCAAACTGCCTAATTATCATACCTGAAAATGTCGAGACTGTTGAAAAAAATTCCATAGTCAATATACAGCTTATCAAGCATGGGGAAATCAGTGTCGAGGGTTAAATGCGTTCTCCTTTATTCCGGAGGACTTGACAGCCTCCTTGCGGCTAAGGTTCTCATGGAGATGGGAATCGAGGTAACCGGTCTGCACTGCATTCTCCCCTACTTCCCCCCGGACCTTGATATTGAAGGTCTTAAATCAACACAACTTGCTAATCAGATCGGATTACAACTGATCCACTATCGCTGCGGTGTGGAGTATATTGATATGCTGCGTAAACCATGTCACGGTTACGGCAAAGAGATAAACCCTTGCATCGATTGTAAGCTTTTCTTCATGAAAATAGCCGCCGGGTTTATAAACGAACTCAATGCCGATTTTGTAGCAACAGGAGAAGTTGTCGGTCAGAGGCCGATGTCCCAGCTTAAACATACACTAAATCATATTGAAAAGGAATCGGGACTTGCAGGAAAACTATTACGGCCTCTCTCTGCAAAACTACTTAAACCGACTATTGCCGAAACAGACGGCAGAGTGGATAGAAACAGTCTGCTTGATATTAACGGCCGCGGCCGAAAGCGGCAATTTGAACTGGCTAAGATTTATGGTATAACTGATTTTGAGCTGCCTGGCGGCGGATGTCTTTTTACCGATAGCCATATTGCATCCCGGATCCGGGATGCCTTCAAGTATTTTACAAACATAACTCCCCTTGACCTCTGTCTCCTCAAGTTCGGGAGACATTTCAGAATCAATGAAAAGCTTAAAATCATTGTTTCAAGGAATCAGCATGAAACAGAGGAACTTGAAAAATACAGTAACTATGCTGATTATTTTTTCAGACCTGAGTTTTCAGGCCCTTCAATCTTTGTAAAAGGTATAATGTCAGGATCTGACAAAAAAATCATTTCCGGTATCCTGACACGGTACAGTAAATTGTCTGAGCCGGAAAAAAGGATTATTATATATATGAAGAATGAAGCCATGGAAGAAATAGCAGCAGGCAGCCCGGTCAATGAAGACGAGATAGATTTATGGAGAATATGATATGCTGAATAAAAAAACAAAAAAAATAATTTCATTTCTGGCTTCAGGCAGGGGGAGCAATTTCAAGGCTGTTGCAGATAAAATCATTTCCGGCCATATAAAAGCTAAACCAGGGTTACTTATTTGCGATAAACCTGACGCTGCGGCTTTTGAAAAGGCCGCAAAACTCGGCATTGAATCGATTTATATTGATCCGAAATCGTTTTCGACAAAAGCTGAGTATGAAAAAGAGATGATGAAACACCTGGCCAGGTTTAATACGGATTATATTGTCGCAGCTGGTTTTATGAGGATTTTATCGGGGGAGATAATCCAGCATTATAAAAACAGAATAATCAATATTCATCCATCACTTCTGCCGGCATTCCAGGGGAGGGATGCGCAAAAACAGGCAATTGAATATGGTGTTAAAATAACCGGTTGTTCAACTCATTTTATAGATGAAGGAACAGATACGGGGCCGATTATACTGCAGCAGGCAGTTCATGTCCGAAAGAAAGATACAGTGCATACACTGGCTGATAGAATTCTCAAAGAAGAACATAAATTACTTATCAAAAGCATTAAACTTCTGTGTGAAGATAGAATTGAGGTCAGAGGGCATCACGTATTTATACATTAATTATCGTTGTTAAAAAATTTGTTGATAATAAGATATAATCTTTTATAGACATTTATATAAAACTATTTAGTACGAGGTGGCAGATTGAATCTTCATGTAATTATTTCTTTTTTCATATATACAATCATAGTTTTTATTTTAACATATTATTTCAATCTTTTTGCTTCGAAAACTGAATATACAAGAAATGAATTCAGCAACATACTTCCGCAACTGGGCAATATGATCGGGAAGATATATGCTAATTATTCCCTATTAGGACTCATAGGAATTATGCTTCTCTCAGGATTAGCGGGTATTCTTATACCGGCAATTTTGACAGCAGGTATCATTAATTCATGCCTTTTGAGCGTTCTTTTGTATTTTATCAGCCCCAAACTTGCTGTATATTTTGAACAGACCCGGGTAACTATTTCAGATAATTTTGCTGATAACCTGCAGATTATTTTTACACGCTATTATCACTACATACTTGTAGGTTTTAATTCCGGTTATGCTGCGCGATTAATGTACAACTGGGCTGAGGCCGGAATTATTTCTTTTTACTGGCTTCTAATCAATATTTTAGTAATAACACTCCTTTCAATCCTCATTTTAAGGAATGATATTTTCCATAATTTATAAAAAATTTATTATCAATAATTTTTTATTGAATATGAAAGAGTATAAATTAAACAAAATATCTCAATTTTCTGTTGACTTAATTAAAAAATTTTTCTATTGTTATTAGGATTAATAATTCTCGTGAATTTTATGATTTACGAGAATATTTTTTTAAAATTTCTGGAGGTTCTTCGAATGAAGAAGTTATTTCTAATGGCACTTGTTTTGACAATTGGGACAACATTTGCTTTCACATCATGTGGTGGTGGTAGTAAGTTTGGCGGTCAAGTTGAAGGTGATTCATTTACTACTGAAAAATGGGTTGATGATAATACATACCAGCTTGCTGCATCAGGTGTGGCTAATTCCAAGCTTAAAGACAAGACAGCAAGAAGAGAAAGTGCAAAAAGAGCAGCTATATTAAATGCACAGTACCAGGTTCTTGAGAAATTCAAAGGATCTAAAATTGAAGGTGCAGCAGGAATGTCAGATTTTGAAAATACAGGTATTGCTATAGCTCAGGAAGTTCAGGGTGTTGTTAAGGGCGGATCAGTAAAAAAAGCAACATTTGATCCTGATACAGATGCCTGTGAGATTATCTATGAAGTAAAAGCAAAAGGGCTCAAGAAAAAAGTACAGGCTGCTTCCTGGGAGTAACCGTTCAGAAGTAAATGAAAATAAAAAAGCTGTCCCAAGAGACAGCTTTTTTATTTTCATTGATATTCTCAGATAATAAAAAAAGACATTAGATGATAATGTCTTTTTTTATTATTTTTACCCCGGCAACGTCCTACTCTCCCACACAGCTACCCATGCAGTACCATCGGCGATAAGAGGCTTAACTTCTGTGTTCGGAATGGGAACAGGTGTGGCCCTCTTTCTGTAATCACCAGGAAAATTTTCCTGTTTAAGTTAAAATGACATTAAAAATCTGTACTTCTTTTGTCAATAAAATGTTTTGTTCAAAATAGTTTTTTTAACATTTTCATTCACTTTCGGTAAACATAAGCCCTGCATGGTATGAGAGGCAACAGCTCCTCGTACCATGCTAGAACGGAATAAATATTTTATTCTTCATCACCTTCTGTGATTACTGCAAAATCTGAGACAATATCTGTATCAGTAAGTTCAAGGAGTTTTATTCCTACTGTTGACCTGCCCTGGGAAGAGACATCCTTGGCGACAAGTCTTATAGTCATACCTGAAACGGCAGTAATAATAATCTCATCGTCAGAAAGGACAGAACGAATACCTGCAGCTTTGCCGTTCTTATCTGTAATCTTAATGTAAGCCATACCTTTACCGCCGCGTCCCTTATTGGCAAAGTTATTGTATGGAACACGTTTGCCGAATCCCTTCTCGGAAATGACAAAAAGTGAGGATCCTTCCTTGACGATGTCCATGCCGATAATGTAATCATCTTTATCAAGACGCATACCAATAATGCCTGCAGCTGAACGTCCCATGGATCTCATCTTCTGAAGATTAGTGCGCAGCAGTAATCCGTCTCTTGAGGCAATAACCAGGTCGCTTTCCTTCTCGACAACCTTTACATCGACAAGTTCATCTTCTTTTTTAAGATTGATACAGATGATTCCTCCTTTTTTTGCATTGGAAAACTCTGCAATACCTGTCTTTTTAAGTATTCCGTGTTTTGTCGCCATACACAAAAAATCATCAGTTTCAAAGGTTTCAATACTGCAAATTGCAGTTATATTCTCACCGGAGGCAAGGTTAATTATTCCTTTAAGAGATTTACCCCTGCTTGTTTTTGTTGAAACAGGTATTTCATATGTTTTAAGAGCAAAAATTTTACCCTTATTTGAAAAAAGAAAAATTGTATCATGTGCTGATGCAACGGTCATCATTTTTACAAAATCTTCTCTTTTGGTCGACATGCCAATAACACCCTTGCCGCCTCTGCGCTGCTTTTTGAAGGTATCGATGGACATTCTGCGGATAAATCCATCATTGGTAATTGATACGACCATCTCTTCATCAGCAATGAGATCTTCAATGTCAAAGTCAGTTGATGACTCCCCGCCGACCATAATTTCAGTTCTTCGTTTATCTGAATATTTTTCTTTTACAGCAATTAATTCTGTTTTGATCAGGTTGTTCATCTTTAATTCACTGGCTAAAAGAGCTTTGAGTTCAGCAATAAGCTTCTGGAGTTCTTTTAATTCATCAATAATCTTTTTTATTTCGAGGCTGGTAAGACGCTGAAGTCTCATGTCAAGAATTGCCCTGGTTTGAATCTCTGTTAAACCAAAACGCTTCATAAGTTTTGCAGAGGCTTCATCAGGAGTTTTTGATGCCTTGATTATTGAAATGACTTCATCAATATTTTCAAGAGCAATTTTTAATCCTTCGAGTATATGGGCCCTTTCCTCTGCTTTCTTAAGATCATATTTTGTTCTTCTTATAACGACTTCGCGTCTATGATTAACGTAATGGACAAGCATTGATTTTATATCGAGTATTTTAGGTACACCATCAACAATAGAAAGCAGTATTACGCCGAATGAGGTCTGCAGCTGGGTATTCTTCAGTAACTGGTTAATAATAACACTGCTGTTTGCATCTTTCTTAAGGCCGATATAAATTCGCATACCTTTACGATCTGACTCATCCCTTAATTCTGAGATACCTTCAATTACTTTCTCGTTTACCAGTTCAGCAATTCTTGTTATTAATGTTGCCTTATTAACCTGAAAAGGAATTTCTGAAATTATAATCTCTTCTCTTCCTTTTTTATTCTCATCAATAGTATACTTACCCCGTACGATTATACTGCCGCGTCCTGTTGTATACGCCTTAATAATACCGTCATTTCCCATGATGGTTCCGCCTGTAGGAAAATCAGGACCCTTAAGATATTTTAAAAGCTGTTTGGATGTAATGTCTGGATTGTCAATTATCTGGACAGTAGCATCTATGACTTCACCAAGATTATTCGGCGGAACTTTTGTAGCCATACCGACAGCTATACCTTCAGATCCATTTACAAGAAGATTTGGAAATCCGGCAGGCAGTACATTCGGTTCCTTTCTTGTATCATCAAAGTTTGGTGAGAAATCTACAGTCTCTTTATCTATATCACCAAGAAGTTCCTCTGCAACTTTCTCAAGCCTAGCTTCAGTGTACCTGTATGCAGCAGCCGGGTCACCATCGACAGAACCGAAGTTTCCCTGGCCGTCAATTATCGGAATACGCATAGAAAAGTCCTGCGCCATCCTTACCATTGTTTCATAAACAGCAGTATCACCATGAGGGTGAAAATTACCAATTACCTCACCTACAATTTTTGCGGATTTTACATAGGGCCTGTCACTTCTCCATGCCCTCTCATTCATAGCATGAAGAATTCTGCGGTGTACCGGCTTTAGACCATCCCTTACATCCGGTAGAGCACGGCCGACGATTACACTCATTGCATAATCAAGGTATGCCGTTTTCATCTGGTCTTCTATCTCAACATCTATTATCCTATCAACAGAACCGTCTTTTTTTTCATTTTTTGTCACTTGATGTGCTCCGATTTAATAATTATTTTACAGGTCAAGGTTTTGTACATTGTGCGCATTATCTTCAATAAACTTTCTTCTTGGCTCAACAGCATCACCCATAAGAACAGAAAAAACAGATTCTGCTTCAATATCATCATCAATCCTGACCTGCAGCATTGTTCTATGATCAGGATCCATTGTAGTATCCCACAGCTGCTCAGGATTCATTTCACCAAGTCCTTTATACCGCTGGATGGTGGTTTTCTGGTCTTTATATTTCTTTAATATATTATCTTTTTCATCATCGGAATATACATAGTTTAAATCTTTACCTGATTTTATACTATATAATGGCGGCTGGGCAATATATATAAAACCACTTCTTATTAATTCCTGCATATAGCGAAAGAAAAAAGTAAGCAATAAAGTTCTTATGTGGGCGCCATCAACATCAGCATCAGTCATAATAACTATTTTATGATATCGGGCTTTTTTTATATCAAATTCCTCATCTCCAATCCCGGTTCCAATTGCGGTAATAAGATTTTTAATTTCCTCATTTGATAAAATTCTATCAAGCCTGGCTTTTTCAACATTAAGAATTTTTCCCCTGAGAGGAAGAATTGCCTGAAAGTTTCTGTCGCGTCCCATTTTAGCTGAACCGCCCGCAGAATCACCCTCTACAATATAAAGTTCGCATTTTGTTGCATCGCTTTCTGAACAGTCCGCTAGTTTTCCCGGAAGTGTATCGTTTTCAAGAGCGCTTTTCCTTCGGGTAAGATCGCGAGCTTTTTTTGCCGCGATCCGCGCCCTTGCGCCCAGGATACATTTTTCTATGATCTTCTTAACGTCCTGGGGATTTTCATCAAAATACAGGGAAAGATTTTCATGCGTTGCTGATTCAACAATTCCCTTAACATCTCCGTTTCCAAGTTTCATTTTTGTCTGGCCTTCAAACTGAGGTTCCGGGAGTTTAACACTAATTATTGCGACAAGCCCCTCGCGGACATCATCTCCTGAAAGCTGCACAACGTTTTTGTCGAACTTTCCTTTTTTCAGGTAATCATTCAATACACGGGTCAGAGCGGACCTGAATCCGATCAGGTGAGTCCCGCCTTCTTTTGTGTTTATATTATTCGCGTAAGTAAAAACATTTTCATTATATGTATCTATGTATTGTATAGCTATCTCTATATCTATTTTATCTTTTATTGTATGGAAATAGACAGGTTTTTTTATTATCGGTGTTTTATTTTCATTTAGATATTGAACAAAGGAAACAATGCCGCCTTTAAACTGAAAAACATGCTCTGTACCTTTTGCTGTCTTTTCCTTTAATTCTCTTTCATCCCTTAGAGTAATTTTAATTCCGGCATTGAGAAAAGCAAGTTCTCTTAATCTCCTTGATAGTGTGTCGAAATTATATTCTATGGTTTCAAAAATTTCATCATCCGGCCAGAAATGTATTTTAGTTCCGCGGATTTTTGATTCACCTGCTTTCTTAAGCTCACCAAGAGGTGCTCCTTTTGAATAAGACTGGGTGTATTTCAGGTTATCCCTGTAAACTTCAACCATGAATTTTTTAGAAAGGGCATTTACCACTGAAACACCAACTCCATGTAGTCCACCTGATACTTTATAAGTATCATTATTAAATTTACCGCCAGCATGAAGTTTGGTTAGAACAATTTCAAGTGCAGGTTTTTTATATATAGGATGCATATCAACAGGGATACCACGTCCGTTATCTACAACCTCTACGGAATTATCCTTGTGTATTACTACTGATATATTGTCACAATAGCCGGCCAGGGCTTCATCTATAGAGTTATCAACTATCTCGTAGACCAGGTGATGCAGGCCATATCCGTCTGTTGAACCAATATACATGGCCGGTCGTTTTCTAACAGCATCAAGACCCTCCAGTACCTGTATATTGTCAGCATTATAAGTTTTTGTCATTTTCTCTGCTCCATATTAATTCTTCTTTATCAATAGAATCTCTTTTAATTATTGTAAAAGGACTTACATTGGTGGCAGTTATTTTATTATTAACATCAATAACCGCAACCTTGTCTTCGGGCTTCAGATTATCAGTAATCCATTTGTTTTCCTCACTCAGACCAAGGGTCTCCACGTTGAATATACCTACACATACCCTGTCGCTGATGGTCAGGTTGCTGCCGATATGTATAAACATGTTATTTCCTGTACCTGCTTTTTTTTACCAGTTCAAATCTCACTGAATTAATAAGTTGAGGTCCGAAATCTGTTTTTAATTTATTCAGTATATTACCTGAATGAAGAGAAAGTTCATTGGCATAAGCAGAATGATCCACTTTTACAAAGAGAATTTTTCTGAATAACCTGTCCGGTGTACTATGCACAGACAGGGTATTTCCAACATATGATTCCCATTTATCTCTTATATTTTCAATAAAAAAAGTATCTTCCAGGTTAAGATCATCTATTACATCAGGAAGGATATCACTGAAGGATAAAATCCTGTTATTTCTTTCACATCCTATTCTGAATTTCATTGGAAAAAGCTCCGGGTAAACTATATGAGTTCGCCATTATCAATTTTAAAATATTTTATATTCCCTATTTTATCAAGCGGGAAGTTTTCCCTGTTCACCATTGTAAAAATAAGCTGTCCTTCACTCATCAGCAGATCAATCATATTAAAACGCCTTATTTCGTCAAGTTCTGAAAATATATCGTCAATAAGAATGATGCTTTTTTTATTCCTCATTGACTTTATTATTTCATACTCTGCAACTTTAAGGCTTATAGCAGCTGTTCTTCTTTGCCCCTGTGACGAATAGCTTAAAAAATTAATACCTTCACTGTTTATAAAATAATAATCATCTCTTTGAGGACCCTGGGTTGTGCTTCCCCTTCTTATGTCGCTTTTAATGTCAGATAAAAATGTATTATATATTTCATCAATTTCATCAGCCTTGATTGAGGGCTTATAAAATAGAAATGGCGGATGTGATTCGCCGCTAATAATTGAGTAGGATTTGTTGAAAATTTTACTGAAAATATTAATAAAATCATCTCGCTTTTTTATTATACAGAGTGCTTTTTCTGCAATCAGTCTGTTCCAAACATCAAGATGTTTTATGTTAGAAGATCCTTCTTTAATTTTTTTTAGAACAACGTTACGTGAATTAAGAATATCCCTGAACCTGTTAAGATCATTAATGTAATCAGGGAATAATTTTGATATCACTGAATCGAAATATTTTCTCCTGACATCCGGTGTGGTTCCGAGTATGTTTATATCGGACGGAACAAATGATACAGTCATCATCTTTCCGTAATACTCTGATACCCTTTTAATCTCATAATCATCTATTTTAATTTTTTTTCTGGACTGCTCATCATCTTTATAAAAACCGACTTCAAACCTGGAAAAATCACTCCCAGATACATCACCTCTGCAATAGTAGTATTCAGAATTCCATCTAATCATGCTCTGGTCATTTGCATTCCTGAACGACTTCAGGTTGGAAATGACCGATATGGCTTCAAGGATGTTTGTTTTTCCTGAACCGTTATTGCCATATATCAGGTTAATATCCGGTGAAAATTCAACCTCTCTGCTTTCATAGTTTCTGAAGTTATTCAGTCTTAAATTTGTAAGAATCATTTTATTCGGAAGCGGTTTTTATCTGTATCGGCATAATGACTGATACATAATTTTTATCATCTTCCGGGATAATTGTTATAGGACTCATCTGGCCGGTCAGGCCACATATGAATGAAAATGAATCAATCTGTTTTATAGTATCTAGCAGAAACTGTGAATTAATACCCAGATAAATTTTCTCTTTGCTGTCTGTTTCAACTGGTACTTCTTCTTCAGCTTTACCAAGCTCAGGAGTGTTGGCTTCAATAAGCAGAGTATCCTTGTTAATAGTCAGAACAATTTTATTAGCTGGTTCACGTGTAAAAATCATGGCCCTTTTAACGGAATCAAGAATTCTTCCGGTTTCAATAATAACTTTATGGCTGTATTCCTTGGGGATTATCTGTTTATAATTGGGAAATTGTCCATCCACTATACGTGAAATTATTTCTGTATCATTGATCTGAAAGTAACACTGGTTGCTGTCGAAGGATAACCTGCAGGTTCCAGTATTTCCAAGAAGCCTGTATACTTCATTCACAGTCTTGAGTGGAAGAATAATACCTTCACCTACAATCGACTCACTCTGAATGTTTCTGGTAATCATACATAACCGCCTCGAATCGGTTGCGATTGCTGTAAGAGTTCCAGGTTTTTCTGATACAATGTATATGCTGTTAAAAACCGGTTTGATAGTATCATTTGCTGCGGCATAGATAACTTTTTTTATCATCTCACGAAGAACAGACTGTTCAATCTCAATTGAATTTTCTATTTTTATTTCCGGAAGTTCCGGATACTCATCAGAAGATGTTCCGTAAAGTATATAATTTCCTTTTACGTTTTTTGATTTAAGGCTGATGATCATTGCATCATCTACAGTAATAATAATTTCATCATCAGGCAATTCTTTCAGAATGCTTGAAAGTTTTTTACTGTTTGCGGTAAAGGAAAATGCAGTGTCTGATAGAGCGTCAATTTTTGTTCTTACTCCGATTTCATTATCTGTGGCAATAATCTGTATTGAATCTTTAGCTATTTTAAAAAGACAGTTAGAGAGTATTGTGTTAATATTTTTGGATGAAATAACAGAATCTGCAATTGCGATTGCTTTAAGTATAATGTCTTTGTTGACTGTGAATTTCATTTATCTCCCCTTTCTATATCATTATTTATAATATTATATTATTAATTAGCAGTTGTAGTAGGTAGCGGATTATGTTGATAAACTATGTAATGTCTGATTGAATCAGGTGTTATCAAAAGAATACAATGTTTATAAATCCGTAATTTTTTTAGTTTTAAATAAGTTCCTTATTCCTTTTTGTACATTTTAAATTTTTGTTTAACAAATATCAATACTTATTAAATGAAATCAACAAAGAATCTTGCTGTTATAAACAGATTGTTAACTCCTTAATTCGACTTTTAATTCATCAATCTGTTCACGGAATTCCACATTATTTTTCATATCTTCTTCGATTTTATTAATAGCATTTACAACTGTTGAATGATCCCTGTCGCCGAATTGTTTTCCTATATCAGTTGTTGTCATTTCAGTAAGTTTTCTTATAAGATACATAGCAACAAACCTGGGAGCAATAACCTTGCTCTGCCTGCTTTTTGATATTATATCCTCTACTGATACGTCATAGACATTTGATATTTTTGTAATAATATCATTAGGTGTAACCTTGCGGTTTGTCTCTTCGTCGAAAAGATGTTTAAGATGGTCTTTCACATGTTTTATCGTGATTACCTCATTGTGAATATCATAAACCATTCTCAGGTTTGCCAGGGCTGATTCCAGGGCACGTATACTTGAAGTTATACGTCTTGCTATATAATTAAATGCTTCATCCGAAATCTCTATTTGTTCCTTTGAAGCTTTATTTCTCAATATTGCTTCACGGGTTTCAAGATTTGGAATCTGGATATCAGTTATCATTCCCCATTCAAATCTGGTACGCAGCCTGTCTGCCAGTGTAGCAATCTGTTTTGGAGGCCGGTCACTTGAAATAACGATCTGCTTTTTATTTTCATATAGAGTGTTGAATGTGTGAAAGAATTCATTCTGGGTCTCCTCTTTCTTTTCAAGAAACTGGATGTCATCAATCAAAAGAATATCAACGTTTCTGTATTTAATTTTAAAACTCTGCTGTGTATTTGTCTGTATTGAATAAATGAATTCGTTAATAAACTGTTCAGTGGGAATATACAATACTTTGAGATACGGTCTTTCCTGCTGTATATAATGCCCTATAGCCTGGATCAGGTGCGTTTTTCCAAGACCGGTCCCGCCGTAAATAAAAAGCGGGTTAAACTGTGTAGCTGGTGAACGTGAAACTGATTTTGCTGCAGCATGGGCAAGCTGGTTATTGGGACCGATAACAAAATTTTCGAAGGTATAGTTCGGATTAAGCGGAAGAGTCCGGCTGCCGTTTT
This sequence comes from Spirochaetota bacterium, assembly GCA_035403465.1. Taxonomy (GTDB): domain Bacteria; phylum Spirochaetota; class UBA4802; order UBA4802; family UBA5550; genus JAAYBQ01. The sequence goes on along the minus strand of DAONFG010000001.1, from coordinate 28,204 downwards.
TCAGGATATCGTTTTTTTCTGAAGCACTGATAAAAATATCGTTAGATGCATGAGTTTCGATTTCTGTGGTCACAAAATCGCATTTATATTTTTTCCCTGTTCTTGTTTCGATTATTTCTTCGATATCCTTCTGATATTGGTCTCTCAGGTGCCGGGCTGCAACATCATCCTTGACTTTTATAACAAGAACATCACCATTTATGGCCTGCGGTTCAGTGTCGCTGAGCCACATACTGAATGATTGTCTATTAATTCTCTTCTCAAGGTCAGAGAGAACAATATCCCATATCTTCTGTGCCAAAATAATACCCCGGGTAATTATCAACAATTGTTGATAAGTTTGTTTATAAATATACTTTTGTTGAGTATTTTTCAATACCCTTTGATGCAGGATTTACTGCATAAGATTCGAAAAGAATTTGAATGTATTTTTCACAGGTCAGAATGAATGAATAATTGTAGGTTTTGCAGAAGCAATTTGGCAAGAAATTAATTCGGATTAATTCAAAACAGGTTAAAAAAACTCATATTCTTGATAATGTATTTATAGTCTGTTAATAACTATTTTTTTTTGTTGATAACCGGGTCATTTTATGTTAATAATTTATAGATTTACTGTGGAGAAACAATTTGAAGAGAAGCGATACTTCTGCCGTCAGTTCTGCTGCTATTGATGAAATAATACGGCTTGAATCAAGATATACATCAGCTAAGACCAGTCATTACAGGTATGTCATAAGATCTGAAGATAAAGAAATGCTCTCAAAAATGATAAAGATTCCTGATAATTGGGATAATTACCAACCGCGCGAAGGAGTAAGACTGACTGAAAGCATAAAACAGCGGCTTTCAGATATTAAGCGTAAGATGTCATGGGAGCTTAAACTCCAGAGCCTCTATTTTATTTACATAACGAGTATTGAAAATGTTATACTTTCAGTTCTGCAGCAACGTGATATTGAAAAACAGGAATTAAATGATGCCACTGATTCAATAAATAATATCAGCATCGAGCTGGATGATGAACTTCTGAATATCAAACACCTTCTGCTTACCCTTGCAAAAAGATCTATCAGCGACTTTTATTATCTTGTTTCAGCGTACTGCAAGTTTTTCTACAAAAAGAATTTTCATTATGAATCCGATATCCGGATAGTACTGAATGAATTTGTTAAAATTGTTGATCAGCAGGTGCAGTCCAGGAAGAGAATAGAAGAATTTAAAAAATACGAGTTGGAGATTTCATCATTATTTCAGACAAGTTCAAACGAGCTCGGCTGGCGGCTTAATGAGTTTATAGTAAAAGAATACTTTGAAAAAGAGAACAAGGTCGTGAAAATCATGGAGTTCAACAGGCTTCTGAAAGACCTTTGTGAGTATAAAAATAATCTGAGAAATTATTTTAATTTTTTAAAGTACTATTACAATGAAACAGATGGCAAGATGTTCAGGATGAATTTTATTTATGATTCTCTGAGGCAGAAGCTTGAGGATAACAAAATAAGCAATGATACTTTTAAAACATATGAAAATATCAGGATATCATTTATTAATTACAGAAATGCATTTGAAGCAGCCGGTATAACGGTATTCGGAAATCACAGTATGCCGTATATCGATATAGTTCATCTTATTTATAAGATATGCAAAATTATGGAATTCTATTATTTAAGAAACATGAAATATGATAATCTGCAGAATCTTAGAAATGAATACCTGCTGCACATTGAAAAAGAGATATCAGCTTTAACTGTATGATTTACTTCTTCTTGATTTTCATAAGTTCTGCGTAATGTTCCTGGATCTCTTTTTCAAACGGGAGTATACTGAGGGCTTTTGTTAGATATTTTTCAGCTTCATCAAGCCTGCCGATTTTAATGCATATATATCCGAGTGTATCCAGATATGCCGGATTGTGACTGGAGGTCCCTGAGACATGTTTAGCAAGTTTGTATGCACTCTCAAGCTGCGTATTGTTTAATGCCATCAGGTATGCTGCGGAATTGATACTGTTGTAATTGAAGCGGTCTTTCTGTAAAATGGTTCTGTAGGTTGCAAGCGATTCTTCATTCATATCAAGCTGCTGGTAACAGTAAGCCTTCATATTCAGCGCAGTCGTATCTTCACTGAAAACAGATATTACATCATCAAGAAGCTTCAGGGCTTCAGTGTAATTTCCAGTCTGGATATAGCAGTAACCCATATTTTTTTTAACTGAATGTAAATCAATGAATCCTGATTTGAGGGACAGTATCCGCTGGTAATAATCGATTGCGGTCTTAAAAAGTCCAAGGCGGGTATATGTAATTCCAATATTGAAAAGGATTGCAGGATTATCCCTGTCGATTATTTCAGCAGCCCTGAACTCTTCAAGCGCCTTTTCAAAATTACCATCAGCAAGAGCCATTAGAGCGCTGCTGACCAGATCCTGAATTGTCCTGTTGGTATCATCCATAATCAGTTCTTCTTTATATCCGGTAAAGATGAATAGTCCGTTGTGTTAATAGTGAGGGGTGTTATAGAAATAAATCCCCTGTTCAGTGCATCAGAGTCACTGTTGGTCTCGTGACGTGTTTCGATTTTTCCTTCAAGAAGCATGGTAAATTCACTCTCTGAGATCTGTTCCCTGACTCTATAGCTGTCTATGTAAAGCCTTTTAGAAAGAAAGGTATACATTGTTCCCATGACCTGTTCTCCGGGAAGGTCGGGATAGTTTATGTTAAGGTATTCACCCTTTAATGGAAAATCTTTTTCAAGAAAATCAAGGAGAAAATCACTCATCTGGTCAAAGTATACTGAAGGCCTGTGCTGGGTGTTGGCCGAGATGGCAATTCCAGGTTTTCCGAATATAACAGCTGTCCTTGCACCTGCAACAGTGCCGGAGAAATGAACATCATCTCCAAGATTGGGGCCATGGTTGATTCCTGATACTACAAGATCGACCTCCGGAATAAGGCCTGAATGAAGTCCCAGGCTTACGCAGTCAGCCGGGTAGCCATTAATTGAGTATGTGTTATCTGTTGTTTTGATGATTTTAATCTCGTCACGCATGGTAAATATGTTTGAACATGCGCTTCTTTCCCTGTCCGGAGCAATTATATAGATTTCATGTCTTTTACTGAGTTTTTTATTAAGACTCTGTATTCCTTCGGCATTGATTCCATCGTCGTTGGTTAAAAGTATTCTCATGATGTTGTGCTGATTCCTGGAATAGTGTTATGGCGGATTATGTTAAATTATGCACCGATTTCTTAAATAACCGTATAAATGTTAAAAATTCATGTAATAATCCTGTCTATGGATTCTGTTTACGAAAAAAAAGATGTCAAGTAGAGATTTTATTTTTATTATTTACTATGCAGGAGGAAATAAACTTGATTTTTTTAAAAATGAGAAGTATTAAAAATATAACAAAATCCAGGAGGATAAAAAGTGAAAAATTTTATAAGAGTATTGCTGATCACAGGCGCGCTGATTTTCTCTATCAACAGCAACAGTTATGCCATTGTTGATGTAAGCGCATTTGGCGGATTTACATTCAGCGGTGATTCCGCGGGTACAGATTTCGTTGGTGTACCATACGGTCTTAAGGCTCATTACAATACATCATTAATTCCTATGCTTGAAATGGGTATAGGCGCATATTACCAGGGAGCAAAGATAAAGCTGGATAAGCCAAGTGCAGACTGGGATGCAACCAGGCAGACTTTAGGCCTTGACTTCAACCTTATTCTTTCATTGCCCATAATTCATCCCTATGGCCGTTTTACTTATGGCATCTGGGATAAAATTAAAACTGATGCTGGAAGTGACACAGAAAACTACAAGGCATGGGGACTTGGTGCAGGCGTTGAGCTGACAGCTGTCCCGTTTTTCAGGCTCTTTGCTGAATACTACTATGACGTAACAGATCATGGTGAAAAAATGAAATCAAATTCAATTTTAGCCGGAGTAAAATTCGACTTCTAAAATCATTTTCTGCTGCATGGATTTTCCGTTCATGCAGCAGCATTAACTTTCCCGGAAAACAGAGTGAAAAAATTCAGTGATGTAAAAATTCTTTTATATGGAACAGGCGCCGTTGGGAGCCTTTATGGGGGCAAGCTTTCACAGGCAGGCGCTTCTATATCTGCGGTATGCAGGTCGGATTACGACGAGGTTTCGGCCGGCGGTATCTACATTAAAAGTATTTACGGTGATTATCATTTTATTCCTGAAAGCGTGGTAAGGAGCGGCAAAGAATATAAGTTCAGGCCGGATTTTGTAATTGTTGCAACCAAGGCCCTCCCTGAAATAAATATATCAGAAATGATCAGGGACTCTGTGCATCCGGGAACTGCCATAGTCCTGCTGCAGAACGGTATTGACATTGAACCTGTTGTAGCGGATAACTTTAAAGATAATGAAATAATAAGCGGCCTGGCCTTTGTCTGTGCAACCAGAACCGGTTACGGAAAAATTGATCATTCCGATTTCGGCAGGATTGTACTTGGTACATATCCTTCAGGGATCAGCGATAAGGTGAAACTGCTTGTCGGGATGTTCAGGTCTGCAGGTGTTCCTGCTGATACTGACGAGGATGTTATTGCGGCAAGATGGAAAAAACTGCTCTGGAATGCACCGTTTAATCCTCTGTCAGTTTTGTGCGGAGGTGCTGATACATCTGAAATGATGAGGGATGAAAAGGTAAGGAAACTCGCTGAGTCAATCATGCGTGAAGTTACACAGGTTGCTGCTGCTCATGGACACCCGCTTGATGAGGCACTGATCAGGAAAAATATTAAAGATACTGCAAAAATGAAGCCCTATAAAACAAGCATGCTGCTTGACTATGAATCCAGGCGTCCCATGGAGATTGAAGTTATACTGGGAAATGCAGTCAGGATAGCTGAAGCAAAGTATGTTCCGGTACCGCATCTGCAGACAATATATGCCCTGCTTGGAATAATTAATAACAAAAACTTAGATAATGTCCTTTAAGATCCTGGTACAGGTTCAGGAGAATAATGACGCAATTTTGTAGATAGATGTAATTATAAAGGGCACAAGCACTGTCAGTATGATTCCGCTAAATACTGCAAGCACGGCATATTCCTTACCTGAATATTTTGAAATAACAGGAAGGGTTGTATCCATTGATGTTGCACCGCCTGATGCAACAGGTGCAAGCCTGCCGAATATTTTTACGAGTAAAGGGGTTGCAATAAGTGTAAAAATTTCACGCGAGATGTTTGACAGGAGGGCAGTAACACCAAGGATCTCGCTGCGGATCTCCGATATAATAATACTGGATAGACTGTAATACCCGAATCCTGAACCAACTGCAAGGGAGTCAGCAAGATTAATATCCGGCAGAAAAATTGAACAAAGAGCACTGCCGGCAAGTGTACCGGCGATCACAGTGACAGGTATCATCAGAACTTTAAAATGCAAATCTCCGAGGATTTTCCAGACATTTCTGTCTGCACCTATGCCGATGCCGACAAAAAACATGAGAAAATAGAGCGCATATACACTCGGGTCATATTTAATGAAAAGGTCCGGGGATAGATTATTAATTCCCAGCACAAGACCTGCTGTGAAAAAGAGGATGATAATTACACTTCCTTTCATTAATAGTCATCCCTGGAGAAAAGGAATTTATATAAAATGAATGAAAGGAGGATGCTTCCTGCGACAGATGAGAGAGCGATAATAATTGCGTTAAAACCGATCCTCCCGAAGCTGGATATTACCTTTTCATTAGTGCCGACTGAAATTCCCAGCAGAAAAAGCAGAATATAAATAGAAAACCCGGTGGTTTTCTCAATTATGAAAATTAAACGCTGCCTGCCCCGAACCAAAAAACCTATAAATATACCGGCAGACATAAGGATAAGTATTTCAGTCATTATTATTCCCCAGGCTAAACGCTTCAGGTACGATTTTTATAACATGAAGCGTAATGAACTAAATAGATTACATAGAAAAAATGAATTTACATTTTTGTCAATTATTAGTAATGTTATTTAACTGGATGACCGGAATAATACCTTTGAAATTATACCCGCAGGAAAAGCGGTACTGACTGCAAAGACGGAATTTAATACTTACAGGAAAAAAAAGTGAAACATGGATTATCATTAAGCATCATCAGGTTTATAATGAGATTTAAGAATTCAGCCCTCTATAAAATTGTCTATAAGTATCCTAAAATTTCCATGGCCATAATTATAATGGCTGGTGTTATCATTATTTATACATACATTAGTTTTCTACTGACGTATGTTGTTATTTAATATTTATATATGAAACTAATAATTAAAAAATTATTGTTATTATTTCTGGCAGTTCCGGTATTTTTCTCATCCACAGTCAATACTGGTTATGCTGATACCTACAAGCCTGATTACACGGCAGAATACAATTATTCCTCTGTAAGCCTTAATACGGTTAACGGTAAATTTTACGCATATATTGTACTGCTCTTTAATGAAAATCAGCATTTTGTGAACCTGATCCAAAAAGGGACAATTTCGCTTAAAGAGATGGGGAACTACGGTTTCAATGTAAAGGCATATAAAAACTATCTGGCGACAATCCAGGATTCTAAGCTTTTCGAGGAAGCTGAATTGCTTCTTAAAGTGTATCTTGAACCCCAGCTATTCTCTGATGTAGAGCTGAAGGAGATCGAAAAGCATCTTCTTAAAAGAAATGTGGTCCTCAAGTTTTATACCGATAAAACCGCTAACAATGTACCTCTCAGTCTTGATTATATCATTTATGGTGAAAAGATCAGGATCGATATCAGGCACCCGCTTCTGGACCTTCAGGAGGAGATGTTCTATATAAAACCCTATATTTATTATGATGAATTTTCAACAAGTAATACAACACTCTATTATGACCTGATCTATATAAGCCCTGATGAGGTTAATAATGACTATATTATTGCAAAGGGTGTTCTTTCGGGTAAAGAGATAAAATCGAGATTTTTTGTCGGGTCCAGGGTCACCGAGGATATCAGGTTTTGCCTGCTGAGGTCGTTCCGCGATTCTTCAACAATAAAGGCTGAAATATGGAGAATGTTTGTTATTCATGAATTGACGCACAAATACCTGGACAAAAAATTCCGCAGTTTTGACCAGATAACAGGTGAAGAAATATCACTTTCCAGCACTATATATTCGAATCAGTACCTTGGTCTTTCAGTTCTGTATAGCTACCTGAATTACGGGCAGATGAATCCCCACCGGATCGCTGCAGTAAATTATATTTCATATATCGCGCAGGCAAGCGGCAACAGGGAACTGGTCAGTAACCCGGGACAGATTAAAAATCTTCCGATGGATAAACTGAAGGATTGGACAAAAAGTCATTTCTATAATTGTCTCAACAGGCTTGAGCAGTAGTATTCCGCTGTAGCCGGTCTGTTTCCGATTACACTACTCCGGTTTCATTGTCGGGAAGAGTAATATATCCCTTATCGACATTTCTCCCGTAAGCAGCATTACCAGCCTGTCAATACCTATACCCATGCCGCCGGTGGGAGGCATCCCGGCTTCAATGGCCTGGACAAAGTTTTCATCCATCGGTGGTGCCTCTTCGTCCACATCGCGCCTGAGCGACTGCTCGTAAAGCGTCTTACGCTGAAAAACAGGGTCGTTCGATTCGCTGTATGCATTAGCAAATTCAGTTCCGTTGATAAAAAGTTCAAACCTCTGGAGGAACCTTTCATCTTCAATATCAGGTTTGCACAGCGGTGTTGTTTCAACGGGCTGGTGAGTGACAAATGTGGGCTCGATGAGTTTGTCCTCGACCAGTACCTGGAAGAGTTCATCAATTGCAAGCCCGCGGATATAGTCACCCTTGACCTCTCCTCCGTATTTTTTCAGGGCATCTTTAATTTCTTCATCGCCCATGGCCATGACATCTATTCCGGCATACTCTTTTATGGCATCAGTCACTTTGATGCGTTTCCAGGGAGTCTTGATATCAATCTCTTTTCCATCAAAACTGACTTTTGTGGTACCGTTAACTGCAATGGCAGTATTGACTATAAGTTCCTCAGCAAGGATCATCATGTCATTGTAGTCAGCGTATGCCTGGTAAAGTTCGAGCATCGTGAATTCGGGGTTGTGTGTCCTGTCGATACCCTCGTTGCGGAAACATTTTCCTATCTCGTACACCCTGTCAAATCCGCCGACAATAAGTCGTTTAAGGTAGGGCTCAAGGGAGATCCTGAGGAAAAGATTGATGTCCAGTGCGTTATGATGTGAAGTAAAAGGGGATGCAGCTGCTCCACCGTATACAGGCTGAAGAACAGGTGTTTCAACTTCAAAAAATTCCTTGCTGTCAAGGATACGTTTTATGTTTCGGATGATCTGGATTCTTTTGATAAAGGTTTCCCTGACCCCGGGTGTTACTATAAGGTCAACCTGCCTGTTCCTGTAGCGCAGTTCCTTGTCAGCAAAGAGGTCAAAGGTTTCGCCGTCCTTTTCTTTAACAACGGGAAGCGGGCGGATATTTTTAGTGAGCAGGGTAAATTCATCGGCAAAAATGGTTATTTCACCTGTTTTCGATTTTTTGACGATTCCCTTAATTCCTATTATATCGCCAAGATCGAGCTTTTTAAAAAGATTGTATGTGGATTCTCCAATGCCGTTTTCCGCCAGGTAAAGCTGAATCCTGCCGTCCCTGTCCTGAATGGTGCAGAAACTCGCCTTACCCATAATCCGCATTGCCATTATGCGGCCTGCAACAGATAGTTTCTGCGCAGATTCAAAGTAGCTGTCAAAATTTTCGATTATATCCCTGCTGTGATGTGTTACATCGTACCTGTAGGGAAAGGGATTTACTCCGAAATTCTCCCTGATTTCATTTATCTTGTCTTTACGTATCTGTATCAGGCTGCTTGTATCTTCCATTGAATTATCCTGTTATCGTAGTTATTAATCATTTTTTTTATAGACACTTGTGTCAAATTATTTTTTGATTCAAAACCTGTTACAGGATGTTTATTGGGATAAACATAACCTGATAATCGGTGTTTACTTACCTGATTAGTTTAACTTTTTACAGGCGGCATATACAAATGAAAAACGGGGGAAAGAGTATGTATGAATTTGAATTGGGACCCATAAGGCCGCCGAGCGAAGCATACAGCGTTTTATTGCGTGTTACCCGAAACTGCCCGTGGAACAAGTGCGCGTTCTGCCCGGTTTATAAAAGCGGGAAGTTTTCACTGCGGAGTGTTGATGAAATCAAGGCTGATATAGATTCAATGCACCATATAGTTCAGAGGGTCGGAAGCAGGATGTATGTAAACGAAAGTTCAGGTTATATCAACGAGGAGATGGTAAACAAGCTTGTCTCGGAGGACAATATAAATCCCCATTACCTGCAGCAGATGCTCTTCTGGATGCACTACGGTATGAGGAGCCTCTTTTTGCAGGATGCTGATTCCATGGTCATTAAGCCTGCAGAGCTTGTGGAGATACTGAATTATATCAGGCTGAAGTTCCCTACAATTGAGAGGATTACCTGCTACACAAGGTCAAAGACCCTGGTGGCCCGTACACCGGAGGAGTTAAAGGCTATACGTGACGCAGGACTCAACAGGGTCCATATCGGGATGGAGTCCGGCTCGGATAACGTCCTGAAAATGATAAACAAGGGTGTTACAGCGGAAGAACATATCAGTTCAGGGAAAAAAGTGATCGATGCGGGATTTGAACTCTCGGAGTACTATATGCCCGGTCTTGGAGGAAGACAGTATGCCGAGGAGAATGCGTATGAAACAGCCCGTGTCCTGAACGCAGTCAATCCTTCATTTATAAGAATCAGGACTACTACCCCTGTGCCGGGAACCCCGCTGCATGAAATGATGTTAAGGGGCGACTGGGATCCTCTTACAGAGAAGGAGAAGGTTCAGGAGATATATAATATGATAAGTGCGCTTGAAGGAGTTACCAGTTATATTCAGAGCGACCATATGATGAACCTGATTGAAGATGCAAACGGTAAACTGCCCGGAGACCGGGATGCAATTCTTGCTCCGCTTGAACGCTTTGTAAAAATGGACAAGGAGGATCAGGAATGCTTTATTTCGGCACGGCGGACCGGAAGTATCAGGCTTCTTGCTGATTATAAAAGGAGCAGTGAATTTTCAGGTCTGAGGGACAGGTTGTTAAAAAAGTACGGCAGTATTGATAATGCGGCTCAGGAGCTTTCCAGCAAGACCCTGTAATTAAAAAAAGGCTGCCACAGGCAGCCTTTTTTTAACATTCAATTTATATGTAATCAGTTTATCTTTCTTGCGGTCATAATCAGTTTATTCGGTCTTGATGTTGTGACGATGATTTCATATCCCATTGCCGAAGCCTTGGCTGAAAGTTCGTCTTCAAAATCGTTGGTTTTTCCTGCAAAGTATACTTCAAGTTTAGCAGCTTTACCATCCCTGCCCTTCTCGATTACTTTCTGTACTCCGCGTATCCTGTTTGATACCTGATCTTTAAAATCCTTGAGTTCGGCTGCATCCAGGCCGGCTATGATAATCTTGATCTCCCTGTTGTTTGCCGCTTTTACGAATTTTTTGATAATTGTTTCCATGAAGACGCCGGCCTGGAACTTGTTGTCGTCGTCATTCTTTCCAAGAAGTTTACTCTGGCCAAGGCATTTCTGGATCGCATCCTTTCCTGCGGTCTTGCCGTCAATGTGAACACTGGCCGCGTTGCCAACAGCTGTTGCAATAATGCTTCCGGTATAAACATCCACCGCCTTGAGGTTGATGTTTGCCTGCTTGGACTTCATGTTTTTGGTATATTCAATCATTGCCGATGACTGGTCGGTAACAGCTACTGTCCCGAAAATTATCACCTCTGCGCCCGCATCATCGAGAAGCAGGTCCTGAACATCGTCAGAAACCTTACCTGAAACTGCCTTCTGCATTTTTGTTCTTTCTTTCCTCATGAGTTCCTGTGTCATGGCTGCATCAACAAATTCAAAACCGGAGCTACCCATTATATTCATGATTGTGAGTTCAGTAACAGTCATTCCCGGGGCATTTTTATCACCCTCGATGTTTTCATCAACCAGCACCATAAATTTGGGTCTTCCGTATCTTTCAAGTGCATCTTCAATAGCGTCTTCTACTACGCCAGGTTCAACGGTTCCCTCGATAGTCACAAAGTATTCTGTATCGCCGGATTTACCCTGTTTGATTACTTCAATTTGTTTTACAAGACCATATGACTTGGCCTCAACTATATTTGATACCAGTTCGTAATTCTCCATAATACTCTGGCCCCTGATTGATTCGCCAAGTATTTTTATTACAAGCTTTCTCTTTGCATCATCAGTTGCCCTGTCCCTGGCAAGGGCTGTATCATTATCGAAAATTGTCGCATACCCGGTTTCCTGGCCCCTGTTAGGATTTCCTTTTCCCGATGCTTTATCATCCTTGACGTTTTTACCGCCTCCGCAGGATACTAAAACAGCCAGAAGAATACAGGATAATGAGACTTTAAATACTTTTTTCATTACTATGCTCCTTCACCTTTGTAGAATTGATTGCACATATTAAATCAGACTGAATTTAATATTAATACCGCACAAGAGTCAATTTATTTTCAGTAGTAAATCTTTAACTTTTTCAGGCGGTAATTCTGTGTTAACAGGATTTAAAAGCATACTTTTAAATACAAACCGTCAAAACTTCATTAAAAGCGTGTGATTTTGTCTTTTCCCGGTAATTAAATAAACCGACATTAAATACAAGGCGTATAACAGGTTTTTTCGGAATATTTTTTACTGTTTTCCGGGCAGATATAATACAAATTATGAGCGGGTGAATCCCTTGAGCGAAGAAAAAAACTTTCTCCAGTCCATTAAACTGGAAATTAGCAGAAGTTTCAAACTTGATCCTTATGAACGTGTGGCCTTTCATAATATCCTCGGCATTCTCAAATCTGAGGCGGGCAAAAACCTGTTACTGAGAGAAATTGAAAAGGGCGGGGACATTACTGCCAGCGCTATTAATGTTCTTGCCCGATTCGACGATAAAACATTGATTCCTGTAATGACTTCCCTGCTCGAAAAAAAAATCTCTTCAGTGGAGAAGGATATAATCCTTGATTTTCTCAGAAAAAACGGCTCTGTAAATGAATCTCCGATGGTCATCAATTTTATCGAAAAGCACAAAGATGACCAGGAAGCCGGAGCCCTGCTGAGAAAAGCGTTTAACACATTAAGATATATAGGAGCCGCCGATGCAGAAGCCGGTTCATATATAATTGCAACGACCCGGAATAACCAGAACGGCAAGCTTTTTTACAGCGCAGTAAGCTCACTGTCATTAATCAGGAAAACTGAAATTTACGAAGAACTTCTAAAGCGGAATGATGATGAAACGTCATACCATGTATTTCTTTCAATATATAACCTGAACCAGGAAATATATAAAGAGGAAGCTGGAGATGAAACCGGTGAACACCCGCTGTATGAGGGAATCGTTGAAAAACAGATGACCCCGGATGAAGAACTGCTTCTTAATATAAAAGTGCTGCTGGGCAAGATTACTGCAAGGTTTGAGAACTATTCGATTAAAACAAAAGCAGCATTTATAAATGCCATGCTTTCATGCAACCACAGGGAATCCGTAATATATACGATGAAAGCCCTTGAGTCAAAAGATGACAGGCTCCGGCGCATGGTGCTCTATTCGATATACAGCAATATTACACTGATCCGTTTTCCTGAAAAACTTTTACGAAACCTGATATCGATGAACGTGGAACAGGAGAGGGACAACGAGCTTATTGTCCTGATTTTTTACAGGTATTTCAGCGGTAAGGAAAAATCCAGGACATACACGTTGTTCAGGGATAAAATGTTCAGCTACATTTCAGCAACCCTGGAGGCGTTCTTTGAAACCTACAGGCGCGAGTTCATGATACCCGATGTTGTAGATAATTCCTTACCCGAAAATTTCCGCCGTGTAAGAAACTACATTCTGAAAAAAATGAACCCGGAACAAAAGAGAAGGCTGCTGGGAGGATTTACCAACGAGGGTAAGGATTTTGCACGAAGAATACTTCCCCTTATGGCTGAATGGATTTACTACATTACACCAGAAGATAACGAATCACTTTCATGCCTTATTGACCTCATGCTTGACGATGACCGGGTGTCACGTGACAACACCGTGGCCAGGCTTGAAACAGTTAATTTTGACAAACGATACCTGCAGTCAAGGATTGTAAGGCTCTGCAGGATTATTGAGGTGCTGCAGATTGAGGGTGCAGCCAAGTCGCTGGTATATATCTACAACTACCTGAAGAAATATCCTGACCCTGATATTTATGAAGGAGCAATTGTCGCACTGAGCAGGATCAACTATTCATATATGCTTAGTGAAGTTGAAATCATGCTGACAGCGGGTTCCCCGGAGGAACAGGTGAAAGCAGTTCAGCTGCTTCCATTATTTACTGAAAAAAGGCTGCTCAATATTCTTGTTGAATTCCTGAAGAATAATTTTGCGTCCACCGGTGAAATAGTTTCGGGAATTACAGGAATCCTTATGACGCAGAATGTAAAATCGAATATCAATGCAACGAATGTGTTTAAGCAGATTATCGAAAACAACAATGACAGTGTAATCCGTCAGAAAGCTATTGCGGGACTGGGCCATTGCGCTTTTACCGAGGATATTGATTACCTGCATGAGCTTTTTATCAATGAAAAGAACCAGATACTCAAAGAGACTATTGTAAAATCGATATGTTCAATTATGGCTGTGCGGGCTGATTACAGCAAGCAGCAACTGTCGCGCCAGGTACAGGAATACCTTAAAGATCCGGGCATAAGGGTAAGGATTTTTTCATGCATGATCCTCATACGCCTAGGCAGCAAGGATGCGTTCAGGTCTGTCCGGGAGATGCTCATCATTAAAAACAGGGCTATCCAGCGGGAGATACTGTCTGTTCTGAGAGATATTCATACACCGGATTTTAATTTTTTTCTTATTTCACTTCTTAGAGAGGAGTACGGTATAAGCTGGGATATTATTGATATTCTGCAAAAGCTTCCGGAAGATGAATTGAAAGAGATTGAAAATTTTATAATAAATATATTCAGGAAGTATGAACTTCCGCAGCCTGGAACGCTTGCCAGGGAGAGCAACAGGTTCACCGGCATAGATAAAAAGAGAATCACGGTGCTTACTGTTGATATTTTGAATTTCAGCAGCCTTGAGAAGGGTTTAAACTATTATGAATTAATAGAGCTCTACCTGTTATGTGACCTGCTCCTGATCCCGGAACTTAAGGGAACATCGGGCAATATTTCGCACAAGGAGAGCAACAGGATAACTATCTGTTATAATGATCCATTCGAAGCTCTCTCAGCCGCTATTACAATATGCGGCGGGCTGCGCAGTTATAATAATTCTAATATTATGAGTAGAAATATAAATGTCGGAATTAACCTTGTGACTGATGAATTCCTGGTTTCGGGTGATGAACTCTTCGAGTATTCCGGCCTTTCAAACAGGACAGAAAACCGGCTGCCCGTATCCAACAGGATTTTCTTTGATGGTCATACTGAAGAGCTTATAAGAAACAAATTTTATTCGCTGATATTACCCGAAATGCTTGTTTCAGAGATTGTTTACGACCGCACCCACTACGAGTATATATCTCCTGTGAATTTTAATATGATTGCGATCTCGATGCTTGACAGCAAAGAGGAGGAGATAGACAGGCAGAAGGAGCTTAAAGCGCAGATTGAGGCCCAGATAAAAACAGTTTCTTCCGGGAACAGATCTATTACATCAATTGCAATCGCCGGTGAGCTTGAAAACATAGGCATCAAGCTGAAAAACCAGTTTGATGAAATTGAAAAGTATATGAACAGGAGATCAACAGACAGGGAGCTTAACAGGAATATTAAAGTAATGCTCACAAACGCATATAACCTGTACAGGATAGAGATTTCCAAACTGACTATTAAATAGAAGCCGGTTCTATTCAATAAACCTGCGCGATAAATCAAGTTTATGTTTTATCAGCAGGACCGAATTAACAAGAAAAAACCGGTCATTTCTGAAGCTGAGCAGTTTTTCATACTCCTCTGCGGCCTTCCGGTAATCACCAAGTTTAAATGAGGATTCGGCATAATAAAAATGAAGTGATTTATCATAGTCTCCTCCTGTATTTATGGATTTAAAAAGAACTATGGCTTTTATATATTCCTCTTTTTTAAAATGAATTTTCGCAAGACCCAGCAGACCGTTCGGGTAAACCGGGTTAATTTTAAGGGCTTTTTCGTAATACTTGCGCGCAATGTTCATCTGGTTACGTTTAAAATAAATATCACCAATCAGGATGTATGTATTCAGTTCATTGGGATTCAACTGCAGGGCTTTACTGAAATAATCCAGCGCACGGGTTTCGTCGTTTTTACGGTCATAGATGTATCCTATCTGGAGATAGATTTTATCATATTCGGGTACAAGCTGTTTTGCCTTTGTAAAGTGCATCATTGCCAGGTCCAGCTTATTCAGATAGAGGTAGCAGATTCCAAGGTTGTAACGGAACGGAAGGAATAGAGGTGCATGCCTTAATGCATCTTCAAAAACCTCTGATGCTGCATTGAATTCGCCTATCATCATGAGTTCTGCAGCCCGGTTGTTTTCACTGCCTGCCGGATCATCTCCGGAACAGAATAGAATATCGTTTTTAGCATAAATGCTGTAGTGACCGATTATTTCACCCCTGTCATTTAAATGGTATAAGACGTCCGGAATCTCTGCTGAGATTTCAAGGCTTATAGCAGCTATTGCGATTAATATTATTAACTTTATATTTTTCATAACGCCGGTTGTATATGATTACATGTTGTACAATCTATTAATGGTAATTTGAGTTTAAATAATCATAATGTCGATTATAATATGAGTCCACGGTGGTTGTATATTATTTTTTTATTGTAACTTGAAAGGGCACTTTTTTCCGGATCATGATAACAGTAATTTTATTATAGCGGATAGTCATAACACGCGGATTATAAACATGTATTGAAAATTGAGGAGGGCTGCATAATATGATCCTGAATAACCCGATTATCAATAAATACATGCTATGGGCCGGATTGGTTATTATCATGATGCTGGCCGTTACACCCGGCAATTATGCACTTGAAACAGGATTCAGTGACAAACTGAATCACCTGGCAGCTTTTCTTGTTCTGTCTCTGCTGGCATTGCGCGCGTACCCCCGAATGTACCTGAGGTGCGGACTATGGCTTATGCTTTATGGAATTGTTATTGAAGGCATACAGATATGGATACCGGGACGTTCATGTTCGCTGATGGACCTTGCTGCGGACCTTTGCGGAATCGCCGCAGGGGTCATTCCGGCGCTGATCTTTAACTATACAGGGCAGAAGGGCAGGTAAAAAATATCTTGAAAAGAGGCAGTGCACCTGCAGAATGGTTTCTGTACTGGCGGAACCGGTTATGAGCAATGATAATATAAAAATATACCATGAGATTCCTGAAAATAACGGCAGCATTGTCAATCCTGTTGTCACAATAGGCAACTTCGACGGCGTACATACAGGGCACAGGAAGATCATCGAAACACTCCTTCTTAAATCGCGAGAACATTCAGGTGAACCCTTTGTTATTACATTCAGGAACCACCCCAGGACTGTTATCCATCCCGGGTCAGTATGCCGGATGATAACCACGGTCGAAGAGAAACAGCAGGCCCTTGCAGCCCTGGGGGTAAAGAATATCATAATGCTTGAATTCACGCGGGAGGTTGCTGACCTCACTGCAGAGCAGTTTTATCATGAGCTGCTGATAGGGAGGCTTGGCGCGCGCGAGATTGTCATAGGGTACGACCATGCGTTCGGTAAAAACCGTGAGGGCAACATTGATTACCTAAACGCCCTTGCGAAACGCACAAGCATCCTTATTACGCAGGTACCGGTTGAAGCCATAGACGGAAATGCCGTATCATCAACCCTGCTGCGGAAGGAACTTGACAGCGGCAGCATGGAGAATGTTGAAAAACTACTCGGCAGAAAGTATACGTTTTCAGGTACAGTGATAAAAGGAGAAGGACGCGGCAGACACCTTGGTTACCCCACAGCGAATGTGAAGCCTTTCTCTCCGGATAAAATAATCCCTGCGGGAGGGGTTTACGCCGTATCTGTAAACATCAGGGGAAAGGAATACGGGGGGATGCTCAACATCGGCTTCAATCCAACATTCAACGGCACTTCCAGGAGTATTGAAGTGAACATATTCAGTTTCAGCGAAGATATATACGATGAGCCTCTTACATTGACCTTTTACAGCAAGATAAGGGATGAACGGAAATTTGAATCTGCAGAATCCCTGGTAAGACAGATCGAATCAGACAGGGCGCAGGCTGAACTTATACTGCGGTCATGAAACCTTCCGGAATCATAAACCAGTACTTTTACGCCGGTAAAATATTCAGTCTTAAAATCACCGCGTCCCCTGGTGCTGTAATCACGATAGATTTTATCTCACACGGAAAGCAGCGGTCAAAAGAAATACCGTTCAATGTTCAGATGCTGTTCAACTGGCTCGATGATTATTCGGCTAAAAAAACAGATTCTTCACATAAAATAATTTTTACCGGGATAAACGAAACCGTTAATCCCGCCTCCTGTTCAGGTAAAAAGATGATCGTTCTTGATGTCTCCGGATGCACCGAAAACCAGCTGAATGTTTACAGGGAGCTGATAAAGGTTACGCCCGGTGAAACAATAAGTTACGGCGCTCTTGCAGAGAGAAGCGGAATAGCAAGGGGCGGAAGGTTTGTCGGGAACGTAATGGCTAAAAATGCGTTTCCGGTTATAATTCCATGCCACAGGGTGATCAGGGGAGACGGATCAATGGGAAATTATTCAGGCGGCGTTGATGTAAAGAGGATGCTGCTTGAACATGAAGCCGGAGGATTTTCCCCTGCCCGCAGTTAAGGGACAGGAGAAGTTAATCGGATGATTAACTTTTTTTTACCCGGTATAGTCTTACCATGGAGAGTATTAATCCCGCACTTATAAATATTGTTCCCAGCCACACAAGCCAGATCATGCGTTTGTAGGAAACATTAAGCACTGCATAATCTGGCGGAAGAGTCTCCTTTGCTGATGGAGCAATTCTGATGATCACAACCTCGTGGTCTACCATTATCTTTTCAAGTGAAATGACCCTGTCTGTACCCGCTAATGTGAGGCTGGCGTTTTTAACCTCGTCATTCTGCAGGTATAAGCCCGGCCTGTACGGCCTGCCGTTTACGACAAGGTTGGCATAGATTGACATGTCGGGTTTACCCATATTCCTGATGTCAAAACCGGTAAACTTTACTTTCAATCCTGTTACATCCTTCTCGTCGCCCTTCTGGAAAATTTCTGTCCCGTACTCAATAGCTGAAAAGATATACTCTGCGGGGGAGATATATATATCACCTGCAACACCGGGAACAAGGTAAGGTTCCTTGTAGAACGGCTTCAGGTTTTCATCAAGACGGTACGCAAGCGATACGTCACGAAACCTGTTGTTTCTGCCGATTGTGATGCCTATTGCCTGTTCAGGCCCTTCAATGAAACCATTAAGTTTAACTGAAACATCTCCGGCGCTTACAGTCTGTCCTGTGCTGACCTGAACCTCTTCTGTCCATGAATAGTAGCCGGAAATTATTATGCCGGTTACCATTACGGCAATGCCCAGGTGTGCGGTGCGCGAAGAAAGAATCACACCCCGGCCCTTTGTGTAGAGATCATAAAGCATGAGCTGCAGGAGTAAAAAAGAAACCGCGGTGAATGACGCTGTAACCGGGCTGAATCCGAAAAATATATTCACAAGAGCAGTGAATGCAACAGATACAGCGCATGCAGATGCGAGTACAAACTTCGAGTATTTTATTGATGAAACAGCAGAGAGAATGATGAAAACAATCAGCATTATCCCCATGGGGACTGATATGTTGTTATAAAAATTTGCTGTTACAGGTACGGGCTCCTTTCCGGTGAGTCCCGTGATTATGGGCATTGACGTTCCTGAGAGAATTATGAAAGAGTAGAATAGAAGAACGATGATACCGAATACAGTCATGTTTTCAAGGTTGAAGAGCTCCTGTTTTAATGACTCGGACTTAATCCCCCTGAAGCGCCTGATAAAAATGAAAAGCGATCCAATTATGAAGAGTGCCAGCATTATCCCGAGATAAATTTTAAGATTCGATTCCTGGAAGGAGTGTACTGAAAATTCTGAAAGCACCCCGCTGCGGGTAAGGAAAGTGCTGTAGAATACAAGTATGAAATATATTAGGGCAAGGCCTATATTTGTCTTTTTAAGTACGGGCTTGCGTTTCTGAAGCATCATGCTATGCATAAGTGCTATGCTGACGATCCAGGGCACAAGCGATGAGTTTTCTACCGGGTCCCATCCCCAGTAACCGCCCCAGCCCAGAACTGTATAGGCCCAGTACCCGCCCATGAAAATGCCGAGACCAAGGGTGAATGTGCTGAAGATCAGCCATTTGTAAGCGGGTTCGATCCAGCTGTCATACTCTTTTCTTATAAGCGCGGTAACTGCGTAGGCAAATATTATTGACGCCGAAGCGTAACCAAGAAAAAGAACCGGAGGATGGGCAACCATCCATGGATCCATAAGAAGCGGATTCATACCCTGCCCGTCGGATGGAATCATTCCAGGCTGAAAATACTGGTGATCAACCCATACTTTTACAAAGGGGCTTTTAACCAGTACAACTATCAGCATAAGCGCCTGCATAAATGCCGTAACTGAAAGAAGAATATCCTCATCATCTACTTTCCTGCTGATCAGGTAGAGTCCCATTAAGTTCAGCATTAGTGTCCAGATAAGGTAGCTTCCTTCGCTCCCGGCCCAGAGAGCAGCGATTTTGTACACAAGGTGCATACCGGCAGCTGAATTGTTATAAACATAGGAGTACTGGAATTCATTGTTAAGCAGAGCATTGAGAAGCATTATAACTGAAAAAAGAATCAGGGCGGAAGCCGCATAGTAGGATCTGCGTGCCGCGTTAATCTGCAGTACAACCGTGCCCTTTTTGCTCCGGATAAAAAACATTGCGGATGCTGCAGAGAGCATCATTGCTGTTGCGATCAGTATTGTTCCGATATTCATATTATTTCTTTTCCTTCTGGTATTTTGACGGGCACTTGGTGAGGACTTTATCTGCGATGAAAATATTTTTTTCTTTAGAATACCTTCCAATTACCACAAGCTCTTCGGCATGCTCAAAGTTTGCAGGTTTTGCTTCTGTGGTCCATGCGTTCATCTGCTCATTTTTTTCGCTGATCAAGGTGAAGGTGTAGCCCTTACCCTCAGTATTGGCCGGGACCACACTTCCCCTCTTCCCTATTACCTGCACATATTTGTCAGGGTGATTCTTTGCGTATGAAAACGAAACGTAAGGGGAGAACATATCCTTTCCCAGCAGGAGGATCGAAGCGACCACCAGGACGATAAAAGCTATAAAGACTAGGATCCTTTTATTTTTCATTTACTTTCCTTTCAAGTGAAGTGATTCTCCTGTCAATCCTGAACAGGAGAAAGGATATGCCTGCCCATATAACGCATAAGGCAATTATAACTTCAGTTATCATGAATGTTCTCCCCAATTGTTTTTTCCAGGATAGAGGCGCGGTTCATCAGGCTGATAATAATAAAATAAAGCAGGGTGAATACCGCTATTGACGTCAGGAGCGTGATGCGCATTGACGGTTCAAGGTCGAATTTATTTTCTGAACCGAATATCATGTCCGGGTGAAGTGACCTGTAGATACGCGGTATGATGAACACAAAGAATGGCATAACCACAGCAGCGATTACAAGGTATACAGCACTGATTTTTCCGCGGCCCGGCCTCTCCTTTAACGATGAGTAGAGGCTTATGTACGCAATGTATATGAGCAGCAGAATAACTGCCGATGTTTCGCGCGGGTCCCAGTTCCACCAGATGTTCCAGCTTATGTGCGCCCAGATAGAACCTGTTATCACAGTAAGCACAGAGTATACAAGACCGGTGTATGCGGCGTTCCATGCGTAAAGTTCATAGCTGGAATTCTCTTTCATGAGGAACCGGATTGAATAATAACCGGATGCAAGGAAAGCCAGAACACTGCTCCATGCGATGGGTACGTGAAAATAGAGGATCCTGCTCGCGTCTCCAAGACCCATTGCGGGCGGTACCCATACCAGCGCCATGTAAAAAACTGCAGGCATCATGACCGCGACGATTATATACTGAACAAGCCGTAAAGCCTTCATACTATTCCATCCATATGAATTTAAACGACATATATGATGCGGAAATGATGACACCTGAAAAGGCAAGTAAAAAAAGGATGCCGCGTAATTCCGGTGCTGCGCCGGATTCAAGGCAGGCTGTTGTTGTCATAATGGCAATCCAGAGCACCGGGAGCATCAGGGGGAAGGATATCACCGTGAAAAGTGTCCCGCGGTTTTCAGCCTTTGATACTATGGCGCCCAGGATTGTCGACACTGATGCTATGGCAATGCTGCCGGCAAGAACTGTAAGCGAAAAGTGCAGCAGGTGAACCGGAACCGCCTGCATGAAAAAAATGTATAACGGGGTTATAACAGCCGCTATGAATATAAAGAATACAAGGTTAAAAAGCAGTTTGGCAATATAGACCTCTTCAGGAATGGAATGTATTGCCAGGAAGAGGGCTGTCCTCTCCTCCTCTTCGCGTATAAAGGTGTGTGCAAGCCCGCTCATTCCGCTGAAAAAGATAATTATCCAGAAGAGGATCGACTGAATGTTCGCGTCCAGCTTAATACCTCCGGATGCAAGGCTTACTGCGAGTGTCGTGATTCCGGCAAAGGCAAAGCTTATGTTGACCGCTGAACGGTTCCGGAATTCAACAAGGAGGTCCTTTTTCAGGTGTTTATAAATTCTGTTATCCAAGTTCCACCCTGCCGCTGCATAGATTGATTTCGTCCTGTTCATTTGATGCGATTATAACAATGCGGTTCTCTTTAAGTTTTTCAATTGTCTCGAAGAGTTTATCTTTGCCGGTACTGTCAAGGTTGCTCCCCGGTTCATCGAGGAGTATTATTGCCGGGTCATTGATGAAGGCATGTATCAGTTTAAGTCTCTGTTTCATTCCCGAGGAGTAGTATTTTACAATTTTATCCCGGTCTTTGTAAAGGTCAAAGTAATTGAGCATGCCGTCGATCCGTTCTTCAGCGGCCTTATCTTTTACTGTAAATGCAAGGTTCTCTGCGGCTGTGAGCATATCATACGGGTTAACCAGGGGACCGGTGTATCCCGCATGCGCGGAAAAATTTTCAGCATTGATGCTGGCGTCATTAACTCTCAGAGTCACACAGCCTGAACTGGCGCGCTGGATACCGGCTGCTATCTGCAGCAGGGTGGACTTGCCCGATCCGTTACGGCCGGTTATTGCAATGGAACTGTTTGCCTCTGCCCTGAACGATATGTTTTTAAAAACAGTTACCGTCCCGAATCTCCTGGAAACATTCTCCGCGTTAATTAAAAGGGTATCCAATCAGTCCGCCTTTCTTTTTTTTCTTAAATGCCGGCCGTCGCAGAAGGGATGATTTTTTGAACAGCCGCATCCGCAAAGAACGTAGTGGTCACCGGTTTCGGGCTGTGTTCCCTGGTCATCCCTGAGTTCTATATCGCCGTATACCTCGATCGGGCCCTTTGCATGCGCCCTGATTTTCGGTTCACCATCGTAAAGCCGTTTATGCAGAACTCCGTTAATTGTATAGGCCAGCGCACCTGAAGGGCACTTGTTTATCACTGAAATCAGTTCATCGGTTGGGGCTGCATCAGCCAGGATCCAGGGCCGCCTGTTCACGTTGAATACTGCAGGAAGCAGCCTTACACATGAAGTGTCATGTGAACAGACTCCAAGGTTGAAATGGACTGTTATCTTTTCACCGCGATAGTCCTTCCATTTGTACGGGTCTCGTTCAGGGCTCTTTTCTCCGTTGATTGGGTGTTCGCAGTGCGATCCGTCGCAGTGTGGTTTATGTTTTGATTCGCCGCACCTGCAGAGCGACATTACAGGTTTGACTTCGATCCTGTTTCCAAGGTTGTTTTCAAGATGCTCAAGGTCTGTCACCGTATATGGCGAGTACTTTGTAAATATGATTGAGGGCTTCTTTTTTATATCAGCCATTGTTTTGCCTCGATAAAATCATTTTCAACCGGATATATGCCATTTTAAACATCTTCAGAATGAAGTGCGAGAATTATTTTAAGTATGAATGAAGTTTTTGTGAATGGTTACGGGGGGAATGTAACTCCTGAGCAAAAAAATTTTTATTTTTTATTAAATCTGCGTCGTATACAATGCATGTACTGTACCTTCTGCATGCGAAAAAAAAACAGCTTACACACCGGCGCTTGAACGCTGGAACATGTACAGGTCGGTATGGACAAGGCACTGGCCTGAATTTAAGGAGATTTACCCGCACAAATTTGAGGTCATGTGCGGCCCGCTTGATGACGAAAAACTCGACGAAGTTAAAAAACTCATAGCCTGCGGAAAATTCAGCAACGGTTTTCAGCGCCATACATGCCCTGACTGCATGGCGTTAATGATAAAAGACACTGTGTATTCATTTATGGCAGATGCGGAGATAAAAAAGCTGGTTAGAACACATGGTATAAGGAATGGATATTTTAAACCATACAGGCGGGTGGTGAAGCCTCCGTAAATTTTTCGATTTTTAGCGGAATTTCTAAAAAAAATTAAATTTTTTATATGTATGGTTTAAATATTAAACCGCAGTGTTTGGTATACTCGTGAAATTTTTAGCGGCGCAAATTTTAATTTACAGAATCATTCCGGGGGCTTAAATTCAAGAATATAACAATATTTTGCTTCCCATAAGTACCATTGTGTCCCCTGAATCTGGGGCGGTGCAGGATACTTTGAGTGTTTTAATAAACGGAAATTCCTATATAATTGAAGTATTTCAAACGACTGGAAAAGTCCCCGCCTTCCCTCTGCGGCAAACTGGATGATGTCAGGATTATCCGGCTTCTTCTTTATAAAGAGGCCAGTGTCACCGCTGTTGATAATAACGGCGATACTACTTTAACATGCGTTGGGAATCAATGCAGTTTCACAACCGATGTAAGCCCCATCATTGAGGCATTAATCACCGCCGGTGCGGATGTTAATGCAAAGAACAACCGCACCGGCGGACCGCTTTAATCAATATGGGTGACACGAATTACAACAATGTCAAAATCCTGATAGATATCAGTCCATCACCCATTGGTGTCATAATACTGACGCAAATGTCCGATTTTAAGGCACCAGGCCTCCACTTCTGAAAAGTCATTCTACAACCGCATATCTGTTATGCATATAATGAAAATGAATACGATATGAAGCTGTTTTTTACAGTACCCGAATTAATTTTTAAATTTTATTTTATTCTTGAAATTATTTCCCGGATGTATAGAATATAAAATCTAAAATACTACAGGATGATGAGGGAATATACCTCACGTTGAATTAAGGAAATTATTATCAGCATAATGTATCAGGATAACGCAAAAATTACGTAGATGTTGCTTAAAAGCTAACGATCGTTTTAATAAATCGAGGTATAATCATAATGGAAAAACTAAAAAAATTGTTTATCATCGCAATGATACTTACACTATCGACCATGCGGATTGGCTACGCACAGGAGGATTCAAATGTCAACCAGATGCTGTACGAGGCGGTAGTTAATAATGATTATAACTCTGTCAGTAATTATATAGACCAGGGCGCGAATGTTAATGCAACGACCGAAGATGGAACATCAGTCCTGATGTATGCCTGCGGTATACTTGATAATGTTAAGATTATCAAGCTTCTTCTTGATAAAGGGGCAAGTGTAACCGCTGTTGATAATAACGGCGATACTGCTTTAACAAGCGTTGGGAATCAATGCAGTTTCACAACCGATGTAAGCCCCATCATTGAGGCATTAATCACCGCCGGTGCGGATGTTAACGCAAAAAACAACCGCGGGCGGACCGCTTTAATCAATATGGCTGATACGAATTACAACAATGTCAAAATCCTGATAGATAACGGCGCATCTGTAAATACCAGGGATAACGAAGGCAACACTCCGTTACATGAAGCACAACGCATGGGGAAGAACCTTGATATCACCAACCTTCTTCTGCAGAATGGCGCGGATGTGAATGCGCGGAATAATCACAGAGAAACTCCTCTTATGCTGACGGAGAATATAGAATACGCAAACGCGCTGCTTAAAAAAGGTGCCGATCTGAATGCGCAGGCTGATTCCGGAAGGTCATGCCTGATACGGAAATGCTATAATAAAAATGATCATGATCTGGCCAGATTTTTCATTAATTATGGAGCTGATTTAAACCTGCGTGATAATGAAGGTAATACTGCCCTGCATGTTGCATCTAAATCGGCTAATACTGAAATTATCACGCTGCTGCTTACCAAAGGTGCCAAGGTTAATGTAAAAAACGATAATGGTGAAACACCCTTGTTTTATATCATAATCGATGAGGAACACGAATTATCGTCAAAAGATCAGACGGAATTATTAAAATTATTTATAAATAAAGGTGCCGATGTTAACATAAAAGACAATGAAGGTAATACGCCTTTAATGGCCTGTTTCAGTGATAACTATTGTGATATGGCATCATTAAAATTTCTTGTTAATAACGGCGCAAATGTAAATATATGCAATAACGAGGGCAGATATCCGGTTATGCTGGCACTAGAGATAAGTGATAAGGCGGCAGTTGAGTTTCTAATCAGCAAAAAGGCAAAGCTTGACGTTAAGGATAACTCTGGAAAATCCGTCATGGAATACGCGCTGGAAACAGACAGCGCATCTATTATAGATATGATAAAAAAGGCCGTTGGTAACGAATAACAAAACATATGGAGATTTATTAATATTTATAACTTAACCTGACACCTTTTCAATGGAAAACAGATGAATAGTAAGATTCGTTGCCGGTAAATCTTACTATTCATCTTGCGGGTTCAGGGTTTGCGCTCAATGCGTCTACACTGATTATAGCAAAAGTAAATTCAAAAATAAGAGAAACGCTACCCGGTATCGTAATGCTGTGATGATTATTATAATGGTCTAATAATGTTGTATTTTTATTTACGATTAACATTTTATGTATCCTGGTTAATTCAAATCAATTAGAATCTTCAAGATCCTTTTCTATCATTTTATCATAGTAATCTATTGGTTCTGAGTTATCTATATTTTTGTAATATTCATTCTCTGCATCATGATTCTCTTTGCTTGGCATCTTGGCATAATTAGAGAAAGTGCCTTCACAGGGTTCCCCCTTATCCATTTCAATAACAACCCCATCATATTTGTCATGCTGTTCCTTTGATAAGTTAATTTCAACCTTGTTGGTTTTTTTAAAGGAAATTCTTGCAAGCAGATCAATTTTTTTATTCTGTTCATCGTTCCCGCTGTTTTCTTCGGATTTATACAATCCCAGCACCCGCAGAGGCATTGCTCTCATCTGCTTGATTGTTTTAGCGTCACTGAATGCCATTTTATTGATAAGTATTATAAGTTTATCCTCTTCCGGACCGTATATTACATCAAAAATCCCCGTTGATTCAACGTAATATTTACCGCTGAAATAGTATTTATCATCATCCTTATCAGAATAAACCGGGTTAAAAACAAGCAGGAACACGATACTGCAGATTATGATCTTTAGAGTTTTTTCCATAAAGTTACCATTTGAATTTAATAATAAAATAACATCAGTTTTATTAATCTTCACGATTAAATGAAAGGTCAGTCAACAGTAATACGCAGATCTATTCCCCCTTGTTCTGCTTAAGCTGCCATTCAATTATTTTCTTTCTTAAAACCTCCTGTTTGCGTTCCCATTCTTCAATCTCATGCATGGCATTTATTACATCAGTTTCGTTTATTTTTCCCGGGCTGTAGAAATCCAGGAATTTTTCAGCTTCAATTAAGGGAAAATATTCAAATATCTTCACCTGCATCGCCCGGGAACATCCGAGAAGCGCAAGGGCGATTGTTCTGTATTCAATTGCTGTCATCCCCACCGGATGCCCTGCGATTTTCCCGAAAAGAAAAATTGTTTCCACAACGGATACAAGTTCAGGTTCTGAATTAAATAATACCGACTCTGAATAAAACAGGTTTTTTCTTCTTTCAAACTCAAGGAGCTTCATTGTATAATGATGTTCCACTTCAGGTGAAACAAGTGCAAACAACCTGTACTTAATTGAGTAAGCCGTACCTATCCCGATCTGTATCTGCGGGACAGCCTGTTCCACCATTTTCTTCAGGCGTTTAACATCGGGGTCCTGTTCCGAATCCACAAGATCTTTTAAATATTTTGCGACCTCCTCCGGGTCTGTACCTTTCGTCACCATATTTATTGCTTCTGCAAGGTACTGATAATTATCGGCTAAGTATAAGTACTTTTCAAGTTCGAACAGGTAGCCGCTTCTGTCGACTACTTCAAATAACGAGACTATGATATGCACGAGTTCAACCTGCTGCCTAATCCTGTTATCCATATTAAATTATCCTGTAAATTTTCTTTCAGCGATACTGATATTTATTATTTGTTATCTATCATATCTCTCATTGCATCAATTGCAACAACTTTGTAAAAAGGTTCTCCGGTTAATTCATAACGCGTTGTTAATTCCATAGCTTCCCTGGTGATACAGAATATTTTATCTTCATTATTTGTGATTCCATACAAAACGCAGCATTTCCTCGAATGTTCAGGTCCGTAAATTTTAATTTACAGAATCATTCCGGGGACTTAAAGTCAAGAATATAACAATATTTTGCTTCCCATAAGTACCATTGTGTCCCCTGAATCTGGGGCGGTGCAGGATACTTTGAGTGTTTTAATAAACGGAAATTCCTATATCACAAATTTAACTTACAACAAAATTACCCTAGCTTAAAGACAGGGATGTAACCATTTTTTGCTCCATATAAAAAACATTGAGTCCCCTGTATAAGGGGGTGGTAGAGGGTTCTTTAAGTGTTTTAACGCAGATAGTTTCCACTATGAGAAAAGTCAAAAAATTAAGCTGCCTTATGAATAATTTTTTC